>CALRYD010000037.1:0-43055 GCA_943372305.1 Hydrogenophaga intermedia | reverse complement strand
TTCTTCAACAACTACCGTCCGCAGTTCTACTTCCGCACGACCGACGTGACCGGCTCCATCGAGCTGCCCGAAGGCAAGGAAATGGTCATGCCTGGCGACAACGTGTCGATCACCGTCAAGCTGATCGCCCCGATCGCCATGGAAGAAGGCCTGCGCTTCGCCATCCGTGAAGGCGGTCGTACCGTCGGCGCCGGCGTCGTTGCCAAGATCATCGCCTGATCAGTCCCCTCAAAGGGGCACAAAGCCAGTAGGGGTATAGCTCAATTGGCAGAGCGTCGGTCTCCAAAACCGAAGGTTGTAGGTTCGATTCCTACTGCCCCTGCCACCCAACCGGACGGCATCAGGATCTGAGTCCCGTCCTCTGAGTGGTTCACAAGCCCGCCGAAGTCGTCAAGACCTCAGGTGGGCTTGCGTGTCTCAAGCCTCGGCTTTGATGGCGCGCGTTTTTGTCAAGCATCGTCTGGAATTCCATGGCCACTTCCGAAGTTCAAACCGTCAACACTGGCGCCGACAAGGCCAAGCTGGTGGGCGCTGCAGCACTGCTGCTGGGTTCGTTCGTGGCGTTCTACCTGCTGTCCGGCAAGGGCGCGCTGGCGCAATGGGCGGCCCTGCTCGTCGGTGTGGTCGCGGCGGTGGCGGTTTTCGGTGTCTCCGAGCCGGGCAAGCAGCTGGTGGCCTTTGGTCGCGACGCCTGGCGTGAAACCAAGAAGGTCGTCTGGCCGGCCCGCAGAGAAGCGATCCAGATGACGGCCTATGTGTTTGCCTTCGTCTTCGTGATGGCGCTGTTCCTCTGGCTGACCGACAAGACCATCGAGTGGGTGTTTTACGACCTGATCCTGGGCTGGAGGAAATGAACATGAGCGAACAACAAAGCCCTGTGGGAACGCCAACCGAAGGCATGCGCTGGTACGTGGTGCACGCCTACTCCGGGATGGAGAAGGCTGCCGAGCGCAACATCGTCGAGCGTATCAACCGCGAAGGCATGCAGAGCAAGTTTGGCCGTATCCTGGTGCCCACCGAAGAAGTGGTGGAAGTCAAGAACGGCCAGAAGCGCACCACCGAGCGCAAGTTCTTCCCCGGCTACGTGCTGGTGGAAATGGTGATGGACGACGAGACCTGGCACCTGGTGAAGCACACCAACAAGGTGACGGGTTTTGTGGGTGGTGCCAAGAACCGCCCGGCCCCGATTTCTGAGGAAGACGTTCAGAAGATCGTCAACCAGATGCAGGAAGGCACCGACAAGCCCCGCCACAAGGTGGAGTTCGTCGTCGGCGAATATGTGCGCGTCAAGGAAGGCCCGTTCACCGACTTCAACGGCACGGTCGAAGAAGTGAACTACGAGAAGAACAAGATGCGTGTGTCGGTGACCATTTTTGGTCGCGCCACCCCGGTCGAGCTCGAATTCAGCCAGGTCGAGAAGACCTGAGTGTTTTCGACAGCAGGCGGTTCTACCCGGCGCCTGCTGTCTTGTCATTTCCGGGTTTCAATCGCGAGGAGGCGGCCGTGATGGCAGCCGATTGCACTCGCAGGAGCTAAAACATGGCGAAGAAAATCGTCGGCTTCATCAAGCTGCAAGTGCCAGCTGGTAAGGCCAACCCCTCTCCCCCGATCGGTCCGGCGCTGGGTCAGCGCGGCCTGAACATCATGGAGTTCTGCAAGGCGTTCAACGCCCAGACCCAGGGCGTCGAGCCCGGTCTGCCGCTGCCGGTGGTGATCACCGCTTTCGCGGACAAGAGCTTCACGTTCATCATCAAGACCCCTCCGGCGACGACCCTCATCAAGAAGGCCATCAAGCTGGACAAGGGCTCCCCGGTGCCCAACAAGCAGAAGGTCGGCAAGATCACCCGTGCTCAGCTCGAGGAAATTGCCAAGGTCAAGATGAAAGACATGTCCGCAGCGGACGTGGACGCAGCCGTGCGCACCATCGCCGGTTCGGCCCGCTCGATGGGCGTGATTGTGGAGGGCGTGTGACATGGCCAAGCTGACCAAGAAACAAAAGGCCTTTGAAGGCAAAGTGGACAGCAACAAGCTGTACCCGCTGACCGATGCACTGAGCATCGTCAAGGAATGCGCCAATGCCAAGTTCGATGAATCCATCGACGTGGCAATCCAGCTGGGCGTGGACGCCAAGAAGTCCGACCAGGTGGTGCGTGGCGCCGTCGTGATGCCCAACGGCACCGGCAAGACCAAGCGCGTGGCCGTGTTCGCCCAGGGTGCCAAGGCTGAAGAAGCCAAGGCCGCTGGCGCCGACATCGTCGGCATGGAAGACCTGGCTGCCGAAGTCAAGGCTGGCAAGATGGACTTCGATGTCGTGATCGCTTCCCCCGACGCGATGCGCGTGGTCGGTACCCTGGGTCAGGTGCTGGGTCCCCGTGGCCTGATGCCCAACCCCAAGGTCGGCACCGTGACGCCCGACGTGGCACAGGCCGTGCGCAACGCCAAGGCCGGTCAGGTGCAGTTCCGCGTCGACAAGGCCGGTATCGTGCACGGCACGATCGGTCGCCGTTCGTTCGACGCCGACAAGCTCCAGGGCAACCTGGCCGCTCTGATCGACGCGCTGAACAAGGCCAAGCCGGCCACCAGCAAGGGTGTGTACCTGCGCAAGGTGGCGGTGTCGTCGACCATGGGTGTGGGCGTCCGCGTGGACACCCAGTCCATCTCGGCGTAATCGCAAGAGATTCCCGGGCAACCTCGGTTGTCTGGGTGTGGTGGGCCCGCCCGCCGGCCGCAAGGCCAGCAGGTGGGGCCATCCAAGACCGTTGGCGTCGGACGATCTTTCGGGATCCGATCGACTTAATTGTGAAAAGCCAACGCAGATGGCGATCCCGCTGCAGATGGAACCTGGTTCCCGAAACAGTTGGTCGCTGCAATGAAGCGTGCTCCAGGCGCAAGCCGAAAGCATATTAAGGAGTAGACCTTGAGTCTGAATCGCAGTGAGAAAGAAGCGGTCATTTCCGAAGTGACCAGCCTCGCCGCAAAAGCTCAAACGCTCGTGATGGCGGAATACCGCGGCATCACGGTCGCTGCCATGGACAAACTGCGCGTCAACGCCCGCAGCAACGGTGTCAGCCTGAGTGTTCTGAAGAACACCCTGGCCCGCCGCGCTGTGGCTGGCAGCCCGTTTGAAGTGGCCGGTGACCAGATGACCGGTCCGCTGATCTATGGCTTCTCCGAAGACGCCGTGGCCGCCGCGAAAGTGGTGGCCGAGTTCGCGAAGACCAACGACAAGTTGGTCATCCGCGGTGGCGTTTACGGTGGCAAGGTTCTGGATCAGAACGGCGTGAAGCAGCTCGCAAGCATCCCTTCCAAGGAAGTGCTGCTGGCCCAGCTGTGTGGCTTGCTGATGTCCCCGATGTCCCGTACCGCTGTGGTGCTGGGCGCTCTGGCGGCCAAAAAAGGCGAAGGCGCTGCCGCTCCGGCAGCTGAAGCTGAAGCTGCTGCCGCCTGAAGGCGCAGCCAGTTCGTTTAACCAATTGTTAGGAAATCCAAATGGCATTCGATAAAGACGCATTTCTGACGGCCCTGGACAGCATGTCCGTCATGGAACTCAATGACCTGGTCAAGGCCATTGAAGAGAAGTTTGGCGTGTCCGCCGCGGCCATGGCCGCTCCGGCCGCTGGTGGTGGCGGTGCTGCTGCAGCAGCCGCTGAAGAGAAGACCGAGTTCAACGTTGTCCTGCTCGAAGCCGGCGCCAACAAGGTGTCCGTCATCAAGGCCGTGCGCGAAATCACCGGTCTGGGTCTGAAGGAAGCCAAGGACCTGGTCGACGGCGCTCCGAAGAACGTCAAGGAAGCCATTGCCAAGGCCGACGCCGAAGCCGCGGTCAAGAAGCTGGTGGAAGCCGGCGCCAAGGCCGAACTCAAGTAATTCGGACTTTGTCAGGGGCTGGAGTGCTCGAAAGGGCCTCCAGCCTTTGGTGCTTTCAGAGCACACCCAAAAACCGGTTCATGGCCGGGGTTTTCCAGGGTCGAAGATGTTCCCGGCAAACTCTGAGCAAAAGTGGTTTTTGAGTGTCTTCTGACCCCGACTGCAGAAGACCACTTGGTTCGGGCTTGCGTGCAATGCGCAGGCCGTCCGCCAACGGCAGGTAGTGGCCTGCCGCCAAGCCCGTCACCCGTCGCCTCGAGCGTCGGGTTGGCCGATCAGTCGCCGCAGACCTCAAGCCCGGAGATCTCATGGCATCCGCATCGAAATATTCCTACACCGAACGCAAGCGCATCCGCAAGAGCTTTGGCAGCCGCGAGAACGTGCTCGCGATTCCCTACCTGTTGCAGATGCAGAAGGACGCCTACACCGCGTTCCTGCAAGCCGACACTGCGCCCAAGAAGCGCACCACCGAGGGCCTGCAGGCCGCCTTTGAAGCCGCCTTCCCCATCGTCTCGCACAACGGTTTTGTCGAGATGAAGTTCGTCGAATACAACCTGGCCAAGCCAGCGTTCGATGTGCGCGAGTGCCAGACCCGTGGCCTGACTTTCGCTTCGGCCGTGCGCGCCCGCGTGCAGCTGATCATTTACGACCGCGAGTCGTCGACCGCGCAGTCCAAGGTGGTCAAAGAAGTCAAGGAGCAAGAGGTCTACATGGGCGAAGTGCCCCTGATGACCGACAAGGGTTCCTTCATCATCAACGGCACCGAGCGCGTGATCGTGTCGCAGCTGCACCGCTCGCCGGGTGTGTTCTTCGAACACGACAAGGGCAAGACCCACAGCTCGGGCAAGCTGCTGTTCTCGGCCCGCATCATTCCTTACCGCGGCTCCTGGCTGGACTTCGAATTCGACCCGAAGGACGTGCTGTTCTTCCGCGTCGACCGCCGCCGCAAGATGCCGGTCACGATCCTGCTCAAGGCCATCGGCCTGACGCCGGAAAGCATCCTGGCCAACTTCTTCGTGAACGACCACTTCCGCCTGATGGACAGCGGTGCGCAGATGGCCTTCGTGTCCGAGCGCCTACGCGGTGAAGTCGCCCGTTTCGACATCACCGACAAGGCCGGCAAGGTCGTGGTCGCCAAGGACAAGCGCATCACCGTGCGCCACACCCGCGAGCTGGAGCAGTCGGGCACCACGCACATCAGCGTGCCGGAAGACTTCCTGATCGGCCGTGTGGTCGCCAAGAACGTGGTCGACCCGGACACGGGCGAGATCATCGCCAAGGCCAACGACGAGCTGACCGAAGCGCTGCTCAAGAAGCTGCGCAGCGCCGGCGTGCAGGAACTGCCGTGCCTGTACACCAACGAACTGGACCAGGGCGCCTACATCAGCCAGACCCTGCGTGCCGATGAAACCGCTGACGAGTTCGCCGCGCGCGTGGCCATCTACCGCATGATGCGCCCCGGCGAGCCGCCGACCGAAGACGCGGTGCAGGCCCTGTTCCACCGCCTGTTCTACAACCCGGACACCTACGACCTGTCGCGCGTGGGCCGCATGAAGTTCAATGCCCGCGTGGGCCGCGACGAATCCACCGGCCCGATGGTGCTGTCCAACGAGGACATCTTGGCCGTGGTCAAGATCCTGGTGGACCTTCGCAACGGTCGCGGCGAAGTCGACGACATCGACCACCTGGGCAACCGCCGCGTGCGTTGTGTCGGCGAACTCGCCGAGAACCAGTACCGCACCGGTCTGGCGCGTATCGAGAAGGCCGTCAAGGAGCGTCTGGGCCAGGCCGAGCAAGAGCCGCTGATGCCGCACGACCTGATCAACTCCAAGCCGATTTCCGCGGCCCTCAAGGAGTTCTTCGGCGCGTCCCAGCTGTCGCAGTTCATGGACCAGACCAACCCGCTGGCCGAGATCACCCACAAGCGCCGCGTGTCGGCCCTGGGCCCGGGCGGTCTGACCCGCGAGCGCGCCGGCTTCGAGGTGCGCGACGTGCACGTGACCCACTACGGTCGCGTCTGCCCCATCGAGACGCCCGAAGGTCCGAACATCGGCCTGATCAACTCGCTGGCCCTGTACGCCCGCCTGAACGAGTACGGTTTCATCGAAACCCCGTACCGCCGTGTGGTGGACGGCAAGGTGACCAACGAGATCGACTACCTGTCTGCCATCGAAGAAGGCAAGTACGTCATCGCCCAGGCCAACGCGGCCCTGGACGCTGAAGGCCGCCTGACCGGTGACCTGATCTCCGCCCGTGAAAAGGGTGAATCCATCCTGACCCCGGCAGACACCATCCAGTACATGGACGTGTCGCCCGCACAGATCGTGTCGGTGGCCGCTTCGCTGGTGCCCTTCCTGGAGCACGACGACGCCAACCGCGCGCTGATGGGCGCCAACATGTCGCGTCAGGCCGTGCCCGTGCTGCGCCCGGAGAAGCCGATGGTCGGCACCGGCATCGAGCGCGTGGCCGCGATCGACTCCGGCACCGTCGTCACCGCCAACCGCGGTGGCGTGGTCGATTATGTGGACGCGACCCGCATCGTGATCCGCGTGAACGACGCCGAGGCCGTGGCCGGTGAAGTCGGTGTGGACATCTACAACCTGATCAAGTACCAGCGTTCCAACCAGAACACCAACATCCACCAGCGTCCCATCGTCAAGAAGGGCGACAAGCTGGGCAAGGGTGACGTGATCGCCGACGGCGCATCGACCGACCTGGGTGAAATCTCGATCGGCCAGAACATGCTGATCGCGTTCATGCCCTGGAACGGCTACAACTTCGAAGACTCGATCCTGATCTCCGAGCGCGTGGTCGCCGAAGACCGCTACACCTCGATCCACATCGAGGAACTGGTGGTCATGGCGCGCGACACCAAGCTGGGCGCCGAAGAAATCACCCGCGACATCCCGAACCTGGCCGAGCAACAGCTCAACCGCCTGGACGACTCCGGCATCATCTACGTGGGCGCCGAAGTGCTGCCTGGCGACGTGCTGGTCGGCAAGGTCACGCCCAAGGGTGAGACCACGCTGACGCCGGAAGAGAAGCTGCTGCGCGCCATCTTCGGCGAGAAGGCTTCGGACGTGAAGGACACCTCGCTGCGTGTGGACCAGGGCTCGCAAGGCACCGTGATCGACGTGCAGGTCTTCACCCGGGAAGGCATCACGCGCGACAAGCGTGCCCAGCAGATCATCGACGACGAACTCAAGCGCTTCCGCCTGGACCTGAACGACCAGTTGCGCATCGTTGAGGCCGACGCGTTCGACCGTATCGAGAAGCTGCTGACCGGCAAGGTGGCCAACGGCGGCCCCAAGAAGCTGTCCAAGGGCACCAAGATCGACAAGGCCTACCTGGACGACGTCGAGAAGTACCACTGGTTCGACATCCGCCCGGCGGAAGACGACGTCGCCACCCAGCTGGAGTCGATCAAGAACTCCATGGAGCAGACCCGTCACAGCTTCGACCTGGCTTTTGAAGAGAAGCGCAAGAAGCTGACGCAAGGCGACGAGCTGCCCGCTGGCGTGCTCAAGATGGTCAAGGTCTACCTGGCCGTCAAGCGCCGCCTGCAGCCGGGCGACAAGATGGCCGGCCGTCACGGCAACAAGGGTGTGGTCTCCAAGATCACCCCGGTGGAAGACATGCCCCACCTGGCCGACGGCACGCCGGTCGACATCGTGCTCAACCCGCTGGGCGTGCCTTCGCGCATGAACATCGGTCAGGTGCTCGAAGTCCACCTGGGCTGGGCCGGCAAGGGCCTGGGCCAGCGCATCGGCGACATGCTGCAGCGCGAAGCCGCCGTCTCGGAAGTGCGTGGTTTCCTGGAGCAGGTCTACAACACGGCCGGCCGCAAGGAAGACCTGTCGGCCCTGAGCGACGAGGAAGTGCGCGCGATGGCACAGGAACTGACCACGGGCGTGCCGTTCGCATCGCCGGTGTTCGACGGTGCCTCCGAGCAGGAAATCATGGACATGCTCAAGCTGGCCTACCCGGACGACATCGCCAAGGCCAAGGGCCTGACCGCGACGCGCACCCAGGCCCAGCTGTACGACGGCCGCACCGGCGACGCGTTCGAACGCGTCACCACCGTGGGCTACATGCACTACCTGAAGCTGCACCACCTGGTCGACGACAAGATGCACGCCCGTTCGACCGGCCCGTACTCCTTGGTCACGCAGCAGCCGCTGGGTGGTAAGGCGCAGTTCGGTGGTCAGCGTTTCGGTGAGATGGAAGTGTGGGCGCTGGAGGCGTATGGCGCTTCCTACATCCTGCAGGAAATGCTCACCGTCAAGTCCGACGACGTGCAGGGCCGTACCAAGGTGTACGAGTCCATCGTCAAGGGCGAGCACGCCATCGAAGCGGGCATGCCCGAGTCGTTCAACGTGCTGGTCAAGGAAATCCGTTCGCTGGGCATCGACATCGAACTGGAGAGGAGCTGACCCCCTGCGCCGCTTCGCGGCTTCCCCCGAGGGGGACAACACCAGCGGCCCGGCAAAGCCGGTTCCGCGGTGTTCTGGGTTTAAGTCACTTCATTCCTCATTCGCTGTCTCTGTAATTTAAGGAAATTCACATGAAATCCTTGCTCGACCTGTTCAAGCAGTTCACGCCCGACGAGCATTTCGATGCCATCCGCATCGGTCTGGCGTCGCCCGAGAAAATCCGTTCGTGGTCCTTCGGTGAAGTCAAGAAGCCCGAGACCATCAACTACCGCACGTTCAAGCCCGAGCGCGACGGCCTGTTCTGCGCCAAGATCTTCGGCCCCATCAAGGACTACGAGTGCCTGTGCGGCAAGTACAAGCGCCTGAAGCACCGCGGCGTGATCTGCGAGAAGTGCGGCGTTGAAGTCACGCAAACCAAGGTGCGCCGCGAGCGCATGGGTCACATCGACCTGGCCGCGCCCTGCGCCCACATCTGGTTCCTGAAGTCGCTGCCCTCGCGTCTGGGTCTGATCCTGGACATGACGCTGCGCGACATCGAACGCGTGCTGTACTTTGAAGCCTATGTGATCGTCGATCCCGGCATGACCCCGCTGAAGAAGTTCGCGATCATGTCCGAAGACGACTACGACGCCAAGCGCAAGGAATACGGCGACGAGTTCATCGCCAAGATGGGCGCCGAAGGCATCAAGGAACTGCTGCAGGCCATCGACCTCGACATCGAGATCGAGAAGCTGCGCAACGACCTGACCGGCTCCGAACTGAAGATCAAGAAGAACGCCAAGCGCCTGAAGGTCCTGGAAGCCTTCAAGAAGTCGGGCATCAAGCCCGAGTGGATGGTGCTGGACGTGCTGCCCGTGCTGCCGCCGGACCTGCGTCCGCTGGTGCCGCTGGACGGCGGCCGCTTCGCGACCTCCGACCTGAACGACCTGTACCGCCGCGTCATCAACCGCAACAGCCGTCTGCGTCGCCTGCTCGAACTCAAGGCCCCTGAAATCATCGCCCGCAACGAAAAGCGGATGCTGCAGGAAGCCGTGGACTCGCTGCTGGACAACGGCCGCCGTGGCAAGGCCATGACCGGCGCCAACAAGCGCGCCCTGAAGTCGCTGGCCGACATGATCAAGGGCAAGAGCGGCCGCTTCCGCCAGAACTTGCTGGGCAAGCGCGTCGACTACTCGGGCCGTTCCGTCATCACCGTGGGCCCGACGCTCAAGCTGCACCAGTGCGGCCTGCCCAAGTTGATGGCCCTGGAGCTGTTCAAGCCGTTTATCTTCTCGCGCCTGGAAGCCATGGGCATCGCCACCACCATCAAGGCGGCGAAGAAGGAAGTCGAATCCGGCACGCCGGTGGTGTGGGACATCCTGGAAGAGGTCATCAAGGAGCACCCGGTTCTGCTGAACCGTGCGCCCACGCTGCACCGTCTGGGCATCCAGGCCTTCGAACCCATCCTGATCGAAGGCAAGGCCATCCAGCTGCACCCGCTCGTCTGCGCGGCCTTCAACGCCGACTTCGACGGTGACCAGATGGCCGTTCACGTGCCGCTGTCGGTGGAAGCCCAGCTGGAAGCCCGCACCCTGATGCTGGCCTCTAACAACGTGCTGTTCCCGGCCAACGGCGAACCGTCGATCGTGCCGTCGCAAGACGTGGTGCTGGGTCTGTACTACACGACCCGCGAAAAGATCAACGGCAAGGGCGAAGGCATGATCTTTGCCGACGTCATGGAAGTGCAGCGCGCGCTGGACAACGACGTGGTGGAAATCACCGCCAAGATCGCCGTGCGCCTGACGCAATGGACCAAGAACAAGGAAACCGGCGAGTTCACCGCCAGCACCTCGCTGGTGGACACGACCGTAGGTCGCGCACTGCTGTCCGAGATCCTGCCCAAGGGCCTGCCTTTCGAGACCATCAACAAGGCGCTCAAGAAGAAGGAAATCTCCAAGCTGATCAACGCCTCGTTCCGCAAGTGCGGTCTGAAGGAGACGGTGGTCTTCGCCGACAAGCTGCTGCAGAACGGCTTCCGCCTGGCCACCCGCGCCGGCATCTCCATCGCGGTGGACGACATGCTGGTGCCCAAGGAAAAGGCCGGCATCATCGACCGCGCCGAATCCGAGGTGAAAGAAATCGCCCAGCAGTACGCCTCCGGTCTGGTGACCGCCGGCGAGCGCTACAACAAGGTGGTGGACATCTGGGGCAAGGCCGGTGACGAGATCTCCAAGGTCATGATGGCCCAGCTGGCCAAGCAGAAGACCATCGACCGCCACGGCAAGGAAGTGGACCAGGAGTCCTTCAACTCCATCTACATGATGGCCGACTCCGGTGCTCGCGGTTCCGCCGCACAGATCCGCCAGCTGGCCGGCATGCGCGGCCTGATGGCCAAGCCCGACGGCTCCATCATCGAGACCCCCATCACGGCGAACTTCCGTGAAGGTCTGAACGTGTTGCAGTACTTCATCTCCACCCACGGCGCCCGTAAGGGTCTGGCCGACACGGCGCTGAAGACCGCGAACTCGGGTTACCTGACCCGCCGTCTGGTGGACGTGACGCAGGATCTGGTGGTCAACCAGGACGACTGCGGCACCTCCAACGGCACGTTGATGCGCGCCATCGTCGAGGGCGGTGAAGTGATCGAGTCGCTGCGCGACCGTATCCTGGGCCGCACCACGGCCGAGGAAGTGCTGCACCCCGAAACCCGCGCGACGCTGCTGCCGGCCGGCACCCTGCTGGACGAAGACATGCTCGACGAGCTGGAAGTCGCCGGCGTGGACGAAGTCAAGGTCCGCACCGCGCTGACCTGCGAAACCCGCTTCGGCATCTGCGCCAAGTGCTACGGCCGCGACCTGGGCCGTGGCGGACTGGTCAACATCGGCGAAGCCGTCGGTGTGATCGCTGCCCAGTCCATCGGTGAACCCGGCACGCAGCTGACCATGCGCACGTTCCACATCGGTGGTGCGGCCTCGCGTGCGGCCGTGGCCTCCAGCGTGGAAGCCAAGTCCAGCGGCGTGATCGGCTTCAACGCCACGATGCGCTACGTGTCCAACACCAAGGGCGAGCTGGTCGTCATCGCCCGTTCGGGCGAGATCATCATCTCCGACGAACACGGCCGCGAGCGCGAGCGTCACAAGGTGCCGTACGGCGCCATCCTGACGATCAAGCCCGACCAGACCATCAAGGCCGGCACCATCCTGGCCAACTGGGACCCGCTGACCCGCCCGATCATCACGGAATTCGCCGGTCAGGCGAAGTTCGAGAACGTGGAAGAGGGCCTCACCGTCGCCAAGCAGGTGGACGATGTGACCGGTCTGGCCACGCTGGTCGTGATCGACCCCAAGCGCCGCGGCGCTGCCAAGGTCGTGCGTCCGCAGGTCAAGCTGATCGACGCCCAAGGCAACGAAGTGAAGATCCCCGGCACCGACCACTCGGTGACGATCGGCTTCCAGGTCGGCGCCCTGATCCAGGTGCGCGATGGCCAGGACGTGGGCCCCGGCGAAGTGCTGGCCCGTATCCCGGTCGAAGGCCAGAAGACGCGCGACATCACCGGCGGTCTGCCGCGGGTGGCCGAGCTGTTCGAAGCCCGCAGCCCGAAGGACAAGGGCATGCTGGCCGAGATGACCGGTACCGTGTCGTTCGGCAAGGAAACCAAGGGCAAGGTCCGCCTGCAGATCACCGATCCCGAAGGCAAGGTGTGGGACGACCTCATCCCCAAGGAAAAGAACATCCTGGTGCACGAAGGCCAGGTGGTCAACAAGGGCGAGAGCGTGGTGGACGGCCCGGCCGATCCGCAGGACATCCTGCGCCTGCTGGGCATGGAAGAGCTGGCCCGCTACATCGTTGACGAAGTGCAGGACGTCTACCGCCTGCAGGGCGTGAAGATCAACGACAAGCACATCGAGGTGATCGTTCGCCAGATGCTGCGCCGCGTGATCGTCGACAGCGTGGGCGATTCGTCCTACATCGCTGGCGAGCAGGTCGAGCGTTCGGAGATCCTCAACACCAACGACGCGCTGCGCGCCGACGGCAAGATCCCCGCGACCTACTCCAACGTGCTGCTGGGCATCACCAAGGCGTCCCTGTCGACCGACTCGTTCATCTCGGCCGCTTCCTTCCAGGAAACGACCCGCGTGCTGACCGAGGCGGCCATCATGGGCAAGCGCGACGAGCTGCGTGGCCTGAAGGAAAACGTCATCGTGGGTCGCCTGATCCCGGCCGGTACCGGCATGGCGTATCACGAGGCGCGCAAGGTCAAGGAAAAGATGGACGACGAAGAGCGCCGTGCCATCGCCGAGGCCGACGCCCTGTCGCTGGCCGCGGACCAGGCCGACGCCTCCAGCGCCAGCGAAACCGCCGAGTAAGCGACGCCCCCACGCCGCGCCCCTGAAGCGGAGCGCTGCCCTCCTCAAAGGGCAGATCCGCCTTGGGGCGGCACGACGGCGGTTTCTTCTGCGCCTGGGTTCGCCGCCCAAGTCCTCAACGCCCCCGGTCATCCGCCGGGGGCGTTTTTCATTCTGGCGCCGTTTTGCCAGAGGCCTTGCGTCCAAAACGCTGGGTTATATTGGCCGCGCCGCTGGGGCAGGACGCAAGGAGATCAAGCGATGGGTGCCATGACATGGGTGTTGCTGGCCGTGGGGCTGCTGGCGTTGTTCTGGGCCGTGGGAGCCTACAACCGCCTGGTGCGGTTGAAGAACGCGATCGCCAATGCCTTTGCGCAGATCGACGTGCAACTCAAGCGCCGCTACGACCTGATCCCGAACCTGGTGGAGGTTGCGCGCAAATACATGGCCCACGAAGCGCAGACGCTCGAAGCCGTGATCGCGGCACGCAACCAGGCGCGCAGCGCCGGGCAGAGCGCGGCCGCCAGCCCCCTCAATGCGGGCGCTCTGGGAGCGTTGGCCGGGGCCGAGCAACTGCTGGGTGGCGCGCTGGGTCGTCTGTTTGCGGTGGCCGAGGACTATCCCGAACTCAAGGCCGACCAGACCATGCGCGAGCTCAGCGAAGAGCTCTCCAGCACCGAGAACCGCATCGGCTTTGCCCGCCAGGCCTACAACGACCACGCGCTTGAATTCAACGACGCGGCCCAGCAGTTCCCCACCTTGATCGTGGCGCGGCTGTTCAACTTCCAGCCGCAAGCCATGCTGGAATCGACCACCAGCGACGCCGAGCGGGCACCGGTCAAGGTAAGTTTCTGATGCCCCCCTGCGCCGCTGCGCGACTTCCCCCCCCAGGGGGACCACGCCCTGGGACCGGCAAAGCCGGATCTTCGGCGTGTGCTGGACGGGGCACGTGCTCCGTCCAGGTTCCTCCTGTCCACTATCGATTGCCGTGCTGATCTTTGAATCCCAGCGCGCCGCACGCGGGCAGACGCGCAAGCTGCTGTTCGCGTTTGCGCTAACGGTCGCGCTGCTGGTGCTGGCCGTCAACGCCGCGCTGGCCCTGGTCTGGGGGCTGAGCTGGGGTTTCTGGGCCCCACTGGGAGGCGGCTGGCCGCGCTATTTTTTTGCGGTGAACACCGCGGTCACGTTGCTGTTCGTGCTGGGCGGCTGGTGGCTGGAGACCTCGCGACTGTCGGGGGGCGGCGTCGCGCTGGCGCGGCAGATGGGCGCGCGCGAACTGCGCCCCTCGGGCGACTTCGACGAACAGCGCTTTGGCAATATCGTGCACGAAATGGCCATCGCGTCGGGCCTGAAGCCGCCGCAGGCCATGGTGATGGCGCGCCAGCGCGGCATCAACGCCTTCGCCGCCGGCTGGGATCAAAACGACGCCGTCATTGCCGTGACGCAGGGCGCACTGGAACACCTCACCCGCGAAGAGCTGCAGGGCCTGGTGGCGCACGAGATCAGCCACATCCGCGAGGGCGACACGCGGCTGAACATGCGCCTGATCGGCATGGTGTTCGGCCTGGAACTGGTGTTCCGCTTCGGCCAGCGCATCTGGGACCCGGACACCCGCGACCGCACCAGTGCCGCGGCGCTGCTGGGCCTGGCCATCATGGCCGCGGGCTGGCTGGGCTGGGTGGCCGGGCATGCGCTCCAGGCCGCCGTTTCGCGCCAGCGCGAATACCTGGCCGACGCCCGCGCCGTGCAGTGGACGCGCAGCCAGGACGGGCTGGGCGGCGTGCTGCGCAAGGTGCTGGGCACCCAGACCGATGCGGAAGACGCGCGCCAGGTCGGCTCACCCATGCAGCACCTGCTGCTGGTCTCGACCGAGGGCGACCGTGTGGCGCACTGGCTCGACTCCCACCCCACGCTGGAGCAGCGCATCCGCCGCATCTACGGCCGGCCCATGGGCCCGTTGCCACTCGATCGCCATGACCGCGCTGCACGCCCCCTGGCCACCGACACCTTTGCCCCGGCGCCTGCCACGCCCGCCAGCGGGGCGAGCCGCTCGGGCTGGACGCTGAGCTGACCCTTTCCGGACCACACCGTTGAACGCACCCACCCCTTCTGCCGCCCGCGCCTCGGCGCCCACCCTGGCGACGCAACTGCACTGGACCGCCCAGTGCGTGCTAGCCGTCGAACAAGGGCGCTCGCTCAGCGACGTGCTGCCCCAGGTGCCGTCGGCTCTGCGGCCGGGGGTGCAGGCGCTGACTTTTGCCACGCTGCGCCAGCTCGGCGCCGCACGCGCCGTGGGGCGCCGCCTGGTGCAGCGCATGCCCGCCCCGCCGGTGGCCGCGCTGCTGCACAGCGCCCTGGCCCTGCTGCTGGACGACGCGCAGGGCCAGCGCTACCAGCCCCACACCCTGGTGGATCAGGCGGTGGACGCGGCCAAGGCCGCGCGCGGCACGCGCATGCAGGCCGGCTTCCTCAACGCCTGCCTGCGCCGCTTCTTGCGCGAACGCGAGGCGCTGTGCGCCGGTCTGGACGCCGATCCCGTGGCCCGCTGGAACCACCCGCTGTGGTGGGTCGAGCGCGTGCGGCGCGACCACCCCGAGCACTGGGAGGCCCTGCTGGACGCCAACAACCGGCCCGGCCCGATGGCGCTGCGCGTCAACCGCCGCCGCATGGCGCGCGACGACTACCGCCAGACCCTGCAAGGTGCCGGCCTGGTGGCCGAGCCGGTGGGCGACGACGGCCTGGTGTTGGCCACAGCGCAGCCGGTGGACCGTCTGCCCGGCTTCGCGCGTGGCGACTGTTCGGTGCAGGACAGCGCTGCGCAGCTCGCGGCCGGCCTGTTGCTGGACGGCCGCGAGTGGCCCGCCCGGACCCGCGTGCTCGACGCCTGCGCCGCGCCCGGCGGCAAGACCGCCCACCTGCTGGAACGCGCCGACCTCGATGTGCTCGCGCTGGACGTGGACCCCAAGCGCTGCGAACGCATCCACGACAACCTCGGTCGCCTGGGTCTGGGCGCCGAGGTGCAGTGCGCCGACGCCGCACAGACCGCGGTGTGGTGGGACGGCCGCCCGTTCGACGCCATCTTGCTGGACGCGCCCTGCACCGCCTCGGGCATCGTGCGCCGCCATCCCGACGTGCGCTGGCTGCGCCGCGCCACCGATGTGGACCAGCTGGTGGCCATCCAGCGCCAGCTGCTCGAAGCCCTGTGGCCACTGCTGCGGCCGGGCGGCCGACTGGTCTATTGCACCTGCTCGGTGTTCAAGGCCGAAGGGGCGGATCAGGTGGCGGCGTTCCTTGGGCGCCACACCGACGCGGTTTTGCAGCCCTCTCCCGGCCATTTGCGCCCGGGAAATGTCGGTGGCGCAGGGGAGTTCCCCGACAATGTTCCTGGTGGACACGACGGTTTCTTCTACGCCCGCATCGACAAGGCCTTGCCTTGACGAACTGCGCCGCCCCCTTTGGGGCGGGCGCCTGATGCGGCGTTTCTGGTCGCTGCTGCTGGTCTGCTGCGGCCTGCTCGCCGGCTGGTCGCTGCCCGCGCAAGCCGCCGAGCCCGAGATCCGCCAGGCCGCGCTGCACCGCACCGCCGACGGCCTGTTCCTCTCGGCCCGGCTGACGCTGAACCCCTCGCCCGCGGTCGAAGACGCCTTGCTCAAAGGCGTGCCGCTGTACTTCGTCTGGGAAGCCGAGGTGATGCGCGACCGCTGGTACTGGACCGACAAACGCGTGGCCACCGCCGTGCGCACCTGGCGCCTGGTCTACCAGCCCCTGACGCGGCGCTGGCGCCTGAGCCAGTCCAACGACGCCGCCGCCAACAACAGCGGTGCCGGTCTGCAGTACGCGCTGCACCAGAACTTCGACAGCCTGGCCGCTGCGCTGGCCAGCGTGGGCCGCGTCTCGCGCTGGAAGCTGGCCGACGCCTCGCGCCTGGACCCGGACAGCGACGAGCGCGTGATCTGGCGCTTCGGCCTGGACCTGACGCTGTTGCCGCGCCCGTTCCAGATCGGCATGGCCAACCAGCCCGAATGGCTGATCGAGCTGCAGCGCCGCCTGGACGTGCCGCGCCAGATCGAGCCGACCGTGCCCGAAGCCGACGCCGCCGCAACGGCGCGCTGAGCCGTGTCCACCGCCGAACCGCGCCCCCACCGCCACAAGCCCGCCGCCACGCGCTGGGCCGTGGTCGCCAGCCTGGTCTTCATGGCCGGGCTGGGCATGGTGCTGCTGTTCCTGCTGACCCTGGCCACCCGCAACCGGGCCCTGTACGAGCAGAACTTCGCCTGGCTGGTGGGCATCAACACCGCGGTGGCGGGGGTGCTCCTGCTGGTCATCGTGTGGCTGGCGGTGCGGCTGGCGCTGCGCTTCAAGCGCGGCAAGTTCGGCAGCCGCCTGCTGGTCAAGCTGGCGGCCATCATCGGTCTGGTGGGTTTCCTGCCCGGGCTGCTGATCTACACCGTGTCCTACCAGTTCGTGGCGCGTTCCATCGAGAGCTGGTTCGATGTGCGGGTCGAATCCGCCCTGGCCGCTGGCCTGAACCTGGGGCGCACCACGCTGGACACGCTCAGCGCCGACCTGGGCAACAAGACCCGCCTGGCCGCCGACGAGCTCGCCCGCCAGCCCCAGGCCACCGCGGTGCTGTCGCTGGAGCGCGTGCGCGAGCAGCTCTCGGCCAGCGACATCGTGCTCTGGAGCGCCAGCGGCCAGGCCCTGGCCAGTGCGGGGGCCTCGCGCTTTGACTTCTCGCCCGACCGGCCTGCGCCCGCCGTGCTGCGCAGCGTGCGCACCAGCCGCGTCCTGTCGCAGGTCGAGGGGCTGGACGAAGGGGGCGACGCAGATGTCACCAGCACGGGCGATGCCCGCATCAAGGTGCTTGCCCTGGTCGGCTCGACGGGCTTCGGGATCAATGCCGAGCCCCGCTACCTGCAGGTGGTGGTGCCGCTGCCGCCCGCGCTGGTGACCGATGCGCTGGCGGTGCAACAGGCCAACCGCGAATACCAGGAACGCGCGCTGGCGCGGGAGGGCCTTCGCCGCATGTACATCGGCACGCTCACGCTGGCGCTGTTCCTGGCCGTGTTCGGTGCGGTGCTGCTGGCGGTGCTGCTGGGCAACCAGCTGGTGCGGCCGCTGCTGGTGCTGGCCGAGGGCATGCGCGAGGTGGCGCAGGGCGACCTCTCGCCCAAGGCGGCGCTGGCCTCGCGCGACGAGCTGGCCGGCCTCACGCGCACCTTTGCCCACATGACGCAGGACCTGGCCGACGCCCGCGCCGCCGTGCAGCACAGCATGGAGCAGGTGGACGCCGCGCGCGACAACCTGCAGACCATCCTGGACAACCTGACCGCCGGCGTGGTGGTGTTCGACGAACACAGCCGGCTTCAAAGCGCCAACCCGGGCGCAGCGCGCATCCTGCACACCCCGCTGGCGCTGCACATGGGCCAGCCCCTGTCGGCGGTGCCGGGGCTGGAGGTGTTCGCCACGGGCGTCGCGCAGCAGTTCGACCGTTTCCTGAGCGAAGAAACCCCACACGAAGGCGGGCACTGGCAGCAGTCGTTCGAGCTCAACGCCGACCACGAATCCCCGTTCGAGCAGGGCATCACCCTGATCGCGCGCGGCGCCCTGTTGCCCAACAACGACCGCCTGCTGGTGTTCGACGACGTGTCCGAAATGGTCTCGGCCCAGCGCGCCAAGGCCTGGGGCGAAGTCGCGCGCCGGCTGGCGCACGAAATCAAGAACCCGCTCACGCCCATCCAGCTCTCGGCCGAACGCCTGGCCATGAAGCTCGAAGGCAAGGTGCAGCCCCCCGAGCAGGCGATCCTCAACAAATCGGTGCGCACCATCGTCGACCAGGTCGATGCCATGAAACGCCTGGTCAACGAGTTCCGCGACTACGCGCGCCTGCCCGCGGCCCAGCTGGCGCCCACCGACCTCAACGCCCTGGTGCGCGACATCGCGCACCTCTACGACAACGCGGCCATCCCCGTGCGCTGCGAGCTGGCCGACGACTGCCCGCTGGCCATGGCCGATCCGCAGCAGGTGCGGCAGATCCTGCACAACCTGATCCAGAACGCGCAAGACGCGATGGCCGGACAGGCCGAGGCTTGGGTGCTGCTGCGCACGCGCCGGTCCGACTCGGGCCAGTGGGTGCGCCTGACCCTCATCGACCAGGGTCCCGGTTTTGCTGAGCACATCCTCAAACGTGCCTTCGAACCCTACGTCACCACCAAGGCCAAAGGCACTGGCCTGGGCCTGGCCGTGGTCAAGAAAATCATGGACGAGCACGGTGGCCGCATCGACGTGAGCAACCGCGTGACCGACGGCAAAGTGGTGGGCGCGCAAGTGTCGCTATCATTCGCAGTTGCAAATTGACAACATCCTCAGAGAAAACACGCGCACGCCATGGCAACGATTCTGGTCGTAGACGACGAACTGGGTATCCGGGACCTGCTCTCGGAGATCCTCAACGACGAGGGCCACACGGTGGAACTCGCCGAGAACGCGGCACAGGCACGCAACGTGCGCGCGCAGCTGCGGCCCGATCTGGTGCTGCTGGACATCTGGATGCCCGACACGGACGGTGTCTCCTTGCTCAAGGAGTGGGCCAGCAGTGGCCTGCTGACCATGCCGGTCATCATGATGAGCGGCCACGCCACCATTGACACCGCCGTGGAGGCCACGCGCATCGGTGCTTCCGCCTTTCTGGAAAAACCCATCACCCTGGCCAAGCTGCTCAAGGCGGTGGACCAGGGTCTGAACAAGCCTGTCGCCAAAGTCGGTGCTGGCCTGCCGGTCAAGAGCGGCCAGCCTCCCGCGATCGAATTGACGGTGGAAGCCGCGATGACCGGTGGCACCCTGCCCGAGCCGGTGATGGACATCGGTCCGCAAGCCTCGCAGTCCTTCAACCTCGAAGGGCCGCTGCGCACGGCGCGCGACGAATTTGAAAAGGCCTACTTCGAATACCACCTGGCCAAGGAGTCCGGCTCCATGACCCGGGTGGCGGAAAAGACCGGCCTGGAGCGTACCCACCTCTACCGCAAGCTCAAGCAGTTGGGCGTCGATCTGGCGCGCAGCAAGCGCAACGGCTTCTGAATAACGGGGCCGGAGCGAAACGGCCTTTCGAAACTGCTATAATCTCGCTTCTCTTTGGCCCGGTAGCTCAGTTGGTAGAGCAGCGGATTGAAAATCCGCGTGTCGATGGTTCGATTCCGTCCCAGGCCACCAAAATCCCGAAACGCCCGCTCTCACGAGTGGGCGTTTTGCTTTGTGGGTACTCCCTGCCGTGAGATCCTCGATCCAGATCGTCGACGTCGACCGCATTGAAACCTGGACGCGTTACCGCGCCGGCATGTGCGACACCTGTCAGGCCAACTGCTGCACCATGCCGCTGGAGGTGCGCATGCCCGACCTGGTGCGTCTGGGGCTCGTGGACCCGTTCGAGGCGGAGCACGAGGCGCCCAAGCAGATCGCCAAGCGGCTGGAGAAAGCGGGCCTGATCGAGCGCTTCAACTTCAAGCACGGCATTTTCACCATGACGCGGCGCGCCAGCGGGGACTGCCAGTTTCTGGACGAGAAGACGCGGCGCTGCACGGTGTACCCGCAGCGCCCCGACACCTGCCGCAAGCACCCGCAGGTGGGGCCACGCCCGGGTTTCTGTCCGTATGGCGCGCAACGCCATGCGGGCACGGCGCGCCCGCTGCATGAGCGCTGACGTGCCCCGCCTGGGGGCAGGCGATCTGCGCACCCTCGCTGCGGCGGCGCTGCCGGGCCGCTGTGGCGTGTGTGCGCCGCTGGTGTGCGCCGGCTGGGATTCGGTTCCCTCGACCTTCGACACCGCGTCATTGCAACGCGTCGGCACGCTGCGGCACGAAGCAGTGGAAGACCCGACGCTGCTGGAGCACCACCCGCGTAGCACGCATGCCTGGTCGGTGGACGCTCCGATCGCACCGGCCTTCTTCCCCTACAACCGCTGCGACGTGTGGGTGTGCCGGGCCTGTGCGCGGCCTTTTCTGCGCTACACCGAATACGGCGGCTACTACGAGGACCAGCGCATCCGCGCGCTGGACGCGGCGCTGCTGGACGACGCACAGCCCTGAGCGTCGACGCACCCCAATCCGGTCCGACAGGGTGAGGTCCTCCGGCTCACTGCCAGCCGGGCAGCTTGCGCAGGCGGAACTGCAGCACCTGTTCGCTGGCGGGGCGGCCTTCTGCAGGGCGGCGCAGGCCGCGGATCTCGCGGCCGCAGTCCTGCGGTTCGCCGGCCCAGACGGCGCTCATGGCCACGCCGTCGTCCGATTCGTCGAGGTTGAACACGCCGTCGGTCACGTCGCCCGAGACCTGGGCGGTCAGGTCTTGCCAGGCGGCGGTGCGGCGCAGTTCGCCGCGCACGCTGCCGGCGTGCTCGGGGTGCCGTTCGAACAGAAGGGCGCCGCGGGACGCGGTGGTGGTTTCGTCACCGCCGTCGGGCCACAGGCTGATCTGCCACAGGCCATAGAGGTGGCTGGGCGTGAGGTCGGCCGGGTCGGGGCAGGGCGCGCTGGCGCCGGTCTGCGCCTGGGCGCCGGCGCACAGCAGCGTGCCCAGCAACCACGAAGGCCAGCGGGTGCGGCGGTTCATGGTTTGCCCGCCTTGGCAGCGTTCGCATCGCTGGCGCGTTGCGCGAACTCGGCGCGCAGCGCGCGCAGCTTCTCGCGCGGGTCTTCCTTCACCGTCGCCTGGTCCAGCGCCATTTCCTTGATGAAGCGGCTGGGCGTGCCGGGCACGCTTTCGCGGCCCTTCTTGCGGCGCTTGAGCCAGCTCACCGCCAGCGTGCGCTGCGCGCGGGTGATGCCCACGTACATCAGGCGCCGCTCTTCCTGCACGCGCAAGGCCAGCAGCTCGGCGCTCAGGTCGCTGTCGGCGTCGTCGGTCTTGAAGGGCAGCAGGCCTTCGTTGACGCCCACCAGCACCACGTGCGGCCACTCCAGGCCCTTGGAGGCGTGCAGGGTCGAGAGCGTGACCACGTTCTGGTCTTTTTCGCGCTCGCTCAGGGTCGAGATGAGCGCGATGGTCTGCACCACCTCCAGCAGCGTCTTGCGTTCGGTTTCCACCTGCACGCCGCCGTCGTCTTCCATCTTGCCGCCGCAGCGATCGGCCACCCAGTCGCAGAAGTCCATCACGTTGGTCCAGCGCGCAGCGGCCACTTTTTCGTTGTCTTCGCTGTCGTACAGGTGCTGCTCGTAGGCGATGTCCTTGAGCCAGTCGTTCAGGAACGTGCGCGCCGCTTCGTGGCCCACGGTGTGGCGTGCGCGGTATTCCAGGTCGTTCACCGCGCGGCCGAACTCGTGCAGCGTGGCAATGGCGCGGCTGTTGACCGCGCTGGGCAGCGAGTGGGAGAACAGCGCGTCGAACAGGCTGAGCTTGTACTGGGTGGCAAAGGTGCCCAGCTGGCCCAGCGTGGTGTGGCCGATGCCGCGCTTGGGCGTGGTGGCCGAGCGCAGGAACGCCGGGTCGTCGTTGTTGTTGACCAGCAGGCGCAGCCAGGCACACAGGTCGCGGATTTCGGCCTTGTCAAAGAAACTTTGGCCACCCGAGACCTTGTACGGGATCTGCGCGCGGCGCAGCGACTGCTCGAACGAACGCGCCATGTGGTTGGCGCGGTAGAGGATCGCGAAGTCGCGCCACTCCTTGTGCGGGCTGGTCGCGCGCAGGCTCTGGATGCGCGCCACCGCGCGCTCGGCCTCGTGTTCCTCGTTGTCGGCGTCGACCACGCGCACCGGCTCACCCTCGCCCAGGTCGCTCCACAGCGTTTTGGGGAACAGCTTGGGGTTGGGGCCGATCACGTTGTTGGCTGCGCGCAGGATGGCGCTGGTCGAGCGGTAGTTCTGCTCCAGCTTGATCACGCGCAGCTGCGGAAAATCGATCGGCAGCTTCTTGAGGTTGTCCAGCGTCGCGCCGCGCCAGCCGTAGATGGACTGGTCGTCGTCGCCCACCGCGGTGAAGCGCGCGCGTTCGCCCACCAGCAGCTTGAGCAGCTCGTACTGCGTGGCGTTGGTGTCCTGGTACTCGTCCACCAGCACGTGGCCCATCTTCTGCTGCCACTTGGCGCGCACGTCCTCGTGCTGGCCCAGCAGCTTCAGCGGCAGGCTGATCAGGTCGTCGAAGTCCACGCTCTGGTAGGCGGTCAGCCGTTCTTCGTAGCGCGCCATGATGGTGGCGGTCACGCGCTCGTCTTCGTCCTTGGCCTGTTTCAGCGCCTCGGCCGACGTCAGGCCCGCGCTCTTCCAGGCGCTGATGGTCCACTGCCAGGCACGCGCGGTGTTGGCGTCGGTGGTGCCGCCGCAGTCTTTGAGCAGGCTGGTGATGTCGTCGGTGTCCAGGATGCTGAAGTTCTTCTTCAGGCCCAGCAGCTCGCCGTCTTCGCGCAGCAGGCGCACGCCCAGCGCGTGGAAGGTGCAGATCAGCACCTTGCGCGCATCGCGCCCCACCAGGTGGCCGGCGCGCTCGCGCATTTCGGCGGCGGCCTTGTTGGTGAAGGTGATGGCGGCGATGCGGTCGGCCGCCAGCCCGGCCTGGATCAGCCGGCCGATCTTGTGCGTGATCACCCGCGTCTTGCCCGAGCCGGCGCCCGCCAGCACCAGGCAGGGGCCACCCAGGTGGTGGACCGCGTCGAGCTGGGCCTGGTTCAGGCCGGGGCCTGCGGGGGAGGACATGGGAAGGAGTGGGTGGAGCGGCGTGCGATAAAGGCGCCGTCGGGTGATCGGAAAGCGAGGGCTGGATGATACCGACCCGGGCACCGCTGCCGGGGCGGTCAGCCCTGGGCCAACAGTGCCGTGAGGGCAAAGCCCGCGTTGTAGACCACATGCACACCCATGGCGGGCCAGACGCTGTGCAGCCGCTCGCGCAGGTGGCCCAGCACCAGCGATGGCAAGGCGACCGCCAGCGCCCAGGCCAGCGGCTGGGCCACCAGGTGCAGGGCGACAAAGGCCAGCGTGGTCAGGCCATTGGCCCAGCTGATAGGGCCCCAGCGTCGGGGCTGGCCGTTCGCCGCGGTCACGTGCAGCAGCTGGGTCTGCAGCAGGCCGCGGAACACCCATTCTTCGAGCAGCGGCATCAGCAGCACCAGCGAGAACCAGCCCCATGCGCCGACTGGCGCCCGCAGCCACGGCCCAGCCCACAGACCCAGCGCGACCCACACCGGCACGGCGGCCAGCAGGGCGGCGATCAGGTGCGGGTCAATGCGAAACGGAACAGGCGGCAGGCGCATGGCAGTGCATCTTCCCATGGTGCAGGGGCCGGGAAACGGCCGAAGCGTGTGTCTGTGGCCAGGGCACCCGTGGAACCGGCTTGGCCGGGCCACAGGGTGCGTCCCCCTCGAAGCGTCGCAGACGCGCCACAGAGGGGGAAGCCGCGCAGCGGCGCAGGAGGTGTTCCCGTCACCCGCCCTTGCGCGTGAGCGTGCCCTCGGCGCTCTGGCCGTCGTTCTCGAAGCGGCCTTCCCAGGCGTCGCCGTTGCTCCATTGCATGCGGCCCTTGCCGTGCTTGCGGCCTTGCTGCCACTGTCCGCTGTATTGGTCGCCGTTGGTCCAGCGGTAGCGGCCTTCGCCGTGCGGCACGCCTTGCGACACGGCACCCTCGTAGCGGTCGCCCGATGCGAAGGTCAGGCTGCCGCTGCCTTCGGGCTTGCCCAAGGCCAGCTGACCTTCGTAGACGTTGCCGTTGGCGTAGCGCAGCTTGCCCAGGCCGTGGGGCTGTTCGTTGACCCAGGGGCCTTCGTAGCTCTGGCCGTTGGCCCAGCGGTACAGGCCCTGGCCGTCGGGGCGGCCGCGGTTGAAGCGGCCTTCGAACGTGTCGCCGCTGGCGTAGCGCATGCGCCCCTGGCCGTGGGGCAGACCTTGTGCCACGTCGCCTTCGTACTGGTCGCCGTTGGCAAAGCCCATCTGCCCCTTGCCCTGCGGTTCGTCGTTGACCCAGGGGCCGCTGTAGCGCTGGCCGCTGGCCCAGGTGAAGCTGCCCTGGCCTTGGCGCCGGCCCTGGACGATGTCGCCCTGGTACTGGTCGCCGTTGGCCCAGCGGATCTGGCCGTTGCCGGTGAGGGTGCTGCCTTCGCGCACGAAGCGGCCGACGAAGCGGGTGTCGCCGGCCTGCAGGTCCATGTCCTGCGGGCCGCTGGCGGCTGCGGCGGCCGGCGCCACGGCGGCGGTGACGGCGGTGACGGCGGTCACCGGCGCGGTCAGCGCCTTGGACAGGCTCTGGAACAACCCGGGCGACGCAGCTGCGGGTGCGGCGGCGGTGTTGGCCGTGGCCCCAGCGGCAGCGCCGGCCCCGGCGGCCAGGCTGCTGGCCAGCGCGGGCGCAGCCACGCTCGCAGGGGCCGCCGTGGCGGCAGCGGGCGCAGACGACGGGGCGGCGGCCAGGGCCACGACCACCGGTGCACCCGGCACCGCGGTGGCCACCCAGGGCGTGCCGCGGTCGCGGCCGATCTGGTCGGCGTTGCTGCGCGCCACGTCCTGCGCGGCGCCGCGGCACTGGTTCAGCGCCTCGCGCCACAGGGTCTCAGCGGCTTGCGAATGGGTCTGTTTTTCGGGGCTGCTGCGGTCGCCCGCCACGCGGCGCAGGGCCTGGCTCTGGTTGCGGGCCTGCTCGAACACCGGCGCGCAGTGCTCGGCGTTGTGGGCGTCGGTGGCGGTCTGGTCGCGGCGCTGCAGCGCGGTTTGCTGGGCTTCGCCGGCGCAGCGCTCGGCGGTCACGTCCCACATGTTTTCGGCCTTGCGGTAGAGCAGGGCGGCGTCGCTCCAGCGCCGCTCGCGCACCGCTTGCTGGGCCAGTTCCTGCAGGCTGCCGGCGTCTTTCTGCCCGGCGGTGCAGGCCGGGCTGGCGCCCAGCTGGGCGGTCAGGGTCTGGCGGCTGCGCTCGCTGTCGGCCAGGTTGCGGCGTGCGCGTTCCTGGCCGCGGCCTTCGCAGCGCTGCACCGCCAGCGTCCACAGTGCGATGGACTCGTCCACCAGGCGCACAAGCTGGGCGCTGTCGGTCTTTTGCGATTGGGCGGTGGCGGCGCGCAGGTCGCTGGCCATGGCGCGGTCGCTGACGCTGGCGCAGGTGTCTTGCGTGGCGCCGGGCACGGCCGGGGCCGCGGTGGGCATGGCGGCCGTGGGGTCGGCGGTGACCGTGGCCACCACGGGGGGTGTCACGCTGCCCACCGCCAGCGGCGCGGGGCTGGGTGCGGCCACCGGTGCCGGGGCGGCGGCAGCGGGTTCGGGTGCGGGGCTCTGGGCCAGGGCGATGCTGCTGCACAGGCCCAGCAGGGCCGCAACGGCGGTGGGCAACAGGCGGGGCAGGAGAGCAGGTTGGCGTGGCATGGCGTCGGGTGCTGGCGGGGCGTTGGCGGGTATGGGGTGCGCGGGCATCGGGTCGGGTGTCAGCGGCTGGTGGCGCTGGGTATGCCGGTGGGCATGGAGGTGGGCATGGTGTTGTCGGCCATGCCCAGCATGGCTTCGACCAGGCCCAGCGCGTACGGGTCGCGGCCGCGGTTGGGCAGCTCGTCGTAGCTGAAGGCCTGCGGGGCTGAGGCCAGCGGCATGTCGCCCACGTCAAAGTCCAGCGTCTCGGGCCGGATGCCCTTGAGGATGGCGACCACGTCTTCCTGGCGGCCGTCTTTCTGCGTCAGCGCCTGCAGGCTTTCCATGCGCTCGGGGTCCAGCGCGATGGCGTTGCTCAGCAGGCTGCGTTCGAGCAGCTTCTGGTGCAGGCGAAAGCCGGCCAGCGGGTCGGCCTTGAGCTGTTTCATGCGGGCGTAGGCCCAGCCGTCGGCCTGGTCGAACGTGGTGGCCGCCACGCGCGAGACGCCGCCGAGCAGGCCGCGGTTGGCCGCCACCTGCTGCATGCTGGCCACCACCTGCGCCTGGGTGAGCGACTGCACGCTCTTGCTGAGCTGGTCGCGGATGCGGTTGGCCGCGAAGTTCTTGGCCTGGTCGATCAGCTGCTGCTTGATGATCTCGGTGGCCGCGGTGGCGGCGGCTTTCTGGGCTGCGCTCACCGCAGCTTCGGCCGCCATGGCCGCACCCTTGAGACCCGAGGCCAGCGTGGCCACGGTGTAGAGGGTGCTCAGGATGTTGGTGCCGTAGTGGTAGGTCTTCATGCGGGCACCGCCTTCTTCCGACAGGCCCTGTGTCCACAGCACCGTCCACAGCGCCTCGTCTTCGGTCAGCTCGGTGCGCACCAGCTCCAGCGGGTGGTAGCTCATGAGCCAGTGGTAGTCCTGCAGGTCGGGGGTGTTGGGCGGCGCGAGGCGCGCGTAGCCGCGGCAGACTTCGAACGGCTGCACCTTCACGGGCTGGCCGCTTTTGGTGTTGAGCTCGAAGGCGTCGCCGCGGTCGCGCAGGCGGCCCAGGCGTTCGAGCAGGTCGGCCGGCTCGCCGCTGGTGTAGCCGTCGATGTCGGTGATCCGGTCGCCCTTCTTCAACGGCGAATCGGCGCTGTGGGCCACCACCGTCAGGCGTTCGTCCACACCCAGGGCGCGCACCCAGGCCACGCGGTCGTTCTCGTTCCAGCCTTTGCTGCTGGCCAGGGCAAATGGCAGTTCCCACTGGCGGTCGCACTCGGGGTCGCCGAGCTCGGCCGATCGGCGAATGGCCGGGCGCAGCGCTTGCTCACCCTTGCCGTACAGGCCGATCTGTTCGAGCAGCACCGGGTTGACCGCACGGCCGTCGTCGACGGTGTATTTGGGGCCGGCACAACCGGCCAGCAGGGCCAGGGCCGCGCCGCAGGCCAGGAGGGTCGGGCGCGGCAAAAGGCGTGACAGACGCATGGAAAACACTTCCCTGAATATGTGTCTTGGAGTTTCCAGATGTAACGGAGGAGCTTAACGTCCCATGCCTGATCGGCCGCTGACACGCCGACCTGAGGGGTCGCCCCGCCGACGACCTGTGTGCGGCGCTGCCGGACCGACCGGCGGCCACCTGACACAATCCGCCGGTGTTTCAAATCCTGCTCGTCACCTTCCCGTTCTTTGCGCTCGTGCTCGCTGGCTACCTGGCCGCGCACCGCCGCATGCTGCCGCTGGAGGCGATCCCCGGGCTCAACGGCTTCGTGCTGTTCTTTGCCCTGCCGTGCATGCTCTACCGCTTCGGCTCCACCACGCCCATTGCCGAGCTGCTGGACGCTGCGGTGGCCGGCGTCTACCTGCTGTGCGCGCTGGTCATGGTGGGTTTTGCCGTGGCCATGACGATGAACAGCCGCATCCGCTGGAACGACGCCTCGCTGGGCGCGCTGGTGGCGGCGTTCCCCAATTCCGGCTTCATGGGCGTGCCGCTGCTGGTGGCGTTGCTGGGGCCCGCCGCAGCGGGGCCGACCATCCTGACCATGCTGGTGGACATGGTCATCACCAGCTCGCTGTGCGTGGCGCTCTCGCGCCTGGACGAGGGCGAAGGCCACGGCCGCGCCGCCATGTTCGACGCTGGCAAGAAAGCGCTCAAAGGCGTGGCCACCAACCCCATGCCCTGGGCCATCCTGCTGGGGGCGGTGGCCTCGTTCTACCAGTTCCGCCTGCCCGGCCCGGTGGAAAAAACCGCCTGGCTGCTGGCCGACGCCGCGTCGCCAGTGGCGCTGTTCACCATTGGCGCGGTGCTGGCGCGCTCGCAGATCCAGTCCAGCCACGCCATGCCGGTCAGCGATTTCATGCCGGTGGCGCTGATGAAGCTGCTGCTGCACCCCCTGCTGGTGCTGGCGGTGGGCACCGCGGCGCGGCAGCTGGGCCTGCCGCTGGACCCGTTCGCCCTCACGGTGATGGTGCTGGTGGCCGCCCTGCCCAGCGCCAGCAACGTCTCGCTGCTGGCCGAGCGCCTGGGCGCCGACAACGGGCGCATCGCCCGCATCATCCTGGTGACGACGGTGGCGGCCTTCTTCAGCTTCTCCGGCGCCGTCACGCTGCTTACCTGAGCACCGACCGGGGTGCTGCGCCGCCGCATTGGCGCGCGCTATCGGATTGATTCAATCAATTGAATCGACTCTTCGATAGATTCAACCTAAAGTCTGGGCTCCCACCCACACACGGAGCCTGTCATGAAGTTGTTCGATGCGTCCCTCAACCTCAGCACCGACTGGCTCAACGCCCTGGCCGCCCTGGCCGCGGCCCGCTGAGCGTCCAGGTCCCATCCGTTTTGTTTCAACCCCAGGAGATCACCATGAGCAACCCCGCATCCGAAGCCAAGTGCCCGTTCCACGCCGCCGGCGGCGCCCGCGCCACCCATGGCGCCCAGTCGAATGCCGACTGGTGGCCCAACCAGCTCAACCTGTCCATCCTGCACCAGCACCAGCCGGTGTCCAACCCGATGGACCCGGACTTTGACTACGCCGAAGCGTTCAAAAAACTTGACTTCAAGGCCCTGAAGAAGGACCTGGCCGACTTGATGACCCAGAGCCAGGACTGGTGGCCCGCCGACTACGGCCACTACGGCGGCCTGTTCATCCGTCTGGCCTGGCACGCTGCTGGCACCTACCGCACGGCCGATGGCCGTGGCGGCGCCAACACCGGCAACCAGCGCTTCGCCCCGATCAACAGCTGGCCCGACAACGGCAACCTCGACAAGGGCCGCCGCCTGCTGTGGCCGATCAAGCAGAAGTACGGCAACGCCATTTCGTGGGCCGACCTGTTCGTCCTCTGCGGCAACGTGGCCATGGAGACCATGGGCTTCAAGACCTTCGGCTTCGCCGGCGGCCGCCCGGACATCTGGGCACCGGAAGAAGACATCTACTGGGGCGCCGAGAAGGAATGGCTGGCCACCAGCGACAAGCCCCACAGCCGCTACAGCGGCGAGCGCGAGCTGGAGAACCCGCTGGCCGCCGTGCAGATGGGCCTGATCTACGTGAACCCGCAGGGCCCGGACGGCAAGCCCGACCCGGTGGCATCGGGCCGCGACGTGCGCGAGACCTTCGCCCGCATGGCCATGAACGACTACGAGACCGTGGCCCTGGTGGCCGGCGGCCACACCTTCGGCAAGATGCACGGCGCCGGTGACGCGGCCCTGGTCGGCCCCGAGCCGGAAGCCGCGCCCATGGAAGAAATGGGCTTCGGCTGGATCAATAAACACGGCACGGGCAAGGGCGGCGACACCACCACCAGCGGCTTCGAAGGCGCCTGGAAACCCAACCCCACGCAGTGGGACATGGGCTACCTGAAGGTGCTGTTCAAGTACGACTACGAGCAGATGACCACCGCGGCCGGTGCCATCCAGTGGCGTGCCAAGAACGTCGAAGCCGAGGACATGATCGTGGACGCCCACGACCCCAGCAAGCAGCACCCGCCGCACATGACCACGGCCGACCTGTCCCTCAAGTTCGACCCGGCCTACGAGAAGATCGCCCGCCACTTCCTGGCCAACCCGGACGAGTTTGCCGACGCCTACGCCCGTGCCTGGTTCAAGCTGACCCACCGCGACATGGGCCCGAAGGTGCGTTACCTCGGCCCCGAAGTGCCGGCCGAAGACCTGATCTGGCAAGACCCGGTGCCCGCGGTCCAGCACCCGCTGATCGACGCCGCCGATGCGAAAGAGCTCAAGGCCCGCGTGCTGGCCAGTGGCCTGACGGTGAGCGAACTGGTGTCCACCGCCTGGGCCTCGGCCTCCACCTACCGCGGCTCCGACATGCGCGGCGGTGCCAACGGTGCCCGCATCCGCCTGGCCCCGCAGAAGGACTGGGAGGTCAACCAGCCGGCCCAGCTGGCCAAGGTGCTCAAGGTGCTCGAAGTCATCCAGAGCGGCTTCAACGGCAGCGCCGCGGGCGGCAAAAAGGTTTCCATGGCCGACCTGATCGTGCTGGCCGGCAACGCCGGGGTGGAAGCCGCCGCCCAGGCCTCAGGCCAGTCGGTGGTGGTGCCCTTCACCCCGGGCCGCACCGATGCCACGGCCGAGCAGACCGACGCCGAGTCGTTCGCCGTGCTCGAACCGCAGGCCGACGGATTCCGCAACCACCGCAAGGCCGCGTACCGCGTCTCGCCCGAAGAGATGCTGCTCGACAAGGCGCAACTGCTCACGCTGAGCGCGCCCGAAATGACGGTGCTGGTCGGTGGCCTGCGGGTGCTCGGCGCCAACCACGGCGGCTCGCAGCACGGCGTGTTCACCCAGCGCCCTGGCCAGCTGACCAACGACTTCTTCGTCAACCTGGTGGACATGTCCACCGCCTGGAAGCCGACCGGTGACAACGCTTACGAAGGCCGCGACCGCAAGACCGGCGCCGTGAAGTGGACGGCCACCCGCGTCGACCTGGCCTTCGGCTCCAACTCGCAGCTGCGCGCCATTGCCGAGGTGTACGCCCAGAGCGACAACGGCGGCAAGTTCGTGCGCGACTTCGTGGCCGCCTGGACCAAGGTGATGGAGCTCGACCGTTTCGATCTCAAGAAGTGAGGCTTTGAGCTGAAGTGTTGATCAGGCAGGTGGATCCTGCCCCTGCCCCCGCGGCTTGCGCCCCGGGGGCTTTTTTGTGCGCGGTGCGATGATGGGCGCCTCCCGCACCGCGACCCTTGCCCCATGCCCATCACCCTGCTGCTGGCCCGCCACGGCGAGACCGACCTCAACACCGAAGAGCGCTGGCAGGGCCGCATCGACGCGCCGCTGAACCCCGCCGGCCTGGCCCAGGGCCAGCGGCTGGCGCTCGACCTGCCCGAGGGCATCCACGCCATCGTGGCGTCGCCCTTGCTGCGCGCCCGCCAGACCGCGGCACCCGCGGTGCAGCGCCTGGGCCTGCCCCTGCGGCTGGACGCCGATTTCCGCGAGCGCGACTTCGGCGTGTTCGACGGCCTGACCGAGGCCGAAGCCGCGCAGCGCTACCCCGAGCTGGCGGCCCGCAACGCCGCCTACCGCTGGGACGAGGAACCCACCGGCGCCGAGTCCACGCGCGCTGTGGTGGCCCGCGTCGAACGCGGCCTGCAGCGGCTGCGCGAAGAGCACGATGGGCAGACCGTGCTGCTGGTTTCGCACGGCTTCGTGGTGCGCTGCCTGCGCTACCTGATCGACGGCCTGAGCGAGGCCGAGTTCTTCGCCGCTGCGCGCATCTCCAACGGCAGCTACCTCACGCGACAGCTGGGCTGAAGGGGTTCGGAAATGGATCGGCCACCGCGAAGGTGGCCGGAATGTGCCGTCCGTTCTGTGTCGGACATCAAGCACACAACGGATTCTGGGCGACCTTCGTGAAAGGGCCGTGACAGGCCCTGCCCGTTCAGCGCGGGCCGCCCGGGCGCGTGTCGCGTGCGCCGCGGCCCAGGTCGGCGTAGGGCGGGATGTAGACCTGTCGCCCGTCCCGCCGCCGGTCTTTGCGGTCGCGGCGCTCATCGCGTGAGGGCCAGTCGCAACTGCCCGCATCGCAGCAGCTGCAGGCGTCGCACAGGCCGATGCGCCCGCGCCCGCCCGACAGGTCCAGATCGCAGGGCGCGTCGCAGGGCAGGTCGCAGTCGCCGCGCTCGCGCGCCGGCGGGCGCGGCCGAAGCGGGGTGTGCCGCCGGTGCACCACCCCGCACAGGGCCGTGCGCTGGCGCAGTACCCACCAGCCGCCGCCCAGCCCGAAGCGGCGGATGGCGCGGTAGCCCAGTTCGGAGCAGCCGCAGCGCCCGGTGTGCACCCGGTAGGCGCAGACAAAACCTTTGTGCGGCGAAATGAAACGCTGGTAGCCGCGGATGGCCAGCAGGGCAGCGGAACGCAGCAGCTTCATGGGCAGCCGCACCCCTGCCGGGCAGCTGGGCAGCTGCGCATTTGGGCCCCGTGCGCTGGCGAACAGACCCTTCGGGCGCCAGCGCCTACAACCAGCACGCGCTGTGCGCTCACGCCGCCTGGCGCCCCTGGCCCCCAACACCACAGGACTCTCTCCATGAACAAGATGCTGATCACGATGTTTGACAACCCCACCGCCGCCGAGGCCGGCCTGCACGCGCTGCGCCGGCTGCACAGCGAGGGCGACATCACGCTCTACGCCACCGGCGTGATCGCCAAGGACCTGGCGGGCGTGGTCAACGTGCAGTCCGCCATCGACCGCGACCCGGTGGGCGCCAGCACGGGCATGGCCGTGGGCAGCCTGATCGGCCTGCTCGGCGGGCCGCTGGGGCTGCTGCTGGGCGCGTCCACCGGCGCCGTGGTCGGCGCCCTGCGCGACTACTGGGTGGTGGGCGTGGGCTTGGACTTCATCGACACCGTGGAACGCCAGATGACCCCTGGCAAGGTGGCCGTGGTGGCCGAGGTCGACGAAGAATGGGTCACGCCGGTCGACTTGGCCATGGCCGAACTCAACGGCACCGTGTTCCGCCGCGCCCGCAGCGAAACGCTGGAGGCCCAGTTCGACCAGGACATCGCGGCCCTGAAGGCCGAGCTGCGCGAACTCGAGTCCGAGGTGTCGGACGCCAGCGAGTCGGCCAAGGCCGGTCTGCTGGCCAAAGCAGTCATCGCCCGCGCCAGCCTGGACGCCGCCGTGTCGCGGGCCCGGCAGCGCGGGGAAGCGATCAAGCTCGAAGCGGAGACGAAGGCCGAATCGCTCAAAGACCAGATGAAAGACGCCCGCACGGGCGCGCACGACCGCATCGAAGACCGCCTCAAACGCGTCAAGAGCGGGTACCACGCCCGCGGCGCCAAACTCTCGCAAGCCTGGACCCTGACCAAGGAAGCCCTGGCCGGCTGAACAAACGTTCGCGCCCGCGTCAGCGGCGGAGCGTGGGGGTCGACGGGCCAGCCGCCGGGCCGCCCCAAGGCAGGCCCAGCCCCCTCGGGGGGCAGCGACCCGCGCAGCGGTGGAGCGTGGGGGTGCTATACGGCCAGAGGGTCCACATCCACCGCCCAGCGCACCAGGCCGCGCGCTTCGGGCGCGCTGCGGCAGGCGTGCAGCACCGGCTGCCAGGCGCCCAGAAAACGCTGCAGCGCCGCGCGCGAATGCGTTTCCACCAGCAGCTGGGCGCGTTCCACATTGGCCACGCGCTGGATGGTCAGCGGCACCGCCGGGTAGAGCGTGATGTCGTCGCGGTGCGGCAGGCCCGCCGCCTGCTCGGCCGCGATGTTCAAAAAAGCCTGCGCTGCCGCCTGCGTGCGCGCGTCGGCCCGCACCAGCGCCTGGAAGCCGTGCGGTGGCATGCCCGCGATCTCGCGCTCGGCCAGTTGCTCGGAGGCAAAGGCCGGGTAGTCGTAGCGCTTGAGGGCCGCAAACAGCGGGTGCTCCGGGTGCCAGGTCTGCACCCACATCTCGCTCGCGCCGGCGTGCTGCGCGTCGCGCCCGGCGCGGCCGGCGGCCTGCATCAGCAGCGCAAACAGCCGCTCGGGTGCGCGGTGGTCGCTGGCAAACAGGGCCGCGTCGGCGTTGATGCTGGCCACCAGGGTGATGCGGCGGAAATCGTGCCCCTTGGCCACCATCTGCGTGCCCACCAGCACGTCCACCTCGCCGCTGTGCAGGGCGGCCAGCTGCGCCTCCAGGCTGCCTTTGGCCTTGGTGGTGTCGGCGTCCATGCGGGCCACGCGCACCGGCGCGCCGTCGGGCCGCTTCACGTCCTGCAGCAGCTGGGCCAGCTGTTCTTCCACCTGTTCGGTGCCGCGTCCCACGGGCGCGATGTCCAGGTTGCCGCAGTCCGGGCAGGCGCGCGGCACGCGCTGGGTGAAGCCGCAGTGGTGGCAACGCAGCGTGCGGTCGAGCTTGTGGAACACGCGGAACGCGCTGCAGTGCGGGCAGCCGCTCTTCCAGCCACAGGCGTCGCACGAGAGCACCGGTGCATACCCGCGGCGGTTGAGCAGCACCAGGCACTGCTCGCCGCGTGCGATGCGTTCTTCCATCGCGGCCAGCAGCGGCGGGGCAATGGCCGCGCCCTTGGGCTGGTGGTTCATATCCACCAGGCGCAACCGTGGCAGGGCGCCGCCGCCGATGCGCCCGGGCATGTCCAGCCGCTTGTAGCGGCCCTGTTCGGCCGCGTGCCAGCTCTCCAGCGACGGTGTGGCCGAACCCAGCACCACCTGGCAGCGGGAAGGCTGTCGCGCGGCCTGCCCGGCGGCGGCAAGCGCCTCGCTGGCCAGGGCTTCGGTCTCCACCTTGGCGCGGTAGACCGCCAGGTCGCGCGCCGAATAGCGCGCGCCTTCCTGGCTCTTGTAGCTGGGGTCGTGTTCTTCATCGACCACGATCAGCCGCAGCCCCGGCAGGCTGGCAAAGATGGCCATGCGCGTGCCCAGCACGATGCGCGCCGACCCGGTGTGCGCCGCCAGCCAGCTGCCCAGGCGCTGGGCTGGCGTCATGCCGCTGTGCAGGCTGACCACGCTGCCGGCGCCAAAGGCCGGCTCGAAGCGCTCGCGAAAGCGCGCCTCCAGCTGCGGCGTCAGGTTGATCTCCGGCACCATCACCAGCACCTGGGTGGGGGCTTCGCCTGCGGGCGCGGGCGTCTCCAGCACGGCCTGGGTGGCGCGCAGATACACCTCGGTCTTGCCGCTGCCGGTGGCGCCGTACAGCAGCACCGGCTCCGTGGCCTCGGCCAGGGCCTGCAGCGCCTGCACCTGTTCGGCGCTCAGGTCGTGGCCGGTCACCGGCTGCGGGGTCGTGGCTTCGGTGGCCTGGGCCTTCTTGTCCCGGCGTTTGAGGCGCCGCGCCAGTTGTTCGGCGTCCAGCTCGCGCAGCTGCGGCGGCAGGGCGGCCAGCGCCACCTCGCCCAGGCTGCGCTGGTAGTACTGCGCGGCAAACCGCACCAGCTGGCGCCAGCGCTCGTTCAGCGGTGTCAGCCCTTCCAGCACCCCGGCCACCGGTTTGGTCTGGGCTTCGCTCAGCCCTTCGGGCGGCGTGGCTGGGCAGTCCCACACCACGCCCAGCACCTCGCGCGAGCCCAGCGGCACCCGCACCAAAGCCCCCGGCGTGAGCGGCGACTCACTCCGGTAACTCAGGATGCCACCCACAGCGCTGTGGGCGGGGGTGGCCACCACCACACCGGGCCAGAAGCTCATCTTGGGGGGCTTTTTTCAGTTGAACTGTTGGAGTGTGACGTAAGTCATTGATTTGACGGCGCTTCCAGAGCTGTCTACAGCTTCTGTGGATAACTTTGTTGATAGCTGCGTTTTCGGGCCGCCGAAGCCTTGTAAATCAAGGCCTTTCTTAAATTGCCTACAAAAAAAGCAGTTTTCAATGTCCAATCAAATCAACCACTTAGCGAACTTGTGACGACGGCGGTGGGCTGTGCGCAAGCGTTACAGCCCTTGCGGCGCCGCAGCACGAAAAATGTGCATAAGTGAAGCGTGTCAAGTGCTGTTTTGGCTGGATTTTGTGCTATGGGCCCGCGCCTGGGGTCTTTCGGGTTAATGGCGCCGGGTCCCGCAGACCCGGCCCGGGGCGCGTGTCAGCCCTGCGCGCGGATGCGCTTGGAATGCGCGTGCACCGCGTCCACCAGCACCTTCACGCTCTCGGGCGGGGTGTACTGGCTGATGCCGTGGCCCAGGTTGAAGATGTGCGTGGGCCCGGTGCCCGCGCCCTGGTGCGGCTTGCCAAAACTGTCGATCACGGCCGCCACTTCGCGGTCGATCGCCTCGGGCGGTGCGAACAGCACGTTCGGGTCGATGTTGCCTTGCAGCGCTTTGCTGTCGCCGACCGCGGCGCGTGCATTGGCCAGGTTCACCGTCCAGTCCAGGCCCAGGGCCTCGCAGTCCAGGCCCTTCATGTCCTGAAGCCACAGACCGCCGCCCTTGGTGAACACGATGCGCGGAATCACCTTGCCCGCGGCGTCGGTGCGCTTGAGCTGCGCCAGCACGCGCTTGGTGTAGGCCAGCGAAAAGTCCTGGAACTTGCCGTCGGCCAGCACGCCGCCCCAGCTGTCGAACACCATCACCGCCTGCGCGCCGGCGTCGATCTGTGCGTTCAGGTAGGTGGCCACCGAGTCCGCGTTGATCGCCAGAATACGGTGCATCAGGTCTGGGCGGCTGTACATCAGGCTCTTGACCGCGCGGTAGTCGTCGCTGCCGCCGCCTTCGACCATGTAGCAGGCCAGCGTCCAGGGGCTGCCCGAAAAGCCGATCAGCGGCACCCGGCCGTTGAGCGCCTTGCGGATGCTGGTGACGGCGTCGAACACGTAGCGCAGCTTGTCCATGTCGGGCACGGCCAGCGTGTCCACATCGGCTTCGGTGCGGATGTTGCGCGCGAACTTCGGGCCCTCGCCCTGCGCGAACGTCAGGCCCAGGCCCATCGCGTCCGGCACGGTCAGGATGTCGCTGAACAGGATCGCCGCGTCCAGCGCGTAACGCTCCAGCGGCTGCAGCGTCACCTCGGTCGCGTAGTCCACATTCGTGGCCAGCCCCATGAACGAACCCGCCTTGGCGCGCGTGGCGCAGTACTCGGGCAAATACCGCCCGGCCTGGCGCATCAGCCACACCGGCGTGTGGTCGGTGGCCTGGCGCAGGCAGGCGCGCAAAAAGGTGTCGTTCTGCAGGGGGGCAAAGCTCATGGGCGCATCCGGTGTGGGGTTCAGGGGGGAACGGGGATTATCCCGTGCGGTGCAGGGTCGTCACACGCGGGTGCGTTTGAGCCAGCACAATGACACGCACCGCCAGCCCCAACGCTTGAGGAAGCCACCATGCCCCAAACCCCCTTCATCAGCACCGCCTGCCTCTTGGCGGCCCTCTGCGTGCTGCCCGCCCAGGCCGCAGACACCCCGTCCAACATGCCCGAACCCCAGGCCGCCACCGTGGCCGACCCCCTGCGCCCCGCGCGCGACGCCATCGGCGCCATGCAATGGGACAAAGCGCTGGGCCTGCTGCAGGCCCAGCAGGCCCGGCTGGCCCGCAACGCCGACCTGCACAACCTGCTGGGCTACGTCCACCGCAAGAAAACCCCGCCCGACCTGGACAAAGCCTTCGAACACTACCGGCTGGCACTGGAGATTGACCCCGGCCACAAGGGCGCGCACGAATACATCGGCGAGGCCTACCTCATGCGCAACCAGCCCGCCCAGGCACGGGTGCACCTGGCCACCCTGCAGCGCCTGTGCGGCAACACCACCTGCGAGGAATACCAGGACCTGGCCAAAGCCCTGGCGGCGTATCCGGACTGAGGCGGACCGTCAGGCGGGCAGCGCCAGCGCGTGGCCCGAAGAGGCCAATGGCCATGCCGATGGCAGCATCACCACCCTGTCTTTGCCGCCCTTGCCACTGCGCACCACGATGGCATGGCGGTCAAAATCCACGTCCTTCACACGCAGGCCCAGCGCTTCGCGCAGGCGCAAGCCGCTGCCGTACAGCAGGGCGGCCATCAGGGCTTCGGTGCCCGTCATGAATCCCAGAATGGCCTGAACCTCCTGCGTCGTGAGCACCACCGGTATGCGTTTGCGCTCTGGCGGGCGGCCGATCTGCTGCAGCCAAGGCAACTCCATGCCCAGCACCTGCCGGTAAAGGAACAACAGCGCATTCAGCGCCTGCCGGTGCGTGGCCGGCGAGACCTGCTTTTCAGTGGCCAGCATGGTCAGAAAACCCTCCACTTCGGTCTGCCCCATGTCGCGCGGGTGCCGAAAACCACCACCACTGCGAGCCGCCCACAACACAAACGTCTTGGCCCAGTAGACGTAGGCTTTCTCCGTCTGTAGGCTGTAATGCAGGTAGCGAACCCGTTCGCGCACCTGATCAAGCAGCCGGCTGGACCGGGGAGGAACCCAGTCAGGTTTGTCAAATCTGTTATACCTGTTCATGCATACAGTATGATGCGCTACAGGTTTGATTTCAAACAAATTTTGGGGATGTCATGCGACTTTGTTTAACGACTGCCAAAAGTGTTATCCGCCGTTTTTCGGGATATATCTAAGTTAGACCCCACCGGAACACCTATCGTCCTTCAGCCGGATTCACAGGGAACCAAATTCAAGATGGCCACAAAGTCTGTCCAGTCGTTGATCGAAGACATTCGACTTGTCAGTGAGACGAATCACGAGATCGTTGAGGCCATACGCGAACTGGTCAAGAAGACATTCAAGTCCACGACCGAAGAGGTCAAATACGGAGGGATCCTGTTCTCTTCAGGAGTGCAATTCTGTGGTGTGTTCGCTTACAAGGAGCATGTATCCGTCGAATTCGGAGCCGGTGCCAAGATCGCTGATGCGATTGGTTTTCTTGAAGGGACAGGAAAAGGTCGCCGTCACTTGAAGATTCGATCCGCCGCAGAAATCAAGAGCAAGAAACTTGCAGACTACCTTTCGCTTGCACACGAGGCTGCAAATGGGGTCTAACCAGTCGCTCGAGTGGACCTCAACCGACTGGCCGCGCTACGCTCAGCAGTTCATCATCGCTTCGCGCGGCCAGCCGGTTTCGGCCCCTCAGCTTCAACGTTAGGCCTCACAAGATGCTTACTCGCGACCAAGCCATGTCGTTTGCTCACAGTGTGATCAACGCTGATGAATTCGTCACGACCACAATCAATGACATCGTTGTGACGCAGCTAGTTGAGCGCCCACAGTCGTGGGTCGCCTACTTTCAGACCCGTCTCTTTGTTCAAACTCAAAATGCCAATCACAAGATCATCGGTGCAGGGCCTCTAGTGATTCACAAGGTTCTGGGAAAGTACGCAATGACTGCATCGTTCCCTGAGATCGAAGATCGAATTCAAGAGGCCGAGTCATGGATCGAAAGCGACGGAAAAGTCGGAAGTAGATCGATAGTTGCATATGGAAAACTTGACTGAATCAAGACCCCGCACCCCTTCGTTCTCAAACCTAGTTAGGCCTAACACCTCAGTCGAGCTGACCAACTGCAGCAGGCTGCAGTAGGCAGCTCACCTCGAACGTTAGCCACTGACGTCCATGCGCTTCGAAAGGTTCATGAATTGGTTGTGCTGCTTGGCCGTTGTTGGCTTCGCGATAGCACTTTCGGCGGGTGTGGCCCTAGCAGTTCACGAAGGGCGAGTGTCAGGCGGCAAGTCCAAAGTAGTTCATCTGCTGGCCCAAGACCCAGTTGGCTTTTGGAGCGCGTTGGGCATCAATCTGTTTATGGCCGGAATGTGCTGGTACGGCGCGTACTGGATCTACGTCCGCAGAATTAAGGAACAGTATGGCCCATAGATCGCCGTCTAACCTGCCATTGGAGCGGACCGCCTACGGCGTCCGCTCACTTTCACGTTAGGCATTTAAGCTCCATGTCGGACAGAATCGACGAGGCCAACCAACTCCGGCAAGAACAAACTCATCAGAAAGACAAACATGGCAAACGTACTAGTTGAAGTTGCTGCTAACGACTCCGATACGATCAAGACTGAACTTTCATCACATTCAGAGTATATACAACTCATTGAATCACGGAGACTGGACGGTGCCGTTGTTCTTCAGATTCTTGCGGCGCTCAATGCAGTGACGATCCCTTTGATAGGGAAAATAATTATCGAACGAATACGCGCGAGCAAGAGTGTTGTTGTCAAAGTAAAGGGTGTATCTATCACAGGCCTAAATGCCGATGATGTTGTTAAGGTATTGAATCAAATATCTAAAAATGATTGAAATATACTTAAATACGGCACGACGAACAAAGGCCACATCCGAAGCATTGGTTGCTCAATATGAGAGTTACTATGAGCACATCAAAGCGCAAATTAGCCCCGTCGGCGGATACCCTGAACTGCACGTAACCTACTCATCTGAACGCAGATGTGAGCTTTTGCGACTCAAAGGACGGCAATATCTTGTTTACGATCAATACTTAGGTCAGAGCTTTAACCGAATCAACCGAATCCAGTTCGCAAAGCATGAATCCCCTTCGCTCTCTATGGCATATGCTAGCAAATTCATTGCAGAGCGATTGATTGCATTAAACGCATTGGGTCCAGCCGTGTTCTTTGGCTTGATTAGCAAGCAGTTCGAAAAGCTGGCGCATGCCCCAGGAAATCCATTTGCAGATCTCGGGGAAGATGAATATCTAAGGCATCGACTAATTGCTGCTCAAGAGTTATTCGTGATGGCTCACGAAGTGGCTCATCATCGGTGGGCACTAGATCAATCAAATCTCACGAATGAAATTTCCGGAAATATTGATGCATTTCTAAAATCCAGAGTTCAAAGCGAACATCCGACGGATGCATCAATGTCGCTATCATCATATTATAAAAGCACTTACGTTGATGCAGGACCTGAATTCCTTGAAGAACTTTTTGCAGACGACTTTGGCGGTATTGTTGCAATGCGCGTCGCTACTCTTCTCGGAGTGCAACCGTGGGAGGCATCACTTGGTGCAATTCTAGCATTCAAGTACTTGCGATTATTTAGACACCTAGATATCATCGCCCAAGGAGTTGCTTCGCTAGCTAGTTCAACGAGTGATTCTGATTTTCAGGCAAAGCTGAAAGCTCTTGAAAATGATATCTGGGATGCAAAAACCAAAGACGTAGCCAGATTTCAGTTTCGGGAGCACTTCCTGAGATACCGCCTGGGGGAGGCAAGGAAATCCTTACCAAATTATGGCGGCACTGGCGATGCAAAGATTGTTTCTGTCGTCGGCGAGTATGATGAGAAAACAGAATTCCCAGCAACCATTGGCTTGATTGACCGATTGACGGCAACCTTAAGTCCAAGCCTACTCCTAGAGCTAGACGCTAAAATAAATAAAACCACAAATGGTCAACATCATGCAGACAAACTAACTGGATGGCAGCGATAAGTTATATTGGAGAGTTCTTGCGAAAGTGCCTAACTGGGCGTTCAACACGGACGTCCATGCTACGTATGGACGCCGGTTAACTTCGGCGTTAGGCGTCGCAACTCGCAGCCCAGCAAATCCTATGCTCCGAAACTTCGGATTCATCTGAACTCTCAATAAGATGGGCATCACTACACAACTGCGCCAGGAATTGAAGAGGCGGTTCTACCCTGTTGCTCTCGATGCCGGCTTTAAACTCGACACATCGCTACAGCCAGAGATGATCGTCTTTCGTCGCACGAGCAACTCTAGACTGCATGTATTCGATATCCAGTGGGATTCACATCGCAAGCCTCGGTTCATTGTCAATTTTGCCGAAGCTCTCGAGCACGTCAGCGACACTAGTGGGCGAAAGCTAGAATTCGCTTCAACATGCTCTTACCACTGTCGACCGATCCTCCGCCTCCAAAGGCGGCGAGGTGGTTCATTCTCCTGCTGGTTCCAATTGCGAAAGCCTCTTCTAGAGCAAGTCCTATCTTTCCATCGGGAGTACACGCCCGGTCAGGTGGTCGACCAACTCATTGACCGTTGGCCTCAGATGGAAGAATGGTGGAACACCAAGTGCATAGGACAACACGTTAATCAATAGTGACCAAGAATATACAGAACCCGCACTTCGCGGCGACGCCTAACCATTCGCTCAACCGGACCCATTGCGGCATGCGGCTAAAGGCCCGCAATTTCATTCTGGGCCTCTAGCCACATGCCGCAACGGTCCGGTTAGCTCAAACGTTAAACCTAATGAACCCGTCATCACCAAGAGTCACTGGTTTTGCCATACATGCCTGCCTGCTATTGGTGGCGGCGGTTTCACCGGTTTGTGCGCAGGAAGAGACCGACAAAGTTACGCGGCAGTGCGTCGAACGTCAAACTGCCTGGCTCCAGGGTAAGAAGCAGGAAGTTGAGCGGGAACTTCCCATCAGGATCTTGCAGTCGATTGCTCGCGATAAAGCGGAGTCGCGGGCCGCCTCTGAATCAGACGCGCGGCGCGCGTACGCAATGAATTGCGCAGCCTGTCACTATTCTGGTGGGAAGGTTCTCACGTCCCCGACACCATTGTTTCAAGCGGACTTATCGGACGGTGACCGTCAACGGCTCATCGACGCCGTGCTGTTTGGCAAGGCGAACATGCCGGCATTCACATACTCGTTTTCCGCCAACGATTTAGCCAACCTGCTCACCTTCATTGTCAATGTTCAAGGCAATGCCCAGCTCGCTCCGTTTTCAGCGGCAGAGATCGCGTGCAGTTACGCGAGAGTTCCCACTGCCGAGTAGCGCGACGCGCCATGAGTTCTAACCCTTCGATCGAGCCGACGTCTAACGGCGCGGCTCATGTCACACGTTGGATAGCGTGAAGTCCATTTTGTTACTCCTTCCGCTTGCGCTCAGTCCCGTCACGTGGGCGCAGGGACGTGAGATCCCCGGTCTCTCTACCATCTGCTTGTCGAGGGAGGACGCAAGGTCGTTCATGCTTCGGTCGAGCCAACTCATGGAAAAGCACTTCGAGGCGCCTGCGCTGCAAGAGGCTCGCAACGTACTGCGGGTGCGCTTGCAAGAGCTATCTGTTGCTGCGAGCGCGCAAAGTGCATGCGCTCAAGCTCGCAGAAAAGACTGCGTTTCGGAAGATGCGCTTTTCGAAGAAACAGTGCGGGCGAAGCAGGAGGCTGAGTGGGCTTCCCCCAGTTTCCCGGACTGGTTGCTTAGCCCACTAAGCCTTGCTCAAAGTCGACTGGGCTGAGGAAGTCTAGCTTTGAGTGTTTGCGCACCGGGTTGTAGAAGCGCTCGATGTAGTCGAACACGTCGGACCTGGCTTCTTC
>CALRYD010000036.1:0-45296 GCA_943372305.1 Hydrogenophaga intermedia | reverse complement strand
GCTGTCGCTGCCCGACCGCGCGACCATCGCCAACATGGCCCCGGAGTACGGTGCCACCATGGGGTTCTTCCCGGTCGACGGGAAAACGCTGGACTACCTGCGCGGCACCGGTCGCAGCCAGGCGGAGATCGAGGCGCTGGAGGCCTACTGCAAGGCGCAGGGCCTGTTCGGCGTGCCCGGTGCGCCCGGGGCATCGCAGGCCGCGGGGGACATTCACTACTCGCAGGTGGTCACGCTGGACCTGGGGTCTGTCACGCCGTCGCTGGCCGGCCCCAAGCGGCCGCAGGACCGCATCGAACTCGGGCAGGTGGCGGGGCAGTTCGCTTCGCTGTTCTCCAAACCCAACGCCGAGAACGGCTTCAACCAGCCGGCGGGCAAGCTGGTGCAGACCTTCCGCACCGACAGCGGCCTGGAGGTGAAGAACGGCGATGTGCTGATCGCCGCCATCACCAGCTGCACCAACACCAGCAACCCGGGCGTGATGCTGGCTGCCGGCCTGCTGGCCAAGAAAGCGGTGGAGGCCGGTCTGCGCGTTCAGCCGCACATCAAGACCTCGCTGGCGCCGGGCTCGCGCATCGTCACCGAATACCTCGAATCCACCGGTCTGCTGCCGCACCTTGAACAGCTGGGCTTCGCGCTCGCCGGGTACGGCTGCACCACCTGCATCGGCAACTCGGGCGACCTGACGGCCGAACTCAACGCACTCATCACGCAGAACGACCTGGTGTGCGCGGCCGTGCTCTCGGGCAACCGCAATTTCGAGGCGCGCATCCACCCCAACCTCAAGGCCAACTTCCTGGCCAGCCCGCCGCTGGTGGTGGCTTATGCCATTGCCGGCACGGTGATGAAGGACCTGATGACCGAACCGGTGGGCACCGGTCATGCCGGACAGCCGGTCTACCTGGGCGACATCTGGCCCAGCAGCGACGAAATTCATGCCCTGCTGCGCCATGCCCTCAAGGGCAAGGCCTACCGCGACAACTACGCCCGCGTGAAGACCGACCCTGGGGTTTTGTGGGAACGCATCGCCGGTGCGACCGGCACCACCTACGACTGGCCCGACAGCAGCTACATCGCCCAGCCGCCGTTCTTCGATGGCTTCGCGCTGGAGGCAGGGGCCAGCCCCTCGGCCGACGTGCGGGGCGCGCGCATCATGGCTCTGTTCGGCGACTCCATCACCACCGACCACATCTCGCCCGCCGGCGCCATCAAAGCCGGTTCACCCGCGGGTCTGTGGCTGCGCGAGCGCGGCGTGCAGCCGGCCGACTTCAACAGCTACGGTGCCCGCCGCGGCCACCACGAGGTGATGGTGCGCGGCACCTTCGCCAATGTGCGCATCCAGAACCAGATGCTGCCACCGCTGGCCGATGGCTCGCGGGAGGAGGGCGGTCTCACCCTGCACCAGCCCAGCGGCGACAAGCTGCCCATCTACGACGCCGCGATGCGCTACCGTGCGGCCGGTGTGCCCACGGTGGTCTTCGCGGGCGAGGAATACGGCACTGGCTCCAGCCGCGACTGGGCCGCCAAGGGCACGCAGCTGCTCGGCATCCGGGCCGTGATCGCCAAGAGCTTCGAACGCATCCACCGCAGCAATCTGGTGGGCATGGGTGTGTTGCCGCTGCAATTCGCGCCTGGTGATGGCTGGGAGGGCCTGGGCCTGCGGGGCGACGAGGCCATCGACGTGCTGCCGCAGGCCGATCTGGCGCCGCGCAGTCCGGCGGCGCTGCGCATCACGCGGGCCGATGGATCGGTGCGCGAGCTCACGCTGATCCTGCGCATCGACACCCCGGTCGAGGTGCTCCAGTTCCGCGCGGGCGGCATCCTGCCCTTCGTGCTCCGACAGCTGCTGGGTGCTTGAGTGCCCGACGGCCATCCGGCATGATGTGAGCCACCCCGTCCAGGCACCTTCGGAGGCGACATGCGCAAGCCCGCTTTCTACAGCCGATCTGCCCGCCCAGCGGCTGCTGTGGCCGCGGAGCCGGCCGCGCCTGTGCCGCAGACCCAGCCGGCGCCGGAGCGTGCGCGCTGGCGCCAGGCCCTGGGCAGAGCCGCCGTTAACCCGCGCGTGATGTGGGCGGCGCTGGCCCTGCTGGCCGCGCTGCTGGTGGCCAGCCAATGGCAGCAGCAGCGCAGCGCGCCGCGTGCGCTGACGCAGAAAGACATCGACGCCGCCGTGCTGCGCACGCTGACCACACAGAACCTGCCCTCGCGCGCCGCGCGGGCGGCCGACAAGATCCGCCCCGCCGTGGTCCGCGTGGTGGCGTACGTGAAGAACAAACGCGGCGAGGACGTGGAGGCCGGTGTGGGCACCGGGGTGGTGATCACCGACAAGGGCATCGTGCTGACCAATCTGCACGTGGTGCAGACCGCGCAGGCGGTGCGGCTGGTGTTCGCCGACGGCAGCGAGTCCGATGCGCAGCTGGCCGGTGTGCAGCCCCAGCACGATCTGGCCGTGCTGCAGGCGCTGACCCTTCCCGACGACCTGCACGCCGCCACCCTGCGCACCACGCACGACCTCAAACCCGGCGACGAGGTGGTGGCCGTCGGCTTCCCGTTCGGCATCGGCCCGTCCACTTCGGCCGGTGTCGTGTCCGGCCTGGGCCGTTCTTTCCGGTCACCGGAAGGCGAGCAGGACATCGGCAACCTGATCCAGTTCGACGCCGCGGCCAACCCCGGCAATTCCGGCGGTCCGCTGGTCACCATGGACGGCGAGGTGGTCGGCATCGTGACCGGCATCCTCAACCCCACCAGCCACCGCACTTTCGTGGGCATCGGTTTTGCCGTGCCCATTGAGAGTGCGGCCAGTGCGGCAGGCCTTCCCCCCTTCTGAACCCAAGGAGTTTTCATGAGTGACACGCAAACGCCCGACACCGCCAGGCTCATGGAAGAAATCCTCTACGAGGTCAAGCGTGTGGTGGTGGGGCAGGACCGCTTTCTGGAGCGCGTCATGGTCGCGCTGCTGGCGGGCGGGCACCTGCTGGTCGAGGGCGTGCCCGGGCTGGCCAAGACGCTGACGGTGAAGACCCTGGCCAACGTGGTGCAGGGGCGTTTCAAGCGCATCCAGTTCACGCCCGACCTGGTGCCGGCCGACCTGGTGGGCACGCGGATCTACAACCAGAAGACCGGCGACTTCAGCACCGCGCTGGGCCCGGTGTTCGCCAACCTGCTGCTGGCCGACGAGATCAACCGCGCGCCGGCCAAGGTGCAGAGCGCCCTGCTGGAGGTGATGCAGGAGCGGCAGGTGACCATTGCGGGCGAGACGCACAAGGTGCCCGAACCGTTTCTGGTGATGGCGACGCAGAACCCGATCGAGACCGAAGGCACCTACCCGCTGCCCGAGGCGCAGGTGGACCGCTTCATGATGAAGGTGCTGGTGGACTACCCGACCGACGAGGAAGAGGTGGTGATCGTCGAACGCGTCACCGGCCCTGCGGTGCAGGTCAACGCGGTGGCCACCACCGACCAGCTGGCGGCGCTGCAGGCGCGCTGCCGCGAGGTGTACGTCGATCCCTCGCTGGTGCAGTACGCGGTCAGGCTGGTGTCGGCCACGCGCACACCCGACAAACATGGCTTGAAAGACACGGCCCGGCTCATCACCTACGGCGCCAGCCCGCGCGCCACCATCGGCCTGGTGGAAGGCGCACGCGCCCTGGCCCTGCTGCGCGGGCGCAGTTACGCGCTGCCCGAAGACATGAGCGACCTGGTGCCCGACGTGCTGCGCCACCGCGTGGTGCTGTCGTACGAAGGGCTGTCCGAAGGGCTGACCAGCGACGCGCTGATCGACCGCATCATGAAAGCGGTGCCGGCCCCGGCCAAGCCGCTGGAGCACGAAAAGAAGGCCGCCTGACGGAGCGCTGCCATGCTGCTGAACCTGTTCAAACGCAAACCACCGCCGCCTCCGGCGGTGCCCATGGGCGACGGTGGCCGCACCGAGGCGCTGCTCAAGCGGCTGGAGTGGACCGTCATCAAACGGCTGGACGGTTTGCTGCAAGGCGACCACCGCACGCTGATGCGCGGCACCGGGCTGGACCTGGCCGACCTGCGCGAATACCAGCACCACGACGACGTGCGCCACATCGACTGGAACGTGACCGCCCGCCTGCAGGTGCCCCACGTGCGGGTGTTCACCGAAGACCGCGAGATGGCCGCCTGGTTCCTGCTGGACCTCAGCCCCTCGGTGGATTTCGGTTCGGGCGAACAGCGCAAGCGCGAACTGCTGCAGGGCTTTGTGGGTGTGGTGGCGCGCCTCATCAGCCGCCACGGCAACCGCGTGGGCGCCATTCTTTACGGCGCCCGTGGCGTGGCCGCGGTGGACACGGTGTTGCCCGCGCGCGGCGGCCGCACCCAGGTGCTGCGCTTGATGGGGTTGTTGGGCACCCCTGCAGACGCGTCGCCCAAGGCGCCCGCCCATGGCCCCACGCGCCTGGCCGATCTGCTGCGCAGCGCGGCGTTGTCGGTGCGGCAGCGGGCCACCGTGTTCGTGGTGTCGGACTTCATCAGCGAACCGGGCTGGGAACAGCCCCTGGGCGAGCTGGCCCGCCGGCACGACGTGGTGGCCGTGCGCCTGCTGGACCCGCTGGAGCGCGAGCTGCCCGACCTGGGGCTGCTGACCCTCCGCGACGCCGAGACCGGTGAACAGCTGCTGGTGGACACGCACGACAAGGGCTTTCGCCAGCGCTTCGCGCGCATCGCGGCCCAGCGCGAAGCGCAGCTGCGCGAGACCCTGGCCCGCGCCGGTGTGGACGCGCTGGAGCTGGCCACCGACGACGATCTGCTCGAAGCGGTGCAGCGCTTCGTGCAGTTGCGCCGCCAGCGCACCGACCCGCGGCGCAGCGTGGTTCAAACGGGAGTGGCCGCATGAATGCTCTGAACGGGTTCGACACGCTGCCGGTGCAGTTCCTGTGGCCGCAGTTTCTGTGGGGGCTGGCGGTGCTGCCGCTGCTGGTGCTGCTGTACTGGTGGCTGCTGCGCCGGCGCCGCCAGGCGGCGCTGCGCTACGCCAGCCTGTCCACCGTGCGCGAAGCGATGGGGCGCGGGCCTGGCTGGCGCCGCCATGTGCCGCCCGTGCTGTTGCTGCTGGCCTTTGCTGCCATGCTGCTGGCCAGTGCGCGGCCCATGGCCACGGTGCTGCTGCCGTCCACCCAGCAAACCATTATCCTGGCCATGGACGTCTCGGGCAGCATGCGCGCCACCGACGTGTTGCCCAACCGTCTGGTGGCCTCGCAGGCGGCGGCCAAGGCTTTCCTGGCCGAGCTGCCGCGGCACGTGAAGGTGGGCATCGTCGCCTTTGCCGGCAGTGCCCAGGTGGTGCAGCCGGTCACGCTCAGCCGCGAAGACCTCAACGCCGCCATCGACAAGTTCCAGATGCAGCGCGCCACCGCCATCGGCAGCGCCATCGTGGTGGCCCTGTCCGAAATCTTCCCCGGCCAGGTGGACCTGGCCAGCGTCACCTACGGCCGGCAGAACGACCCGTTCGCCGCGCAGGGCCGCGCCATTGACCAGCCCGCGGCGCAGGCCGAGAAGAAGCCGTTCCAGCCGGTGCCGCCGGGGTCCTACGGCTCGGCCGCCATCATCCTGCTGACCGACGGCCAGCGCACCACCGGAGTGGACACGGACGAGGCCAGCAAGATGGCGGCCGACCGTGGCGTGCGCGTCTACACGGTGGGCGTGGGCACGGTGGATGGCGAGGTGATCGGCTTCGAGGGCTGGTCCATGCGGGTGCGCCTGGACGAAGAGACCCTCAAGTCCGTGGCGCGCGAGACCAAGGGCGAGTATTTTTATGCCGGTACCGCCGAAAACCTCAAGCAGGTGTACCAGTCGCTGAGCACCCGGCTGACGGTGGAGAAGAAGGAAACCGAAGTCTCGGGCCTGCTGGCGCTGGTGGCGGCGGTGTTGGTGCTCTTGTCGGCAGGCCTTTCACTCTTCTGGTTCAACAGGGTGTTGTAGTGGCCCCCTCGCTCCGCCGCTGACGCGGGTCGCTGCCCCCCGAGGGGGCTGACCTTGCCCGGGGCGGCCCGTCGCTGCGGTCGTTGGCCCCATGCTCCACCGCCGCGTGGGGCGTTTGCGTTGCGTCAAAGCGGGGCATGGCGCCGCGGGCACAATGCCCGGCCATGACACAACACGTGGTGATCGCCGGTGGGGGTATCGGTGGCTTGGCCAGTGCGCTGGCGCTGGCGCGGGCCGGGGTTGAGGTGGACCTGCTGGAACAGGCGGGCGCGCTGGGCGAAGTGGGGGCCGGGCTGCAGCTGGGGCCCAACGCGATGCGCGTGCTCGACGAGTGGGGCCTGATGGCCCCCCTTCACGCACGAGCGGCCTTTCCCGAAGACCTTCGGGTGCGCGACGCGCACGGCGGCCAGACCCTGGGCCAGCTGCGGCTGGGTGCGGTCATCCGCGCGCGTTATGGCCAGCCCTACGCCACCATCCACCGGGCCGACCTGCACGGTCTGCTGCTCGAGGCGGTGCAACGCCACCCTCAGGTGCGGTTGCACCTGGGTGCGCGCCTGGCGTCCTACGAAGAGACCGACGCCACCGTGCACGTCACCTGCGAAGACGACTCGAAATTCCAGGGCGCGGCCCTGATCGGCGCCGATGGCCTGTGGAGCCGTGTGCGCCTGCAACTGCTGGGCGCACACCCGGTGCGATTGAGCGGGCACCTGGCCTACCGCGGCATGGTGCCGGCCGAGCGGGTACCGGCGGCGCTGCGCGGCAGCGGTGTCGTGGCCTGGCTGGGGCCGCGCCTGCACGTGGTGCAGTACCCGGTCAAGCGTGGCAACTGGTTTAACGTGGTGGCCGTGGTGCACGGTGTGCTGTGCGCAGGCCACGGTGGCCCGCCCGGCGGTGATCCGCAGAGCTGGAGCCACGAAGCGCGCTGGAACGATCTGCAGCGCGCCCTGGGTCCGGTCTGTCCCGACCTGCAGACCATGCTGGCAGCGGTGGGTGAATGGAAGCTCTGGGCGCTGAACGACCGCCCGCCCATGGCGGGCGCGCACGAACAGGCCCAGGGCCGTGTGGCCTTGCTGGGCGATGCGGCCCACCCGCTGCGGCCTTACCTGGCGCAGGGCGCGGCGATGGCGATCGAGGACGCCTGGACGCTGGGGCGCCTGGTGCAGGGCCAGCGCGACCTGGGCGCAGGGCACTGGCCCGAACTGCTGCAACGCTACGCCCGCACGCGCTGGGCGCGCAATGCCCGCGTGCAGCGCCGATCGGCCCGCAACGGCACCATCTTCCACGCCAGCGGACTGCTGCGTTTCGCACGCAACGCGGCGATGTCCGTGCTGGGAGAGTCGTTGATCGACAATCCATGGCTGTACAGCGGTCCCCCGGATCCGACGGCATAGGCACGCCCCCCTGCGCAGCTGCCGCTGCTTACCCCCCCCGCTGTGTGGGGGGACCCCACCTGTGGCCGGGCGGAGCCCGTTCCACGGTGGGCCTGGACCCTCACCGGCACCTGGGCTGCTAACCTGCGGGCCTGCTTCACTTACAAAGGATCGCCGCATGCGTCACATTCAACGCCGCTCTGTCATCGCCGCCATCGTCCTGGCCTGCGGTGCCACCACCGCCTTCGCCCAGACCGCCTGGCCCAGCAAGCCCCTGAAGATCGTGGTGGGCTTTCCGGCCGGTTCGTCGCCGGACCTGACGGCGCGCCTGCTGGCCGAGCCTCTGGCGCAGGCGCTGGGCCAGCCGGTGATCGTCGAGAACAAGGCCGGTGCGAGCGGCAACATCGGTGCCGACGCGGTAGCCCGCGCCACCGACGACCACACCATCGGCCTGATGATCAACGGCAACCTGACCATCGCCAAGATCCTCAACCCGGCCACCACCTACGACCCGCTCAAGGACCTGCAGCCGGTCTCGCTGATCGCGGTGTCGCCGCTGGTGCTGGCTGCCCCGGCCGGTGCGCCAGTGGGCAAGGCCTTCTTCGAGCAGGCGCGTGCCCAGGGCGACAAGCTCAACTACGGCACGCCGGGCGTGGGCACGGTGGCCCATCTGGGCATGGAACTGCTCAAGGCCAAGGCCGGCATAGCCCCGGTGCATGTGCCCTACCCGGGCAACCCGCAGGTGATCACGGGCCTGATCGGCGGCCAGGTGCAGATGGCGCTGCTGCCGCCGGGGCTGGCGATGGCTCAGGTCAGGGGCGGCAAGCTGCAGGCCGTCGGCGTGACGTCGACCGGCCGCAGCAGCGTGGTGCCCGAGGTGCCCAGCCTGGCCGACGCGGGCTTGCAGGGCCTGCAACTGGAGATCTGGAACGCGGTGGCCGCGCCGGTGGGTCTGCCCAAGGCCCATGTGCAGAAGCTGGCCACGCTGCTGGCCGAGATCGTGCGCCGCCCCGATATCCGACAGAAGATCCTGAACCAGGGCTGGCAGGTGGCGGGCACCTCGCCCGAGGGACTGGCCAAGCGCATCGCGGTGGACACGGCGGCGATGGCCGAGGTCATCCGCAAGAACGACATCAAGCCGAACTAGAAGTACCCCCGCCGCGCTGCGCGCGACCCCCTCAAGGGGGCAACGCGATGCGGCCCGGCGAAGCCGGTTCCGCCGCGTTCTGACCTCGGACATTTCACTCCGGTTCGACCTCTCCCCGGCACAGGCTCAACGCCTTTCGACGTTGAGGAAAGCGGCCATGTCAGCCAGTTCCACATCCAGCGCCGCGCGGTAACCTGCGTCGTTCGGGGCCTGTCCGCTGACATAGCCGATGTCAGTCTGCAGACGCCCATCCACCACCGACAGGTTGCCCCAGCCGATCACCTGGTCGTGCCAAAGCAGTGGCATCGCGTAGTAGCCGCGCACGCGCTTCGCGGGCGGTGTGTAGGCCTCGAAACGGTAGGCCCAGCCCCAGAGACGCTCGAAGCGGTTGCGGTCCCAGACCACGGGGTCAAAGGGCGCGAGCAGGCGCACCCGGTCTTCCACCTTCCAGCGGCGCGCGGCTGGGTCCTCGCCATCGGGCCAGTACCAGCGAACGCCGTCCACTTCTGCATAGGGCAGGCGCTGCGTGGCGTGCTGCAATGCGGCGCGCAGCTGCCCTTTCCACTGCGGCACGGCGTGCTGGAGCATGGCCACCAGTTGCCGCAGGCCGGGTTGTGGCAGTGGTGCGTACTTCATCACCAGCACGTCCACCAACTGGTCCAGCACAGCGGCCACATCCTCCGGCGCAGTCTGTGGCTGGTGCGCCGCGTAGAGACGGATACCGCCCTCGCGCCTCGCCACCCGCAGCAGGCCACGGTAGTGCATGGCGTCGAGCAGTTGCGTGCTGGCTCTGGACTGTCCACCGAAGCCGTTGGTGGTGTGGCCGTGGGCAAAGTGCGCGTCGACCTCGCGCGGGTGCGCCTCGCCGCGCGTGTGCACGAAATGCCACACCGCTTCGGCCTGCGCCCAGCGCTCGGCCGGCCATTCGCGCAGCGCGCTGCGCGGGTGCATCAGCGCGTGCAACTGCGGCGTGACGAAGCCGTAGTTGACGAAAAAGTCTTCTTCCACTTCGAGCGTCGCGTAGCGCCGTTCCAGGTCACCGACCTTGTAGCCCTGGACGCGGTGGCGCAGCGTCAGGTCCTGCGCGCGGGCGGGTGCGCGGATCGGGTCGGCCTGCACAAAGCCCAGCCGCGCGATGGCCTTGGGCAGTGTGGTCGGCGTGAACAGACTGCGCGCCACGGCGTGGCGGCGCAGGTGGGCGAGGGTGATGACAGGCATCGGCCCATCATGCCGCAGTCCAAGGCGTCTCCGGCGCGAATGGCGTTGGTCCGGGATGCGGTGGAACCGGCTTTGCCGGGCCACACGCATCGCCCCCTTGAGGGGGTGACGCGCGCAGCGCGGCGCGGGGGTGGGCCTACAGCGCGGTTCGCAGCGTCCAGATCTCGGGGAACAGCACCACGTCCAGCATCTTGCGCAGGTAGCTCACGCCACCCGTGCCGCCGGTGCCGCGTTTGAAGCCGATCACGCGTTCCACCGTGGTCACGTGGCGGAAGCGCCAGAGTCGGAACGCGTCTTCCAGGTCGGTGAGTTCTTCACCCAGCTGGTACAGGTCCCAGTGCTGCTTAGGGTCGCGGTAGACCTGCAGCCAGGCCTGTTCGACCGCGTCGCTGGCCTCGTAGGGCTGTGTCCAGTCGCGCTCGGTGTGCGAGCCCGGCACAGCGATGCCGCGGCGCGCCAGCAGGCGCAGGGCCTCGTCGTACAGCGAAGGCGCTTCATAGGCCGTTTGCACCATGGCGGCGCGCTCCGGGTGGTGTGCGTGCGGCTTGAGCATCGCGGCGTTCTTGTTGCCCATCGCGAATTCGATGCAGCGGTATTGGAAGCTCTGGAAGCCGCTGGATTGGCCGAGGTAGGGGCGCACGGCGCTGTACTCGGGCGGTGTCATGGTGGCCAGCACGTCCCAGGCGTGCACCAGCTGCTCCATGATTTTTGAGACGCGCGCCATTTGCTTGAACGCCGCGTTGAGTTCGTCGCTGGCGATGTTGCGCACCGCTGCGGTGAGCTCGTGCAGCATCAGCTTCATCCAGAGTTCGCTGGTCTGGTGCTGCACGATGAACAGCATTTCGTCGTGCGCGGGCGAGAGCGGCTTCTGGGCGTTCAGGATGGCGTCGAGCTGCAGGTAGTCGCCGTAGCTCATGTCGCGGCTGAAGTCCAGCTGCGCCTTCTCCTCACGCACGATGGCCTCGGTGGCCGAGGTGGCGGGTTGATCGTGATAGGGGCAGGTCATGGCAAATCCTTGTCGATGGTGAGGGGCGCTGTCCAGCACGCGCCGCGGAACCGGCTTTGCCGGGCCGCCAGCGTGGTCCCCCTGAAGGGGAAGACGCGAAGCGGCGCAAGGGGTGTTTCAAGTGACGGCATGCTTGCGGTTGAACTCGGGGCGCTGCCACTCGCCCGATTCGAGCACCTGCTTCAGATGTTCGACCGCATTCCACACATCGGCAAAGCCGATGTACAGGGGCGTGAAACCGAAGCGCAGGATGTCCTTGTGAATACCACCATCTCCGGCGCGGTAGTCGCCGATCACGCCGCGCGCGATCAGCGCTTGCACGATGGCATACGCCCCTTCGTCGCGCGTCAGGCAGACCTGCGATCCGCGCTGCGCGTGTTCGCGTGGCGTGGCCAGGCCGAGGCCGTGACCGGCGCAGCGCTCTTCCACCAGCGCGATGAACAGGTCGGTCAGCGCCAGCGACTTCGCGCGCAGCGCCGCCATACCGCCCAGGGGTTCGGCACCCAGCACCGTGTCCACACCGCATTCGAGTGCGGCCAGGCTGATCATGGGTTGTGTGCCGCACTGGTAGCGCGTGATGCCCGGGGCGGGCTGGTAGTCGGGTGTGAAGGCGAACGGTGCGGCATGGCCCCACCAGCCGGCGAGTGGTTGCCAGAAGCGGTCGGCGTGTTGCGGGTTGACCCAGACAAAGGCGGGCGCGCCGGGGCCGCCATTGAGGTACTTGTAGCCGCAGCCCACTGCAAAGTCGGCCTTGGCCTTCTTCAGCTCGACCGGCACTGCGCCCGCGCTGTGCGCCAGGTCCCACACGGTCAGGATGCCTTCGGCATGCGCGGCCGCCGTCACGGCGGCCATGTCGTGCATCGCGCCGGTGCGGTAGTTCACGTGCGTGAGCATGAGGATCGCGACCTCGGCGGTCAGCGAGGCCGCGATCTCTTCGGGCTCGACCAGCACCAGCTCCATGCCGTGCTGCTTGCACAGCGCTTCGGCGATGTAGAGGTCGGTCGGGAAGTTGCTGCGCTCGCTCACGATGCGCTTGCGCTGCGGGGCATCGGCCGCGGCGATGTTCATGGCCGCGCTCAGCACCTTGAACAGGTTGACCGATGTGCTGTCGGTGGCCACCACCTCGCCCGGGGCGGCGCCGATCAGGCGCGCGATCTTGTCGCCCACCTTCTGCGGCAGGCCAAACCAGCCGTTCTTGTTCCAGCTCTGGATCAGGTCGGTGCCCCATTCCCGTGTGACCACATCGGCCACCCGTGCGGGCGCGCTGCGCGGCATCACGCCGAGCGAGTTGCCGTCGAGGTAGATGGTGCCTTCGGGGATGTTGAACGCGTCGCGCAGGTCGCGCAGCGTGTCGTTGGCGTCGCGCTGCAGGCAGTCTTCTTTCGTGATCATGTGTCTTGTCTCCTGGGGTTTCAAAGTTCTCTGAGCACGGCGCGCACCGGGCTGGCGTCGGCGGTGGTCAGCTTCAGGGGCAGGGCGATCAGTTCGTAATCGCCCTCGGGCACGTCGTCGAGCAGCAGGTTTTCCAGCACGCGCAGGCCGCGGCGGCGGATGGTCTGGTGGCTGTCCAGGGTCTTGCTCTCGGCTGGGTCGATGCTTGCGCTGTCAATACCGATCAGCACCACACCGCGGTCGGCCAGCAGTGCCACGGTCTCAGGCGCGAAGGCGGGCAGGGTGTTGTCGAAGCGGTCTTGCGGCATGCGTTCGTAGACGCGCACCAGCACCCGCTGGGGCAAGCCGTCCATCGCATGCGCAATGTGCTCCGGCATCACCAGCTGCCCGCAGCCGATGGCGTGGACCACGCGACAGGGGCCAATGAAGGCCTGCAGGTCCACCGCACCGATCGCCGCGCCCTCGGGGTCGTAGTGCAGCGGCGCGTCGGCGTGCGCACCCACGTGCGGGCTGAGCGTGATCGCGCTGACGTTGACCGGGCAGCCGGGCGAGATGCTGGCCACCCACTGCTGGCTGTAGGCCGTGTCGCCCGGAAACACGGGCGAGGCGGCATGGACGGGGGGGGAAATGTCCCAGAGCTTTTTCATGGTCCGGGGACGGTAGCACCCGCGAAAAAGCTGTGGTGTCGGTTATTTCCAACGAGCAGAAAAAATACTTCAGACTTAAACCAAATGATCAGATCGGCAATGGAGGCAGGTGCGCCACCAGCACCTTGAGCGCACGGTCGCTGGACACGTCGGCGAACGGCGCTGGGTTGTCCAGGCGCTGCACCAGTTGCAGCTCGGGCGCCTGCTCGGCCAGCACATCGCGCAGGAACTGTTCGGGTATCTCGGGGGCGTTCAGGCAGAGCAGGGCGTGGCCGCCCGGGAGCAGCAGGTCGGGCAGGCGGCGCACCAGGCGGGCGTAGTCTTTGTTGGCGACGAAGCTGCCCTTCTGGTAGCTCGGCGGGTCGGCGATCACCAGGCCATACGGCCCCATGCGCGTGACCTTGCCCCAGGAGCTGAACAGGTCGTGCGCGAGAAACTTGGCGCCATTGTTGAAGCCGTTCAGCTGGTGGTTCTGCTGGCCGGTGGTCAGCGCGCCCTGCGCCATGTCGAGGTTCACCACCTCCTTGGCGCCGCCCTGCAGCGCGGCCACCGAAAAAGCGCAGGTGTAGGCGAACAGGTTGAGCACCTTGTGGCCCTGGGCGTGCGCGCGCACCCAGCGCCGGCCCTCGGCCATGTCCAGGAACAGGCCGTGGTTTTGCCCGCGCAGCAGGTTGACGCGGTACTGCGCGCCGTCTTCGCTGACCATGTGCGACTCGGGCACCGCGCCGGCCAGCACGGTGGTTTCGCTGCGACCTTCGTGACGGGTCTGCAGCACGGCGTTCAGTGGCTGTCCAGGCGCGATCTCCGCTTGCCGCTTCTGCAGCGCTTCGGTCAGCGCGGCCTGTTCTTCGGGCGTGGCCGGGCCAAACTTGGTGACCAGCCAGACCGGCGGGTAGGCGTCCAGTGTCCAGGCTTCGTTGCCCGGAAACAGGCCGCCGCGGCCGTGGAACAGCCGCTGTGCGTCGCTGAGCATGACGGCGGTGGCGATGGTCTTGAGCAGGGCTTGCATGGGTTCTTTCAGTCGCCCAGCCAGTCACCGATGGGCGGCAGACCGTGGCGCATGCGCGCCTTGTTGCAGCCGTAGCTGCCTTCGTCGAGTTCAGCGCACGGGCGGGGGCGGTGTTCGTAAATGCGGCACAGGGCCCGTTCGCCCAGCGCGCCTTCCAGCGCGACGCAGCGGATCGGCACTTCGCCTGTGCCCTGCATGCGGCAGGTGGCGCCGTTGACGACCTCAGTCAGGACTTCGGGCACGGTGCCACCCAGGCTGTCGAGTTCGTAGACGGAAAACTCGACTCGGTAGCTGTGGCAGCAGGCGCCGCAGGTGGTGCAGGCCGATAGCGAATCAGACATGGGGCAGCGGATCCAGTCCGTGGCGGCGCCGGGCCTGCGCGCAAGCGTCGCTGCCTTCCTCAAATTCGCGGCAGGGGCTGGGCCGCCATTCGTAGATGCCGCAGGTGGCTTTCTCACCGACCGGGCCATACAGTGCAGCGCAGCGCGGGCGGCCGTGGTCGGTGCCGCGCATGCGGGCGGTGTGGTCGGTCACCGGCACCCACAGGCCGTCGGGCACGCTGCCGCCTTCGGACTGGGTCTCGTAGACCGAGAAGTCCACACGGAAGCTGGCGCAGCAGGCGCCGCAGGTGGTGCAGGCGCTCATGCGGTGGCTCTTTCGGGTGTGCTGCGGGCCACCCGGGCAATGCGCCGCAGCAGGCGCCCGCGGATCAGGCCGCTGACCGGGCGGATGGCATACCAGTAGGGCGCGAAGCGCCGACGCTGTGTTTCGTCCGGGCAATGCACCCGGGTGTGGGTGACCAGCTGGCAGCGTCGGTCGTCCAGCGGCTCCACGCAAACGTTGAGCACCAGTCGTGGCTGGTCGGTCATGCCTATGAAAGCGGCGGCATCGGCGACAGGGCGCAGGCCGTAGTCCAACTGCCAGAAACGGCCGGCCAGACCGAAGGCGACTTCGCGGTCGGGCACGGCGCCCAGGCACTTGAAGCTGTGAAAGCCAAAGGCCTTCGGAGGCAAGGCATTGCCCGACAGACCGATGCCGCGCAGCAGCCGGCCGGGCAGCTCGCGCAAGGCGATGGCTTGGGCGATCCATGGGTCTGGCGTGCTCAGGCCGGGCACGATGCTGGCAAATGCCTGCGCGGGCGAAACACCGTCGAGTACCAGCGCATGGCGTTCACCGAACTGCCATTCGGGCAGCAGGTGGTTCATCAGGTCCATGCGGCGGTCGGCTGCCGATCAGGCCAGCTGGCCCAGCAGCAGATACTCCATCAGCGCCTTCTGCACGTGCATGCGGTTCTCGGCCTCGTCCCACACCACGCTTTGCGGGCCGTCGATCACCTCGGCGGTCACTTCCTCGCCGCGGTGGGCGGGCAGGCAGTGCATGAACAGTGCGTCGGGCTTGGCCACAGCCATCATGGCCTCGTCCACGCACCACTGCTTGAAGGCGGCGCGGCGCACCTCGTTCTCGGCCTCGTAGCCCATGCTGGTCCACACGTCGGTGGTCACCAGATCAGCGCCCTGGCAGGCTTCCCTGGGGTCGCTGAAGACCTTGTAGCAGGCCGGGTTGGAAATGCCGGCCCGCTGTGCGTCCACCTCGTAGCCGCTGGGTGTGCTCACGTGCACGGTGAAGCCCAGCAACTCGGCCGCCTGCAGCCAGGTGTTGGCCATGTTGTTGCCGTCGCCCACCCAGGTCACCACCTTGCCGCGGATCGCGTCCAGTGGATCGCCGCTGGGGGCGGGGCGGTATTCGGTCAGCGTGAACAGGTCGGCCAGGATCTGGCAGGGGTGGAACTCGTTGGTCAGGCCGTTGATGACCGGCACGCGCGAGTACTCGGCAAACTTCTCCAGCTTGTCCTGGCCGAAGGTGCGGATCATCACGATGTCGACCATGCGGCTGATCACGCGCGCGCTGTCCTCGATCGGTTCGGCGCGGCCGAGCTGGCTGTCGCCCGTGGTCATGTGCACCACCGAGCCGCCCATCTGGTACATGCCGGCCTCGAAGCTCACGCGGGTACGGGTGCTGGCCTTCTCGAAGATCATGGCCAGGGTGCGGTCGGGGTCGGCGAAGGGCTGGTACTTCTCGACCGCCTTGAACTTGGCCTTGATGAAGGCGGCGCGGCGCAGCAGGTAGCCGTATTCGGCGGCTGAAAAGTCCTTGAACTGCAGGTAGTGGCGGATGGACATGCGGTGCTCTCTCTGGGGGGCTTCAGGCGTTTTCCGCGAGGAAGGTTTCGATGATCGGCAGCAGGCGGGCGACGATCTCGTCGGCCTCGGCACCCGTGATGATCAGCGGCGGCACCAGGCGGATCACGCTGTCGGCCGTGACCGAGAGCAGCAGGCCGGCGTCGGCGGCGCGCTGGGTGATCACGCCACAGGGCTTGTCCAGCTCGATACCGATCATCAGGCCATGGCCGCGCACTTCCTTGACGCCCTTCTTGCCCATCAGGGCCGTCACCAGCCTGGTCTGGATCAGCGTGCCCATCTTCGCGGCGTTCTCCAGCAGGCCTTCTTCTTCCATGATGCGGATGGTCTCGACCCCCGCGCGCATGGACAGCGGGTTGCCGCCGAAGGTGGTGCCGTGGTTGCCCGGCGCGAAAATGTTCGCGGCCTTGGGGCCGGCGACGACGGCGCCGATCGGCACGCCCGAGCCCAAGCCTTTGGCCAGCGGCATCACATCGGGCAGGATGCCGGCCCACTGGTGGGCGAACCACTTGCCGGTACGCCCCATGCCGCACTGCACCTCGTCGATCATCATCAGCCAGTCGTTGGCGTCGCACAGGGCGCGCACGCCCTGCAGGTACTCGACGCGCATTGGGTTCACACCGCCTTCGCCCTGGATGGTCTCGAAGAACACGGCCACCACGTTGGGGTTGCCTTCGGTGGCCTTCTTGAGCGCCTCGATGTCGTTCACCGGCACCCGGATGAAACCTTCCACCAGCGGGCCGAACCCGGCCTGCACCTTGGGGTTGCCGGTGGCCGAGAGGGTGGCGATGGAACGGCCGTGGAAGGCCTTTTCGTAGACCACGATCTCCGGGCGCTCGATGCCTTTGTCGTGACCGTACTTGCGCGCCAGTTTGAGCGCGGCTTCGTTCGCTTCCAGACCGGTGGAGCAGAAGAAGACGTTGGTCAGACCGGAGCGCTCCACCAGCAGCCGAGCCAGTTCTTCCTGGCCAGGCACATGGTAGTAATTGCAGCAGTGGATCATGTTGGCCACCTGGTCCTGCAGGGCCTTGACCAGTTTGGGGTGGCCATGGCCCAGGGTGTTCACCGCGATGCCGGCCAGCGCGTCCAGGTATTCCTTGCCGTTGACGTCCCACACGCGGCAGCCTTTGCCGTGCGACAGTGCGATCGGGAGGCGCCCGTAGGTGTTCATCACGTGGGGCGACGACGGGACGATGGGGGCAGCGGCGCTCATGCAGGACTCCAGAAAAGGAAGGTCGGACCGATAGAAACAGAAGCGGCTCAACGAAGGTTGAGCCGTTGAAAGCCGATTTTAGGCGCTGCATTGGGCACGATCATTGCTGATGCAGCATTGCTGTCATGAAAGCACGCCAGCATGCATGGCCGGTGACGTGGTGAACGCCCCAGGGCGGTGCGCCACTCATCCGGGTAATCCCTTGGCTCAGGTCTTATATAAGATAGAATTCCGGTATCTGCAACGGCATCCCATCCGGCGCTGCGGCAGAGCCCAGCCGCCCTCCACACGAAGGCTCAGCGCACGACGTCTACCGCCCGCTCGCTACCCACCCATGGCCGCCAACCCCACCGCCAAGCAAGTGTTCATCCAGGGCGTGACCCGGAGCGGACGCACGTTCCGCCCCAGCGACTGGGCCGAGCGTCTGGCCGGCGTGATGAGCCAGTTCCGTCCCGGCGGCGGCAGTTCGCGCATCGGCAGCCACCTGGCTTATTCGCCCTGGTGTGTGCCCACGGTGGTCAACGGTATCAAGGTCGTCATCGTCCACACCGATCTGCGCGATGCCGAACCCATGGCCTGGGACTTCTGCATGAACTTCGCCAAGGACAACGACCTGCAGGTCGCCGAAGGCTGCCTGCTGCCGGATCCCCCGGCCAAGGCCTGACGGCGCGCGGTGGCAGCTGCCACCGACCCGCCATCCGCATCCGCTATCCTGCGCTGGTCGGGCCGTCAGGCCCTTACCTGTATCGGAGAAGACCATGGCGATGGATGTGGTGGATTACCAATTGCACGGCGACGACATGCAGTTCGTCGAAATCGAACTCGACCCCGGTGAGGCCGCCATCGGCGAAGCCGGCAGCATGATGTACATGGAATACGGCATCCGCATGGACACCGTCTTCGGTGACGGTTCGGCCGGATCGGGCGGCGGTGGCGGCCTGTTCGGCAAGCTGCTGGGCGCGGGCAAGCGCCTGATCACCGGCGAGTCGCTGTTCACCACGGTCTACACCAACGATGGGCATGGCAAACGCAAGGTCGCTTTCGCCGCGCCCTACACCGGCAAGATCATCCCGTTCGACCTGAGCCAGTACGGCGGCACCCTGATCTGCCAGCGCGACGCCTTCCTCTGCGCCGCCAAGGGTGTGGCGCTGGGCATTGCCTTCCAGCGCAAGCTGGGCACCGGCTTCTTCGGTGGGGAGGGCTTCATCATGCAAAAGCTTGATGGCGACGGGCTCGCCTTCGTGCACTCGGGTGGCACGGTGCTCGAACGCAAGCTCGCACCCGGCGAGGTGCTGCGCGTGGACACCGGTTGTGTGGTCGCCTACACGCCAGACGTGGACTTCGACATCCAGTTCGTCGGCGGCGTGAAGACCGCACTGTTCGGTGGCGAGGGCCTGTTTTTCGCCACCCTGCGCGGTCCGGGCACGGTCTGGATCCAGTCGCTGCCGTTCGCACGCCTGGCTTCGCGCATCTTCGCGGCGGCGCCCATGAGCCAGGGCGGTAGCGGCCGTGGGGGCGAACAGGGCGGCCTGGCGGGTGGTCTGCTCGGTGGCAGCCTGCTGGGCGGCGTGATCGGCGGGGACCGGGATTGAGGTGCCGCTGACGCGGTTTCCTCCGCCGGTGGGTGATGCTCCTCAGCGGCCAGGCCGTGTCCGTTCAGGGGGGCGCCAGGCGCATCGCTTGTGTTTTTGTCTCGTCCAAAGAAAAACCGCCCCGAGGGGCGGTTTTCTTTTTTTGCTGGCAGCGCACCGTTTCAAACGGCAGACCGTGGCATCGGGGATGCATCGGTCCGGGCTGATGGCCTGCCGGGGCAGGCCGGCCGTCGCTTGATTTAAGCGGCAGCGGTGGCCAGGGCCTTGACCTTGGCGGACAGACGGCTCTTGTCGCGAGCGGCCTTGTTCTTGTGGAAGATGCCCTTGTCGGCAACGGTGTCGACCACGGTCTGCATCTTGGCGAACAGTTCGGCGGCCTTGGTTTTGTCGCCAGCCAGAACAGCCTTTTCGACGTTCTTGACGGCGGTGCGGTACTTGGAGCGCAGCGAGGTGTTGGCTGCGTTCAGCTTGACGTCTTGGCGTGCGCGCTTGCGGCCAGACGCCAGACGGGGGTTCTTTTTCTTCGGCTTGGTTGCCATGGTGTAAATCCTTTACGTGTTTGGGATGATGCCAGCAAAGCCGAACATTATAGCCCGGCTGCAGACGCATAGGCGAGTTGCGCGCCTTGGCTGCCAGTGCCCGTTCTTGGGAGGTATAACCCCGTGTCTTTTTTATCCACCGATCCTGCCCATGAAACAGCTTCTCCTGCTGGCCTTGCTGACCGCGTGCCCCTGGCTGGCCTTCGCATCCGAGGCCTTGACCGAGCGACCGGTGGATCTGCGGCTGAGCGTCGAGACGCTGGAGCTGCCAGGTGGCGAGCGCATGGGCCTGGTGGGCGGCACTTACTTCTTCCAGGTGGCCCCCGAGGTCTATCTGGGGCCGGCGGTTTATGGCGCGGCCACTGGGCAACGCGGCGGCTTTTTCACCGGTGGTGTCGACCTGGCCTGGAAGAAGCCGCTGACGAACGGACTATTCGTTCGCTCCAGCCTGTACGTGGGCGGCGGTGGCGGTGGCTCTGCCGCTGTGGGTGGCGGGTTGATGTTGCGGCCCTCGGTGGAACTGGGCTGGCAGGGGCCTGGCTACAGCCTGGGTGTGACCGGGTCCCAGGTGCGTTTTCCCAACGGGCAGATCAGCAGCCGTCAATGGGGCCTGGCACTGTCTTTCGACGACCGGTTTGCCTATGCACCGGCTGCGCGCGCCGGCGAAGCGGTGACGGGTGAACTGCGGGGCGGCGTGGGCTTTGACCGCATGTCGGTGGTCGGCGGGCGCTACCAGCCGGACGCGGCCAGCCGCGATGTCAACGGAGTGGCATACGCCGGCTCGATCGGCTACGCCGGTTTCCGGGCCGACCAGCAGTGGACCGAGCACCTGTTCTGGGGGCTGGAAAGCGGCGCTGCGGTGCAGGGCGGTGCAGACGGTTACGCCGAAGTGCTGGGTGTGGCCGGGGCTGAATACCCGCTGCTGGGGGACCGGTTGCGGCTGGGCGCGCGCCTGGCCGCCGGGCTGGGGGGCGGGGGGCGCATCAACACCCAGGGGGGCGTGGTGGTCAAGGCAGCCCTGGGTGCCACGGCGATACTGCACGAAGGGGTGAACCTCGGGATTGAATGGGGACGGGTGCGCGCGCCGGGTGGTTCTTTCGACGCCCGCTTCGCCTCCGTGCTGCTGGGGCTGGAGCTGGACGACCGCCGTCCCGCCAGCGCCCGCACCCTGCAGGGCATGGCCTGGGAGGCCAAGCTGACACGCTACACATCGGCCGCGCGATACGCCATTCCTCAGCAGGCCTTTGACACGGTGGGCCTGGGCATCCAGCGCCGCTTCCACCCGAACCTCTACTGGACCGGTCAGGCCCTGAGCGCAGTGGACGGTCGCGCCGGCGGGTATTCGATGGGGCTGGTGGGGCTGGGTCTGGAATCGACCCCGTCGACCTCGGGCCTGTCTACCGGACTGGAGTTGCTGGTGGGCGCTGCTGGCGGCGGCGGGGTGGACACACAAGGCGGTGCGGTGGTGCAGGCTGGGGCATACGTGAGCCAGGCCCTGGCCAGTGGTGCGCGGGTCAAACTGGGCCTGGGTCAGGTGCGCTCGCTCAAGGGCGGCCTGGACTCGCCACTGGTGGATCTCAGTGTGGTGTTCCCCTTCAGTGTGCCTGGCCGCCCCTGAAGCCAGCGCCGGGGCGCTCGCTACACTCCCCGCGTGTCACTCTTCAAATCCGCCTCCCTCGTCTCCCTGCTGACCCTGGCCTCGCGTATCACGGGCCTGGCGCGTGAACTGCTCATGGCCTCGGCCTTCGGTGCCAGCGCGTTGACCGACGCCTTCAACGTCGCTTTCCGTATCCCCAACCTGCTGCGCCGCCTGTTTGCCGAAGGCGCGTTCAGCCAGGCCTTCGTTCCGGTGCTGGCCGCCGCGCGGGAAAAGGACGGCGACGACGCCACCCGCCAGATGGTCGACCAGATCGCCACCGTGCTGGCCTGGGCGCTCACGTTCACCTGTGTGCTGGGCGTGGCGGGGGCGCCGGTGCTGGTCTGGGCCATGGCCAGTGGCTTGCAACAGAGCCCGAACGGTTTCGAGGCGGCGGTGTTCATGACGCGCTGGATGTTTCCCTACATCGGCTTCATGTCCTTCGTCGCGCTGTCGGCCGGCATCCTGAACACCTGGAAGCGCTTTGCCGTGCCGGCCGCCACGCCGGTGCTGCTGAACGTGGCCATGATCGCTGCGGCCGGCTGGGGAGCGCCCTGGTTCAAGACCCTGGGCATCGAGCCCATCTACGCCATGGTCGGCGGTGTGCTGCTGGGAGGCACCTTGCAGCTGGCGGTGCAGATACCCGCGCTGCGCCGCCTGGGCATGTTGCCGCGCATCGGTCTGCGCTGGTCGTCGCTGCGGGCCGCATGGGCACACCCCGGCACACGCCGCGTCACCACGCTCATGCTGCCGGCGTTGCTGGGGGTCAGCGTGGCGCAGATCTCGCTGCTCATCAACACCCAGATCGCCTCGCACCTGACCACCGGCAGCGTCAGCTGGCTGACCTACGCCGACCGGCTGATGGAATTTCCCACCGCCATGCTGGGCGTGGCGCTGGGCGTGGTGTTGCTGCCGCAGCTGGCCGCGGCCCGCGCCGCCGACGACGCCGACCGTTACAGCGGCTTGCTGGACTGGGGCTTGCGCCTGGTGGTGTTGCTGGCCGTGCCCTGCGCGGTGGCGCTGCTCACGTTCGCGCGGCCGCTGGTGGCCACGCTCTACCACTACGGCGCCTTCACCAGCACCGACGTGCAGCAGACCACGGTGGCGCTGATGGGCTACGGCGCAGGCCTTCTGGGGCTTATCGCCATCAAAGTGCTGGCACCCGGTTTCTATGCGCGCCAGGACATCCGCACGCCGGTGAAGATCGCGGTGGTGGTGCTGGCGCTGACGCAGCTGATGAACGTGGTGTTGGTGCCTTACCTCGCGCACGCCGGGCTGGCGCTGGCCATCGGCCTGGGCGCCATGGTCAACGCGCTGTGGCTGCTCATTGGCCTGATCCGCCGCGGGGCCTACACCCCGTCGGCCGGCTGGGCACGGTTTTCGTTGCAGGTCCTGGCGGCCCGCGCGCTGCTGGCGGTGTACCTGATGTGGCTGGCCGCCCGGGTGGACTGGGTGGCCCTGCAGGCCCACGCCTTCCAGCGTGTGGGTCTGCTCGCACTGGCGGTGTTGGGGGCCGCTCTGATCTACTTCATCAGCCTGACCCTGGCGGGTGTGAAGTTGCGCCAATTCATCCGAAAATGAAGGCCCGATGCCGCGCCGGAAACCGCCATGCCCCCTGCGTTTGACTTCCTGACCCCACCCACGCCGCTGGCCTACTTCGCCAGCCTGGTGGGCGACGACGACCAACTGCCCCTGCTGGAGGCGGCCGTGGCCATCGCGCAGGACGAATACCCCGACCTGGACGTGCAGACCGTGCTGGGCGAAGTGGACCAGCTGCTGGCCCGGCTGCGCCGGCGCACACCGGCGGATGCCGACGCCTTGCAGCGCCTTCGCGCGCTCAACCAGTTCTTTTTTCGCGACCTGGGTTTTGGCGGCAACGTCAACAACTACTACGACCCCGACAACAGCCACCTCAACGTGGTGATGCGCACCCGTCGGGGCATCCCCATCACCCTGGCCGTGCTGTGGCTGGAGCTGGCGCAGGGCATGGGCCTGAAGGCCATGGGCATCAACTTCCCTGGGCACTTCATGGTCAAGGTCAACCTGCCCAACGGTCAGGTGGTGATCGACCCCTTCACCGGCCAGTCGCTCAGCCGCGAGGAGCTGTCGGAGCGGCTGGAGCCCTACAAACGCCGCAACGGACTGGTGGACGATTTTGATGTGCCGGTGGGCTTGTACCTGCAGGCCGCGCCGGGGCGCGACATCCTGGCGCGCATGCTGCGCAACCTCAAGGAAATCCACCGCACGGCGGAAGACTGGTTGCGCCTCATCGCGGTGCAGGACCGCCTGCTGGTGCTGCTGCCCGACGCCTGGGTCGAGTACCGCGACCGCGGCCTGGCCTGGGCCGAGATGGGCGACGCTCGCATGGCGGTGGACGACCTGGCGATCTACATCGAGCACACCGATGACGCACTGGACCGGGAAGCCATGACCCAGCGCGTGCAGGAGCTGCGCCGCGCGCTCAACTGAATGTGACATGGCGCAAGCCCGTGTGTCGCGGTGTAAGTCGTGTTGACGCGCCGCCCCGGCGTGACCACCATCGCAGGCTTTGTCATCACTGCGGCTCCCGGCCGCCCGCCTGCATGTCCACCTCTGTCCAACGCCTGATCGCCACTGCCCTCATTCCCTGCATGCTGCTGGGCAGCCTGCCGCTGACCGCGCAGGCCGCGCTGGTTACCAGCGAAGAAGCCTTGTCCACCGAGGCCGGTACCGCCCACCGCGAACGCGTTACCGCCTTCTTCTCGCGCGACGACGTGCGCCAGCAGCTGCAGGCGCAGGGCGTGAGCGCCGACGACGCCATCGCCCGCGTGCAGGCCATGAGCGACGCCGAAGCGGCCCAGCTGGCCGACCGCGTGGACCGTGCACCGGCTGGCGCTGGCGTGGTGGGTGTCCTGTTCAGCGTGTTCCTGATCCTGCTGGTGACCGACATCCTGGGCTTCACCAAAGTGTTCCCGTTCACCCGCTCCATCCGATGAGGCTGCGGCCACCGGCCTGCACAAGCCCCGCCCTGGCGGGGCTTGTGCTTTGTGTTGCGTTTGCGCTGGGCGGCTGCGCCACGGCGCCGCAGATGGCCGCGCTGGAGCGCAACTGGCCGGCCGCCTGGCCCGATCAGGTGTTGCTGGGGACGGTGCCTTTTTTCGCGCAGGACGACCACCTCTGTGGGCCCGCATCGCTGGCCATGGTGGCCCAGGCTGCCGGGCGCCCGGTCATGCCTGCGCAGCTCACACCTCAGGTGTACCTGCCGGGCCGCCAGGGCGCGCTGCAGGTGGAGATGCTGACCGCAGCACGGCGCCAGGGCCTGGTGCCCTACCTGCTGGCGCCCGACCTGCAGGCCCTGCTGGCCGAGGTGGTGGCGGGCGAGCCGGTGCTGGTGCTGCAGAACCTGGGCCTTTCGCTTTCGCCGCTGTGGCACTACGCGGTGGTGATCGGCTACGACCGCGCCACGCAAGACCTGATCCTGCACTCCGGCACCACCGCCCGCCAGCGCATGCCGGTCAGCACCTTCGAGCAGACCTGGGCACGCAGCGGGCACTGGGCGTCGCGCGTCACCCCGCCAGCGCGGCTGCCCGCCACGGCGCAGCCTGAGCCCTGGGCGCGTGCGGTGGCGGCGCTGGAGCGGGTGGACCCGCCAGCTGCGTACACCGCCTGGGCCACCGCGCTGCAGCGCTGGCCGAACGACCGGTCGGCCCTGCTGGGCCTGGGCAACACGGCGCACGCCATGGGCCAGCGCGAGCGCTCGGTGGAAGCTTTTGAAGCCGCCACGCAGGCGCACCCGGACTGGGCCGACGCCTGGCACAACCTGGCCCAGGTGCGGCTGGAGCTGGGCCGCCTGCCGGCCGCGCAGGCGGCCGCCGGTCGCGCCGTGGCGCTGGCTGGCCCGCGGCTGGCCACCTACCAGGCCTTGCAGCGGCAGATCGCACAGCGCTCGTCGCGCTGAACCGGGCAGACAATCCCTTCTTTTGACGAGAACAGGGCAAGTCCATGAAAACCGTGATGCTGGTCGGCGCGACCGGTCTGGTGGGGCAGCAGGTGCTGCACAAGGCACTGGCCAGCGGACAGGTTGGTCGTGTCGTTGCGCCCACGCGCCGCGCGCTGCCGGCCCACCCCAAACTGCACAACCCGGTGCTGGACTTCGACCACCTGCCCGAAGACGCGCCCTGGTGGGCGGTGGACGCGGTGATCTGCGCGCTGGGCACCACCATCAAAGTCGCGGGCTCGCAGGCGGCCTTCTACCGCGTGGACCACGACCTGCCGCTGCGCGTGGCGCAGCTGGCCTTGCGCCACGGTGCACAGGCCTACGCGCTCAATTCGGCGCTGGGCGCCGACCCGCGCTCGCGGGTGTTCTATTCGCGTACCAAGGGCGAGCTTGAACGCGACCTGCAGGCGCTGGGCTATCCATCGCTGACGCTGGTGCGGCCTGGGCTGATCGGTGGCGAGCGCCACGAATCGCGGCCCGCGGAGCAGATCGGTGTGCGCATCTCGCAGTGGCTGCGACCGTTGCTGCCGCTGCGCTACCGCGTGGTGCCGGCCGAACGCATCGCCCACCACCTGTTGCGCGCGGCGCTGGCGGCCACACCCGGCTGCACCGTGCTGTCGTCCGAAGTCCTCGTCTGACAGGGCCTTGATCGGGCGCGCGCTCAACGCCCAGTGGCCGACGGCGTGCCCGCTTTGCCCAGCTGGTGCCACGCGCGGCGCAGCTGCGTGTCGGAACTGAAACCCGCCAGTTCCGCTGCCCGGCCCACGCTGCAGCCGGCGTGCAGCGCGGCCTCGGCCAGGTCCAGCCGGATGCGGCGCAGATAGTCCAGCGGCGCGATGCCCGCGTGCGCCATGAACAGGCGACTCAAGTGGCGCGGCGAGGTGCAGGCCACGTCGGCCATGGTCTGGGCGGTCCACGCTTCCTGCGGCCGCTGGCTCACCGCGTCCTGCACCCGGTGCAGGGCCGGGTGCAGGTGGTCGCGGTAGCGCAGGAAGGGCGAGAGTTCGGGGTCGCCCGGGCCACGCCGCAGCGCCACCACCATGGTCTGCGCCACCTGGGCGGCCAGCGCCGGGCCGCACACCGCTGCGATGCGGTGCAGGAACAGGTCGATGCCGGTGGTGACGCCGGCGCTGCTGGACAGGGGCGGATCGAGCACAAACACCCGGTTGGAGAGCACCGTGCAGCCCGGTGCGGCCTGCCGCAGCTCCTCCAGGTGGTGGTGGTGGGTGGTGGCCTGCCGGCCCGCCAGCAGGCCCGCGTGGGCCGCGATCACGGTGCCGGCGCAGATGCACACCAGTTCCACCCGGTCCTGAGCCAGCCGCAGGCCGCGCAGCCAGTGCAGCAGTTCACGGGCGGGTGCCGTGTCCAGTTCCACCCGGTCGCCGGGCAGGCCCACCAGCACCACCCACTGCGGGCACGTCGGGTTCGACAGGTCGGGCAGCGGAGCCAGCCCTGTTACCAGGGCGCCGACCGAACTGCAGGTGTGGCTGCGTGGCCCGACAAAATGCAGCGAAAACGCCGGTGTCTGCCCGTGCGCCTGCCGCCACTGGTTGGCCATGCGCAGCGCCTCGGCCGGGCCGGCCCAGTCCAACAGCAGGCTGTCGTCCAGCAGCACGAAGTGCACATCCACCGGCAGGTCGGTCACGGGGCCTCCGCCCGCTCCAGGGCTTCCTGCACCGTGCACAGGGTGCAAAAACGTCCGCTCAGCACGGCTGCGGTACGGCCCTTGATGTCGGCCACGCCCAGCGGCGAACCGTCGGGCTGGGTCATGTCAAAGGTGTGGGTGGCGTCGGTCACGAAGTCCACCGTCCAGCCCAGGTCCGAGGCGTGGCGGGTGGTGGTTTCGCAGCACTGTTCGGTGCGGATGCCGCTGACGATCAGCCGGCGGATGCCGTTTTCAGTCAGCCAGACCTCCAGCCCGGTGCCCACCAGGGCGCTGTGGCGGTGTTTGATGAAACTCGCCGCCGCGTCAAAAACGGACAGTCCGTCCAGAGGACGGACATGGCCCGACGCCAGCGCAAAGGGGTTGTCGGCCGACTCGGGGTCGTCGCTGTGCAGGATGCGCACGACCGGAACGCCGCGGGCGGCGCAGCCTTCGATCAGCGCGTTCTGCTGCGCCAGGTACGCGGGCAGGGCGGCGGGATCGAAACAGGGGCGGTGGCGGAAGGATTCCTGGACGTCGATGACCAGCAGGGCGGTGTTCATGGGATGCAGCTCCGTTTGACAAGGTGGCTGCATTCTTTTCCGCCGACCGGCGCCCTGTCCGCCACCGCGGCAGACAGGAACCGGTCAAATCAGGACATCAGGCCACGACCACCGAAGCGCCGTCGCCCTTGGGCGCGATGGCGCCGATCTCGTAGACGGTCTCGCCCAGTTCGCGCAGCGTGGCCGCGCAGGCGGCGGCCTCTTCGGCGGCGATCACCACCACCATGCCGATGCCGTTGTTGAAGGTGCGGTTCATCTCGATGTCGTCGATGCCGGCCACCTTCTGCAGCCAGGCGAACAGCTCGGTCTGCGGCCAGCTGCCCTTCTTGAGGTGGGCAGCGGTGCCCTCGGGCAGCACGCGCGGGATGTTCTCCAGCAGGCCGCCACCGGTGATGTGGGCCAGGGCCTTGACGGGGTGATTGGCCAGGGTGGCCAGCACGTTCTTCACGTACAGGCGGGTCGGGGCCATGATGGCCTGCTTGAAGGGCTGGCCATCCAGCGTGGCGGGCAGGTCGCTGCCGGCGCGTTCGATGCACTTGCGCACCAGCGAGAAGCCGTTGGAGTGCACGCCGTGCGAAGCCAGGCCCAGCACCACGTCGCCGGGCTTCACGTCTTTGCCTGTCAGGATCTTGGACTTTTCGACCGCGCCGACGCAGAAGCCGGCCAGGTCGTATTCACCCGCCGGATACATGCCGGGCATTTCGGCCGTTTCGCCGCCGATCAGGGCGCAACCGGACAGCTCGCAACCCTTGGCGATGCCGCCGACCACGGCCGCGGCGGTGTCCACGTCCAGCTTGCCGCAGGCGAAGTAGTCCAGGAAGAACAGCGGTTCGGCGCCCTGCACCAGCACGTCGTTGACGCTCATGCCCACCAGGTCGATGCCCACGGTGTCGTGCAGGTTCCATTCGAACGCCAGCTTGAGCTTGGTGCCCACGCCGTCGGTGCCGGAGACCAGCACCGGCTCCTGGTAGCGCTTGGGCACTTCGAACAGCGCACCAAAGCCGCCGATGCCGGCCAGCACGCCTTCGCGCATCGTCTTTTTGGCCAGCGGCTTGATGCGCTCGACCAGCGCGTCGCCCGCGTCGATGTCAACGCCGGCGTCTTTGTAGGAGAGGGGAGTGGTGCTGGAGGTCATGGGAACAGATGCCGCCGCGCGGGCGGGCAGGAGGAGGGTCAAGGAAAGCGGGCGGCCGGCACCCGGGGGGCCGACTAGAATTTGCCTCTGATTTTAAGGGTTCGCCCTGTCCCGTCGCCGCCCGTCCCGAGCCTGCCTTCCATGACCCTCACCCCCCAACAGATCCGCGCCGCCGCCTGGGTGGGCATTGCCCTGGCGGTCTGGCTGCTGCTGTCGCTGCTGGCGCCGGTGCTCACGCCCTTCCTGCTGGCGGGGGTGCTGGCCTATGCGCTGCACCCAGCGGTGGAACGGCTGCACGCCCGGCGCGTGCCGCGCTGGCTGGGCGCGGGCGTGGCCCTGACGCTGCTCATGCTGGTGATGCTGGCGGTGCTGCTGCTCATCGTGCCGGTCATCACCAAGCAGGTGCCGCTGCTCAAGGAACAGGTGCCGGTGCTGCTGGACAAGCTCAACGAATGGCTGGTGCCGGTGCTCGGCCGTTTTGGCGTGGAACTGCAGGTGGACGTGGCCCTGGTGCGCAGCTGGCTGCAAAAACTCATCACCGGGCACGAAGGTGAACTGCTCGACGGCCTGCTGTCGTCGCTGCGCATCGGCGGCAGCGCGGTCATGGCGGTGGCGGGCAACCTGGTGCTGGCGCCCATCGTCGCCTACTACCTGCTGCTGGACTGGGCGAACCTGGTTGAACGGGCCAAGGGGCTGATCCCGCCGCGCTGGCGCGAGGCGGTGCAGGGCTTCCTGGACGAAACCGACGAGGTGCTTGGCCAGTACCTGCGCGGGCAGTTGCTGGTCATGGGCGTGCTGGCGGTGTTCTACACCCTGGGGCTGGCCCTGGTGGGGCTCAAGCTGGCTTTGCCGATCGGCGTGTTCACCGGTCTGGCGGTGTTCATTCCCTACTTGGGCTTCGGCCTGGGCCTGGTGCTGGCGCTGCTGGCCGCGGTGCTGCAGTTCCAGGCCGTGCTGGGCGTGGCGCTGGTGGGTGGCGTGTACGCCATCGGCCAGGTGGTGGAGAGCATGTACGTCACCCCGCGCCTGCTGGGCGAACGCATCGGCCTGCACCCCATCGCCGTCATCTTTGCGCTGATGGCCTTTGGCCACCTGCTGGGCTTCGTGGGCGTGCTGATTGCCCTGCCGGCCAGCGCCGTGCTGCTGGTGGGCATGCGCCGGGCCAAGGCGCGTTACCTGGGCAGCGAGATGTACCTGGAAGGCGCGCCCGCTGCCGCCGCCGCAGCCCCTGCCAAGGACGACGCCGCATGAGCCAGGGAACGCAACCCCCGATGAAGCAGATGGCGCTGGACATCGGCCTCGCGCCGGTGCCCACCCTCGACAACTTCGTGGCCGTCAGCAACGAGGCCGCGCTCGACCACCTGCGCCTGTGGGTGGGCAACCCGCTGCGCTCGCCCGTGCCCACCCTGTTGTGGGGCGAGGGCGGCAGCGGCAAGTCGCACCTGCTGCGCGCGGTGCGTGAGGCACTGCGCGAACACGGCGGCCGCGTCGGCTGGCTCGACGCCCAGACCCTGCACCCCGGTGAATACGACGAGCACTGGGAAGCCGTGCTGCTGGACGACGTGCACCTCTACACCGCCGAGCAGCAGGCCGCGGCCTTCAACTGGTTTGTCAACGCGCAGGCACCGGCCCACGGCCCGGCGCGCTGGGTGCTGGCCGCGGGCGACCGGCCGCCGGCCGACCTGCAGCTGCGCGAGGACCTGCGCACCCGCCTGGGCTGGGGTCATGTGTTCCAGCTCAAGGCGCTGGGCGAGGCCGAGCGCCGTTCGGTGCTGCGCCGGGCGGCCGACGAGCGCGGCGTGTTCCTGGGCGACGAGGTCATGGACTTCATGCTCAACCGCTTCTCGCGCGATCTCTCCAGCCTGATGATGCTGCTCGACCAGCTCGACGCCTACGCCCTGCGCACCCAGCGGGCCATCACCATCCCGCTGATCAAGTCCATGCTGGAAAACGAATAAGACTCCCGATGCGCCTCGCTTTATTTGATCTCGACCACACCCTTATCCCCATCGACTCCGACTATTCCTGGGGTCAGTTCACGGTCCAGCTGGGCTGGCGAGACGCCGAGAGCCACACCCGCGCCAATGACGCCTTCTACGAGCAGTACAAGGCCGGCACGCTGGACATCCACGAATACATCCGCTTCACCGTGCAGGCCCTGCGCGAGCACGGCGTGGAGCAGTCCGATGCGGCACACCGCCGCTTCATGGACGAGATCATCCGCCCCGCCATCCAGCCCCAGGCGCTGGAGCTGGTGCGCCGCCACCAGGCCGCGGGCGACCAGGTGGTCATCGTCACCGCCACCCACGAATTCGTCACCCGCCCCATCGCCACCGCCTTCGGTGTGCCAGAGCTGATCGCCATCGATCTCGAACGCGATGCCCAGGGCAACCCCACCGGCGCCATCCGCGGCACGCCCTCGTTCCGCGAGGGCAAGGTCGCGCGTGTGGAACAATGGCTGGCCGAGCGCGGCCTGGACTGGTCGCGTGTGGAGCACAGCACCTTCTACAGCGACTCCATCAACGATCTGCCGCTGCTCGACAAGGTGCACGAGCCGGTGGCCACCAACCCGGATGCCCGTCTCCAAGCCATTGCCGCACAGCGCGGCTGGCGCATCCTGAACCTCTTCGCATGATCAAGAAATTCATCGACAAGCTGCTGGGCAAGTCCGGCAGCAAGAGCACCGGCAGGTTCGGCAAGCGCGAAGACGTGCCGGCCAGCGTGCACGGCATCAACCCCAAGCTGGTGGACCAGCGCGCGCTGGACGTGGTGCACACGCTGCAGCAGGCGGGGTTCGAGGCCTACATCGTCGGCGGCGCCGTGCGCGACCTGCTGCTGGGCCTGCGCCCCAAGGACTTCGACGTCGCGACCAACGCCACGCCCGAACAGGTCAAGAACCTGTTCCGCCGCGCCTTCATCATCGGCCGGCGCTTTCGCATCGTGCACGTCATCTACGGCCGCGGCCGCGACAACGAGGTCATCGAGGTCTCGACCTTCCGCGCCTACCTCGACAGCGCCGACGCCGAACAGGTCAGCGGCAACGAGCGCACCAGCAAGGGCGAACTCTCGGGCATGAAGCACGCCGTGGACGCCAGCGGCCGCGTGCTGCGCGACAACGTCTGGGGCCCGATCGAGCAGGACGCCGCGCGGCGCGATTTCTCGATCAACGCCATGTACTACGACCCTGAAACGCAGGTCGTGGTCGACTTCCACAACGGCATCCGCGACGCGAAAAACAAGACGCTGCGCATGATCGGCGACGCCGCCACGCGCTACCGCGAAGACCCGGTGCGCATCATCCGCGCCGTGCGCTTCGGCGCCAAGCTCAGCGGCCTGGGCTTCAGCTTCGACGCTAAGACTCTGGCCCCGCTGGCCTCGTCGCGCAACCTGCTGGCCGACGTGCCGCAGAGCCGCCTGTTTGACGAAATGCTCAAGCTGTTGCAGACCGGGCATGCGCTGGCCAGCATCGAACAGCTCAAGTCCACCGGCCTGAACACCGGCATCTACCCGCTGCTGGACGTGGTGGTCGAGCGTGGCGAGGACCCCTTCGTTAAGCTTGCCCTGCAAGACACCGACCGCCGTGTGGGCGAAGGCAAGCCGGTGGCGCCGAGCTTCCTGCTCGCCTGCGTGCTGTGGGCCGACGTGCGCCAGGGCTGGGACCGCCGACTCAAGCCGCGCGGCAACCAGCGCCCGCCGACGCCCTTTGCCGCCCTGCAGGACGCGGTGGACGAGGTGTTCGACGCCCGCATCGGCGACGTGTCCGGCCGCGGCAAGCTCGGCACCGACATGCGCGAGATCTGGCTCATGCAGCCGCGTTTTGACAAGCGCGTTGGCAGCGGCCCCTTCAGCCTGGCCGACCAGCCGCGCTTCCGTGCCGGTTTCGACTTCTTGCGCCTGCGCGCGCAGACCGGCGAGGTGGACGAAGAACTGGCCCACTGGTGGGAAACCTTCAGCACCGCCGACGACGACCACCGCCAGGACATGGTGGACGCCCAGCGCAAGGCCGGCCTGCCCAAGGCCGGTGCCGGCAAGGTGCGCCGCGTCAAGAAGACCGATGCCGACCACCCCTCAGCCGCTGCCGCGGAACAGCCCGAAGTGGACCCGCGCTTCCGCACCGAAGACGGCGAGGACGCGCCCGCGCCACGTCCTGCCCCTGCACCCGCTCCGGCCCGTTCTTACGGCAGCGCGTTCGCGCCCGATGACGATGGTGCTGACGACAACGAACCCGGTGACGAGGGCGAAGTTGGCGAGGAGGCAGCCGCCGCACCCGCCAAGAAGCGCCGCCGTCGCCGCCGCAAGCCGGCGGGCGGTGGTGGAGCCGGTGGTGACGCTGGCCCCGCTCCGGCCGGTGACTGACGTGGGGCCCGCGCAGCGCCCGGAAGTCACGGCCTACGTGGCACTGGGCGCCAACCTGGGCGACGCTGCCCAGGCCCTGCGCGACGCGCTGCACCGTCTGGACCACACGCCCGGCATCCGGTTGCTCAAGGCTTCCGGCCTCTACCGCACTGCGCCCATCGACTCCTGCGGCCCGGACTATCTCAACGCCGTGGCCGAGGTGGCCACCACGCTCACAGCGCCCGCCCTGCTGGCCGCCCTGCAGGCCATCGAGTTGGCCCACGGCCGCGAACGCCCCTACCGCAACGCTCCGCGCACGCTGGACCTGGACCTGCTGCTGTACGGTTATGCCCGCATCGAATCACCCCATCTGACCGTGCCGCACCCGCGCATGTGGGAGCGTGCGTTTGTGCTGGTGCCGCTGCGGGAGATTGCACCGAGTCTGGTTGATGAGGACGCTTTGCGAACTGTTGAAGGGCAGATTATTGGCTTCTCGTTGGATAGTGCGTCTGAGCCTGTACTTTTTGGAGGGAAGTTGAAATGAATAAGCAGTTGTTTCGTAAGTTTTTGGTGTTGGTGTCGGTTGTGATTTTGTCAGGTTGCTTTGGTTTTCTGGCGCCCATCACTAAAGATCACCTCGTTCTTGGTAACCAATTAACGGAAACCGTATTGATAGTGGATGAAGATTACTCTGACGGATCAACCTTTGTTCCGGCTGGGATCTATGTCCCGGACTCGACGTTCTCCAACGGATTGGCAAACTATTTGGGAGCCAAGCCGATATCAGTTAAGTTGATGGGCTTTATGAGTCGTCAATGCTATGGTGGTGTTTCCGTTGACCTAGATGCCCCTACAAAAGAATACAAGTTGTTCTTGTACTTTTGTGGCGGCGAACGGGTGATCACATACAGCATTCCGAAAAAACTAAAGTTTCGCATCGTTGACAAAGCCAGTCTTCGCTCGAATTAGACCGTTGGCGGTCTGGTGCGTCGACTCTTTTGGTCCAGCTACATGCCTCGCGTGGAAGCGCATCGATCGGCAACCGGTGCTTTCTCCCCTCACCGCCCTCAAGGCGCCAGCCGCTCCCGTAGCCAAGCGCCATCGGCCTGCAGGGTGTAGCGCAAGCGGTCGTGCAGGCGGCTCTTGCGGCCTTGCCAGAACTGCCAGTTGTCGGGCTTGAGGCGGTAGCCGCCCCAGTGCGGCGGGCGCGGCGGGTGCAGCAGGAACTGCGCGCCGTACTTGGCGGCGTTGGTCACCAGCACGGTACGGCTGTCGATCACTTCGCTCTGCGGGCTGGCCCAGGCGCCGATGCGGCTGTCCAGCGGGCGGCTCTTGAAGTACTCGTCGCTCTCTTCGTCGCTGACTTTTTCGACGATGCCTTCGATGCGCACCACGCGTTCCATCTCGACCCAGTGGAACTGCAGCGCCGCGTAGGGATTGCCCGCAAGCTCACGGCCCTTCTGGCTGTTGTAGTTGGTGTACCAGACGATGCCGCGTTCGTCATAGCCCTTGATGAGCACGACGCGGGTGCTGGGCCGCAGGTCCGAGCCCACGGTCGCCACCGTCATGGCGTTGGGTTCGGGCACTTCGCCCTTGATGGCTTCGTTGAGCCACTGGTCGAACTGCTGCAGCGGGTCGGCGTGCGAGGCGGTTTCGCTGAGTTCGGCTTTTTCGTAGCTTTTGCGCAGGTCGGCGATGTTCATGGTGTGGAGGTTTTCTGTGATGTTCAAGGCAGATCATCCGCTAGCCGCAATAGGCGAGCCAGCGCCCGGTCTTCGATGCCGTGGCGATGCAGGCCGTCCAGCGTCTGACGGGCGTAGTCCAGCGTGCTGCCGTAGCGTCCGCGCGCGTTAGCAAAGATGTCGCGGTACTGCGCGTCGCTCAGCGGACCTGTGTGGTTGGGGCTGTTGGGGTGCAGGGTGAAGGCCAGTGCGGGCACCGGGCCCTGCGCGGTGTCGGCGCGCAGCCATTTGGGGTCGTACACCGGGTTGGGCATTTCGCGCGCCCACAGGGCGGGCATGGCGGCTTCCACCTGGTCGTGCGGCAGGCGCAGGGCCATGCCGGTGCAGCTGCCGCCGCGCATGAGGGCAAAGACCAGGCCGGGGCGTTCGGGCGTGCCGCGGTTGACGCGGCTGGCCATGTGCAGGCAGCGGTGGTAACCGTGGATCTTGGCGATGCGCTGTTCGGCGGCTTCAAACTCCGGCCGCCAGACCAGGGAGGCGTAGCCGAACACCCACAGATCGGCCCGCGGGCCGAGGCTGCGCCACTGGTCCAGGGTATCGACCATCATCTGGGCGCCGTTGCGTTCGGCGGGCACCCAAGTGGTGGGGCGTGGTGTGCGAGGCAGCTGGAGGGCAGGGGCGGCCATTACAATCAGCGGTTGTTTTTGTCAGTCTTTTGCACTCTTTCGCGGCCTTTCTCTGGCCGCGAGGTGCAGGTCAATTTCGATCCATCCACCCCGATTCTCAAGGAGTATTGCCCATGTCTTCACAAGACAACGATCAGGACATTCGTGTCGTTGCTGCGGTTCTGATTTCCGCCATCCTGCTGGCCGTTGGCCTGGCGGTGGGCATTGGCATCCACAAGGCACGCAGCGGTGCAGGCGACAAGGCCGCAGCACCCGCCGCTGCGGTGGAAGCCGCTGCACCCGCCGCCGCTGCTGCCCCGGCTGCCTCGCCGGTGGGCGATGACGCCAGCGTGGTGGTGGACAACGGTGTGGTGAAGTTCTATTTCGCTTCCGGCAAGGCCGACCTGGCCACAGGCGCGGTGGAGGCCCTGGGCGATGCCGTGGCCGCTGCCAAGGCGGGTAAGAAGCTGGTGATCTCCGGTTTCCACGACACCACCGGTGACCCGGCCAAGAACGCCGAGCTCGCCAAGCAGCGCGCGTTCGCGGTGCGCGATGCGCTCAAGGGCGCGGGCGTGGACGAAGCCAGCCTGGAACTCAAGAAGCCGGAAGAAGCCGCGGGCGGCGCTGGCAGCAACGCCGAAGCGCGCCGCGTGGAAGTGATGATCGCGCAGTGAGCGGTTCGTCCCCAGTGACAAAAAATGCGCGGCAATGCGGGGCTTTTTGCTTTCAGCGCCGTGGCGTTCAGCGCAGGCCGGCGCCCGCGGCGTGCTCGGTGCGCTGGATGAGTTCGATCTTGTAGCCGTCGGGGTCGGTCACGAAGGCGATGACGGTGGTGCCGCCCGCCACCGGGCCGGCCGCGCGGGTGACGTTGCCACCGGCGGCTTTGATTTTTTCGCAGGCGGCGTAGGCATCGGGCACGCCCAGGGCGATGTGGCCGTAGGCGGTGCCCAGCTCGTACTGCTCGACACCCCAGTTGTAAGTGAGTTCGATCTCTGCCTGACCGGGGTTGCCGCCCTCGAAGCCGAGGAAGGCCAGCGAGTACTTGTACTCGGGGTTTTCCGAAGTGCGCAGCAGCTGCATGCCCAGCACCTGGGTGTAGAAGTCGATGGAGCGCTGCAGGTTGCCCACGCGCAGCATGGTGTGGAGGAATCGCATGGCCGGAGGTCTTTCGCGGGAAGGTGAAAGCCGCGAATTATGTGGTGGCGCCGCCCGCCGGCTTGTGGTGCAGGTCAAAGACCAGACAGGTGGTGGTGGCGTGGGCGTAGAGCGTGCCATCCGGACCGACCAGTTGTGCTTCAGCCGTGGCCAGCTGGCGCCCGCAATGGATGACCCGGCCGATGGCGCGCACGCGGGGCACCTTGGGTGTTACCGCCCTGACGATGTTCACGCTCAGCTCGGCCGTGGTGTAGGCGCGGCCGGGGGGCATTTTGGTGTGCACCGCGCAGCCCAGGGCCGAGTCGAGCAGGGTGGCGAACCAGCCGCCGTGCACCGTGCCCATGGGGTTGAAATGCTGCGGGCCAGGCGTGCCCTGGAACACGGCGCTGCCGTCCCCCACCTGCACGATGAGGAAGTCCAGCGTCTGGGCGATGGCCGCGTAGGGGATGGCGCCCTGGAGCATGGCCTGCATCACCTCCAGACCGGTCTTGCCGGCGATCTGGTCCGGGCGTGCCACGCCCGGGCCGGGGCCGGCGGCAAGGGCCTTGAGCACGGCGGTTTCCTCGGCCAGCCAGGCGTCCAGCGTCGGTTGGACTGACATGCGTGTCTCCTGTGATAGTTGCATATGCAATCATTGTAGATACAATCAATAGCATGAGTCCTGTCGCCACCGTGTCAGCCCCTGCGGACCCAACCATGAAGCTGCAAGGCTGCAGCTACCTCAAGCTGCGGCAGCTCACGCGCAGCGTGGCGCGCCTGTACGACGAGGAACTGGGGCGTTGCGGGCTCAAGGGCACGCAGTACTCGCTGCTGTCGCATGCCGTGAAGCTGGGGCCGGTGCGGGCGGTGGACCTGGCGGCACAGATGGGCCTGAGCACGTCCACGCTCTCGCGCAACCTGCAGCCGCTGGTGCTCGCAGGCTGGCTGGCCATCGGGCCAGGGGCGGACGCGCGCAGCCGCCTGATCGAAGCGACCGAGGCGGGCCGCGCCAAGCGTGCCGAGGCGCAGCGCCGCTGGCGCGCGGCGCAGGAGCAGGTCAACCAGCGCTTGGGTGTGGACGCCGTGCGTCAGCTGCACGCCACGCTGGACGCGGCCCTGCACGCGCTGGGCCCCGACGCAGCGGGCTGAGACCGGCTCAGCCGGTGTCGCGCTCGGGCAGCGCGATGAGTTCGGAGAGCTTCTCGCGCAGGGATTCCATGCGCACGGGTTTGGGCAGGAAGTGGTCCATGCCGGCTTCCATGCAGCGGTTCTTGTCGCTCTCGAAGGCGTTGGCGGTCAGGGCGATGATGCCGGGCTGCCGGGGCAGCTGCAGGCCGCGGATGAATTCGGTGGCCTGTACCCCGTCCATGCCGGGCATCTGCATGTCCATGAGCACGATGTCCACACCGCCTTCGGCCACGCGGCTGACCGCGTCCTCCCCGCACGAAACCGCTTCGGCCTTGAGGCCGAGTTTGCCGAGCATGGCCATGGCCAGAGTGCGGTTGACCAGGTCGTCATCCACCACCAGGATGTTGTGCGGCTCGCCACCCGCATGGTGCTCGATGGGGCCGAGTTCGGCGGGCACCGTTTCCGTGGCGCGGGCGGCCAGTTCCAGCCGCACGGTGAAGCGGAAGGTGGAGCCTTCGCCGAGCTTGCTGGTGACGCCGATCTTGCCGCTCATGGCCTTGCACAGGCGCTGGCTGATGGCCAGCCCCAGGCCGGAGCCGCCGTACTGGCGGGTGGTGGAGGAATCCACCTGGGAGAAGGCTTTGAATAGGCGGTCCACCTTGTGTGCCGGGATGCCAACCCCGGTGTCTTGCACGGCCACGCCCAGCACCACGCTGTGCTCGTCGCGTTCGCGCAGCAGCACGCGGACGAGGACCTCGCCCTCGTCGGTGAACTTGATGGCATTGCCCAGCAGGTTGGACAGGATTTGCCGCAGCCTGGTGCGGTCGCCGCGCACGTAGGCGGGCAGATCGGGCGCCAGTTGCAGTTGCAGTTGCAGGCCTTTGCGCGCGGCCAGCGGCCGGTAGAGTTCGACCGTGCTTTCCATGGCGCGTTCGAGCACGAACTCGCGCGACTCCAGTTCGAGCTTGCCGGCCTCGATCTTGGAGAAGTCGAGGATGTCGTTGATCAGCACCAGCAAGGCGTCACCGCTGCTGCGGATGGTGGTGACGTAGCCCCGCTGTTCGTCGTTGAGCGACGTCAGTTCCAGCAGCTGCGACATGCCCAGGATGCCGTTCATGGGCGTGCGGATTTCATGGCTCATCATGGCCAGAAACTCGCTTTTGGCGCGGGTGGCCGACTCGGCCTTGTCCAGTGCCAGCCGGAGCTCGGCCGTGCGCTCGTTCACCTGTTGTTCCAGCGTCTCGGCCAGCTCTTGCAGCGACTGGTTGGCGCTGTAGAGCGCAAGGCTTTTTTCTTCCAGCAGGCGTTCGGCTTCCTTGCGGGCGGCGCGTTCGCGTTCGAGCCGGCGGACGATTTGTTCGGCTTCGTCGGTCATGGCGTTTTCAACCTTGGCGGGTGAGGACAAATCGTTGTGCATGATCGGCAGTGGGAGTGGGTTCGCGTTCGAGGTGGATGGGTTCGCCGAAGTGGGCCAGGCAGCCGTGCATCATTCCCTCGGCCAGGTCCTCGAAGTGGCGCGGCGACTGGTACAGCAGCACCAGCTTTTGGGCGTCGTGGTGTTCAACGATGAAGCGGGGCAGTTCCGCATCGGGGTAGAGCTTGAGCACTTCGGCGTGGATGATGTCCTCGATGCCCGCCAGAAACTGGAAGGCATCCTGGACTCCGACAAAGAAGGCCGGGTAGCTCTGCACGAACCGGCCGAACATGTGCTGTCCGAACACGCGGATCAGGTCGGGAACTGGTATGCCCGAGCGCTGCGACAGCGCCACCACCATGGCGACCATTTCGCTGTGCGGGTAGGTGCCCACCGATGTGTAGGCGCCGCCGTGCGGGAGCCGGGCGTCATCGATGATGCTGTCGGCCATGTCGGCCGAAAAACGATCCTCGACCATTTCGAGGAACTCGGTGAAAACAACACCTTTCATGGAGGGGCTCCGTGCAAGGACAAGCGGGTAGTGGCGGGCTGAGCTGGGCGCAACCTGGCACAGGTGTGCCACGTTCATTCACCGGTGTATCGGCGCCCGCCACCACAACTGAAGCCGGGCACGGGGCGGGCAGGGTCAGCGGTCGTCGCGCGTCGCAGGGCGTGCGCCCAGCTGCTCGGCCAGGGCGGTGTGGCCGGCTTGCCGCGCGTGGGTGGCGGCGCTCCAGCCCTGTCGATCGGTCATGCCGGGGTCTGCGCCCGCGGCCAGCAGCCGCTGCACCAGGGCGTCGTTGCCCCGGGCGGCGGCCAGCATCAGGGCGTTGCGGCCCTGGGCGTCGGTCTGGTTCACATCGGCCCCCTGCGCGAGCAGTTGCCGCACCGCCTCGGTCTGGCCCGCCTCCGCCGCGGCCACCAGCGGTGGAGTGGGTGCGGCGGCACGGGCGGCTGGCCGACGCAGGGCGCTGGGGCCTTGCGGCACGGCGGCAGGTGCCGCAGCGGCTGGGCTGGCCGGGGCTTCGGGCTGGCGGGCCGAAGCGGCTGCGGGTGCCGGCGGTGGCGCGGGTGCGTCTTCCGCTGCCTCTGCACGCGGCGCCTTGGCCTGGGCGCCAGAGCGTGCGGCGCTGGCCGATTCGGGCGCCGGCGCAGCGGGTTCGGCGGTCGCAGGGGCTGCGGCCACGGCCGGCCGCTGGGAAGGAGCGGCCGCCGCTGGAGGTTGGGGCGGCGACCCGTGTGCCGCCATGTCGCTGCGGGTGGCGGCTTGGGCGGGCGCGCGCTCGCGGGCAGGCGCAGCCGCCACGGCATTGTCCGCGGACCGGTTCGCACTGGCGTTGGCCGGTGACCCGCTGGTCGGAGCCGGCAGGGCGGGTGCGGGCAAGGGCGAGGGCGAGGGCGAGGGCGTGGCGGTTACGGGGACAGGCGCGGACACCGCTGGAGCCGCGGACTTCGTTGCGTTGCCAAAGGCCAGGTCCCGTTCTTCGGGGGTGCCGCGGTCGAACTGCAAGGCCAGCAGGCCCACCAGGCCGAGCACCGCCAGGCTCCCCAGTGCGCGCAGCCGCCAATGGCCGTCGTTGGCGGCGGCACCGCTGCGGTGGCCGACGTGGGCCTGCGCGTTCAGCGCCGCCTGGGCGCGGGCCTGGGCCAGCACGCGTTCGCGCAGCGCAGGTGCGGGGCGGGCCTCATCCAGCGCGTTGGCCTCGTGGTAGCGCTGCAGCAGCCGGTCGTCCGGGCGTGGGGTGGCGGGAGCGTTCAAGGGCAAACCTCCGTGCTGGGCTGTGTGCTCATGCGTGGGCCTCCAGGGCTTCGCGCAGGCGGGCACGGGCGTAGCGCAGGCGGCTCTTGGCGGTTTCCGGGCTCACGCCGGTGGCCTGCGCAATGTCAGCCACGCTCAGCCCGCCTTCGGCTTGCAGCAGAAAGGCTTCGCGCTGCGCGGCGGGCAGATCGGCCAGCGCGTCCAGCAGCGCCTGCGCCTGTTCGCGCGAGCTCAGGCGCCGCTCGGGGCCGAAGCCCGATTCGGCGGCCAGGGTCTCGGCCAGCGCGGCGCCGTCTTCGGTGTCGGCGTCCAGGCTGGTGTGGTGCCGGTGGGTGCGCCAGTGGTCCACCAGCCGGTGGTGCGCCAGGGTGAACAGCCAGGTGCGGAATTTGGCCCGCGGCTCGTACTGCGGCGCGTGGCGCACCAGCGTGAACCACACGTCCTGCACCAGATCGTCGGCCACGCTGGCGTCGGGCAGGCTGCGCCGCACGAAGCGCCACACCGGCAAGGCGTGGCGGTCGTACAGGGTTTCGAAGGCGCGCGCGTCCCCGGCTGCAAAGGCCTGCATCAGGTGTTCGTCCGTGGGTTCGCTGGCCGTGCCGGTCATGCGGAGATTATGGGTTTCGCCTCAGGGTGCAACGAACCGCGCAGCGGCGGCGCGTGGGGGAAAGCCGGTCACGAGGGGTCGGGCACATAGCCCGGCTGGATCGGCGACGGGAACGGGTTGGGGCGCAGCGGCACCGGTCGCGGGGTGACGATGCCCATGGCCATCAGGTTCTCGAGGCTGTCGTAGCGGATGCGGATCAGGTCGTCGGGCCTCTCGCCGCGGCGCTCGAAGGTGGTGTGACCGACCCATGAGCCTTCGCGCTCGCCATGGCCGGTGCCCAGGCGCGGGGCCATGCGGCGGGCCGCGCGCTCCGGCGCGGCGGCCTCGGCGCTGTCCTGTGCGGCGGCAGAAGCGCCCACCGGGCCCTGGGAGGCGGCTGGCGCGGGTGGTGCACCGGCGGCTTCGCTGCGCGCCAGGCGTTCGCGCGGCTCGTGGCGGCTGTAGGGCATGGGTTCGGGACGCTGTTCGGGCTCGGGCAGTGCCACCGGTTGCACCCTTTCCCGGAACACCGCCACCCCGATCACGCCCACATGGTCCGGGCGGCCGGTGCGCGCCGCATAGGAGGCGGGCGAAGCGGTGAAGTGGAACGCCGCGATTTCGCTGCTGCTCTTGCGCCAGCCGGTGATGTCGTATTGCTGCCAGGGTGAGAGCACATAGCCGGTCTGGTTCCAGGCGGCGGTTTCGCCCGAAACAACGTTGACCCCATCGACCGAAACCACGGTCATCACGCGCGCGCCGGTGGTGTTGCGCACCGAAACCGTGTAGCGCGCGCCGGGTCGGCCGGCGACCCAGTATTCGCCCTGGTGGCGGTGGACCCGCAGGGTTTCGCCGCTGTCGCGGTCGAGCACCTGCACGTCGGCCACGCGGCCCACGGCGTGGGCGGGCAGGGTGCCCAGCAGGGCGGTGACCGCGAGGCTGGCCAGGGCCAGGCGCTGCAGGTGGGGGCTCAGGCGGTGTGGGGTCATGTCGGCTCCAGTGAAAGTGAGGAACCGACTGAAACGAATGGCCCGCCCAAACGGGGTTGTGCCGCCCCGGATTTTTGAGTAACAGGATGTCAGTGCACGGGCGGTCGCGTGGCTCAGCAGGCCGCGCAGGCCGCCAGCGCGCTGGCCACGCTGACCTGGGTCTGCTCGCTCAGGTAGTCCAGGAACACACGCGTGCGCTGGGGCAGGAACTTGCGGCTGGGCAGAGCGGCGTAGAGCGTGAAGCGACCGGTGATCCAGGGGCTGAGCACCCGCACCAGGGTGCCGCTGGCCAAGTGGGGCGCCGCCAGTTCCACCGCCGTGGACGTGATGCCGGCGCCGTCAAGTGCCGCGCGCATCAGCGTGTCGTTGTGGTTGGACCAGAGCGCGGGCACCACGTCCAGCTCCACGCGCTCGCGGTCGTTGTCGGCGCGGAACAGTGTCCAGTGCCGGTGGCGCAGGCTCTCGGGCTTGGAGCGCAGGCAGTCGTGCTGCAGCAGGTCGGCCGGAACCTGCGGCGCGCCCCGGCGCGCAAGGTAGGCCGGCGACGCCACCAGGATGGCCTCGGTCTCGTTGACCTTGCGGGCGATCACGTTGGCGTCGAAGCCGGCGCTGGTGCCCAGCAGGGTGATGTCGAACTGCTCGATCTGCGGTTCGCGCTGGTTCTCGACCTCGATGTCCAGCTTCACGCTGGGGTAGCGCTCGTGGAAACCCGCCACCAGCGGCGCCAGCACGTGCGTGGCCAGCACCGGGGGCGCCAGCACCCGCAGCACGCCGGCCAGTTCGCGGGTGCGCGAGCTCACCAGGGCGTCGGCTTCTTCCAGGTCCTGCAGCAGCGGGCGCACCCGTTCCAGGTAGGCCTCGCCCGCGTCGGTGAGCGACTGGCGGCGTGTGGTGCGCTGCAGCAGCCGCGTGCCCAGGTGGTCCTCGAGGTCGGCCACCAGGCGCGTGACCACGGCGGGGGACATGTCCAGCGCGCGCGCCGCGGCGGCGAAACCGCCTTCGTCCACCACCTTCAGGAACACGCGCATCGAGTTCAGTCGGTCCATGGGGTTCCCGCTTTCAAGGCTTTGATTGTTGCTGAATCAGAAATATACCAACGACAGACTGGTTGTTTTTCTCCTCAAAGAGAAATTTTAAAGTTCACCCCATCGCAGCGCAGTACCCCTCCAGCGCTTCGATGCCGGGCCCTTCCACCCGGGTGGTCCTCACCGCCGCCGCCGTGCTGAAACACAGCGAAAACAAGCGATACAGCGGCGAGACGACACCCAGGCGCCAGGCCGGCACGATGCCTCTGCCCTGTGTCTTGAGTTTTTTTGTTCGATTTTTTGTTCGTTGTCACTGAAAGGACTTCACCATGAACCGCCAAGTTGTTTCCGCCATCGCCCTCGCCGTTGCCGCCCTGTCCGCTGGTCAGGTCCTGGCCCAGGACGCCGCCCCCAAGACCCGCGATCAGGTGCGCGCCGAGCTGCTGCAAGCCCAGCGCAACGGCGACATCGTCGTCAACGCCGAAACCGGCCAGACCGCCCGCGACATATTCCCGGACCTCTACCCCAAGGCCACTGTTGTGGCCGGCAAGACCCGCGCCGACGTGCAGGCCGAGCTGTCGGACGCCATCCGCACCGGTGACATCGTGGCCGATGGCGAAACCGGCCAGAAGCTCAATCAGCTGGCTCCGCACCGCTACACCGCGACCGCCCTGGCCCAGGGCAAGACCCGCGCCGACGTGAAGGCCGAGCTGGCCGAAGCCATCCGCAACGGCGAACTGGTCGCCAACACCGAAACCGGCGCCACCTACCGCGAACTGTTCCCCGGCCGTTACCCGGCCGCCAGCACCCTGGCCCAGGGCAAGACCCGCGAACAGGTGAAGGCCGAGCTGGCAGAAGCCCGCCGCACCGGTGACATCGTGGCCGAAGGCGATTCGGGCAAGAAGCTCAACGAGCTGTACCCGAACCGCTACCGCGCCAACTGATTTCGCGCACGGTTGTCTCCAAGGTCTTCACAGCCCGGCCGCCGCAAGGCGCCGGGCTTTTTTCATGGGCCTTGCATCCCCTCTGGTACAAAGCCGGCAACAGGAGTCACCCATGAGCGTTTTCAAGAAAGTCGTGCTGTTCACCGGTACCGACGGCCGTGCAGCCTTCCGCGAAGAGTCCGTCGAACTGAATGAGGGCACGCCCACGGCGCGCCTGTCGCCGCTCATGTCTTCGGGCGGTCTGCAGCTGCGCGAAAGCCCGGTGGGTTTTCGCAGCACGTTTCATTGCACCGGCGCGCCGCAGTGGCTGTTCGTGCTCCAAGGGCGGATGGAAATCGGCCTGCAGGACGGCAGCTCGCGCGTTTTCGGCCCGGGCGATCACTTCTATTCGGCCGACACCCTGCCCGAGGGCGCGACCTTTGACCCCGCAGTGCACGGCCACTGGAGCCGGCAGGTGGGCGATGAACCGCTGGTGACCGCTTTTGTGAGGGGCTGACCCCTACTGCGCAACGCACAACGCGCGATTTGCCTGTGCCAGAGGCACCGCCGGGCCGGCTCCGCCGGACGGCCAGTGCCGCCCCCCTTTCAAGGGGGGTGACGCAAAGCGGCGCGGAGGGTTATTCCAGTTTCAACCGCAGCAGCGCCCGCACAAAGCCGTGGTCGCTGCGGCTGCGGTCTCGGCCTTCAAACAGGTGGTCGTTGAACACCTCGACGCGCCGCACGTCGCCGATGGCGCGGCGGCTGGTGGCCACGAATTCTTCGCTCACCAGCACCTGGTCCAGCACCTCGGGGTAGCCTTGGTGGATGTGGCTGAAGGCCACGTCGCGGCGCAGCGCACCTTCGCCCTGCACGTCCCAGGCGCTGTAGAGCGCATGGTCGCGCGCGCCTTTGTCGTAGGCCACTTGCGAGGTGGCAGCGATCAGCTGGGTGGTCACGCTGTGCGGGCTGTCGTTGAGGTCGCCCATCACGATCAGAGGCAGGCGCGTGCGGTGCAGCAGCTCCACCACCTTCAGCCTCAGCGCCAGCGCTTCGCCCGCGCGCATGATGAGCGAGCGCAGCGTGGCCACGGCCTGCACGGCCGGGTCGTCTTTGTCTTCCAGCGCGTTGCCTTGCGAATCTTGCAGAAACTTGGGACGCTTGCTTTTGAGGTGGGCGGTGATGACGGCAATGTCTTGCCCGTGCTTCATGCGCAGCGTGGCCAGCAGGGGCGGGCGTTCGAATCGGGTGTGCGCGCCGATGCCCGGTACCTGCACCACGGCAGCGGCGGGGAAATCGACCAGCGACTGCACCGACTCGACCTTCAGCCGGGTGACGATGCCCACGCGCGGCGTGCCTTGCGCGCCGTGCTGTCCCGGGCCGTTTTCAGCGCCCGGCACGCCCACAAAGCCGTACTGCAGGCCGCTGCGCGC
>CALRYD010000035.1:0-46166 GCA_943372305.1 Hydrogenophaga intermedia | reverse complement strand
CCGATGGAGCGGGCAGGGCGTGTGCGGGCAGCCAGGCCTGCAGCGACAGCCGGTGCGGGGTCAGCTCCAGGTCGATGTGGGGTCGCACCGGGCCCAGGGCCGCTTCGGCCGCGGTGTCGCGCTGGCGCGGGCCGCTGAACCGGTAGGCCGCCCATTGGCCGGACGGCGAAAAATTGAACTCGCGGTAGGCTCCGTCGCCCACCACGCCCACAAAGGCTTCCAGGCAGGTGTGCTGCCACAGGCCGTCGGCGTGTCCTGGTGTGGCCGGCGCGGGCAGACGCAGGCGGCGGGTGTCGCCCTGCACCTCGTATTGAAGCAGCAGGCCGGGCACGGTGTCGCGGACGGCGGCCGACAGCCGCACACCGATCCGCAGAGGCAGCGGGCAGGGGCTGGCCGGGTGGCAGATCAGTGGATGGGCGGCGGAGGACGGGGCGTGTGTCACAGCCCCGTATTCTCTCAGGCCGTCCGTGGTGCCCCGCGCGGCGCCAGGCGGTTGAGCAGCGCCACCAGCGACAGCATCACCGGCACCTCCACCAGCACGCCCACCACCGTGGCCAGCGCGGCGCCGGAGTGCAGGCCGAACAGCGAAATGGCGACGGCCACCGCCAGCTCGAAGAAGTTGGAGGTGCCGATCAGGCAGGCCGGTGCGGCGATGTCGTGGGGCAGCTTGAGCCAGCGCGCGCCGACGTAGCCGATGGCGAAGATGCCGTAGGTCTGGATCAGCAGCGGCACGGCGATCAAGGCGATGACCGCGGGCTGGGCCACGATGGTCTGGGCCTGGAAGCCGAACAGCAGCACCACGGTGGCGATCAGGCCGACCACGGACCAGGGCTTGAGCACCTTCACGAACGCGCTGACCGCCGCCTCGCCGCCGCGCTGGCGCAGCGCCTGCCGCGTCAGCACGCCTGCCACCAGCGGCAGCACCACGTAGAGCACGGTGGACAGCAGCAGCGTTTCCCAGGGCACGGCCAGGTCGGTCACGCCCAACAGAAACGCCGCGATGGGGGCGAAGGCGAACACCATGATGAGGTCGTTCACCGACACCTGCACCAGCGTGTAATTGGGGTCGCCCCTGGTGAGCTGGCTCCACACGAACACCATGGCGGTGCAGGGCGCCACGCCCAGCAGGATCATGCCGGCGATGTATTCGCTGGCCGACTGCGGATCGACCCAGTCCGCAAAGATGTAGCGGAAGAACAGCACGCCCAGCGCCGCCATGGTGAAGGGCTTGATGAGCCAGTTGATCACCACGGTGAGCAGCAGGCCCTGGGGTCGTTTGCCGACGTCGCGCACGGCCGCGAAGTCGATCTGGATCATCATCGGGTAGATCATCACCCAGATGAGCACCGCCACCACGAGGTTGACGTGTGCGAACTCGACAGCGGCGATGGCGGCGAAGGTCGCGGGGGTGAGCAGGCCCAGGCCCACACCGGCCAGGATGCCCAGGCCGACCCAGACGGTGAGGTAGCGTTCAAACAGTCCCATGGGGTGACGGTGTCAGACGGTGGCCTGCTGATCCTTCCCGATCTGCTGGACTTCCTGCGTCAGCGCCAGGCGGCTGAGTTTGTCGATCGGCAGGCACAGGAAGAGCGAGATGCGGCGCGAGAGCACGCTGAAGGCGTCGTTGAAGGCGCGGTGGATCTTCTCGTCGTCCCCGGTCACGGCGGCCGGATCGGCCACACCCCAGTGCGCCGAGATCGGCTGACCGGGCCAGACCGGGCAGACTTCGGCGGCGGCCTGGTCGCAGACGGTGAACACGAAGTCCATCATCGGTGCGCCGGGCGCCGCAAATTCGTCCCAGCGCTTGCTGCGCAGGCTGTCCGTCTTGTAGTGGTTGCGCTGCAGCAGGTCGATGGCGCCCGGGTTCACTGTGCCCACGGCGTGGCTGCCGGCGCTGAACGCCCGGAAGCGTCCGGCCGACTGCGCGTTGAGGATGGCTTCGGCCATGATGCTGCGCGCCGAATTGCCGGTGCACAGAAACAGCACGTTGTAGACCTTGGGTGCGTTCATGGGGTAGTCCTTTGCAAGGTTTGGGTTGTTCAGCTGGACGGAGCAGCCTGAGCAGGCAGGGCCAGGCGCGTGGGCAGCGCCAGCGTGAGCAGCCAGCAGATCAGCAACATCAGCGCCGAACCCACCAGGGCGTACAGCAGCCCGCCCCACTGGTAGAGCAGCCCCGACATCAGCGTGCCGAAGAAGCGGCCCAGCGCGTTGGCGGCGTAGTAGAAGCCCACGTCCTCGGCCGCTTTCTCGCTGCCGGCGTAGGCCAGGATCAGGTAGGAATGCACCGAGGAATTGACCGCGAAGGCGAAGCCGAACAGGCCCAGGCCGCCGACCACCCACCACTGCAGGTTCGGCAGTTCCATCATCACCGCCGCCGCGATGCCCACCGGGATGATGGCCAGCACCAGCGACCACCAGCGCGCGGCCGGCACCTCGCTGGTCAGCCCGTCCGGGCTGCGTTTGACCAGGCTCGGCGCCAGCGCCTGCACAAGGCCATAGCCAATGGTCCAGGCCGCCAGAAACCCGCCCACCATGGTGAAGGTCCAGCCCTGTGAATACAGGAACACCGGCACGCCGACCACGAACCACACATCGCGCGCGCCGAACAGCGCCACGCGTGCCGCGGCCAGGCCGTTGATGCCAGCGTTTTTGGCGAACAGCTCCTTGGCCGACTTCGACGCCTTGGCCTTGCCCATCATCGGCGGCACCGACAGCACCACGCCCGCCAGCACCAGCAACAACAACGCGGCCATGGCCCAGAGCGAGTGCTGAAAGCCCAGCGCCTGCAGCAGCACGCCGCCGAGGAAGAAGCCGATGCCCTTCATGGCGTTCTTGCTGCCGGTGAACCAGGCCACCCACTTGAAGAGCTGGTTGTTGCCGCCGTCTTCGGCCTTGGCCTGCGCCTGCGTGACCTTGATTGCCGACTTGCTGGCGGTCTTGGTCAGGTCCTTGGCCACACCGCAGATGCCTTGCGCCACCACCACCCAGGCCACGGACATCGCGGCCGTCCAGGCCGGGTTGAGCAGCGAGAGCAGTGTGAAGCCGGTGATCTGCGTGACCAGGCCCACGGTCAGCATGCGCTGGATGCCGTAGCGCGTGGCCAGCCAGCCGCCGATCAGGTTGGCCAGCACACCGGCCGCCTCGTACAGCAGGAACAGAAAGGCCAGCGTGAACGGCGAGTAGCCGAGCTTGTAAAAGTGCAGCAGCACCAGCATGCGCAGCGCACCGTCGGTGAGCGTGAAGCCCCAGTAGGCGGCGGTGACGATGGCGTAGTTGCGCGTCGCGGTGTTCATGCCGTTGCGTTCAGATGCCAACCGATTCGAGATGACAGGCCAGGTCGACCATGCGGGTGGCGTAGCCCATCTCGTTGTCGTACCAGGCGTAGACCTTGAGCAGCGTGCCGTCGGTCACCATGGTCGACAGGCCGTCCACGATGGAACTGCGGGTGTCGCGGGCGTAATCGGCGCTGACCAGCGGGCGGCTCTCGTAGCCCAGGATGCCCGCCAGTGGGCCGTTGGCAGCGGCCTCGAACAAGGCGTTGACCTCTTCTGCCGTGGTGGCCCGGTTGACTTCGAACACACAGTCGGTCAGCGAGGCATTGAGCGCGGGCACGCGCACCGCGTGGCCGTTGAGCTTGCCCTTGAGCTCGGGGTAGATCAGCGCGATGGCGGTGGCGCTGCCGGTGGTCGTGGGCGCGAGGTTCACCATGGCGCTGCGGGCGCGGCGCAGGTCCTTGTGAGGCGCGTCCACCACCAGGTTGGTGTTGGTCGGGTTGTGCAGGGTGGTGATCTGGCCGTGGCGGATGCCGATGGCCTCGTGCACCACCTTCACCACCGGCGCCAGGCAGTTGGTGGTGCAGCTGGCGGCGGTGACGATGCGGTCGCGCGCCGGGTTGTACAGGTGATCGTTGACGCCGACCACGATGTTCAGCACATCACCCACCTTCACCGGCGCCGCCACGATCACGCGTTTGGCGCCGCGGTCCAGGTGGCCCTGCAGGGTTTCGGGCGTGAGGAATTTGCCGGTGCATTCCAGCACGACATCCACGCCCAGGTCGCCCCAGGGGATCTCGCCAGCGGTGGGGTGTTCGCTGAACGACAGGCGCTGTTCATTGATGCGGATCGCGTCGCTGCCCTCGGCCGCGATGTCCGCGCGCCACTTGCCCTGCACCGTGTCAAACGCCAGCAGGTGGGCGGTGGCAGCGGCGCCGCCCTTGATCTCGTTGAGGTGCACCACCTCTAGGCGGTTGCCGCTGCGGGGGTCGATGGCTTCGCGTTCGATCGCGCCGAAGGCCGCGCGCAGGGCCAGGCGCCCCATGCGGCCCATGCCGTTGATACCGACTTTCATGTGTTCCGGGTCCTTTGGATGTCGGGTCTGCACCGGTGCCGGCGTCAGATCAATGGTTCAAGAAGTGTTGAATTATTTTGGCAGTGTGTGACAACGCGGTGACACAACGGGGCGCGGCAGGCGGGTGTCAGCCGCAGCAGCTGGGGGCGGGTACGGCCTCGCAGGGCTGACCGGCGCAGCAGTGTTCGGTCAGGTAGGCCAGCAGCGCGTTCATGCGGTCGAACTGGGCGCGGTAAATGAGGTTGCGTCCCTGTGGCTCCACGCTCACCAGATCGGCCTGCGCGAGCTCTTTGAGATGGAAGGACAAGGCGCTGGGCGCGATCGCCAGCTGCGCCGACAGGGCGCCCGGCGTCAGGCCGCCTGGCCCGGCCACCACCAGGGCGCGAAAGGCGCGCAGGCGCTGCACCTGGGCCAGGGCCGAGAGGGCTCGCACGGTCTGCTGTTCTTGCGTGTTGAGGTGGTCCATATTTCAATGCTAGTTGAATAATTGAGCGGATTGTGCCGCAAATCCGTCCCTTCCGGGGTGGCCCGCATGCAGGTGGGGGCAAGTCATCAAAGCTTCATGTGAGTGCCATGCGGGGGTCACGCCCGGTTACCAGAATCACTGGCGAACCTGAGTGAAAACCAAGCCCGCGTCCCCGGCGGATGCAACAACCGGAGCACCCCATGAAAGAGCTGCCCACCCCCACACTGGACATCGCCACCATCGCCCTGCCACGGGGGTCACTTCATCCCCGCACCGATTTCCAGCCTCAGCCGCTGGTGGCACCGGTCGCGCCAGGCGGCATCGAAGTCTCCTGGGCCCGTCACCTGGACGAGGTTCGGGAAGCGCAGCGCCTGAGGTACGCCGTCTTCGCTGGCGAAATGGGCGCCCGACTGCCCAAGACCGTCCCCGGCCACGACGTGGACCTGTTCGACGACTACTGCGAACACCTGCTGGTGCGCGACGCCGCCAGCCGCCAGGTGATCGGTACCTACCGCGTGCTCACCCCGGCCCAGGCCAGGCGTGTGGGCAGCACCTACAGCGACACCGAATTCGACCTGACCCGCCTGCGCACCCTGCGCGAGCGCATGGTCGAGCTGGGCCGCAGCTGCGTGCACCCGGATCACCGCCACGGCGGCGTGATCATGGCCTTGTGGGGCGCCCTGGGCGAGTTCATGGTGCGTAACCAGCTCGACACCATGATCGGCTGCGCCAGCATCCCCATGAACATGGAAGGCCCGCACGGCATGGTCGGCGGTGGCCACGCCGCGGCCAGCATCTGGCGCCAGGTCAAAGAAAAACACCTCGCCTCCATCGAATGGCATGTGCGCCCGCGCCTGCCGCTGCCGGTGGAACAGCTGGACGGCACGCTGGATGTGGAGCCGCCCGCGCTGATCAAGGGCTACCTGCGCCTGGGTTCCAAGGTACTCGGCCCACCGGCCTGGGACCCAGATTTCAACGCCGCCGATCTGCCGCTGATGATGCGTCTGCAGGATCTGCCGGCCCGCTACCGCAAACACTTTTTGGGTGCTTGACATGCGGACGGCTTTCGAAGCGCTGGGTGGATGGGGGCTCACAGGGGCTCTGCCCCCGGGCATCGAGGCCGACGACGAGCCCCACGGTGATGGAGGAGAACGGCCCCGTTACCGGGCCGTTTTCATTTCCGACCTGCACTTGGGCACGGCCGGCTGCCAGGCGGCGGCGCTGCTGGATTTCCTCAAGCACCACCCCAGCCAGACCCTGTACCTGGTGGGCGACATCATCGACGGCTGGCAACTGCGCCGCAAATGGTTCTGGCCCCAGGCGCACAACGACGTGGTGCAGAAACTGCTGCGCCGCGCGCGCAAGGGTTGCCGCGTGGTCTTCGTGCCCGGCAACCACGACGAATTTGCCCGCCAGTTCGATGGCCATCATTTCGGTGGCATCGAGGTCCGCAACGAAGCCGTGCACACCACCGCCGACGGCCAGCGCCTATGGGTGGTGCACGGTGACCATTTCGACGGCGTCATCCAGTGCGCCAAGTGGCTCGCCTACGTGGGTGACAACCTGTATGAGTTCACGCTGCGCCTGAACCGGCACCTCAACAGCCTGCGCGCCCGCCTGGGCCTTCCGTACTGGTCGCTCTCGCAGTACCTCAAGCACAAGGTTAAGACCGCGGTGAACTACGTGAGCGACTTCGAGGGTGCCGTGGCCGCCGAGGCGCGCTCGCGTGGCTACCAGGGCGTGGTCTGCGGCCACATCCACCGCGCCGAGATGCGGCACATCGACGGCACGCTGTACTGCAACGATGGCGACTGGGTCGAAAGCCTGACGGCCCTGGTCGAACACCTGGACGGACGGCTCGAACTGGTGCACTGGCACGCCACCACCGCGAACCGCCGGGAACCCATCGAGGCGCCGGAGCGTCTGACGGCCTGATGCCGTCGACAAATGACAGGAAACGCAACGGAGACCCCATGAAGCTCGTGCTCGTCACCGACGCCTGGTCCCCTCAGGTCAATGGCGTGGTCACCACGCTGGTGGAGCTGGTGCGCCAGTTGCAGGCGGTAGGGCACGAAATCGTGGTCATCCACCCCGGCCAGTTCCGAACCCGGCCATGCCCGGGGTACGCGGGCATCGACATCGCCGTGCTACCGGGACGGCGCCTGTCGCAGATGATCAGCGCGGCCCAGCCCGACGCCATCCACATCGCCACCGAAGGGCCGCTGGGCTGGGCGGCGCGGCGCCATTGCCTGCGCCACGACCTGCCGTTTTCCACCGCCTTCCACACCAAGTTTCCCGAGATCCTCCACGCCGCGCTGGGCGTGCCGCTGTCCTGGGGCTACGCGCTGTTCCGCCGCTTCCACCGGCCCAGCGCCGCGGTCATGGTGCCCACCCGCGGGGTGCTGGACATGCTGGCGCAACGCGGCTTCAAGAACCTGCGCGAATGGACCCACGGCGTGGACACGCGCCTGTTTGCCTTCGCACCGCAGGCCACCGAATGCCCCGGCCTGGGCCACCTGGCACGGCCGGTGAGCCTGTACGTCGGGCGCGTGTCCTACGAGAAGAACATCGCGGCCTTCCTGAACCTGGACGTGCCGGGCAGCAAGGTGGTGTGCGGCGTGGGGCCGCTCGAAGGGGAGCTGCGCGGCCGTTACCCCAACGTGCACTGGCTGGGTGTGCTGCCGCGCACCGAACTGGCCCAGGTCTATGCGGCGGCCGACGTGTTCGTCTTTCCCAGCAAGAACGAAACCTTCGGACTGGTCATGCTCGAAGCCATGGCCTGCGGCGTGCCGGTGGCCGCTTACCCGGTGGACGGTCCGCTGCAGGTGCTGGGCGACGGCGGCGCCGGTGCGATGCGCGAGGACCTCGGCCAGGCCTGGCAGGAGGCTCTGCGCGTGCCGCGGCACCAGGCGCGCGAGCGGGCTCAGCGTTTCGGGTGGGCGCGTGCAGCCGAGTTGTTCGTGTCCTACCTCGCGCCGCTGCCGCGCCACCTGCGCCGCCCGCGCGGCGAGGCGGTGTCGCGCCCCGTGCCGCTGTCCGGTGCGCGCCCGGTTGTCACACAACCGTCATCGCGCCGTTGAATAGAATGATCTTCAATATCGCGGCGCACTTTCTGCGCTGCTGGCCCGCATTTCTCCGGTTCCATGAGCCTCACACCCGCCCATCACCGCCTCAATTTACTGGACCGCGACCACAGCATCCTGGCCTTCAACGAGCGCGTGATGGACTGGGCCCGGCGCACCGACGTGCCGCTGCTCGAACGCCTGCGTTACCTGAGCATCGTCTCCAGCAACCTGGATGAATTTTTCGAGGTGCGCATGGCGCCCCAGCTGGCCGCGCGCAAGTCGCACGAACAGCGCGGCACCTACACCGAAGAGAGCTATGAGCGCGTCTCGGCCACGGTGCACGCCCTGGTGGCGCAGCAGTACGCGATCTACAACGACGAGCTGCTGCCCTTGCTGGAGAAGAAGGGCATCAAACTGGTGGCGCACGGCGAGCGCAACCCGCGCCAGCGCCGCTGGGTCAGGGAGTACTTCCAGCGCGAGGTGCAACCGCTGCTGATGCCGGTGGGTCTGGACCCGGCGCATCCGTTCCCGCAGGTGGCCAACAAGTCGCTGAACTTCATCGTGCGCCTCAAGGGCAAAGACGCGTTCGGGCGCGAGAACGAAATCGCCATCGTCAAGGTGCCGCGCATCCTGCCGCGCTTCGTGCGCATGCCGCAGGCCAAGGGCTCCAAGCAGACCCACTTCGTCTCCATCTCCAGCCTGATCCGCTCCCACCTGGCCGACCTGTTCACCGGCCGGCAGGTGACCGAGTTTTCACAGTTCCGCGTCACGCGCCATTCCGATCTGGCGGTGGACGAGGAAGAGGTCAAGAACCTGCGCACCGCCCTGCGCAAAGGCCTGCAGCAGCGCCACTACGGCGAGGCGCTGCGGCTGGAGGTGTCGGCCGGCTGTTCCGAATACCTGTCGAACTTCCTGCTGGCGCAGTTCGATCTGCCCCCCCCGGCGCTGTATCGCGCGCCCGGCCCGGTGAACCTGGTGCGGCTGAACCAGCTGATCGACCAGGTGGACGCGCCCGCGCTGCGCTTTGAGCGCTACACCGGCGGCTGGCCGGTGGACCTGTCGCCCGGGCAGAGCTTCTTCGAACGGCTGCAACAGGGCGACGTGCTGATCCACCAGCCCTACGAGAGCTTCGAGGCGGTGCTGGCCTTTCTGCGCGAAGCGGTGGAAGACCCCGACGTGCTGGCCATCAAGCAGACCATTTACCGCACCGGCGCCAAGTCCGAGCTGATGGATCTGCTGCGCGAAGCCGTGCGCCGCGGCAAGGAAGTGACCGCGGTGGTGGAGCTCAAGGCCCGCTTTGACGAAGAGGCCAACATCAACTACGCCGAGCGGCTGGAGTCGGTGGGCGCGCAGGTGGTGTACGGCGTGGTGGGCCTGAAGACCCACGCCAAGATGCTGCTGGTGACCCGGCGCGAGAAAGGCCGCCTGCGCCGCTACGCCCACCTGTCCACCGGCAACTACAACCCCGGCACGGCGCGGCTGTACACCGACATCAGCCACCTCACCGCCGACGAGGCGCTGACCGCCGACCTGGACCAGATCTTCCTGCACCTGGCCAGCCAGAACCGTCTGCCCCGGCTGCACAAGGCGCTGATCGCGCCGTTCCACCTGCACAAGGCCATGACCGAGCAGGTCGAGGCCGCGGCGGCCGCCGCGCGGGCGGGCAAAGAGGCACGGATCGTGCTCAAGATGAACGCGCTGACCGACGAGCCGCTGGCCCGCACGCTGGCCGAGGCCTCGCAGGCCGGGGTGCAGATCGATCTGATCGTGCGGGGCGCGTGCATCCTGCCAGCGGGGCAGCCGGGCGTGACCGACAACGTGCGCGTGCGCTCGGTGATCGGCCGTCTGCTGGAGCATTCGCGCGTGTTCTACTTCCGCATCGACGGTGTGGAGAGTCTGTGGCTCTCCAGCGCCGACTGGATGAACCGCAACATGCTGCGGCGCGTTGAACTGGCCTGGCCCGTGACCGACACCGCGATGCGCCAACGCATCATCGATGAATGCCTGCTCGCCTACCTGCACGACACCAAGGACGCCTGGCTGCTGCAGCCCGACGGCCGCTACCTGCCGTCCGCGGCCATTGCCGCGCCAGGGAACAAGGCGCGTGCGGTTGTGCATTCGGCGCAGAACCACTTGATGGCGCGCTACGGCAGCCGCGGCTGAACCCCACAGGAAACCCGCGATGGAACTGATCCTCTGGCGCCACGCCGAAGCCCAGGAACACCCCGATCTGGAGCGCGGTCAGCCCGGCGATGCGCTGGACCTGGCCCGCAAGCTGACCCCCCGGGGCGAAAAACAGGCCGCGCGCATGGCCGCCTGGCTGGACCGCCAGCTGCCGGACGGCGCACGCATCTTTGCCAGCCCGGCGCAGCGCACCGAACAGACCGCGCTGGCCCTGGGCCGCAAGTTCAAGATGCGCGACGAGTTGCTCCCTGACGGCGACCCGCTGGCCCTGCTGGAGCTGGTGCAGTGGCCCAACGGCAAGTCGCCGGTGGTGGTGGTGGGGCACCAGCCCACGCTGGGCCAGGTGATCGCCCGCCTGCTGCACCTGAACGAAGAAGACTGCTCCATGAAAAAGGGCGCGCTGTGGTGGCTGCGCCAGCGTGAGCGCAATGGCGCACTGCAGACGGTCATCGTCACCGTGCAGACGCCCGAACTGCTCTGACCCAGACCAGCGCCGGCCTGCCCGCTCAGGCCCGGGGCAGGGTGGCCAGGGCGGCCTCCAGCGCCTGAACCGTGGCGTCGGTGGTCGTGCGCAGCTGGTCCAGAAGCTCGGTGTCGATCCGGCCCTCCTGGGCCGCCGCCTCCAGTCGCCGGCTCAGTGCACCCAGGGCGCTCAGGCCTAGGTTGTCGGCGGCGCCGCGCAAACCGTGCGCGGCCAGTTCGAGCGCGCTCGCATGGCCCGCCGCCGCGGCTCGCTCCAGACCCGCCGTGCGTTCGCTCAGCGCTGCCAGAAAGTCGCTGGCGAGCTCGCGCCTCAGGCTGCCGTGGGCGTCGTCGTACTCCGCCAGCGCCTGCCAGCGCAGCGGGTCCAGTGCGGGGGTGCTGGCCGGTGTGGCCTGGTCTACCGGGGAGGCCACAGCGTCGGCACGCGGCGGGCACCATTGCTGCAGCGACCGCGCCAGGCGTTCGAGTTCCAGCGGCTTGGGCAGGTGTTCGCGCATGCCGGCGGCCAGGGCCCGCGCGTGGTCCGATCCCAGGTTGGACGCGGACATGCCGATCAGCACCGGTGCCTGTTCGCCCCAGCGCTGCGCGATGGCACGGGCGGTGGCCCAGCCGTCCAGTCCCGGCATGTGGCTGTCCAGCAGCACGACGGCAAAGGGCTGGCCGGCCGCGTGGGCGGCCTCGATCACCTCCAGGGCTTCGGCGCCGCCGGATGCGCTGGCGTGCGGGTAGCCCAGGCGCTGCAGCATGGCCCCCGCCACCTTGAGGTTGACCGGGTGGTCGTCCACCACCAGCACGCGTTCAGCCCGGGCGGCGTGGGGCAGCGGGGTGTGGCGCGGCACCGGCACCAGAGCCAGGTCGGCCACTTTGGCGCCAATGGTGAAGCGGAAACAGGAGCCCGCCCCAGGCGTGCTCTGCACGCCGATCTCGCCACCCATCAGCGCCACGAGGTGTTTGCAGATCATCAGGCCCAGGCCGGTGCCTCCGTGCACCCGTGCGGTGGCCGTGTCGCCCTGCGCAAAGGGCTGGAACAGCTGGGGCAGGCGCTCGGGTGCGATGCCTGCGCCGGTGTCGGTGACGCTGAAAGCCAGCGCCGGCTGCCCGCCCGCCCGGGTGGCGTGCACCGCCAGCGCCACCTGGCCCTGCTCGGTGAACTTGATGGCGTTGGACAGCAGGTTCAGCAGCACCTGACGCAGCCGGGTCACGTCGCCGCGGATGGCGGCGGGCACGTCGGGCGCCACGTCCAGCAACAAGGACAGTCCCTTCTCACGCGCCTTGAAGCGCACCATGTCGACCACCTGACCGATGGTGGCGCGCACGTCCAGCGCTTCGTGTTCGAGCTGCAGCTTGCCGGCCTCGATCTTGGAGAAATCCAGGATGTCGTCCACCACGGCCAGCAACTGGTCGCTGGAGACCTTGAGCACGCCCAGCAAGTCCTGCTGGGTGGGCGTCAAGGGCGATTCGGCCAGCAGCTCGCTCATGCCCACCACGCCGTGCAGCGGGGTGCGGATCTCGTGGCTCATCACCGCCAGGAAACCGGCCTTGGCCTTGACCGCGGTCAGCGCTTCTTCGCGCGAGGCGGCCAGTTCGGCGGTGCGCTGCGCCACACGTTCTTCCAGCAGCTGGGCGGCCTCGCGCAGGGCGTCGTTCTTCTGTTCCACCTCGGCGTGATAGGCCTGTAGCTGGACCGCACTGGCGTGCATCACCTGCGACAGGTTGTGCACCTCGCTGAACCGGGTGCCCGTCTGCACCGGCGGCACCTCACCCGAGCCGAGCTGCTGCGCCGACTGGTTGAGCAGGCGGAACTGGCCTGACAGGCGCCGCGCGACCCCGAAAGCCACCAGCGCGCCGATGCCGATCAGCCCGGCCATGGCCAGCAGCGCCCACTGGCGGGCGCGCGTGACCTGCTCGGTGAAGTCCTTCTCGGGCGCCACCACGATGAGCTGCCAGTCCAGGTTGTATTTCTGGCCAAACGGGCGCTGCATGGCGATCAGCCGGTTGTTGGTCAGGCCCAGGCCTTGCAGCCAGTCCTGCTTGGTCTCCAGGCGCATCAGGCCAGGGCCGTCCGGGCGGCCATTGCCGCGTTCCTTGAACAGCTTGTACGACGCTTGCACCAGCGGGTCTTTGCTCTGTTCGGGCTTGATGCGCTGGGGCTTGCCGTCGAGCTGGTAGGTGAGGGCTTCGTCCACAGACGAGGCCACCATCAGGCCCTGGGCATCCACCAGGTAGGTCACCGCGTTCTCGCTGATGCGGGTGCTGCGGATCAGGTCGGTCAGGCGCGCCAAGCTCATGTCCACGGCCATCACACCCAGCAGCGTCTTCTGGTCGCTGTCGTAGATCGGGTGGGCCAGGGTCAGGTCGAACTGGTTCTTCACCGCCGACCGGTAGACGTTGGTGAACACGCGCTGGCCGGTGCTGGCGGCCAGCTTGTACCAGGGGCGGGCCCGCGGGTCGTAGACGGTGGTTTCGGTTCTGATGAGCTCGCTGCGGTCCCCCGGCGAGCTGATCAGGTAGTGGCGGCGGCCGCTGTCGCCCGGGCGGATGGTGCGGACGATGAACCCCCGGTCTTCGCGTTCGAGCCCGAAAAAGCTGCCGTCTTCCGTGCCGAAATACAGGTAGGGCACGTTGGGTGACTGCTGCGTCAGCGCGTGCGCCATCAGCTCGAACGAGGTCGTGTCTTGCAGCCAGCGCCGTGTGCGTTCGCCCTCGGACCCGCTGGTGGCCACCGGGGGCACCAGCGCGTTGACCACCGTGTGCGACTCGCCCAGGTGGGCCAGGGCGCCCACGTCCACCCGGTGGGCGGCCTGGCCCATGGCGTTTTCGGCCAGGGTTTCGATGGCACGCGAACTGTTGGAAGACAGCAGCCACGACACCAGCAGCGCCGGCACCAGCGCGGCCAGCACCAGGGCGGCGATGAGGGCGGTGCCCAGCGGCAGGCGACGGCGGTGTGGGGTCAGGGAATCGGTCACAGAAGGCTTCTGGTGTTCAGCCGGGCAGGGGTTCGACCGAGCACACGTCCAGCGGCTCCTGGCGGTGCGGCAAGGTCACCAGGTTGCGCGCGACCGGGCGCACCGCACCGGTGACGGCGCGCAGCACCGGCACCGTGACGGTGATGGTTCCGGGCAGGACGCTGGCGTGGCGCTGCAGGGCTATGGCATCGACCACGGTCTCGCCCACCGGAATGTGTTGAGGGTTGCCACCGGTCAGGCCGTCCATGCGCGCCATGCCCACCGGCCCGCGGTGCAGGGCGACGCCCACCTCGAAAGGGGGCAGCGGCCGACCCGGGAACTGGCGCTGCACGAAAGCGGCCATGCCGGCCGCGGCCTTGCGCAGACCCAGCGCGGCCTTGGTGGCGCGCAGGCTGTGCGGGGCGGTGGTGGATGCGGGGTCGGTGTCGGCGAACACGGCCAGTACCCCTTCGCCCACGAACTGCAAGGCGCTCGCGCCGAACAGGTGCACCGTGTCCCCGCTGTTTTCATAGAAGCGCTTGAGCAGCAGGCCCATCTCGTCCGGGCTGAGCTCGGCCAGCCAGGCCGGGTAGTGGCGGATGTCGGCAAACAGCACGGTGGCGTCGGGGAGGCTGGTGCTGTCGGCACCGCTGGTCTGGCCGGGCCACTGTTCGCTGAGTTCGCGCGCCAGCCGCTTTTCGTATTGCTCCTGCAGCGCCCAGGCCTGTTCTTCCAGCGCTTCGGTCAGTGCCGCCTGCACCTGCAGGGCACGGGCCGCCTGGCGCATGGCCTGGCGGCCGAGCTGCGCGGCCACCGCATCGATCAGCTCGCGCGGGCGCAGCGGCTTGGTGATGTAGTCGTCCGCCCCCAGGTTCATGCCCTGGCGCATGTCGCGCCGCTCCTGCAGCGACGTCAGCAGGATGAACGGTGTCTGGCCCAGGTCGGTGTGTTCCCGCACAAGCTGCAGCAGCTCGAAGCCGGTCAGGGCGGGCATGTTCACGTCGCTGACGATGACATCGGGCCGGTGCTCGCGGATCAGCGCCCAGGCCTCCATGCCATTGGCGGCAGGCAGCACCTCATGCCCCTGGTTGCTCAGGGCCACACCCACCAGCCTGCGCGTGCCGCTATCGTCTTCTGCCACCACCACCAATGCCATGTCAAACCAATCTTCTTATGCACCAGACCCACATCCTAGGAGCATGGGGCCCGAGGTTGCCGTGGTGCGGGTTCGACCACCCCTGAAGACGGCCGCGTGGTGTGACGGAATACCGCCGGGTGTGTCCAGCGTCAACAGATATCGGCAGTCAGCCGCCAGGGTGTCTTCTGCCAGGCCAGCACCTCTTCGCCCATCAGCCAGGCCGATTGCGGGAAGCGCTTGGCCCAGCCGTCGGCGGTGCTGAGCTTGAAAGCGCCGTTCTTGTACGCCAGCCGGACGGCGGCGTGTTCGGGCATCTGGCGTGCGTGGCACAGCAGCACCGCCAGGCGCAGACACAGCAGCTGCTTGGCGAACAGCTCGTCGGCCAGGGCGGCTTCCAGCTTGCGCAGTTTGCCCCGCTGACCCAGCACCAGCTGGCTCATGCGGTGCAGTTCGGGAAAAGAGAAGCCCGGCGCGTCCACGTTGTCCAGGATGTAGGCGCCGTGGTGATACGAGCGTTCGTGCGAGATGTGGGTGCCGATCTCGTGCAGGCGCGCGGCCCAGCCCAGCTTTTTCGAGTAGCGGCCATCGGCGTTGTCGGCGGCGATCTGGGCAAACAGCGCGGTGGCCACGGTGCGCACCCGCTCGGCCTGGTCGTCGTCGATCGAAAAACGCTCGGCCAGCCAGCGCACAGTGCGTTCGCGCACGTCGGTGTCGTTGCCTTCGCGGTGGATCAGGTCGTACAGCGCACCCTGGCGCAGCGCGCCCTGGGCCGGCAGCATCTGCTCAATGCCGAACAGGCCGAAGATGGCCCGCAGCACCGACAGGCCGCCGCCCAGCACGGCGCGGCGGTCCTCTTTCAGGCCTTCGAGCCGCAGCGCGTCGACGCTGCCGGCCTTGACCATGCGGTCCATCAGCCAGTCCAGCCCCGCTGGAGTGACCACGCCGGCGGCAAAGCCGTTGGCGGCCAGGATGTCGGCCACCGCGCCCACCGTGCCCGACGAGCCGTAGGCCACCTGCCATTCGCTCGCGGGGAAGGTGCCCAGGGCCTCGTCCAGCACCGCCTGGGCGGCGATCTCGGCCGTCTTGAAGCTGCTGGCGCTGCACAGGCCTTTGGCAAAGTAGCGCGTGGACCAGGCCACGCTGCCCAGCCGGTACGACTCCATGCGCCGCGCCTCGAAGCCCTGGCCCAGGATCATTTCGGTCGAGCGCCCGCCAATGTCCACCACCAGCCGCTTTTCGTCCGACTGCGGCAGCAGGCGCGAGACGCCCTGGTAGATCAGCCGCGCCTCTTCCTGGCCCGAGACCACTTCGATGGCGAAACCCAGGATCTGCTGGGCGCGTTCGAGGAACACGTCGCGGTTGACGGCCTCGCGCAGCGTCTGGGTGGCCACGGCACGCACCTGGTGCTTCTGGAAACCGTGCAGCCGCTCGGCAAAACGGGCCAGGCAGTCCCAGCCACGCTGCATGGCGGCGGCGCTGAGGTTCTTTTGCTCGTCCAGTCCGTTGCCCTGGCGCACGGTTTCCTTGAGGTATTCGACGCGCTCGATGTGGCCCGAATGGAAACGGCCGATCTCCAGCCGGAAGCTGTTGGAGCCGAGGTCGATGGCGGCGAGCAGGGTACCGTTGAGCATGAGAAAAGGAGGTCGCAGGGGCGTGGTGCACCGGGGGGCGGAAGCGCGGATTGTGACGCACCCACATGACACAGCGCTCACTGGCCTTGCGAGCCCCGGTCCGAGGCGACCCGCTTGGGTTACGCTGGCGATCCCTCCCGCCCATTCAGACGGAGCGCCGACATGAACATCCAGCACCCCAGCACAGGACCCGGTTGCCCAGACGATCCCTGCGACGCAGACCGCCGCCGCTGGCTGCTGGGCACGGCGGCCGCGGCGCTGGCGGGAGGCTCCTGGTCCGTGGCCCTGGCCCAGCCCGCCTCTGCGGCGGCCGATGAGGCCAAGGCACCACCGCTGCCGCCCGTGGGCAGCGTCTTGAACGTGCCGCGCCTGGCGATGCTGGATGGGAGCGTGTTCGAGCCGGCCCAGGCCCAGGGCCAGCCGCTGCTGGTGTACTGGTGGTCCAGCACCTGCCCGTTCTGCGCGCTCCAGAGCCCCAGCATGGACAAGCTCTGGCAGAGCCAGAAGGCCCGGGGCCTGCAGATGGTGGCGCTGTCCATCGACAAGAAACCCGAAGACGCTGCGGCCTACCTCAAGGCCAAGGGATACCGCTTTCCCGCCGGCTGGGCCAGTCCCGAGTGGCGCAAGGCCTTTCCCAAGCCGCGTGGTTTGCCCATCACCCTGCTGCGCGGGCGCGACGGCCGGCTGTTGCTGGCCGAGAAGGGCCAGATGTTTGCCGAAGACGTCGAGGCCATGGCCGGCCTGTTCTGACCCCGTCCACCGCACCGGCGCGCACATGAACCCAGCGGAACCCGGTCAGACAATGCGCTTCCGCTTCCATGTCCAGGCGCGGCGGGTGGACGCCCACGGCGGTCTGGCCGTCTGCAAGCAGGCCCAGCAGCTGCTGGACACCGACCTGACCTGCCAGATGCGACGAAAGACGCCCGCAGCATGAGTGCCGATCATGGCCACAGCCACGCGCCCGCCAGCTTTGACAAGGCCTTTGCGATCGGCATCGCGCTGAATCTGGCTTTTGTCGGCATCGAAGCCTTCTACGGCTGGAAGATCAATTCGCTGGCGCTGCTGGCCGACGCCGGCCACAACCTGAGCGATGTGGCCGGGCTGGTGCTGGCCTGGGGTGGCGCCCTGGCTGGCAAGCTGCGGCCCAACCCGCGCCACACCTACGGCTGGCGCAAAGCCAGCATCGTGGCTGCGCTGGCCAACGCTTTGTTGCTGCTGGTGGCCATGGGCGCACTGGTCTGGGAGGCGGTGGGGCGCCTGCTGGCACCTGCGTCCATGGCGAGCGAGGAGGGCGTGACCATCATGGCCGTGGCCGGTGTGGGCATCGTCGTCAACTCGGTGACAGCGTGGTTGTTCATGCGCGGTCGGGACACGGACCTGAACATCCGCGGCGCGTTCCTGCACATGGCCGCGGATGCGCTGGTCTCGGTCGGCGTGGTGGTGGCCGGCGCCCTGACGCTCTGGATGGGCTGGGCCTGGCTCGATCCGGTGGTCAGCCTGCTGATCGCGGGCGCGATCCTCTGGGGCACCTGGAGCCTGTTGCGCCAGTCCTTGCACCTGCTGTTCGATGGCGTGCCCGACAGCGTGGACCCGCAGGCGGTGCACGCCAGCCTCCTGGCGCTGCCTGGCATAGCCCGCGTGCACGACCTGCACATCTGGGCCCTGGACACGTCCGAAGTGGTCATGACCGCCCACCTGGTGATGCCGGTCGGCCATGCCGACGACGCGTTTCTCCAGGCCGCCACCGAGATGCTGCACGAACGCTTCGAGATCACCCACGCCACGCTGCAGGTGGTGAACGTGCCATTCACGGTGCCCTGCGGCGACTGGCGGTCAACGCCCCCACAGACGCAGGCGCTTGGGCACCACCACCCTGCCGGTCACCACCATACGCACCACCACTGACGGGTTCAGCCCGTCAGGCCGTGAGCCGTTTCCGGACTTCGGCCAGTTTGGGAATGCGGCCCGCTGACAGCGGCACAAGGGCCACCAAGTAGGCCGCCAGGCTGCCCGCACCACCGCTGAGCCGATTCCAGCCGAACGCCATCGGGCTTCTTTTTTGAGGAACGCCGGTTCATGCCGGGCAGCGGCGCCCGCGTTCGGCCCGGGGTTGCGACGGGCGCTTGAGGCAGATCCAAACCCCGCCAGATCGCCCGCCGTGCGGGGAGCTGTTTGAAGGTCTTGTGAATGTCACAGATCTGTCATGGAGCGTCATTACAGTCCCCCCATCGCTTTTCCCCAACCTTGAGGACTTTTGTATGAACACCAAGCGCACCCTTCTGAAGACCGTTGCCGCTGCCACCCTGGCCACCCTGGCCATGGGCACGGCTTTCGCCGCCGACATCACCGGCGCTGGCGCCACCTTCCCGTTCCCCGTCTACGCCAAGTGGGCTGAGGCTTACAAGAAGGAAACCGGCGTTGGCCTGAACTACCAGTCCATCGGTTCGTCGGGCGGCATCAAGCAGATCCGTGCCAAGACCGTGACCTTCGGTGCGACCGACGCACCGGTGTCCGGCGCCGATCTGGACAAGGACGGCATGGTTCAGTTCCCGGCCATCATCGGTGGCACCGTGCCCGTGATCAACCTGGACGGTTTCAAGCCCGGCGAACTGCGCGTGACCGGCCCCGTGCTGGCCGAAATGTTCATGGGCACCATCAGCAAGTGGAACGACCCCAAGCTGGCCGCCCTGAACCCCGGCAAGAAGCTGCCCGACGACAACATCACCGTCGTGCACCGCGCTGACGGTTCGGGCACCACCTTCAACTGGACCGACTACCTCTCCGCCGTGAGCAAGCCCTGGGCCGACACCGTGGGCAAGGGTGCCGCCGTCAAGTGGCCCGCCGCCTCGTCGGTGGGTGGCAAGGGCAACGAAGGTGTGGCCGCCAACGTCAACCGCATCAAGGGTGCGGTGGGCTACGTCGAGTACGCCTATGTGAAGAAGAACAAGATGAACTTCATGCAGCTGCAGAACGCCAACGGCAAGTACGTCAGCCCCGATGACGCCACCTTCGCCGCTGCCGCCGCCAGCGCCGACTGGTTCAGCGTGCCGGGCATGGGCATCTCCATGGTCAACGCCAAGGGCGACAGCGCCTGGCCGGTGTCCACCGCTTCGTTCATCGTGATGTACAAGCAGCCAGAGGACAAGGTCGCTTCGGCAGAAGCGCTGAAGTTCTTTGACTGGGCCTTCAAGAATGGCAAGGGCTTGGCCACCGAGCTGGACTACGTGTCGCTGCCCGATGCCCTGACCGCACAGATCCGCTCCAGGGTCTGGAACCAGATCGCCAAGTAATCCGGATGCCTGGGCACCCGCCGGTATGCACCCATGCCGGCGGGTAATTTTTTTGTCACTGAACCGACATAATCGGCCACGGAGTTCCCATGAGCATCGCTGGAGCCAGCATGACCGTTACTGACGCGCCCGCCGATGCGGGCAACCCCCACATGATGAGCATCGCCCGCAGGCAGCGCCTGCAGGACATGTTCTTTCACCGGATCACCCAGCTGTTTTCCCTGCTGGTGCTGGTGGCCCTGCTGGGCATCATCGTTTCGCTCTTCATCAACGCCTGGCCGGCGTTCCAGAAGTTCGGCGCCCGGTTCATCTGGTACGTCGAGTGGGACATCATCAATGAAGAATTCGGTGCCGCGATCGCCATCGTCGGCACCCTGGCCAGCGCCGGTATCGCCCTCCTGATCGCGGTGCCTCTGGCTTTTGGCATCGCGCTGTTCCTCACCGAAACCTGCCCGCCCTGGCTGCGCCGCCCGCTGGGCACCGCCATCGAGCTGCTGGCCGCGGTGCCGTCCATCATCTACGGCATGTTCGGCCTGTTCGTGTTCGCGCCGCTGTTTGCCGACTACTTCCAGGTGCCGGTGCAGAACCTGCTCGGTTCCATGCCGTTGATCGGCTTTCTGTTCGGGGGCTCCACCAACGGCATGGGCATCCTGGCCGCCGGCATCGTGCTGGCCTTCATGGTGCTGCCCTTCGTGGCCGCCGTGATGCGCGACGTGTTCGAGATCGTGCCGCCCATCCTGCGCGAATCGGCCTACGGCCTGGGTTGCACGACCTGGGAAGTGGTGCGCCGCGTGGTGCTGCCGTACACCCAGAAGGGCGTGATCGGTGGTGTGATGCTGGGTCTGGGTCGCGCTCTGGGTGAAACCATGGCCGTCACGTTTGTGATCGGCAACGCCAACCGCATGCCGACCTCGCTGTTCTCGCCGGGCACCTCGATCGCCTCGACCCTGGCCAACGAATTCGGCGAAGCCGCCGACTTCCACATCTCGGCCCTGTTCGCACTGGGCTTCCTGCTGTTTGTCATCACCTTCATCGTGCTGGCCCTGGCCAAGTGGATGATCGTGCGCGCCGAAAAGGCCAAGGGGCTGTGACCATGGAATTCAACCAGACGCTTTACCGCCGCCGCCAGCGGTCCAACAAGATCGGATTGACCCTGTCCATGGGCGCCATGGCTCTGGGCCTTGCGGTGCTGCTGTGGATCCTGTTCGTGCTGTTCTCCAACGGCCTGGCCGCGATGGACCTGAACCTGTTCACCCAGTCCACACCGGCACCGGGCTCCGAGGGCGGTGGCCTGGCCAACGCCATCGTCGGCAGCATGATGATGGTGGGCTTCTCGGTGCTGGTGTCCACGCCCATCGGCATCTTCGCCGGCGTGTACCTGGCCGAGTACGGCGACACCAGCAAGACGGCCGAGCTGACCCGCTTCGTCACCGACATCATGCTCTCGGCACCGTCCATCGTGCTGGGCCTGTTCGTCTATGCCATCGCCGTGGCCACGGTGGGCGGGTTCTCCGGCTGGGCCGGTTCGCTGGCCCTGTCGCTGATTGCTGTGCCGGTGGTGGTGCGCACCACCGAAAACATGCTGCGCCTCGTGCCCGGCAGCCTGCGAGAAGCGGCCTTTGCCCTGGGCGCACCGCGCTGGAAAGTTGCCACCATGATCACGCTGCGCGCCGCCAAGAGCGGTGTGGTCACCGGCCTGCTGCTGGCGGTGGCCCGCATCAGCGGCGAAACCGCACCGCTGCTGTTCACCGCGCTGAACAACCAGTTCTTCAACACCGACATGAGCGAGCCCATGGCCAACCTGCCGGTGGTGATCTTCCAGTTCGCGATGAGCCCTTACGACAACTGGATCCGCCTGGCCTGGGCCGGTGCGTTGCTGATCACCCTTTCAGTACTGGCCCTCAACATCGTCGCCCGTGTCTACCTGCGCGACAAGACGCCCAAGTGAAGCGCTCAGTGAAGCTCTCCGCACGTCCAACCCTCTTCATCCGGACCTGAACATGCCCGCAACCGCTACCGCCGCTGCCACCGCCACCCGCAATGCGCTGGAACTGCGCAACCTGAACTTCTACTATGGCCAGTTCCAGGGCCTGAAAAACGTGAACCTCGACATCGAGGAACGCAAGGTCACCGCCTTCATCGGCCCCTCGGGGTGTGGGAAGTCCACGCTGCTGCGCACGCTCAACCGCATGTACAGCCTCTACCCCGGCCAGCGCGCCGAAGGCTCGATCAACTTCTACGGCCAGAACATCCTGGACCCCAAGCAGGACATCAACCTGCTGCGTGCCCGCATCGGCATGGTGTTCCAGAAGCCGACGCCGTTCCCGATGTCGATCTACGACAACATCGCCTTCGGTGTGAAGCTGTACGAAAACATCAGCAAGAGCGAAATGGACGACCGCGTGGAATGGGCATTGACCAAGGCCGCGCTGTGGACCGAAGTCAAAGACAAGCTGCACCAGAGCGGCCTGTCGCTCTCCGGTGGTCAGCAGCAGCGTCTGTGCATCGCTCGCAGCGTGGCGGTTAAGCCGTCCGTGCTGCTGCTGGACGAGCCGACGTCGGCGCTGGACCCGATCTCCACCGGCAAGGTCGAGGAGCTGGTGCACGAGCTCAAGAAGGACTACACCATCGCCATCGTCACGCACAACATGCAGCAGGCGGCGCGCTGCAGCGACTACACGGCCTACATGTACCTGGGCGAACTGATCGAATTCGGCTCCACCGAACAGATCTTCTTCAAACCGACCAAGACCGAGACAGAAGACTACATCACCGGCCGTTTCGGCTGATCCAAGGGAGCACCAGCATGGGCGACAAACACATCTCCAGCCAGTTCGACGCCGAACTCAATTCCATCTCCACCCACGTGCTCGAAATGGGCGGGCTGGTGGAGTCGCAGCTGCACCAGGCGGTCTATGCGCTGACCCACATGAGCCTGGAAACGGCCGAGCAGGTGATCGAGACCGAGCAGCGCATCAACCAGATGGAGGTGAACATCGATCACGAGATCATCTCCACCATCGGCCGGCGCCAGCCCACGGCGCGCGACCTGCGTTTTCTCATGGCCATCTCGCGCACCACGCAAAACCTGGAACGCGCCGGTGACGAGATCGCCCGTGTGGCGCGCATGGTCAAGTCCATCATCGAAGGTGGCACGCCGCGTTCTCTGCCGGTGTCTGAACTGCGCCTGGCCGCCGACCTGGCCGCCGGCATGCTGCGCAAGACGCTCGATTCGTTTGCCCGTCTGGACACGACCATGGCCCTGGCCATCATCAAGGACGACAACGCGATCGACACCGAATACGACGGCTTTCTGCGCAAGCTCATCACCTACATGATGGAAGATCCGCGCACGATTTCGCCCAGCCTGAACCTGCTGTTCCTGGCCAAGTCGCTCGAACGCGTGGGCGACCACGCCAAGAACATCGCCGAACAGATCATCTTTGTCGTCAAGGGCGAGGACGTGCGCCACTCGCCTATGGACAAGGTGGAGTCCATCGTCAGATGAGCCCCAAGCCGAGTCTGGAGGTACGAGCATGAGGAAGCTGCCCCGTGTGCTGGTGGTGGAGGATGAACCGGCGATCGCCGAGTTGATCGCTGTCAACCTGCGCCACAACGGTTTTGCCCCCACCGTGGTGTTCGACGGCCAGGCCGCACAGCGCGAGGTGGACGCCGTGCTGCCCGATGTGATCCTGCTGGACTGGATGCTGCCCGGTGAAAGCGGCGCATCACTGGCGCGCCAGTGGCGTAAGCAGGAGCGCACGAAGACCGTGCCCATCCTGATGCTGACCGCGCGCAGCGACGAAAGCGACAAGGTGCAGGGCCTCGATGCCGGTGCCGACGACTACATCACCAAACCGTTTTCCACCCAGGAGCTGCTGGCCCGCATCCGTGCGGTGCTGCGCCGCCGCGCGCCCGAGATCGTCAACGACTCGGTGCAGGTGGGTGAGCTGGTGCTGGACGCGGGGACCTACCGCATCAGCTACCGTGGCCAGGAACTCAAGGTCGGGCCGACCGAGTTCAAGCTGCTGCACTACCTCATGAAGCACGCCGAGCGTGTGCACACGCGTGGTACGCTGCTCGACAAGATATGGGGTGACCATGTCTTCATCGAGGAGCGGACCGTGGATGTGCATGTCAAACGTTTGAGGGAGTCGTTGGGCGATGCGGCCAGCATGGTGGAAACCGTGCGCGGTGCCGGGTACCGCCTGACCGCACAAGGTGCGCAGACCGCCCATTCATGATCTCCCGGATACTGACCCTGCTGTTCCTGGTGCTGCTGGGAGCAGCCTGGGGCTGGAGCCGTTCCTCCGTCACCTGGACTCTCTTGGGCGCCTTGCTCGGGGCGCTGGCTTGGGTGGTGCAGGACGGCATTGATGCCGCACGCCTGCTGCGCTGGCTCAACAATGGCGACGTGACGGGCACGCCCCGTCTCAGGGGCCTGTGGGGTGAGTTGCTCGATCGCAACCGCAAAGTCTTCAAGAAACTGGAGAGGAAGGCGCAAAGCAGCGATGCCCGGCTGGAGGATTTCCTCTCAGCCATCCAGGCCTCGCCCAACGGTGTGGTGCTGCTGGACGCGACCGGTGCGATCGAATGGTGCAACCAGACCGCCGCCGCCCACCTAGGGCTGGATCCGCAGCGCGACCTCGGGCAGGCGATTCGCAACATGGTGCGTTCACCGACCTTTGTGGCCTACATGTCCGAGGGTGACTTTGGCCACGAGATCCAGATCGACGGGCCGGGGCAGAGACCTTCGCAGCCGAACAAGATCTCATTGCAGATCCACCCCTACGGTCACAAGCGCAATCTCATGCTCACACGTGACGTGACGGCGGTGCAACTGGCCGAGACCATGCGACGCGACTTCGTGGCCAACGTCTCGCACGAAATCCGCACGCCACTGACGGTGCTCGGCGGTTTCGTCGAGACCATGCAGAGCATCCCGCTGGAAGAAGCCGATCGCATCCGCTACCTGGGATTGATGAGCCAGCAGGCGCACCGCATGCAGACGCTGGTCAACGACCTGCTCACGCTGTCCCGGCTGGAGGGGAGCCCGGCGCCGGGCAACGGTGAATGGGTGGATGGCGACGAGCTGCTGCGACAGGTGGTGCAGGAAGCGCAAGGCCTGTCGCACACCATCGCCGAGTCGCCTCATGCGATCGAGGTGGTGTCAGGTCCTTCGGTGCAGGTGTCCGGGGTGCGCAGCGAGTTGCTCAGTGCTTTGTCCAACCTCGCGAGCAATGCGGTGCGGTACACGCCTGGTGGCGGGCGCATCCGGCTGGGCTGGCGCCTGCGCGCAGAAGGGGGCGCCGAGTTCTTCGTGACCGACAGTGGTCCGGGCATCGCGGCCGAACACCTCCCGCGTCTGACCGAACGTTTCTACCGCGTGGACCGCAGCCGTTCACGTGAAACCGGCGGCACGGGTCTGGGGCTGGCCATCGTCAAGCACGTGGTGCAGCGCCACGGCGGGCAGGTGCAGATCGAGAGCGTCGTGGGTCAGGGTTCCACCTTCATCCTGATGCTGCCGCCCACACGGGTGCGCGAGGCGGTCGCGAGCGACTGATCAGGCACGGGGCTCACCGGCCCACGCGCTGGTACACCAGCAGCCTTTCTTTGCGGTCCGTCAGTCGGCTGACGCTGGCCTTGAACGCCCATTGGGTCAGCGCCACCCGCTGTTCCAACGTGTCCTGGGTGCTGGGGTTCACCACCAGGCCACGGCAATCGCGTGCGTCGGCCTGTTCGGGTTGCTGCGTGCGCACCAGCATGAGCCGTCCGTGGTACTGCAGCGCTGCGATCTGTGCGCTGGACAAACCGTCCACCAGAACGCAGGTGTCGGCCGGCACCAGCGAGGCGATCCGGCGCGACAGCGGGCCGTAGCTGCGACCGTAATCGAGCAGGGGCAACCACAGCGTCATCAGCAGCAACCAGCACAGCGTTGCGCCCGCAGCGGGCAGCACCAGGCTCTTCCAGAGCGCCTGGCGGTGGGCGCCGACGCGCCAACCCACCAGCCAGACCCACGCCAGCGTGGCCAGGGCGGCCATGGCAAACAGCGGGAAGGAGAACTCGGGCACAAAGCCGGGCGCGAGCTTGGCCACATTGGCTGCGGGTTTGGCGGGCACGCCGGTCATCATGGCCACCCAGACGATCCAGACAATCAGCGCGCAGCCAGTGAAAAAGATCAGTGTGAACCAGTCGATCAAGGCGGACACGCTGCGGCTGAGCGTGGGCAAGGCGAACGCGGCCAGTGTCGCCAGGGCGGGCAGGGCGAGCAGCAGGGCACGGTCGAAGTCCGGGTTGACCGCACTGTTGAGCGCGCTGACCAAGGCCATCCACAGAGGCAGAGCCACATGGGGCTGGCGCAGCTGCCGGCGCCATCGCCAGAGCGTCCACAGCGCCAACGGCCAGGCAGGCCAGGTGAACCACACCAGCAGCTGACCCCAGCGCGTCCAGTCGCTCCAGCGGTCGGGCATGCTCAGCGCCGGGCTTTGTAGCAAGCCGGTCGCAGCGGCTGCGAGCACCACCGCCACCAGGCTGGCCGCGGCCCAGATGAGGGGCTGGCGGGCTGATCCCTGATCGGGTCCGCCCGGGCGTGGCAGGCCTATCCAAAGGAGCAGGCCCGCCCCAACGGCCACCGTGACCCAGGGCGCTCCACTGAACGCGAGTGCGGTTGCACCCAGACCCCAGATCAGCTGGCTGCGCGCGGGGTGCACGTCATCGGTTTGCGCCAACCGTGCCGCGCCCAGCAGCAGCGCGCTGGTGGCCGCGAGCCGGGCGAGATCGGGCGTGGTTTCGTGTGACAACTGGGCCAGGCCCAGGCAGGCCACCAGGGCCAGCAGCGCTGCGTCGGCCAAGGTGCGGGCGTAGTCCACCGGCTGGGCCTCACCGCCAAAGGCAAAGGCCACGGGCTGCGCGCCGCGCTGGCGTGCCAGGTGGTAGACGGCGTACCAGGTGCAGGCCAGCGTCAGGGCCAGCAGACCGCCAAACGGGATGCGCGCGGCCAGGTCGGCCGACAGGAACGGCAGCAGTCGAATGAACGCAGCACCCAGCCAGTAGGGCAGCGGACCAGGCTCGTCCACCAGTTCGCCCAGCACCTGAGGCTGCCACCAGCTGCTGTGGCCAGCGGCCATTTCCAGCATCACGCCAAAGGCGGACACATCGGCCAGCTTCCACGGCTCCCGACCCAGAAAACCGGGCAGCACATAAGCCACGCAAAACAGGATGAGCGCCAGCCGGGGCAGGCGGCGCACCGCCGACTGCGGCACGATGGCGGGGGTGGTCTGGTTCACGGAGACTGACTATACAGAGAGGGCGAGAGCGTGCCCGCTGCGGCACGGTTGCATGAGGTGGGCGAAAAAAAAGCAGCCGGCGAGGCGGCTGCTTTTTTTGCGGGTTGTGCCCAGAAGCACAACGCGGGCCAGATCACTTGGCAGTGGTCCTGCCGAAGCGGTTGCGGAACTTCTCGACGCGGCCGCCCATGTTGTCCACGCTCTTTTGCGTGCCGGTGTAGAAAGGGTGCGACTCGCTGGAGGTGTCCAGCTTGAACAGGGGCAGCTCGCGGCCGTCTTCCATCTTGACCATTTCTTTGGTCGTCACGCAGGAACGGGTCACGAACTTGAAGTTGTTCGACAGGTCCACGAAGCACACTTCGCGGTAGTTGGGGTGAATGCCTTCTTTCATGGCGATTCCTATGGGTCAGGTGCGACAGCCGCAGCGAAACCATTCCGCTGTACTTGCCACAAGTTGCAAAGCCTTGGATTCTAACACCCCCGCGCCGCCTGCAGCGTCACCCCCTCAAGGGGGCGATGCGTGCGGCCTGGCAGAGCCAGTTCCGCCGCATCCTTGAATCAGGCACGCGCTCCGTAGAGGTGCGGACCGAACTGGGTACAGGAAGTGAGGGGGAGTCAATACAGAAACACCGCGGAACCGGCTCCGCCGGGCCGCTGGTGTTGTCCCCCCTCCAAGCGCCCAACGGGCGCGCGAGAGAGGGAGGAAGCCGCGTCAGCGGCGCAGGGGGGAGTTACCCGCCTCTCCTCATCATGTCGAAGAACTCGGAGTTGTTCTTGGTCGCCTTCATGCTCTTCAAGACCATTTCCATGGCCTCGATCTCGTCCATGTTGTACATGAACTGGCGCAGGATGCGGGTCTTCTGCAGGATCTCGGGCGCCAGCAGCAGTTCCTCGCGGCGGGTGCCGCTGCGGTTGAGCTGGATCGAGGGGAACACGCGCTTTTCGTACAGGCGGCGGTCCAGGTGGATTTCGCTGTTGCCGGTGCCCTTGAACTCTTCAAAGATCACCTCGTCCATGCGGCTGCCGGTGTCGACCAGGGCGGTGGCGATGATGGTCAGCGAGCCGCCTTCTTCCACGTTGCGCGCGGCACCGAAAAAACGCTTGGGGCGCTGCAGGGCGTTGGCGTCCACACCACCGGTCAGCACCTTGCCGGAGGAGGGCAGCACGTTGTTGTAGGCGCGGGCCAGGCGGGTGATCGAGTCCAGCAGGATCACCACGTCCTTCTTGAGCTCGACCAGACGCTTGGCGCGCTCGATCACCATCTCGGCCACGTGCACGTGACGGGCCGCCGGTTCGTCGAAGGTGGAGGCGATCACGTCACCTCGCACCGTGCGCTGCATTTCAGTCACTTCTTCAGGGCGCTCGTCCACCAGCAGCACCATCAGTTCCACCTCGGGGTGGTTGGCGGTGATGGCGTGGCAGATGTGCTGCATCATGACCGTCTTGCCGCTCTTGGGCGGGGCGACGATCAAGGCACGCTGGCCCTTGCCGATGGGGGCGATGATGTCGATGACGCGACCGGTGATGTTCTCTTCGGTCTTGATGTCGCGTTCCAGGCGCATTTGCTCCTTGGGGAACAGCGGCGTCAGGTTTTCGAACATCACCTTGTGCTTGTTCGACTCGGGCGGCAGGCCGTTGATGGCGTCGAGTTTGTTGAGTGCGAAATAGCGTTCGCCGTCCTTGGGGATGCGGACCTCGCCCTCGATCATGTCGCCGGTGTGCAGGTTGAAGCGGCGGATCTGGCTGGGCGAGATGTAAATGTCGTCGGTGGACGCCGTGAAGCTGGTGTCCATGTTCCGCAGGAAGCCGAAGCCGTCGGGCAGCACTTCCAGCACGCCATCGGCGTTCACCTGTTCGCCGGCCTTGGCGCGCTTCTTGATGATGGCAAACATCAGCTCCTGCTTGCGCATGCGGCCGGTGTTTTCGATCTCAAGCGCTTCGGCCTGCTTGAGGACTTCAGACACGTGCAGTGCCTTGAGTTCGTTAAGGTGCATGGAAATTGCTCCGAAAGGGAGTCTTGTCAGAACCGGGGGAGGGGCGCTGGTGCCGCGGTGTTGGCGGAGCGCGGTGCAGACGGGCTGGGCTGTGTGTGGCCAGCGGTGCGAGAGATTATGACAGGAAAAAAACGCCGCTTTGGGCGGGCCCGGGCGTTGCACCCAGGCCAGGCCCGCCGGGGATCAGGCCAGTTGCTGGTCGATGAAGGCGGTCAGCTGGGCCTTGCTCATGGCGCCCACCTTGGTGGCGGCCAGCTGGCCGCCCTTGAACAGCATGAGGGTGGGAATGCCGCGGATACCGAACTTGGCCGGCACTTCGCTGTTCTCGTCCACGTTCACCTTGGCCACCTGAAGCTTGCCCTGGTAGGTGCCAGCCACTTCGTCGAGGATGGGCGCGATCATCTTGCAGGGGCCGCACCATTCGGCCCAGAAATCCACCAGCACGGGCGCGGGTGCGTTCAGCACATCGGCCTGGAAGGAGGCGTCGGAAACGTGTTTGATCAGGTCGCTGGCCATGTTCGGTCCTAGGGGTTGCGTCAGGATAGGGAAGGTACAGTGGAGCCGGGTGTCGGGGCGGTGTGCGTCGCGTCACGCCGGAAAACGATTTCAATTGTGACAGAAACGCCCGCGCCATGATGACCGCCAGCCCTGACCCTTTCGCCGTGCTGGCGACCCGCGCCAGAGGCGAAAACACCGCTGCACCGGTCTGGGCGCACGGTCTGTCGCTGGTGCGCGAACACATGGTCAGCCGGGGCTGGCATGCCTCGCGCATGGTGGTGCTGGTGCCCTATGCCCAGATGATGGACGCCGGGCGCAGGGCTTGGGCACAGAGCTCGCCCAGCGGCTTCACGCCCCGTTTCGAGTCGAGCCGTAACTGGGCCGCGTCGCTGCAGCCGTTTGTGCCGGGCAGCACCGACTGGTCGGGCGACATGGCGCGCGACAGCCTGATCGCGGCCAGCCTGCTGGACCGCGTGGCGGGCCGCTCGCTGGACGCCGACCTGCGCGCCACGCTGGTGGGACGCCTGGTGGAGGCGACCCGCCAGCTGGCGCCGCTGGCCGCCGCCCGTCCGCCGCACGAGCGCGCCGCCTGGGCCGACGCCCTGCGCGCCGATGTGGCCCCGGCCAGCCAGGCGTTGCAGTGGGAAGGGCTGGTCGCCTCGCTCGCGCTCACCTGGGCCGGGCTGTCGGCCTACGCCACCGATGTGCTGTGGTCAGATCTCGCGGCACCAGGTCAGGTCGCCGACGCCTTGCTGGTCGTACCCGGTTTTCAGATCGATCCCCTGGCTCAGGCGCTGCTGCTGCGCTGGGGCGAGCGCGGTGTGCTGCTCCCGTTTGCCGCCACCGATGACCCGCCCGAACCCCTGGCGGTGCATGCCTGCGGTGATGCCGAAGACGAGGCCCAGCGCGCCGCCGCCTGTGTGGTGGCGCAGGTCAATGCCGGGCGGACCCCGGTGGCCCTGCTGGCGCAGGACCGGGCGCTGACGCGTCGCATCGGCGCCCTGTTGCACGGTGCTGGGCTCTCGGTGCGCGACGAGACCGGCTGGAAACTCTCGACCACCCACGCCGCCGCCCGGCTGATGAGCCTGCTGCGGGCAGCTGATCGCCGGGCGCGCACCGACGATGTGTTGGACTGGCTCAAGTCCGGGCCGCACACCGTTGCCGCCACGGCGGTGGAGCGGCAGGCCCGGGCCCACGGCCTGGCCGCCTGGGGTGCTGTGCTGGTGCACCCGGCCAGCGGCCCGCTGGTGCCAGCGGGTGTGGCCGATCTGCTGGCCGGCCTGCAGGCACCGCGGCCCTTGCCGCAGTGGTTGACGGACCTGGCCGAAGCCCTGCGCAGCGACGGCTGGTGGGCCACCTGCAGTGATGACACCGCCGGGCAGCGCGTGATCGACGTGCTGCGCTTGCAGGACGGTGCAGCGCACGAACTGGCGGCTTTGGTGGCCGACGCAGCAGAGGCTCCCCAGCCGGGCAAGGCCGGGCGGCGCTGGTCGCTGGCCGCGTTCAGCGCCTGGGTGCGCGACGCGCTGGAGGCGGCCAGCTTCCAGCCCGGCAACCCCGCCGAGCCGCAGGTGGTGGTGCTGCCCATGGCGCAGCTGCTCGGCCGCGACTTTGCGGCGGTGGTGGCCCCCGGCTGTGACGAGGTGAACCTGCCCCCCAGCCCGGAACCGCCCGGGCAGTGGAGCGCGGCGCAACGCGAGCTGCTGGGCCTGCCCAGCCGCGAAGAGCTGGCCCTGGCCGGGCAGGCGGCCTGGGTCCACCTGCTGACCCAACCCCACCTGCAACTGCTCTGGCGCAGCCAGCAGCAGGGCGAGGCGGTGGCCGCCGCACCCTGGGTGCAGGCTTTGCTGAACGAAGGGCGTGCGGTGTCGGCGCCCGATCCCCGTGTGCCCCGGACCGTGGCCGTGGCGCCCGAAGCAGGTCCGCTGCCCACCGCCGCCGACCTGCTGCCCCAGGCCCTGTCGGCCAGTGCCTACCAGGACCTGCGCGACTGTCCGTACCGCTTTTTCGCGTTGCGCCAGCTAAGGCTGCAGCAGATCGACGAGATCGAAGCCGAACCCGACAAGCGCGACCTGGGCAACTGGCTGCATGCGGTGCTCAAGGCCTTCCACGAAGCACGCGCCGCCGTGGACGATGGGCTTGACGACCGCCAGCGCCTGGACGCCCTGGCACAGGCCGAAGCGCGGGCGCGTGGCCTGTCGGTGGATGACGGGGCGGCCGGTGCCGGCTTCCTGCCCTTCATGGCCGCCTGGCCCGCGCTGCGCGAGGGTTACCTCGCCTGGCTGGCCACGCACGAAAGCAGCGGGCCGGTGTTTGACCAGGCCGAGGTTTCGCTGACCCGCAGCGTCGGCCCGTGGCGCCTGATCGGCCAGCTCGACCGCATCGACCGCCAGTCCAGCCCGGAAGGCCCGATCCCGCTGGTGATCGACTACAAAACCGAACCGCGTGCGACCACGCTGGAGCGCGTGAAGAACCCGCTGGAGGACACACAGATCGCGTTCTACGCTGCGCTGCTGGGCGAAGAGACGGTGCGCGGCGCCTACCTCAGCATCACCGACGCCCGCGAGACGGACGGCACCAACACACCCACGCGTTGGGTCGAGCAGGAAGATATCGCGCTGGCGCGCGACCAGCTCATCGAGGGTCTGCAGCACGACCTCTCGCGCGTCGCTGCCGGCCAAGCGCTGCCGGCGCTGGGCGAGGGCCGGGTGTGCGACTTCTGCGCCGCCCGCGGCCTGTGCCGGAAGGACTTCAGAACATGAGCCAAGCCGCCTACCGCATCGACGGCGAACTGGTCGAGCGTGCCGCTTTCTACGCCGTGGCCTGTGATCCCGCGCGCAGCGTGGCCGTGGAGGCCTGCGCCGGCGCGGGCAAGACCTGGATGCTGGTCTCGCGCATCCTGCGCGCGCTGCTGGACGGCACCGCGCCGCAGGACATCCTGGCCATCACCTTCACGAAAAAAGCCGCCGGTGAAATGCGCCAGCGCCTGCAGGACTGGCTGCGGATATTTGCCCACAAGACCGACGCCGAACTGGCGACCGAGCTGGTGTTGCGCGGCATGGCCCCCGCGGCCGCGCAGGCACGGGCCGCCGACCTGCGCGACCTGCACGCCCGCTTGCTGGCCGCCGGCCGCCCGGTGCAGATCCGCACCTTCCACAGCTGGTTCGCGTCGCTGCTGCGCAGCGCGCCGCTGTCGGTTTTGCAGGAGCTGGGCCTGCCGGCCGAGCACGACCTGCTCGAAGACGACAGCGAAGCCGTGGCCCTGATGTGGCCGCGTTTTTATGCTGCGGTGGCGGCCGACGCGGCCCTGCGGCAGGACTTCATGGACAGCGTGGCGCGCCACGGCCGCCACCAGACCCTCAAGGCCTTGGGCAACGCGCTGAACAAGCGGGTGGAGTTCGCGCTGGCCGATGAGCAAGGCATCGTGGACGCATCGGTGCAGCCGCTGTCGGTGGCCTATCCGGACCTGGCCGCGCACGACGACCCTGCGCAGGCGCTGCTGGCCGATCACCAGTCGCTGCTGCTGGCGGCGGCCGCCTGCCTCGGGCGGGCCAGCGCGCCCACCTTTTCGACCAAAGGCGTCGAGCTGGGAACCGCGGTGACCGAGGCCCGGCCCGACGACGCCATCACCGCGCTGCTCACGCAGAAGAACGAGCCGCGCAAGTTCAACGACAAGCTCGCCGGCATCGAAGCCGTGCGCGAAGCGCAGGAGCTGTGCCAGCGCGTGCTGGCTGCGCGTGTGCAGCAGCAGGCCTGGCAGCACCAGCAGCGTCTGGCGCGCCTGGCGCGCATTCTGATCGCCACCTACCGCACGCTCAAGCAGGAGCGCGGCTGGGTGGACATGAACGACGTCGAGGGCGCGGCCCGCCGCCTGCTGGGCGATGCCGAACTCTCGGGCTGGATGCAGCAGCGCCTGGACGCGCGCGTGCGCCACCTGCTGATCGACGAATTCCAGGACACCAACCCGCTGCAATGGCAGGCGCTGTACGGCTGGCTCTCGGGCTATGCGGGCGCCGGCTCGGGTCAGGCGCCGGCGGTGTTCCTGGTGGGCGACCCCAAGCAGTCCATCTACCGCTTCCGCCGCGCCGAGCCGCAGGTTTTCAAGGCGGCACAGGCGTTTGTGGTTGACGGCCTGTCCGGCGCGCTGCTCAGCTGCGACCACACGCGCCGCTGCGCCACCGGTGTGATCGGTGCGCTCAACGCCGTGATGGGCGGCGCCTCGCAGGACGCAGGCTACACAGGCTTTCGCGAACACACGACCGAGAGCCACGAGGCCGGCGCCGTGCTGGCGCTGCCGCCGGTGCCGCGCGATGGCGGCGACGATGGCGCGACAGCCGAGGGCGATCCGGTCTGGCGCGACAGCCTGAGCACACCGCGCGTGGAGCCCGAAGACAGCCTGAGCGCGCGCGAGGCAGAGCAGGCGGCCAACTGGATCGCGACGCAGATCGACAGCGGAGAGGTGAAGGCCAAGGACCTGATGGTGCTCTCGCGCAAGCGCGAGCGCCTGGGCTGGCTGCACGAGGCGCTGGCCGAACGCGGCATCGCCGCCGAACAGCCTGAAAAGCAGGACCTGGCCGACGCACCCGCCGTGCAGGATGTGGTGGCGCTGCTGGACGCGCTGGTCTCGCCCGCGCACGACCTGAGCCTGGCGCAGGCGTTGCGCAGCCCCATCCTGGGTCTGGACGATGCGGCGCTGGCCCGCATCGCGCGCCTGTGCCGGCGGTCCGACGCTGCCCTGGCGGCGGCTGCGCAGCCGGGCGAAGCACCGCAGCGCACCGCCTGGTGGGACCTGCTGCAAACGCTGAGCGCGGACGGTTCGGACGATCCAGCCACCGACACACGGCTGGTGCAGGCCGCGCAGCGCCTGGCGCGCTGGCGCGGGTGGGTGGGCTCGCTGCCGCCGCACGACGCTCTGGCCGCCATCTACCGCGACGCGGACCTGCTGGCCCGCTACGCCGCCGCCGTGCCGCCGCGCCTGCGGGAACCTGTGCTCGCCTCGCTGCGCGCGCTGCTGGCGCAGTCGCTGGCCCAGGACGGTGGGCGCTACCTGACGGCGTACCGTTTCGTGCGCGCGCTCAAGGCGGGCGGCATCCGCCTGCCGCAGACCGCGCAGACCCACGCGGTGCGGTTGCTCACCATCCACGGCGCCAAGGGGCTGGAAGCCCACACCGTGCTGATGCTCGACACCGAAGCCCTGCCACCCAAGCCCGAGAGCATGGGCGTGCTGGTGGACTGGCCCGGCGAGGCCGAACGGCCCCAGCGCTTCATCTTTCTGGCCAGCGAAAAAACGCCGCCGGTCTGCGCCACCGCGCTGCTGGCGGCCGAGCAGCAGGCCCGCGGCCTGGAAGAACTGAACGCGCTGTACGTCGCCCTCACGCGGGCCGAGGCGCGCATCGTCATCTCCAGCGTGACGCCGCACCGCAGCGCCAGCACGCCCAGCTGGCGCCAGCGCATCGCGCCGCAGGCCCAGCCGCTCTTGGTGCCCGAACCGGTGGACGCCATGGGCGACTCGGACGAGGCCTCGGTCTGCGAACTGCTGAACCTGCCGGTGTGCACCGCGCTGCCGCCCGTGCCCACCCTGGTCGAAACGGTCCCGGCGGAAGACGACACCCGCGCGCGCATCGGCCTGGCGTTGCACCGCCTGCTGCAATGGGTGCCCACGCCGCTGGGCGGTTTTGCCTGGGGCGATGTCCACCTGCAGGCCGTGGCGCGCGAATTCGCGCTGACGCCGGTCCAGGCGCGCGACGCCCTGGCCATGGCCCAGGCGATCTTGGAGGGGCAAGCCGCCTGGGCCTGGGACGCTGCGTTGCTGAGCCACTGGGGCAACGAGGTGGACATCTGGGACCAGGGCCAGCTGCAGCGGCTGGACCGCCTGGTGCGCCGTGCCGACACCGGCTGCTGGTGGGTGCTGGACTTCAAGAGCGCCGCCCGCCCCGAGCGCCAGGCCGAGCTGCGTGCGCAGCTGCAGCGCTACCATCGCGCGCTTTCCCTCGCGCACCCGGGCGAGCCTGTGCGCCTGGCCTTCATCAATCCGCTGGGGCAACTCATTGAAATACCGGCCGACGCCGCAACCACGTGACCGCTGACACCGTTTCCCCTGAATCCCTCGACCTGCCGGTGGCCATCATCGGTGGCGGCCCGGCCGGCCTCATGGCCGCCGAAGTGCTCTCGCGCGCCGGTGTCGCCGTGCACCTGTTCGACGCGATGCCCTCGGTGGGCCGCAAGTTTCTGCTGGCCGGCAAAGGCGGCCTGAACCTGACCCATTCCGAGCCGGCCGACCGCTTTGCCGAACGCTACGGCGAGCGCCGCCACCAGATCGAAACCCTGCTGCGCGCCTTCGGCGCTGCCGAGGTGCGCGCGTGGGCGCAAGCCCTGGGCGTGGAGACATTTGTTGGCACCTCGGGCCGCGTCTTTCCCACCGACATGAAGGCCGCGCCCCTGCTGCGCGCCTGGCTGCAGCGCCTGCGCCACCCGGCCGGTGGTGGCCCGGCGGTGCAGTTCCACATGCGCCACCGCTGGCTGGGCTGGACGCCCGATGGCCAGACGCTGCGCTTCGAGGCGCCGACCGGTGAAGTGAGGGTGCGGGCCCGCGCGTTGGTGCTGGCTCTTGGCGGCGGCAGCTGGGCGCGCCTGGGCTCCAACGGCGCCTGGGTGCCGTTGCTCGCCGCGCGCGGCGTGGCGGTGGCCCCGCTGCTGCCGGCCAACAGCGGCTTCGATCTGGCCTTGCAGATCGCCCCATTGAGCGCTGGCCAGCCGCTGCCTGTGCAGGCCGTGCCCGCGCCCGCCGTGGGCTGGAGCGCACATTTCACCGGCCGCCACGCGGGCCAGCCATTCAAGAACGTGGCCATCCGCTTCCAGCCGCCGCAGGGGCCGGCGTTCGAACGCAAGGGCGAGTTCGTGGCCACGGCCACCGGGGTGGAAGGCAGCCTGATTTACGCCGCCTCGGCCCTGCTGCGGGATGAGATCGTCCGCGCCGGCCACGCCACGCTGCAGCTGGACCTGTTGCCCGACTTCAGCGCCGAGCGGGTGGTGCGCGACGTGGCGCACCCGCGCGGCGCGCGTTCGCTCTCCAGCCACCTCAAGAGCCGCCTGGGTCTGGACGGCATCAAGACCGCCGTGTTGTACGAAGTACTGGGCAAAGACGGCATGAACGACACCGCCTGCCTGGCGGCCGCCATCAAGGCGCTGCCGTTGCACCTGGTGGCCGCGCGTCCGCTGGACGAGGCCATCAGCACCGCCGGTGGCGTGCTGTTCGAGGTGCTGGACGATCAGCTGATGTGCGAGGCGTTGCCGGGTGTGTTCTGCGCCGGCGAGATGCTGGACTGGGAAGCCCCCACCGGCGGCTACCTGCTCACCGCCTGTCTGGCCAGCGGCGTGCGGGCCGGGCAGGGCGTGCTGGCCTGGCTGCGACGGGCCTGAGCTGCTGTCACGGCCGGTTCATCTGCCTCGCATACGCTGGACACTGTTTTGTCATCACAGTCTTACGGAGAGCCTTCCATGAACACCACCCAGACCCTGGCGCAGCGCCGGCCGCTGCTGCAGGCCCTGACCGTTGCGGCCCTTGCGCTCGCCCTGCCCAGCAGCTGGGCCGACAGCTGGCCCAGCCGCCCAGTCAAGATCGTCGTGCCCTTTGCGCCCGGCGCCGGCACCGACGCCATGGGCCGACTGGTGGCGGCCAAGCTGTCGGACCTGTTCAAGGCCAGCGTGGTGGTGGAGAACCGCACCGGCGCGTCGGGCGCCATCGGCGCGCAAGAGGTGGCCAAGGCCGCGCCAGACGGCCACACCCTGCTGCTGGCCGCGGCACCGTTCACCACCGTGCCCGCCGCATTGCCCAGTGCCGGCTACGACCCGTTGGACAGCTTCGCCCCCGTGGGCATGATCGCCCAGGGGCCGCTGGTCTGGGCCGTCAACAAAGACGTGCCCGCCAACACCCTGCCCGAACTCGTCGCGCTGGCTCGCCAGAAGCCCGGCGCGCTGAATTACGGTTCGGCTGGCGTGGGCGGCATCAACCACCTGGTGCTCGAATCGCTCAAGGCGCGCACCCGCACCTTCATCACGCACATTCCCTACCGCGGCATCGCGCCGGCCACGCTGGACACCATCGGTGGCCAGCTGCAGCTGCTCACGGGCACCATCCCGGCGCTGGCGCCGCACATCCGCGAAGGCAAGCTCAAGGCCCTGGCGGTGACCAGCCCGGACCGCAGCCCTGCGCTGCCGCAGGTGCCGGGCATGAAAGAGGCCGGCATGCCCGACTTCAACGTGCTCAACTATTTCGCGCTGGTGGCGCCCAAGGGCACGCCCGAGGCGGTGGTGCGGCAGATCAACGCCGCACTGGCCCAGGTGGTGCAGATGCCCGATGTGAAAGAGCGCCTGGCCAAGGACGCGCTGGAGCCGGCGACGGGCACGCCCGCGCAGTTGGGGCAGTTCCTGCAGAAAGACTTTGAAGGCTGGCAACGTGTGGTGAAGCAGCAGGGTCTGAAGATCGACGCGTTCTGACGCCGAACGATGCGCCCGAAAACAACAAAGGCCGCTGACGCGGCCTTTGTTTTGTGCGCCTGGAAGGCGCTGAAAGAATAAGGTGACGAGCCTTGACCCCGGCACTGACTCCACAGTTAGGGCTGCTTGGTTCCCCACCTGACCCGGTTGGCCGCTTCACCATGCGGGAAGGCCCGTCGGGGTGGATTGTAGGCGATGCCGGCCCCGTCTGCTGCCGCCATAGCGGGGAAGGGCGCCGCTTAGAATCGTCGCCATGTCCTACGTCGTCCTGGCCCGCAAATACCGTCCGCGCAATTTCAGCGAAATGGTGGGGCAGGAGCACGTCGTGCAGGCCCTGTCGAACGCACTCACCACGCAGCGCCTGCACCATGCCTACCTGTTCACCGGCACGCGGGGCGTGGGCAAGACGACGGTCTCGCGCATCCTGGCCAAGTCGCTCAACTGCCTGGGTACAGACGGGCAGGGTGGCATCACGGCCGAGCCCTGTGGCGTCTGCCAGGCCTGCACCGACATCGACTCGGGCCGCTTCGTCGACTACACCGAACTCGACGCCGCCTCCAACCGCGGCGTGGACGAGGTGCAGTCGCTGCTGGAACAGGCGGTCTACAAGCCGGTGCAGGGGCGCTTCAAGGTCTTCATGATCGACGAAGTGCACATGCTCACCGGGCATGCGTTCAACGCGATGCTCAAGACGCTGGAAGAGCCGCCCGAGTATCTGAAGTTCGTGCTGGCCACGACCGATCCGCAAAAGGTGCCGGTGACGGTGCTCTCGCGCTGCCTGCAGTTCAATCTGCGGCCCATGGCGCCCGAGACGGTGCACGAGCACCTCACGCGCGTGCTGCAGGCCGAGCAGGTGCCGGCCGAGGCACTGGCCTTACGTCTGCTCTCGCGTGCCGCCCGCGGGTCCATGCGCGACGCGCTGTCGCTGACCGACCAGGCGATCGCCTTTGGCGGTGGGCAGCTGCAAGAAGCGACCGTGCGCCAGATGCTGGGCGCGGTGGACCGCAGCTATGTGTTGCGCCTGATCGACGGACTGGCCCGTGCCGACGGTGCCGAGGTGGTGGACACCATCGACACCTTGCGCGCCAACGGCCTGAACGCCGCCGCCACGCTGGAAGAGATGACCGGCCTGCTGCAGCGCATGGCGGTGCTGCAGGCGGTGCCCGAGCGCGAGGCGCTGATGGCCTCGGACGACCCGGACACGCCCGAGATCGTGCGCCTGGCGCACGCCTTGCCGGCGGACGAAACGCAGCTGCTGTACAGCCTGTGTCTGCACGGCCGTGGCGAGCTGGGCCTGGCGCCCGACGAATACGCCGCCCTGACGATGGTGCTGCTGCGCCTGCTGGCCTTCAAGCCGGCGGCTGGCGCCGCGGCGGAAAAAAAAACTCTGAAAACCGGGGGTGAGGCCCCTGTTGCGCCGCCGGTGGTGGCGGCCCCCGTGGCTGCGCCCGCGCCAGTGCCGCCGCGCACCGGCGCGCCGGCCCCGGGCGCCGCGCCCATCGTTGTTGCCCCTGCTGTCGTACCTGTCGCTGCTCCGGCCACGTCTGCCACGTCGGTGCAGCCGCCCGTCGTGCGTCCGGTGGCGCTCACCCCGCCCGTTGCACCACCAGTGGCCACGCCAGCACACCCGGTGCCGCCGGCCCGTGAGGTGCCGTCGCCCGACGAACTGGTCCCGCTGGACGAGTCGGACGATGTGCCTTGGGTCGAAGAGCCCGACGAGGCACCGGCCGACGAAGGTGTGATGACCTCGCGCCGTGTGGTGCCGGTTCCGGTGCGCGACCCCGGGCCGTCGAGCCGACTGGACCGCCTGCGCGACCCCGCTGAACCCGCGCCGGTGCGCGAGCCGGTGCGCAGTGCCGAGGGTGACTTCTGGTTCGATGCCGTGACGCAGCTGGTGCGTGCCGAAGCCGTCACGGCGCTGGTGCGCGAACTGGCCCTGCAGTCGCAGCTGGTGGCGCGCGATGTCGGGCAGTGGGTGCTGCGTGTGGAGCGCGAGTCGCTCAAGCAGGGCAGCGCACCCGAGCGTCTGGCCTCGGCGTTGCAGACCCTGGGCCACGCCGTGCGGCTGGTGGTGGAGATCGGTCCTGTGGACGACTCGGCTGCCCTGCGCCAGGCCGCCGACGCGGCGCGCCGTCAGCGCGAGGCCGAACAGATCATCCGAGACGACCCGTTCGTGCAGCAGATGATGCGCGACTTTGGCGGCAAAATCGTGCCCGGCACGCTCAAGGCCTAGTGTACTGGCCTTGTGGCTTTGCGGGTGTTCGCGCCCGCCCAGACTCTCATTCATTCACAAACGACACCAAGGAACACCATGTTCAACAAAGGACAACTCGCTGGCCTCATGAAGCAGGCGCAGGCGATGCAGGAAAACATGAAGAAGGCCCAGGAAGAGCTGGGCAACATCGAGGTGACCGGCGAATCCGGCGCCGGTCTGGTCAAGGTGGTGATGACCTGCAAGCACGACGTGCGCCGCGTGACCATCGATCCCAGCCTGCTGGCCGACGACAAGGACATGCTCGAAGACCTGGTGGCCGCAGCTTTCAACGCGGCCGTGCGCAAAGCCGAAGAGACGTCCAACGAAAAGATGGGCAAGCTCACCGCCGGCATGCCGGGCCTGCCCGGTGGCATGAAGTTCCCGTTCTGATCACGGGCTCATCCCGCGTGGCCGAAACCCATTCCCTCGAACTGCTGGTGCAGGCGCTGCGCTGTCTGCCGGGGGTGGGCATCAAGTCGGCACAGCGCATGGCCTTCCATTTGCTCCAGCACGACCGCGAGGGCGCACAGCGCCTGTCACAGGCACTGCAGCACGCCTGCAGCTCGGTGCAGCACTGCGCGATGTGCCACACCTTCACCGAAGCGCCGGTCTGCCCGACCTGCGAGGACCCGCGGCGCGACCGCGGCCAGTTGTGTGTGGTGGAAACACCCGCCGACCAGGCGGCCATGGAGCGCACCGGCGCCTACAAGGGCCTGTATTTCGTGCTCATGGGCAAGCTCAGCCCGCTCGACGGCGTGGGACCGCGAGACATCGGGTTGCAGAAGCTGTTCGAGCGCATCGACACGCTGGAGGGCGGTGAGCGGGTGGTGCGCGAGGTGATCCTGGCCACCAACTTCACCGCCGAAGGCGAAACCACGGCCCACGTGATCGCGCAGGCCCTCAAGCAGCGCGGCGTGACCGTAACGCGCCTGGCCCGTGGTGTGCCAGTGGGCAGCGAGCTGGAGTATGTGGACCTGGGCACCATCGCCCATGCCCTGGTGGACCGGCGCTGAACGCCGCGCCGGTCTTTTGATTGTTTCAATCCGAGTGCTCTGATGACGTTTGCCGGACTGACTGTGGCCTATTGGGCTGTTCTGGTGGCCGCGTTGCTGCCCATCTTCTGTGCCGGGCTAGCCAAGTGGGGCATGTTCGCGGTGTCGCGACGCGACGGTGGTTACGACAACCACAACCCGCGCGCGTGGCTGGCACGTCAGAGCGACTGGCGGGCCCGCGCCAATGCGGCCCAGGCCAACAGTTTCGAGGCGTTGCCCCTGTTCATGGGGGCCGTCATCATTGCCCACCAGCTGGCGGCCAACCAGACACGGCTGGACCTGCTGGCGTTTCTGTTTGTCACGCTGCGGCTGGTGTACATCCTGCTGTACGTGGCCGATCAGGCCACCGCGCGCAGCGTCGTCTGGGTGCTGGCCCTGGCAGTGAACATCGCCATCCTCTTCGTTTGAGAGAACCCTCGGGGGAAACCCGCTCGGGTGTGGTCCTGATGCGGCTGGCCCTCCTTGCGCATACGCTCTGAAGAAATCAGATCGTTTGCAGTAGGGGGTTGGAAGATGTGGAGTCGCCGGGGACTGGGTCGTGTGTGCGCGTCGGCATTGCTGACCGCAGGCCTGCCTGCGGCAAGAGCCCAAACGCCCACGGCCGCAGTGAATGCCACCCCGAACGTGCGGGCGCCGCTGGGCCGTGTGGTCGTGGCGGTGGACCACAAAGCCTCTTTCTGTTACCTGCCACTGACCATCGCCGAGCGCCTGGGCTATTTCAACGCAGAGGGGCTGGATGTGCAGGTGCGCGACTTCAGCGAGCCGGGTCAGGCGCTGCAGGCCGTGCTCGCGGGCGCTGCGCAAGTGGTGTCGGGCCCTTACAGCAACACCATCGGTCTGCAGATGCGCGGGCAGTCGTACCTCTCTTTTGTGCTGCAAGGGCGCACACCCCAGCTGGTGCTGGGGGTGTCGCAGCAAACGATGAGCGGCTTTCGCCATCTGCGCGAATTGCGTGGCCGCCGAGTGGCGGTGACCTCGCTGGGCTCGGCCAGCCATCGCATCACGCGCATGCTGCTGGGCCGGGCAGGCCTGTCGCCGCAGGACGTGAATTTCCAGGTCTTTGCGGGGCCGGCCGCCACGGTGGCGGCCTTCCGGTCTGGGCAAGTGGACGCGATCTGCTACCACGACCCCCTGATCACCCAGCTGGAGCAGGGCGGCGAACTGCGGGTGGTGGCCGACACGCGCACCGTGCGCGGCAATGCCGAGGTGTTCGGTGGCCCGCTGCCCGCTGGCAGCCTGTGCGCGAGCAGCGAGTTTGTGAGTGAGAACCCCAGGCAGTGCCAGGCCATGGCCAGCGCCCTGGTGCACGCGCTCAAGTGGTTGCAGACGGCTGGCCCGTCCGACCTGAACAAGACCGTGCCAGAGAGCTACTTCCAGGGTGACCGCAGCCTGTATCTGGCGGCGTTCAGCCGGGCGCGCGAGTCGTGGGTGCCGGACGGGCTGATGCCCGAGAACGGCCCCCAGACCGTGGCGCGCATGCTGGCGCAGTTCGACGACGCGCAACAGCTGCAGCGGGTCAATCTCGCACGTACCTTCACCAACGAGTTCTCGCGCGTGGCGAAGACCCGTTTCCGGGCCTGAGCAACGGGCGCGGCGTCAGCGCTTTTTGGCGGTTTTGCTGTTGAGCGCGACCTTGGTGTCGCCGCGTGTCTTCTTGCCCGCCGGAGCCTTCGCCAGCTTGACCGTCTTTTTGGCTGAGGGCTCGCGCGCAGTCTTTTTCCCTTTGGCCGCTTTGGCGACCACCGCTTCGGTGTTCGCTTTTTTACCGCGGGTCATCGCGGTGGCCTTGCCTGCGCGGCCGGCCTGGCGGGCGCCGTTACCCACCGTGTCGGCTTGGCGTACCGCCTCTGCGCTGGCCAGGGTCACCCGCTGCGGCAGCATCAGCGTCACGCGCTGACCAGGCTTGAGCCGGGCGTTGACGGCCAGCTTGTTCCAGCCAGCTGCACTCACCGGGCTCACGCCGTAGCGGCTGGCCAGGCGGGCCAGGTTTTCGCCCTTGCGGGCCTTCACCACGGCGCGCTTGAGGACCATCTCGGGCTGCAGACTCAGTTGGCCGTTGTCGGCCACATGCTCGGGCACGTCGGCGTCGCGGTGCGCGCTGCGCGGCACCAGCAGGCTGGAGCCGGCGCGCACCAGCATGCGCGGCGGGATGTTGTTGACGCTGCGCAGGTCTGCTTCGCTCATGCCCACGCGCTCGGCCGCTTGTGCGGCGGTCATGGTGCTGGGCACGACCCAGGCCGTCCAGCTGGCCAGCGGACCCTTGTGCGACTGCAACTGGCGCTGGAAGTCCACTGCGTTGTCCCACGGCAGCAGGATGTTGGGCGTGCCCGAGGCCATCACCACGGGCTGGTTGATCGAAGGGTTGAGCGCGCGGAAGTCTTTTTCGCTGACGCCGGCCAGGCTGGCGATCACGGCCACGTCCATGTCGCGCTGGAGGGTGATGGTGTCAAAGAACGGGCGGTTGCCGATGGACGGCAGCCGCGCGCCGAAGCTCTCGGGGCGTGCCACGATGTTCTTGACCGCCTGAAGTTTGGGCACGTACTGGCGGGTTTCCAGCGGCATGGTCAGGTCGGTGTAACGGGCTGGGAGCCCGGCTTTCTGGTTGCGGGTGATGGCGCGGTTCACATTGCCCTGGCCCCAGTTGTAAGCCGCGAGTGCGAGGTGCCAGTCGCCAAAGCGGTTGTGCAGCTGTTGCAGGTAGTCGAGCGCGGCCCGGGTGGAGGCGAGCACGTCACGGCGGTCGTCGCGAAACACGTTCTGCTTGAGGTCGAAGGACTGGCCGGTGGCGGGCATGAATTGCCACATGCCTGCGGCCTTGACGCTGGAGACCGCCTGCGGATTGAACGCACTTTCAATAAAAGGCAGCAGTGCCAGCTCCATGGGCATGTTGCGGCGTTCGATCTCCTCAACGATGTGGAACAGGTAGCGTTCGGAGCGCTCGGTCATGCGCTGGATGTAGTCGGGCCGGGTGGCGTACCACTGTTCGCGGTCGCGCACGAGGTCGTTGTCCAGGTCCGGCATGGCATAGCCGCGGCGGATGCGCTCCCAGATATCGGCTGGCGCTGACAGGTACACCACCGGTGCCGCTGCAGCGGTTGCGGTGGTGATGGCGCTCAGCGCGCCCTCGGTCGTGGCCGGCGCAGGGACGGCCTTTGCCTTTGCCGTTGCCGCAGCCGTCGAAGCCGGCGGCTGGGTGACGGTTTTGGCCACTGGCACCGCGGCGGTTTCGGGCGCTGCCCCGGCGGGAGCGGACGGAACACTGGCGCAGCCGGAGGCCAGCAGGGCCAGCACAACTGCACACAAGGCAAAGGGGTGTCGGGTCAGGATCATGCGAAAACGTTCTTCCAGGCGCGCAGGGTGGTGAACACACCCAGGGCGTCGGCCGTTGAGGAGGGGTCGTGGGTCCGCGCAGCGGCGGCCAGGGCTGGCTCGTGGCTGCGCAGAAAGGGATTGATCTGGCGTTCCAGACCGATGGAGCTGGGCAGGGTGGGAAGGTTCCGCTGGCGCAGGGCCGTGCAATGGCTGGCGTGCTCGGCCAATGCCGGGTTGCCCGGGTCCACCGCCAGCGCAAACCGCAAATTGGACAGGGTGTACTCGTGCGTGCAACACACGCGTGTGGTGGCCGGCAGCGCGGCCAGCCGGGTGAGCGAGTCCAGCATCTGTGCCGGTGTGCCTTCAAAAAGGCGCCCACAGCCGGCGGAAAACAGCGTGTCGCCGCAGAACAGCAAGGGCTCGCTGTCCACATCGGCGGCAAAGAAAGCGATGTGGCCAGCGGTATGCCCGGGCACGTCGATCACTTCGAAACGCATGCCAAGGGCTTCGACAACATCACCACCCCCGACCTTGTTCAGGGGGGAGGGCACCTGCTCCCGCGCTGGTCCGTACACCCGGGCCCCCGTTGCCTTACGCAACTGCGCCACGCCTCCCGTGTGGTCGCCGTGGTGGTGGGTGATGAGGATGGTGTCCAGTTGCAGGCGCTGTTCCTGCAGCCAGCGTGCCAGACCGTCGGCTTCGCCGGGGTCCACCACCAGCGCGCGCTGGCCGTCGTGCAACACCCAGATGTAGTTGTCACTGAAGGCGGGGACAGGGTGGAGGATCATGGGGCCATGCAAGAAGGAGGAGTGGCACGAGAGGGGGGAGCGTGTAGAGTACGGCAGCGTCACCGAAGGCCTGAGCAGATCAATCGCCCGGGGCGGGCTTCTCCCTCTCCATGAACCCACCGATTATAAGTTTGCAGCACTGGTTGAACACCGCTCCCGGCCGCTATTTGCTGGCCTGGGAGCAGGCCCAGTTGGATCAGGCTGTGGCCAACCTGTTTGGCTTCAATGCGCTGCAGCTGGGCCTGCCGGAACTGCAGGCCTTGCAGGGCAACCGCATGCCGCACCGCTGGGTGGCGTTGCCGGAAGAAGCGTTGCCCTGGAGCCTGCCCGCCGAGGGCTTGTTCACCGGCGAAGGCCGTCACACCGTGGATGTGCAGCCGGGCGATGCGCCCCCGCTCGATGCAGCGGCGCAGGACGCTGCCGCTCATCCGGCCATGCAGCTGCCGCGGGTGGCGCTGGTCACCGACGCGGCGGCCTTGCCCTTTCCCGAGGCCAGCCTGGACCTGGTGGTGTTGCCCCACACGCTGGAGCTCAGCGCCGATCCGCACCAGGTGCTGCGCGAGGTCGAGCGCGTGCTCGTGCCCGAAGGGCGTGTCGTTGTCTGCGGCCTGAACCCTGCCAGCCTCTGGGGTCTGCGCCAGGGGCGGGCGCGCCTGGCGCAGCGACTGCACCTGGGTGGCCTGGGCCTGGGCAATCTGTACCTGCCCGATGCGGGCGAATTCATCGGCCCCTGGCGCCTGCGCGACTGGTTGCGCCTGCTGGGGTTTGAAGTAGAGTCGGAGCGCTTTGGCTGCTACCGGCCCGCTGTGCGGACCGACAAGTGGCTGCAACGCACCGCGTGGATGGACCCGGCCGGCGCCCGCTGGTGGCCCATTTTTGGCGCGGTGTATTTTTTTGTGGCGGTCAAGCGGGTGCGCGGTGTTCGCCTGCTGGGGCC
>CALRYD010000034.1:0-46183 GCA_943372305.1 Hydrogenophaga intermedia | reverse complement strand
TTCTTGGCCATCTCGGTTTCCACCGGGCCGGGCGCGATGGCGTTGACGCGGATGCCGGCGTTGCCGTATTCCACCGCCTGCTGTTTGGTCAGGTGGATCAGCGCGGCCTTGGACGTGCCGTAGGCCACGCGCAGCGTGCTGGCGCGCAGACCCGAGATGGACGCGATGTTGACCACCGCACCACCGCCGCTTTGCAGCATGAGCGGCGCGCAGGCCTGCACGCAGAGGAACGGGCCGTCGAGGTTGGTGGCCATGACCCAGCGCCATTCGTCGAACGTGGTGTCGGCGATGGATTTGAAGGTCGCCACGCCCGCGTTGTTGACCAGGGCGTCGAGCCGGTCGAAGGTGTGTTCGATGCGCTGCACGGCCGCGGCCACCTGGGCGGGGTCGGACACGTCGCCGTGGATGACCAGCAGGTCGCCTGCCCGTTCGCCCAGCTCGGCGCGCAGCGTGGCTTCGGTGGCGGTCAGGGTGGCGGCGTCGTTGTCGATCACCGCGACGCGGTGGCCGTGCTGGAAGAACCAGCGCGCGATGGCCAGGCCGATGCCGCGGGCGGCGCCGGTGACGAAGGCAACGGGAAAAGCGGCGGCGCTCATCAGTCGGTCTTCAAGGTGTTGAGCGGATTGGTGGACTTGCCCACGGGCAGGCGCGGCACGAACTTGAAGGTGCCGGTGGCGTGGGCGCACAGATTGCCTTCGGCATCGACGATGCGACCTTCGGTGAAGGCCATGGTGGCGGTGCGGTGCAGCAGCGAGCCGTGCGCGGTAAGCGGGCCTTTGGCCGCACGCATGAAGCTGGTCTTCATCTCGATCGTCACGCAGCCCATGGCCGGCTCCACCGAGCGCGCGGCGTGCGCCATGACCACGTCCAGCAGCGTCATGCTGGCGCCACCGTGCACCACGTTGAACGAGTTCTCGTGCTCGGGCTGCGGGTTGAAGCTGATGGTGGCTTCGCCACCCTCGAACTTCTGCAGTTCGAAGCCGAGCAGCTCAACAAAGGGGATGTGGACCGAGAACTGCACTCAACCACCCGTGATGACCGAGACGCCGCCATCGACAGCGAGCCACTGGCCGGTGATGTGCTTGCCGGCGTCGGACGCGTACAGCACCGTCAGGCCCTTGAGGTCTTCGTCGTCGCCCAGGCGGCGCAACGGAGCGTGGGCGGCCAGCTGTTCCTCGCCCATGGCTTTCAAGGTGCCGGCGGTCATCTTGCTGGGGAAGAAGCCGGGGCAGATGGCGTTGACGCGGATGCCGTGCTCGCCCCACTCGGCCGCCAGCGCGCGGGTGAAGTTGATGACCGCACCTTTGGAAGTGTTGTAGGCGATGGTTTTCATGCCGCTGGGGTTGCCGCCCAGGCCGGCGATGGACGCGGTGTTGATGATGCTGCCCTGCTTGCGCGGAATCATGCTGGCTTTGGCGATGAGCTGGCTGAGCAGGAAGTAGCTGCGCACGTTGAGGTTCATCACCTTGTCCCAGGCTTCCAGCGGGTGGTCTTCGGCGGGCGCGCCCCAGGCGGCGCCGGCGTTGTTGACCAGGATGTCCACGTCGCCCACGCGCTGCAGGGTCTCGCTGGTGAGGCGGCGGATGTCTTCTTCGTGCTGGCAGTCGGCGGCGATCCAGCGCGCGTCGATGCCCGCGGCCTGCAGCGTGGCAGTGGCCTCTTCCAGGTCACTGGCCTTGCGCGAGCTGATGACCACGCGGGCGCCGGCTTCGCCCAGGGCGTGGGCCATCTGCAGGCCCAGGCCGCGCGAGCCGCCGGTGATGAGGGCGGTCTTGCCTTTGAGGTCGAACAGTTGCTGGATGGTGCGGTGGCTCATGCGTGTCTCCTTGAAATGTGAAGTTCAGCGGGTGTTCAGAAAGCGTCTTCGGCCAGTTCGGCGCAGGTCAGGTCGCGTGTGCGCACCACCTGCAGCCAGGCGCCGATCTTGGGCAGTTCGTAATGGAAGAAGAAGCGCGCCGCGGCCAGGCGGCCGGTGCGGGCGCTGTTGTTCGAGGATGCGTGTGCGGCCAGGACCACATCCAGCCAGACCCAGGCCAGCACCGTGTGGCCGAAGGCCTGCAGGTACGGCACGGCATTGGCCAGGGCATCGGTCGGGTTGGCGGTGGCCCAGGCGGACTTGGTGGCAGCGCCCACGTCCTGCAGGGCCTTGCCCAGCGCGTTGGCGTGCGCCGCCAGTTCGGGCACCTGGATGGCGCGCTCGATGGTGGCGTTGATGCGGCCGGCCAGCAGCTGCAGACCCTTGCCGTTCTCCATCAGCACCTTGCGGCCCAGCAGGTCCATGCCCTGGATGCCGTGGGTGCCTTCGTGGATCATGTTCAGGCGGTTGTCGCGCCAGTACTGTTCCACCGGGAAGTCGCGCGTGTAGCCGTAGCCGCCGTGGATCTGGATCGCCAGCGAGTTGGCTTCGAGGCACCACTCGCTGGGCCAGCTCTTGGCGATGGGCGTCAGCACTTCGAGCAGCAGGCGCGCGTCGTCGGCGGTCTGTGCATCGCCGGTGTGCTGTTCGTCCACCAGGCGTGCGCAATAGAGTTCGAGCGCCAGCGCGCCTTCGCAGTAGCTCTTCTGCGCCAGCAGCATGCGCTTGACGTCGGCGTGTTCGATGATGCGCACCTGCGGTGCGGCCGCATCTTTTCCGCCGGTGGAGATCGGGCGCCCTTGTGGCCGGTTCTTCGCGTAGTCCAGGCTGGCGTGGTAGCCCGCCATGCCCAGCATGGTCGCCGCCATGCCGACGCCGATGCGGGCCTCGTTCATCATGTGGAACATGCACTGCAGGCCTCGGCCCGGCTGACCGACCAGGTACCCAATGGCTCCGCTGTCGCCGCGCACCGGGTACTTGCCTTCGCCGAAGTTCAACAGCGTGTTGGTGGTGCCGCGCCAGCCGCACTTGTGGTTGAGCCCGGCCAGTGCCACGTCGTTGCGTTCGCCGGTCAATTGACCGTCGGTGTCCACCAGCTTCTTGGGCACGATGAAGAGCGAGATGCCCTTGACGCCGGGCACCAGCTTTCCGTCGGCGTCGGGGATCTTGGCCAGCACCAGGTGGACGATGTTCTCGGTCAACTCGTGCTCGCCAGCCGAGATCCACATCTTGTTGCCCTTGAGGCGGTAGCGTGGGCCCAGGGGGTCGGCCTCGAAACCTTCGCCATCGGGCGCGGCGCGCGTCATCACGTCGCTGAGCGACGAGCCGGCCTGCGGCTCGGAGAGACACATGGTGCCGGAGAAGCGGCCGTTGAATTCGTTGAGCGCGAACACGCGCTGCTGTGCAGCGGTGCCGTGCTTCATGAGCAGGTTCGCGTTACCCGTGGTGAGCATGCCGCTGCCGATGCTGACCGAGGCCATCGCGAAGAAGGCGTTGGCCGCGGCTTCCACCGTGTAGGGCAGTTGCATGCCGCCGATTTCGTAGTCCTGTGCGGCACTCAACATGCCGCTCTCGGCATAGGCTTTCTGCGCATCGTGTGTGGTCTGGGGCAGGATCACCTTTTCGCCGTCGAAGTGCGGCTCCTGCGTGTCCACCAGCCGGTTGAACGGCGCGTACTTTTCGCGCGCGATGCGCTCGCAGGTGTCGAGTACCGCGTCGAAGGTTTCGCGGCTGTGGTCAGCGAAGCGTTCGCGCCGGTTCAGGTGTTCGACCGACAACCAGTCGTTGAGCAGGAAATCGATGGTGGGACGCAGGCTCATGGCAAGGTTCGCTTCGGGCGTTCGGGGTGGTGGTCCGGTGGCGTTGTAGTGTGCCGCCGGCACACCGGGGAACAAGGGGCGCGGCCCGGGAAAACGGCGGTTTTCGTCCCAGGCGGGACAGTCCGCTGCGGGACAGTGCGCGAGGGCACTGTCCCTGCGGCCCGTCAGTGACCGGGTGTCACTGCGGTTCGATCTTCGCGTCGCGGATGGCCTTGGCCCACTTGGCGGTTTCGGTCACACCGCGTTTGGCCAGGTCTTCCGGCGTGCCCGGCTCCACTGCGAAGCCGATGCCGGCGAACTTCTCCTGCACCTCTTTGCTGTTGGCCGCGGCGTTGGCGGCCTTGTTGAGCTTGGCGATCACGTCGGCTGGAGTGCCCGCGGGCACGTACATGGCGAAGTAGGCGATCAGCTCGTAGTCCTTGATGCCCAGGGCTTCGTTGACCGTGGGAATGTCGGGCACAGCGGGCGAACGCTTGGTGGAGGTGACGGCCAGGCCGCGCACTTTGCCGGCCTTGACCTGCGGCAGCATGACGGCGAAGTCGGCGCTGAACATTTGCACCACGCCACCGATCAGGTCGGTCATGGCGGCGGGGCCGCTCTTGTAGGGCACGTTGGTCAGCTCGATGCCGGCCATGCCGGCGAACATCTCGGTGGAGACCAGCTGCGACGTGCTGGCGCTGGCGAAGTTGATGCTGCCGGGCTTGGCCTTGGCCATGGCCACCAGTTCCTTGAGGTTCTTGGCCGGCACATCCGGGTGCACCGCGATGATCAGCGGCACCGAGCCCATGTAGGCCACCGGTGCGAAGGCCTTGTCCTGGTCGTAGGGCAGCTGCTTCATCAGGCTCTTGAGCGCGGCGTTGGTGCTGTTGGTGCCGATCAGCAGGGTGTAGCCGTCGGGCGCGGCCTTGGCCACCGCGTCGGCGCCCAGCATGCCGTTCACGCCGGGCTTGTTGTCGATCACGATGGGCTGGCCCAGCGCTTCCTGCATTTTCTGCGCGAAGGCGCGGCCGATCTGGTCGGTGGCGCTGCCGGCGGCGAACGGCACCACGGCCTTGATGGGCTTGTCGGGGTACGCCTGGGCCAGCGCGGCGGATGAAACCAGCAGCGCGGTGGCGGTGAGGGCCAGTTGACGGATCACAGAACGCATCGATGTCTCCTTGGGTTGTGGTGGTGAACAGTGTGGATCAGGGCGCCAGCGGCAGGTCGAGCACCGCGGCGCTCAGCGTCTTGCCGTGCGCGTCCAGCGCCAGCGAACGGGTGACCCCGCCGGCCAGGGCGTCGAACAGCACGAAGTGCACGGCGCCCAGGTGCGGAAGGGTGTGACGTTGTACCGCGCCTTGCACCACGCCGGCAAAGTGGGCCTGCACCCGCTCGGCGGTGAGCAGGCGCTCCAGCTGGGGATAGTCGGCGGGGTCCAGCGCGATCACGCTGAGTGTGGCGCGGTTGCCCTTGTCGCCGGAACGGGCGAGCGCGATGTCGCGCAGTGTGCGGCGTTGGGTCGTGGCGGTGGGGGCCATGTCAGTCCTCTGCGTGCAGTTCGAGGATGTCGCAGCGCGGCCGCACGGCCGAGCGCGGCACCAGCGTGGACGCGGCGGCGATCACCTCGCGCACCGACTGGGTCACGCCCCCTCCCCCGGCCGGGCCATTCAGGTACAGCGCCTCCACCTCCTGTCCCACCGCTTCGGCCTGGGCACGGGTGGCGCAGCGCACCGCCAGGCGCACCCGCACCTCGTAGGGTTCGCGGTCGGCGCCCAGCTGCGGCCCGTGCATGGCGTTCACGCCGATGAGCTCGGCGCGGTGTTCCCGGCCGTTCAGGCCGTGGAGCAATGTGGCATCCTGCAGCCGCGCGCGCAGGATGTGCAGTGCCAGTTCACCGCGTGCGCGGGCGCCCGGACCGGCATAAGAGATCTGACCTTCGCCGATGAAGCCGTCGCGGTAGCCCAGCGTGACCTTGAGCTGGTCGGGCCGCGGGTGGCCGGTTGCGCCCTGCACCCGCACACGATCCGTCTCCATCGCTTCAAACCGCACTTGCGAAAAATCGCCCACCACGTCGGCCTGCAGGTAGTTCGCCGGGTCTTCCACCTCGTACAGCAGCTGCGCGGTGCAGCTGAGCCGGTCCACCCGGCCGCCGGTGCCCGGCAGCTTGGTGATGACCGCGCTGCCGTCGGCCGACACCTCGGCCAGCGGAAAGCCCACGCGGGCCAGGTCGGGCACGTCCACATGGCCGGGGTCGGCCAGGTAACCGCCGCTGACCTGGGCCGCGCATTCCAGCAAGTGCCCCACCAGCAGGCCCTGGCCCAGGCGGTGCCACTCGTCGGCCGCCCAGCCGAAATGGGCCATGAGCGGCGCCACGAACAGCGACGGGTCGGCCACACGGCCGGTGACGATGACGTTCACGTCCGCCTGCAGCGCGGGCAACAAGGCGTCGGCGCCGAGGTAAGCGTTGGCGGAGACCAGACGCCCATGCAGTGAACGCACCGTGTCGGGTGAATCGATCAGGGGCGTATCGTTGGCCAGCACCCAGGGCAGCACGTCGTCGCCGGTGACCACGGCCACGCGCAGACGCGGCAGGCCCAGTTCGCGCGCCACTTCCAGCACCGCGCGACCGGCCGCCATCGCGTTGGCGGCGCCCATGTTGGTGATGATGGTCACGCCGTTGCGCACGCAGGCCGGCAGCACGGCCCGCATGCGGGCCGCGAGCATGGGGTCGTAGCCCGCGTCGGGATTGGCTGAGCGGCGCAATTGGGCCAGCGCGATGGTGCGCTCGGCGAGGCATTCGAACACCAGCGCATCGAGCTCGCCGCGCTCGGCCAGGTCCAGCGCGGGGTCGATGCGGTCGCCGGCGTAGCCGGCGCCGGAACCGATCCGGTAGGGCCTCAGGTCCTGCATGTCCGGATCGGGTCGTGGGCGGCGACGGTTACAAGACTTCGAAAACGCCCGCGGCGCCCATGCCGCCGCCGATGCACATGGTCACGCAGACGCGCTTGGCGCCGCGGCGCTTGCCTTCGATCAGGGCGTGGCCGGTCAGGCGCTGGCCGGACACACCGTAGGGGTGGCCCACGGCGATGGCGCCGCCGTTGACGTTCAGGCGATCGGCCGGAATGCCCAGCTTGTCGCGGCAGTACAGCACCTGCACGGCGAAGGCTTCGTTGAGCTCCCACAGGTCGATGTCGCTGACCTTCAGGCCCAGGCGCGACAGCACCTTGGGAATGGCGAACACTGGGCCGATGCCCATTTCGTCGGGTTCGCAACCGGCGACGGCGAAGCCCAGGAAACGGCCCAGCGGCTGCAGGCCGCGCTTTTCGGCCAGGGTCTCGTCCATCAGCACGCAGGCGCCGGCGCCGTCGCTGAACTGGCTGGCGTTGCCGGCGGTGACCAGGCCACCCGGCAGCGCCGAGCGCAGGCCGGAGATGCCTTCCTTGGTGGTGCCGGCACGGATGCCTTCGTCGTTCTCGACCGTGACCTGCTTGGTCATCAGACCCATGACCTTGTCGGCCACGCCCGCGGTGACGGTGATGGGTGCGATCTCGGCCTTGAACAGGCCGGCTTCCAGCGCGGCGGTGGCGCGTTGCTGGCTGGCGGCGCCGTACTCGTCCATGGCGTCGCGGGAGATGTTGTAGCGCTTGGCCACCTGTTCGGCGGTCTGCAGCATGTTCCAGTAGATCTCGGGCTTGATCTTCTCCAGCGCGAGGTCCTTGAGCATGTGCACGTTCATTTCCTGCTGCACGCAGGAGATGCTTTCCACACCACCGGCCACATACACCGAGCCTTCGCCCGCGATGATGCGCTGCGCGGCCAGGGCGATGGTCTGCAGGCCCGAGGAGCAAAAACGGTTGACGGTCATGCCCGAGACGGTGATCGGCAGACCGGCCTTGAGCGCGATCTGGCGCGCGATGTTGGCGCCGGTGGCGCCTTCGGGGTTGGCGCAGCCCATGATCACGTCTTCAACTTCAGCGGCGTCGATGCCGGCGCGCTGCACGGCGTGCTGCACGGCGTGGCCGCCGAGCGTGGCACCGTGGGTCATGTTGAAGGCGCCCTTCCAGCTCTTGGTCAGGGGCGTGCGGGCGGTGGAGACGATGACGGCGTTGGTCATGATGGGTTCCTCAATGCTTGATTCGTGCGGTCATCAGAAAGTCTTGCCTTCGGCGGCGAGGCGGGCCAGCAACGGCGCTGGCTCCCAGAACTTCGCGTCGTCCAGCGGGTTCTTCGCAAAGCGCTTCATGGCCTGGACCACATTGAACAGTCCGACCTCGTTGGCGTAGTTCAGCGGGCCGCCGCGGTGCACCGGGAAGCCGTAGCCGAAGATGTAAACCACGTCGATGTCGCTCGCCTTGTTGGCGATGCCCTCTTCCAGGATGTGCGCGGCTTCGTTGACCAGCGAGAACACCAGGCGCTGCACGATCTCTTCGTCGGAAATCTTTCGCGGCGTGATGCCCAGGGCCTTGCGGTGCTCCTCGATCATCTGCACCACCTCGGCGTTCGGGATGGCGTCGCGCTTGCCGGGCACGTAGTCGTACCAGCCGGCGCCGGTCTTCTGGCCAAAGCGGCTCTTCTCGCACAGCAAATCAGCGGTCTTGCTGTACTTCATGTCCGGCTTTTCCTGGTAGCGGCGCTTGCGGATCGCCCAGCCGATGTCGTTGCCGGCCAGATCGCCCATGCGGAACGGGCCCATGGCCATGCCGAACTTTTCCATCGCCTTGTCGACCTGCTCGGGCGTGCAGCCTTCGTCGAGCAGGAAACCGCCCTGGCGGCCGTACTGCTCGATCATGCGGTTGCCGATGAAGCCGTCGCAGACGCCGGAGACCACGGCCGTCTTCTTGATCTTCTTGGAAATCGCCATCACCGTGGCCAGCACGTCTTTGGCGGTGGCATCACCGCGCACCACTTCCAGCAGCTTCATCACGTTGGCCGGGCTGAAAAAGTGCATGCCCACCACGTCCTGCGGACGCTTGGTGAAGTTGGCGATGGCGTTCACGTCCAGCGTGGAGGTGTTGGAGGCCAGGATGGCACCGGGCTTCATCACGCGGTCGAGTTCCTTGAACACCGCTTCCTTGACGCCGATCTCTTCGAACACGGCCTCGATCACCAGGTCGGCCGAGCCGATGTCGTCGTAGCTCAGCGTGGTGCTCAGCAGCGCCATGCGCTGCTCGTACTTGTCCTGCTTGAGCTTGCCCTTCTTGACCTGGGCTTCGTAGTTCTTGCGGATGGTCGCGATGCCGCGGTCCAGCGCGTCCTGCTTCATCTCCAGCATCTTCACCGGGATGCCGGCGTTGAGGAAGTTCATGGAAATGCCGCCGCCCATGGTGCCGGCGCCGATCACGGCGACCGAAGCGATCTCGCGCTTGGGCGTGTCTTCTGCCACGTCGGGAATCTTGCTCGCTGCGCGCTCAGCGGTGAACAGGTGGCGCAGGGACTTGCACTCGGGCGTCCACATCAGGTTGATGAAGATCTCGCGCTCGAACACCATGCCGTCGTTGAACTTTTTCTTGGTCGCGGCTTCAACGGCGTCCACGCACTTGGCGGGCGCCGGGAAGTTCTTGGCCATGCCTTTGACCATGTTGCGGGCGAACTGGAAGTAGGCGTCGCCGTCCTTGTGCTTGCACGGCAGGTTGCGCACCAGCGGGAAAGCCGAGCCGTCGGCGTGCTTGGCGGCCATTTCGCGGGCGAAGGCCAGGGCCTCCTCGGCCAGCGACTCGGGCGAGGCGGCCAGCTTGTCGAACAGCTTCTGGCCGGGCAGCTGGGCCAGCATCTCGCTCTTGACCGGCTCACCGCTGACGATCATGTTAAGCGCGGCTTCGACGCCCAGCACGCGCGGCAGGCGCTGCGTTCCACCGGCGCCGGGGATCAGGCCCAGCTTGACTTCCGGCAGGGCCACGTTGCAGCCGGGGGCGGCGATGCGGTAGTGCGCACCCAGCGCGAGTTCCAGGCCGCCACCCATGCAGACGCTGTGCACGGCCGCGATCACCGGCTTGGTGGTGTTTTCGACGCGGATGATGACCGACAGCAGGTTGGGCTCCTGGATCGCCTTGGGCGAACCGAATTCGCGGATGTCGGCGCCGCCCGAGAAAGCCTTGCCGGCACCGGTCAGCACGATGGCCTTGACCGCCGCGTCGCTCTCGGCCTTCTCCAGCCCTTCGACGATGGCCTGGCGGGTGGACAGACCCAGACCGTTGACCGGCGGGTTGTTCAGCGTGATGACGGCGACATCGCCGTGGACCTGGTACTCAGCGGTCATGGAATCTCCTCTGTGTGGATCGGTGAAGGTGCACGCCCGAAAAACGAACGGTCGTGCGATTCTAGGGATTTTGTGCGGTGCGGCAAGCGCCACTTGTCGCGAGCGGGTCAGACCTCAAGCCACTCTTTTCGGGTGTAGGGGTCCGCTCTGAGGCTGTCCGGTGTGCCCTGGAAGACGATGCTGCCGTGACCCATGACCAAGGCCCGGTCGGAAATGTTCATGGCGATGGTGAGCTTCTGCTCGATCAGCAGCACCGAGATGCCCCGGGCCTTGAGTTTTTGCAGGTACTCGCCCACCAGTTCCACGATCTTGGGCGCCAGGCCCTCGGTGGGCTCGTCGATGATGATGAGATCGGGATCGCCCATGAGCGTGCGGCACAGGGTCAGCATCTGCTGTTCGCCGCCCGAGAGCACGCCAGCTTCGGTGTGCTGGCGTTCCTTGAGGCGCGGGAACATGGCGTACATGTCGTCAAAGCCCCAGCGCGAGCCTTTGCCCTTGCCCTTCTGGCCCAGCTGCAGGTTCTGGTGCACCGTCAGCTTGGGGAAGATGTCGCGGTTCTCGGGCACGTAGCCCAGCCCCAGGTGCGCGATCTCGAACGGCTTCTTGCCCTGGATGGGCTGGCCCTGCCATTCGATGCTGCCTTCACAGTCGACCAGGCCCATGATGGCCTTGGCCGTGGTGGAGCGGCCCGAGCCGTTGCGGCCCAGCAGTGCCACGATCTCGCCCTTGCCCACGTCGAACGAGACACCGTGCAGCACATGGCTCTTGCCGTAGTAGGCGTGGAGGTTGTCGATTTTCAGCATGGGTAGCCTCCTCAGTGGCCCACGGAGGCCGCTTGTTCGTCGGCGAGCACCGAGCCCAGGTAGGCCTCCTGCACCTTGGGGTTGGCGCGCACGGCTTCGGGGGTGTCGAAGGCGATCACTTCGCCGTAGACCACCACCGCAATTTTGTCGGCCAGGCCGAACACCACACCCATGTCGTGCTCCACGGTCAGCAGGGTCTTGCCCACGGTCACTTCGCGGATCAGGTCGATGAAACGGCTGGTTTCGCTCTTGCTCATGCCGGCCGTGGGTTCGTCCAGCAGGATCACGTTGGCCCCGCCCGCGATGGTGATGCCGATCTCCAGCGCGCGCTGTTCGGCGTAGGTGAGGTTCATGGCCAGCGTGTCGCGCTTCTTGTCCAGGCGGATCATCTTCATCAGCTCTTCGGCGCGATCGTTGGCATCGCGCAGATCGGCGAGAAAGCGGAACAGCGTGTACTTGTAGCCCAGGCTCCAGAGCACGCCACAGCGCAGGTTCTCGAAAACGCTGAGCTTGGGGAAGATGTTGGTGATCTGGAAACTGCGCGAGAGGCCCAGGCGGTTGATCTCGAACGGCTTCTTGCGGTCGATGCGAGTGCCGTTGAGGATCACTTGCCCGCTGCTCGGCTCGAAGCGGCCCGAGATCAGGTTGAACAGCGTGGACTTGCCGGCGCCGTTGGGCCCGATGATCGCCACGCGTTCGCCGGGGCGCACCGCCAGGTCGACCCCGCGGATGATGTCGGTCTTGCCGAAGCTCTTGCGCAGCTGTCGCAGTTCGAGCGCATAGCCTCCGGCGTGCACATGGCTCATGGACTGGTCGTGCGGTTGAATGGGGGTTGCGGTGGCGGCACTCATTGCATCTCCCGGCGCTTGATCTCTTTTTCGATGTCGGTCTGAATGGCCGACCACTGCTGCAGGAACTGACGCCGGGCCAGTTCGAAAATGCCCAGGCCGGTCAGGGTCACGAACACCGCACCAAACCAGCTGCTCAGCTGCGACGGGTGGAGGGTCATGCCCAGGTAGCGCAGTTCGTCGCCCATGGCCGCGTCCAGCTTGAGGTGGTAGATCATCTCGACCATGGCGCCGGCGCCCAGCAGCACCACCAGCGCCGTCACGCCCAGCGCCAGATAGGCGACCCACACCTCGCGCAGACGGCCGAACGAGGCCACGCGCAGGTTCATCATGATCAGGCTGGCGATGCCGCCTGGGGCGTACATGACCATGAACAGGAAGATCAGGCCCAGGTAGAGCAGCCAGGCCTTGGTCAGTTCGGACAGCAGCACCGCCGCCAGCACCATGAGCACACCGCCGATGATGGGACCAAAGAAAAAGGTGGCACCGCCCAGGAAGGTGAACAGCAGGTAGCCACCCGAGCGGGCCGCGCCCACCACTTCGGCGGTGACGATCTCGAAGTTCAGCGCGCCCAGGCCGCCCGCGATGCCGGCGAAGAAGCCCGCGATCATGAAAGCCAGGTAGCGAACCTTCTGGGTGTTGTAGCCGATGAACTCGACCCGCTCCGGGTTGTCGCGCACGGCGTTGAGGATGCGGCCCAGCGGCGTGCGGGTGAAGGCGAACATCAGCGCCACACAGACGAAGGTGTAGAACGCGATGAGGTAATAGACCTGAATGGGCGGGCCGAAGCTGATGCCCATGAAGGGCTCGCCCACCACCCGGTTGCCCGAGACGCCGGCTTCACCACCGAAGAACTCGGAGAACATCAGCGACATGGCGAACACCAGCTCGGCCATGCCCAGGGTGATCATGGCGAACGGCGTGCCGGCCTTCTTGGTTGTAACGTAGCCGAACAGCACGGCGAAGAACAGGCCGGCCAGGCCGCCCACCAGCGGGATCAGGCTCACCGGGATCGGCCAGCCGCCGTCCGTGACCCAGTTGAGCGCGTGGATGGCGAGGTACGAGCCCAGCCCGGTGTAGACCGCGTGACCGAAACTGAGCATGCCGCCCTGCCCCAGCAGGATGTTGTAGGACAGGCAGGCGATGATGGCGATGCCCATCTGGGTCAGCATGGTCACGGCCAGGTTGCTGCTGAACACCAGCGGCGCCAGCAGCAGCACCACGGCAAACAGCGACCACACCAGCCAGCGGCCGACGTTCAGGGGTTTGAATTCGTAAAACTGTTTCATCGCCATCAACCCTCACGCGTCCCGAGCAGGCCCTTGGGCCGGAAGATCAGGATCAGCACCAGGAACAGGTAGGGCAGGATGGGCGCCACCTGCGACAGCGTGAGCTTGAGCACCGAGTTGTTCAGCGCCGCGTCCGATAGCTGCATGCCCATCTGCTGGGCCACGCTTATGAAGGAATGGTCCAGACCGACGGCAAAGGTCTGCACCACGCCGATCAGCAGCGAGGCCAGAAAAGCGCCCGACAGCGAACCCATGCCGCCGACCACCACCACCACGAAGATCACCGAGCCGACGGTGGCCGCCATGTTGGGTTCGGTCACGAAGGTGCTACCACCGATGACCCCGGCCAGACCGGCCAGACCGGTGCCGGCGCCGAACACCAGCATCAGCACCCGCGGCACGTTGTGGCCCAGGGCCTCGACCATTTCTGGGTGGGTGAGCGAGGCCTGGATGACCAGACCGATGCGCGTGCGGGTGAGCAGCAGCCAAAGCGCGACCAGCATCAGCAGCGCGACGATCATCATGAAGGCGCGGGTGGCGGGGAACGGTGTGCAGATGGTGCTCTGCAGCGTGCAGACGGCCTGGTCAGCGGCACCCCAGAAAAACGCCAGGCTGTCGTCGGCATGGTGCACCAGGGTGAAGGCCGGACCGCGCAGGACGTCCGCCGGCGGGAACTCCACCGCCGTGCGGCCCCAGATCAGCTGCACCAGCTCCAGCACGATGTAGGACAGGCCGAAGGTCACCAGCAGTTCGGGCACATGGCCGAACTTGTGCACCTTGCGCAGCGTCAGCCGCTCGAACAGTGCCCCGAGCACGCCCACCAACACCGGTGCCACGATCAGTGCCGGCCAGAAACCCACCAGCTCCGACACCGAGTAGCCGATGTAGGCCCCCACCATGTAGAAGCTGGCGTGCGCAAAGTTGAGCACGCCCATCATGCTGAAGATGAGGGTCAACCCCGAGCTCAACATGAACAGCAGCAAGCCGTAGCTCACGCCATTGAGCATGGAGATGATGAAGAACTCCATGGAACAGGCCTTTCGAGGGCGAAACGTGGGGGAAGAAAGCTAGAAAAATGAGAGCTGAGCCGAGTATGACCCGGCAGCCCCTTCAGACCGGCTCTATCAGGACCTGAACATCCGGTGACTGTCCGGCGCGAAGTGCACCTGTTCAGGGCGCGGCGGAACCGGCTTCGCCGGGCCGCTCGCGCCGCCCCCTGGAGGGGGTGACGCGAAGCGGCGCGGGGGTGACACCTTACCCCGGCCGCTTCATCTGGCAGCTCGTGGGCGTGCTCGATACGAAGGACGGGAACTCCTTGATCGGTGCCAGCGTCATGCCGGTGTTCTCCGGGCTGTAGGGGTACTTCTTGTCGGCCTTCTGCCAGACGGTCATGAACAGCGGCTGCTGCAACTGGTGGTCGAGCTTGCGCACTTCGACTTCACCGTTGAAGTTCATCACCTTCAGGCCCTCCATCGCCGCGGCCACCTTCACCGGGTCGGTGGACTTGGCTTTGGCCATGGCGGCGCTCACCACATTGAACGCGGTGGGAATGGCGCCGGTGTACATGTCGTCCTTGAACTTCGCCTTGAACTCGTCGCCCCACTTGCCCATCTGCCCGCCCATGTTGTAGTGCTGATAGGCCACCTGGAACACGCGCCCTTCCCCACCGGTGCCCAACGCTGTGGGCGTGCCAGTGACGCCGGTGTAGTAGGTGTAGAACTTGCCGGTGTAGCCGCCTTCGTTGGCGGCCTTGACCAGCAGGGCCAGATCGGAGCCCCAGTTGCCAGTGATCACCGTGTCGGCGCCCGAGGCCTTGATCTTGGCCACATAGGGCGCGAAGTCACGGACCTGGGCCAGCGGGTGCAGGTCCTCGCCGACGATCTTCACGTCCGGGCGCTTGCGGGCCAGGGTTTCCTTGGCGAACTTGGCCACCTGCTGGCCGTGCGAATAGTTCTGGTTGAGCAGGTAAACGTTCTTGACGTCCTTCTGGTCCTTCATGAACGTCGTCATGGCTTCCATCTTCATGGAGGTGTCGGCGTCGAAGCGGAAGTGCCAATAGCTGCACTTGCTGTTGGTGAAGTCCGGGTCCACCGCGGCGTAGTTCAAGAAGATCACTTCCTTGCCCGGATTGCGCTCGTTGTGCTTGTTCACCGCATCGATCAGCGCGCCGGCCACCGACGAGCCGTTGCCCTGGGCGATGTAGCGCACACCCTGGTCGAGCGCGGCCTTGAAGGCGTTCAGGCTTTCGGCCGGGCTGAGCTTGTTGTCGAAGGCCACCACCTCAAACTTGACGCCGGCCGGGTTGCTGGCGGTGAACTTCTCGGCGAAGAACTGCCAGCTGCGCAGCTGGTTCATGCCCACGGGGCCCATCAGGCCGGTCTGGGGGTCGATGAGGGCAATCTTGACCGTTTCGCCCTTCTGGGCGAAGGCGGAGGACAGGGTCAGCGACAGGGCAGCAACGGCAACGGATTTCAGGACGAAGTTCACAAAGAGTCTCCGGTGGAAATGAGAACCTCAGCGTACCGGGCTGACCGCCGAGGCGGCTCAGGGAATGCCCCTAGGCCCTATCACGCAGGCGACTGCGCTCGCACAAACGTAGCGGCGCCTGCCCGTCGAACGGCGCTCAGGAGCGCGGCATCTGGCAGCGAGACGGGCTGGCCAACTGCGCTGCATCGAAGAAACGGACCGGCGCGAAGGTGTAGCCCGTGCCCTCGGCGCTGCGCGGGTGCTTCGGGCTCACGCGCTCCCAGCGGGCCACCACCAGACCGGTCTGCAGCTGGTGGTCGTCCCCACGCATGTGCACCTCACCACCCGCCCCTTCAAAACCAAGACCGGCCAGATGCGCCGCCACACGCGCAGGTTCGGAGGAGCCTGCGCGCGCCATCGCCAGCCCCAGCATGCGGATGCCGTCGTAGCTGGCGGTGACCACCAGGTCTTCGCCAAAGCGTTGCCGGAATTCACCGGCCAGCGCCGCCAGCGGACCGCCCTGGTTGGTGTGTGACGTGGCCACCAGGTACACTGGCAGCCGGTCGCCCGTGGCAGCCAGCACCGTGGGGGTGCCCGCCAGCTGGGGGTAGTAGCCGAGCAGGGGAAGCTCCAGCCCTTGCGCCTGCAGCGCCTGCAGCAGGCGGCGCAGATCGGCGCCCCAGTTGCCGGTGACCACGGCGCGCGCACCCGAGGTGCGGATGCGTTGCACCTGGGCGTTGAAATCCTGCAGCACGAAGGGTGGATGCAACTCCTCCCCGACTACCTGCGCCCGTGCCCCCTGTCGGGCCAGTTCGGCCTTGAAATAGGTTGCGAACTGCTGGCCGTGGGCGTAGTTCTGATTGAGCAGGTAAATCTTGTCCATGTCGGGCTGCGACGCCATGAAAGCGACCAATGCCCGCGTCTTCATCGACGTGTCGGCGTCGATGCGGAAATGCCAGGGGCTGCAGTTTTCACCGGTCAGCGCAGGGTCCATGGCGGCGTAGTTGATCAGCAGCACCGCCCTGTCGGGCCGCATCTGGTTGTGGCGGGTGATGGCCTCGGTCAGCGCCGCCGTCACCCCTGAACCGTTGCCCTGCACGACATATCGAAAGCCCTGGTCGATGGCCACTTTCAGGGCATTCAGGCTTTCCTGCGGCGACCCTTTGTTGTCAAACCCGGCCACCCGAAACCGCACGCCCACCTGGGCTTGCAGCCGCTCGGCCATGAACTGCCAGCTGTGCAGGCTGTTGCGCCCGATGTCGGCCGCTGGACCGGACAGCGGATCGATGAAAGCGATGCGCACCTGTGGTCCATCGGTGGGACCGGTGGCCAGCACCGGCGCCGCCGTGGTGGCGAGCCACCCCGCTCCGGCTACCAACCACCGGCGCCGATCCGGACGATCCAGGAAGGCGAAGGGGGTGTTCATCCGCCGTCAGACCCCGGGCAGCACGTAGTCCTTGAGCTGCTGGCGCAGCGTCATTTTTTGCATCTTGCCGGTGGCGCCCAGCGGGATCGCATCGACGAACACCACGTCGTCCGGGATCTGCCACTTGGCCGTCTTGCCTTCGTAGAACGCCAGCAACTCTTCACGCGAGACCTCGGCACCGGGCTTCTTGACCACCACCACGATGGGGCGCTCGTCCCACTTGGGGTGTTTCATGCCAATGCAGGCGGCCATGGCCACGGCCGGGTGGGCCATGGCGATGTTCTCCACATCGATCGAGCTGATCCACTCGCCGCCGGACTTGATCACGTCCTTGCTGCGGTCGGTGATCTGCATGAAGCCGTCGGCGTCGATGGTGGCCACGTCACCGGTGGGGAACCAGCCTTTGCCGTCGGCGTCGTAGCGCAGCGGATCGCCACCCTCGCCCTTGAAGTAGCTGGCGATGATCCAGGGGCCGCGCACCAGGAGGTCGCCGTAGGCCTTGCCGTCCCAGGGCAGTTCGTCGCCCGATTCGTCGACGATCTTCATGTCCACGCCGTACACCGCGCGACCTTGCTTGAGGCGCACCTTCAGCTGCTCCTCGGGCGACAGCGCCAGCTGCGCGTTCTTGAGCGTGCACACCGTGCCCAGCGGCGACATCTCGGTCATGCCCCAGGCATGCAGCACCTCCACGCCATAGGTGTCGTTGAAGGCGTTGATCATGGCCGGCGGGCAGGCCGAGCCGCCGATCACGGTGCGCTTGACGGTGCTGAACTTCAGGCTGTTGGCCTGCATGTGGCCCAGCAGCATCTGCCAGACCGTGGGCACGCCCGCGGCCATGGTGACCTTCTCGGCTTCCAGCAGCTCGTAGATCGACTTGCCGTCCATGGCCGGACCGGGGAACACCAGCTTGCAACCCACGGCGGCGGCCGAATACGGCAGGCCCCAGGCGTTGACGTGGAACATGGGCACCACCGGCAGGATGCTGTCGCGCGCCGAGCAGCCCAGCGCGTCGGGCAGCGCCGCGCCGTAGGCGTGCAGCAGGGTTGAGCGGTGCGAATACAGCGCGGCTTTGGGGTTGCCCGTGGTGCCGCTGGTGTAGCACATGCTCGAGGCGCTGTTCTCATCCAGCTCGGGCCAGACATAGGTCTCGCTCTGGCCGCTCATCCAGGCCTCGTAGCTCACCAGCCCCGGCACGCCGGACCCAGCCGGCAGCTTGTCGGCGTCGCACAGGGCGATCCAGTGTTTGACACCCGGGCATTTGGCGTGCACCGCCTGCACCAGCGGCAGAAAGCTCATGTCAAAGCAGACCGCGCGGTCGTCGGCGTGGTTGACGATCCAGGCCAGTTGCTCGGGGTGCAGGCGCGGGTTGAGGGTGTGCAGCACGCGGCCGGTGCCGCTGACGCCGAAATACAGCTCCAGGTGGCGGTAGCCGTTCCACGCCAGTGTGGCCACGCGGTCGCCAAAGGCCAGGTGCAGGCTGTCCAGTGCATTGGCCACCTGGCGAGCACGGCGCGCGATCTGGCCCCAGTTGGAGCGGTGGATGTCGCCTTCCACCCGGCGCGAGACGATCTCGGTGCTGCCGTGGTGGCGCTCGGCGTGGGTGATCAGGGACGAAATCAGCAGCGGTTGGCTTTGCATCTGGCCCAGCATGTCGGGGTTCTCCTGTTGGGGTTTGTAAAAACGAACGATCGTTCTTAAATTCACCCAGCATCATGCCTCAAAGCAACGGTCCACCTGCAGGGGGTTGCCCCGGATGGCCACCGCAAAGCCCGCCGCGCGGCGGGTGCAAGTCATCACGGGGACAATAGCTCCCAGCGTCTTGTCCGCTACCCGGGTGCCCGCACCGAGATCTGCCCCTCATTCCAAGGAAGTCCCATGACATTCCCCATCCAGAAAACCGAAGCCGAATGGCGCGCCCTGCTTGCCGAAAAAGGCGCTGAGCCGGTCGCCTTCGAGGTGACCCGCCGCGCCCACACCGAGCGCCCGTTCACCGGCAAGTACGAAACCGTCTGGGCCGACGGCAGCTACCACTGCGTCTGCTGCGGCAACCACCTGTTCGACGCCGGCACCAAGTTCGACGCTGGCTGCGGCTGGCCCAGCTTCTGGAAAGCCATCCCGGGCGCCATCACCGACATTGTTGACCGCAGCCACGGCATGGTCCGCACCGAAACAGTGTGCAGCCAGTGCGGCGCCCACCTGGGCCACGTGTTTGAGGACGGCCCCGCCCCCACCGGCCTGCGCTATTGCATGAACTCCGCCTCCATCGACCTGCAACCCAAGGACCCGACATGAACGTCCAGAACATCCTGCAGACCATCGGCAGCACGCCGCATGTGCGGATCAACCGCATGTTCGCTGGCGCGAGCCAGCAGGTGTGGATCAAGTCCGAGCGAAGCAACCCTGGCGGCTCGATCAAGGACCGCATCGCCCTGGCCATGGTGGAAGACGCCGAGGCCTCTGGCGCGCTCCAGCCCGGCTGCACCATCGTCGAGCCGACTTCGGGCAACACCGGCATCGGTCTGGCCATGGTGGCGGCGGTCAAGGGCTACAAGCTGATCCTGGTGATGCCCGACAGCATGAGCATCGAACGCCGCCGTCTGATGCTGGCCTATGGCGCCAGTTTCGACCTGACTCCGCGTGAAAAAGGCATGAAGGGTTCCATCGCCCGCGCGCAGGAAATCGTGGCCAGCACGCCCGGCGCCTGGATGCCGATGCAGTTCGACAACCCGGCCAACACCGCCGTGCACGCCAGGACCACCGCGCAGGAAATCCTGGCCGACTTCCCGGAAGGCCTGGACGCCCTGATCACCGGCGTGGGCACCGGCGGTCACCTCAGCGGCTGCGCGCAGGTGCTCAAGGCCGCGTGGCCGCACCTCCAGGTGTTCGCGGTCGAACCGGTGGCCTCGCCGGTCATCTCCGGCGGCAGCCCGGCGCCCCACCCCATCCAGGGCATTGGTGCCGGCTTCATCCCCGGCAACCTCAAGACCGAACTGCTGGACGGTGTGATCCAGGTCGACGCCGAACCGGCGCGCGAGATGGCGCGGCGCTGCGCCCGCGAGGAAGGCATGCTGGTCGGCATTTCGTCGGGCGCCACGCTGGCCGCCATCGCGCAGAAGCTGCCCGAGTTGCCGGCCGCCGCACGCGTGCTAGGCTTCAACTACGACACCGGCGAACGCTACCTGTCGGTGGACGGCTTCCTGCCGGCCTGAGAGAGCCGATCAGGCGCCGCTGGTCGCAGGCCCAACGGGTCAGCTCAACGCGACGTCGATCGCATCGAGGTTGGACCGCAGAATCCCGCGCACCACCGGGAACATGTCGCCGATCGCGTCCAGCAGGCTGGCGACGGTCAGGCTGCACACGCTCAGCAGGTGGGTCTGGGCGAAGCTCGCCGGGCCGTCCTTGGGGGCCCCGGCCAGGCTCCCGGCGATCGCGGCACTCAGGCCGTCGAGCTCCAGCAGCTTGAGCCGGGCGGGCGAGGAGGTGGCAGTCATGCCCATGCGCGACCAGTAGGCCAGTGCCACCTGCTCCACAAAATCCCGGTCCATGGCGGTGGCCATGACCTCGCTGATCCACGGCACCAGGGGCGTGAGGTGGCTTTTGTTCTCTTCGTCGCACAGAACGCGGTCCAGCAGCGCGTTGGTGCGCTCCATGAACACCCCCAGGGATACCTTGAAACTCTCGAACTGGGCTTCTTCATTGCTCATCTGCATCTCCAGGCCTTGTTTGCCGCGTGCAAGTCGCGCGCTGCCTGTGTTATCGGCTCGGTGAACGGCGGCTTGAATGCGGTGCCCTGGTCGCCAACGGGGTCCCTGCCGGGCGGACATAATCCTTCGCATGCGTTTTCTGATCGACTTCTTTCCCATCGGCCTGTTCGTCGCGGCCTACAAGCTCTACGACATCTACACCGCCACCGCGGTGCTGATGGTGGCCACGCTGGTCCAGACCGGCCTGATCTACGCCATCGACCGCAAGTTGCAGACCCTGCAAAAGGTCACGCTGGTGCTGGTCATCGTGTTCGGCGTGCTCACGCTGGCGCTGCAAGACGAGCGCTTTATCAAGTGGAAGCCCACGGTGCTCTACACCAGCATGGCCGTGGTGCTGGGGGCTGCGCTCTGGATCTGGAAGAAGAATTTCCTGCAGATCCTGCTGGGCAGCCAGCTCACCCTGCCCACAGCGGTGTGGGCTCGACTGACCGTGATCTGGATCGGCTACTTCCTGTTCATGGCCGCCATCAACGGCTATGTCGCGGCCTACTATTCCACCGAGGACTGGGTCAACTTCAAGCTCTGGGGCTATGTGTTCCCGGTGATCTTCATCGTGGGCCAGGGCCTGTACATCGCGCGCTACCTCAAGGAGCCCGACGCCGGCAGCAAGGAGCAGCCATGAGCGCCGCCGGGTCGTTCCCAAGGCGCTCAGCCCCGCAGTGCGCAGCACGGAGGGTCGTCCTGTGAGCGTGAGTCTGGAGATCACCTCTGCGGCCATCGAGGCCACCCTGCGCCAGGCGCTGGCCCCCACACGGCTGGAGGTGCTGGACGAAAGCGCCGCCCACGCCGGCCACGCAGGTTCCAACGGCACCGGCTCGGGCACCCATTTCCGCGTGCGCATCGGCGGCCCCGCTTTCGCTGGCAAGAGCCGCGTGGCGCAGCACCGCCTTGTGTATGATGCGCTGCAAAAATTCACCGCCGCCGGGCTGCACGCCTTGGCCATCGAAATCCAGACCTGACCTTCCGGCTCCGTTGTAAAGCACCGCGGGTACGTTCTGTCCCCTTCCGCACGGAACGCTGGCGGTCACAGCGGCTCTCACACCCTCCTCCCTCCCCACAAGGTTCCCACATGAAAGTCACCCTGCAAGCGCTGAGCGCGGCCGCCCTGATCAGCGCCGCCCCCTGGGCCCTGGCCCAGAACGTGGCCATCGTCAACGGCAAACCGGTGCCCACGGCCCGCGTGGACGTGCTGGCCCAGCAAATGGCCGCTGGTGGCCGCCCGGTGGACGACACGGTGCGCGCGCAGCTCAAGGAAGAAGTGATCCTGCGCGAGATCTTCATGCAGGAGGCCCAGAAGCGCGGCATCGCTGCCAGCCCGGAGTACAAGAACCAGATGGAACTGGCCCGCCAGACCATCCTGATCCGCACGCTGTTTGCCGACTGGCAGAAGAAGAACCCGGTGACCGACGCCGAGATCCAGGCCGAATACGACAAGTTCGCGTCGGCCAACGCCGGCAAGGAATTCCGCGCCCGCCACATCCTGGTGGAAAAGGAAGACGAGGCCAAGGCCATCATCGCGGCTATCAAGGGCGGCGCCAACTTCGCCGACCTGGCCAAGCAGAAGTCCAAGGATCCGGGCTCCGGCGCCAATGGCGGTGATCTGGACTGGGCCAACGCCGCCAGCTACGTGACCGAGTTCTCCGAAGCCATGGTCAAGCTCGACAAGGGCCAGATGACCGAGATCCCGGTCAAGAGCCAGTTCGGCTGGCACATCATCCGCGTGGACGATGTGCGCCAGGCCAAACTGCCGGCACTCGAAGAGGTCAAGCCGCAGATCGCCCAGCAGATGCAGCAGCAGAAAATGGCCGAGTACCAGAAGGCCCTGCGCGAGAAAGCCAAGGTGCAGTGAGCGCCGGGGCGGCCTGCCCTTGTGCCCTGACACAGCGCCCTTCGGGGCGCTTTTTTTGGCTGCCACGGGTCTGGCAGACAGCCGCATTTGATCAAATTTTGATTCATCAGGACATGACAGGCAGAATCGGCGCACATATTTGATCAAATACACAGCCACCATGCCTTCACACCCCGACATCAAAGCCTTCCTGAGCGAGCACCGCATCCAGGAAGTCGAATGCGTGATCCCGGACATGACCGGCATCGCGCGCGGCAAGATCCTGCCCAAGGACCTGTTCCTGAACTCCGGCCAGATGCGCCTGCCCAAGAGCGTGCTGCTCAACACCGTCAACGGCCAGCAGCCCGACAACGCCCCCTTCGTGGGCGACACCGACCCGGACATGGTCTGCAGCCCCGACGAGAGCACGGTGCGGGTCGTGCCCTGGGCGGCCGAACGCGTGGCGGTGGTGATCCACGACTGCGAGGAGTTCGATGGCTCGCCCGTGGCCCTGTCGCCGCGCAGCGTGTTGCGGCGCGTGCTGGCGCTGTACGACGCCCAGGGCTGGCAGCCGGTGGTGGCGCCCGAGATGGAGTTCTACCTGGTGGCCCGCCAGCAAAACCCGCACGAGCCGCTGCAGCCACCGCTGGGCCGCTCGGGCAAGCCCGAGGCGGGCCGGCAGTCGTATTCCATCGACGCGGTCAACGACTTCGACCCGTTCTTCCTGGAACTCTCGCGCTTTTGCGAACTGCACCGGCTGGGTGTGGAGACGCTGATCCACGAGGCCGGCGCCGGCCAGATGGAGATCAACTTCACGCACGGCGATGCCATGGACCTGGCCGACCGGGTGTTTCTGTTCAAGCGCACGGTGCGCGAGACCGCGCTGCGCCACGGCATCTTCGCCACCTTCATGGCCAAGCCGATGGAAAACGAGCCCGGCAGCGCCATGCACATCCACCAGAGCATCCTGGACGCGGCCACCGGCCAGAACATCTTCAGCGGTGCGGACGGCGCGGTGACGCCGCATTTCCGCCACTTCATCGCCGGGCTGCAGCGCTACGTGCCGCTGGTCATGCCCATGCTGGCGCCCTACGTCAACTCGTACCGGCGGCTCTCGCGCTACATGTCTGCGCCCATCAACGTGCAGTGGGGCTACGACAACCGCACCTGCGGCATCCGCGTGCCCGAGTCCGACCCGGCCAACCGCCGGCTCGAAAACCGCGTGCCCGGCGTGGACGTGAACCCCTACCTGGCCATGGCGGCCACGCTGGCCTGTGGCTACCTGGGCCTGATGGAAAAGCGCCACCCCACCGAGCCCATGAAAACCAGCGCCTGGGACCACGAACAGGAACTGCCCAGCCACATGGAAGACGCGCTGCGCCGCATGCGGGAATGCGAACCGCTGCGCGACGTGCTCGGCAGCGCCTTTGTGGACGCGTTCCTGGCGGTCAAGGAGCTGGAATACGCGACCTACAACCGGGTGATCAGTTCGTGGGAGCGCGAACACCTGTTGCTCCTGGTGTGAGGATGCACCCCCTGCGCCGCTGCGCTGCTTCCCCCTCTCTCGCCTGCGGCGGGAGGGGGACGCACCTGGTGGCCCGGCGGAGCCGGTTCCACGGGTGCCCTGGAAGGAGGTACGCGCTCCGGAGACTGTGTTGGTAATTCGGACAAAGAGACAAGCGAGATGACCCCTCCACCCCCTTCATCCAATCACCGGGCCGGCCTGGACTGGCCCCGCGCACAGGCCTTCCTGGCACAGGAGCGCGCGGCCTATGCACAGCGCAACACGGCGTCGGCCACCCTGGCCGCACAGGCCAATGCGCACCTGCTGTTCGGGGTGCCGTTGCACTGGATGAACGACTGGGGCACACCCTTTGCCCTGCACGTGTGCCAGGCCGGCGGCGCGGTGGTGAGCGATGTGGATGGCCACCGCCTGGTGGATTTCTGCCTGGGCGACACCGGCGCCATGTTCGGCCACGCCCCGGCACCGGTGGCCGACGCCCTGGTGCGACAGGCCAGCCGCGGATACACCACCATGCTGGCCACGGCCGACGCGGCCGCCGTGGGGCAGCTGCTGAGTGAACGCTTCTGCCTGCCGTTCTGGCAGTTCGCCATGAGTGCGACCGACGCGAACCGCTACGTCGTGCGCTGGATCCGCGCCGCCACTGGCCGAAAAAAGATCCTGGTGTTCAACGGCTGCTACCACGGCACCATCGAGGACGTGTTCGTCGACCTGGTGGCCGGCCAGCCGGTGCAGCGCGACAGCCTGCTGGGCCAGGTGCACGACCTGACCGAACACACCGTGGTGGTGGAGTTCAACGACCTGGCCGCGCTGGACGCGGCACTGGCCGGTGGCGACGTGGCCTGCGTGCTGGCCGAGCCGGTCATGACCAACATCGGCATGGTGCAGCCCGACCCCGGCTTCTGGGAACAGGCGCAACAGATCATCCGCCGCCACGGCACGCTGCTGGTGATGGACGAGACCCACACCATCAGCACCGGCCCTGGCGGCTACGCACGGGCACACGGCATCACACCCGACGCGCTGGTGCTGGGCAAGCCCGTCGGCGGCGGCGTGCCCTGCGCCGTCTACGGCATGAGCGTCGAACTGGCCGCCCGAGCGGTGCAGGCCAAGCAAGTCGCCCCGCCCGGCCACAGCGGCATCGGCACCACGCTCACCGGTAACATGCTGGCCATGGCCGCCATGCGCGCCAGCCTGGCCGAGGTCATGACGCCGGCCGCCTACGACCACATGCTGGCGCTGGCGGTGCGGCTGGCCGACGGTATCCGCCAGCTCATCGCGCGCCACCGGCTGCCCTGGTGCGTCACGCAGGTGGGCGCGCGCACCGAATTCCAGTTCTGCCCCACGCCACCGCGCAATGGCAGCGAAGCCGGGCGCATCCTCGACCCCGAACTGGAGCACCTGATCCACCTGGGCCTGCTCAACCGCGACGTGATGATCACGCCCTTCCACAACATGATGCTGGTCTGCCCCGCCACCACCGTCGAACACGTCGCCCAGCTGCTGGGCGCACTCGACGAGGTGCTGGGCGCCATCGTGGCCCGCCCATGACCGCGACCGCAGCGACCCTGCAGGACAGCACCTACGCCCGTTTGCGCCAGTGGGTGACGGTGGGCCAGTTCCTGCCCGGCGAACGGCTGAAGATCCACGACATTGCGCAGCAGCTGGGCGTGGGCGTGACGCCGGTGCGCGCAGCCCTGCAGCGGCTGGCCGCCGAAGGCGCGCTGGTCAACGTGCCGCACGCGGGCATGCTGGTGCCCCGGCTCTCGGCGGCCGAGTTCGACGACGTGCTGCAGATGCGCCTGCTGCTCGAAGGCGAAGCTGCCCAGCGCGGCGCCCACCGGCTGGACGAGGCCGGTGTGGCCGAACTCGCGGCGCTGGAACAGCGGATGGGCGCGGCACTGACCGCGGGCGACGCCAAGGCCTACCTGGACGCCAACGAGCTGTTCCACGTGCGGCTGTACCAGGCGGCGGCTTCGCCCACGTTGATGTCGCTGATCGAGACCGTGTGGCTCAAGGTCGGTCCGCTGTCCAACCGCCTGTTCGAGGCGGAAGGCGCCCATGGCGTGCTCAACGACGCACACGGCGAGGTCATGGCCGCGCTGCAACGCCGGGACAGCGCAGGCGTGCGCCGCGCAATCGAGAAAGATCTGTTCGTGGCCGGTCAGTTTCTGCGACTGTTCTGCTCCTGAAGCAGCGCGACCCGGATCAATCGTCGAACCGCACCTTCAGCAGCGGCGCCACCTTGCGCTGGAGCAGGCTCACCAGCGCCGGGTCCATGAAAGCATAGTTGTCAGGAATGTCCAGCACCACCACGCGCTTGCCATTCAGGTGTTGACCGAACCGCTTGGTCAGACGCAGACGATGCGCCTTCTCCATCACGAAGATCACGTCTGCCCACTGGACGAGTTCGGGTTCCAGCGGTGTATCGGCCTGCACGTCGGTCCCCGCCGAGGCGCATTCCAGCTCAGGGAACACCGAAAAAATCTGCTCCGCCGTCGGGCTGCGCAACCGGTTCTGCGAACACACAAACAGCACCCGGGTGCTCATCGGCTGGCCCAGACCCAAGCGCTCACCAGCCCGATCAGCACCGGCTGGTGCAGCAGGTAGTAGCTCAGGCTCCAACGCCCGAGCAGCGCCAGACCGCGACGCGGGCCGGTCGCCGGCGCATCCCCCGCCCCTAACCATTGGGGCCGGTGCACCAGCGCCCAGCGGCCGGCGGCCACGCCCCACCACATGATGCCCAGCCAGGGCAGCAGCGGCACATAGTCTTCGGTGATGGGCAGCTGGCTCACGAAGCCCAGCACGTTCAGGCCCGGGGTGTTGAACACCGCCAGCGCCGGCACGGCCGCGATTAGCGGCGGCGCTGCGAACTTGGCGGCGATGGCCAGGGCCCCCAGCGGCCAGAGCCAGCCGCCCCACCCCGCCGTCAGCCGCACCACCACCAGCATGACCGCGATGCCATGGAGCACGCCGAAGTAAATGAAGGTCTTGGGGAACATGACCATCGAACCTGCGGTGACCAGCAGCGCCGCACCCGCCACTTGCGCCCAGCGTCGCCAGAAGCGCGTCCAGCCCTGCCCCTGGGCCAGGGCGACCGCCTGCGACAGCCCGGCGGTGAACAGGAACAGGCTCACGATGGCGGTGCGCTGCCAGGTCCAGAACGAGTCGCGGTGGAAGTCCTGCTCGATCAGGCGGAAGTGGTCCAGGTCGAAGGCGAAGTGGTAGGCGGTCATCCACAGCATGGCGACGGCGCGCAGCGCGTCGATGCGGTCCAGGCGCTGGCTCGGCACGGGGGGCATCAGCTCCGGCTCGCCTTGTGGTGGATGGACAGCAACAACTGCGCCAACTCGCGCGGCGCGCTCACCATGGGATCGTGCCCGGTGGCGAGTTCGTAGACCTTCCAGCCGGGCTCGCTGCGCACGCGCCGCCGGGCCGGCTCGATGGTGGGCAGCGCGGGCCGGTTGCAGTCGATGAAGCTGTGCGGCACCGCCCAGACCAGCGCCGGGTCGAAGTTCAGCGCTTCCTGATAGACGCGAAAGGGTTGCGGCGTCTGGCGGCGGTTGACCCAATCGCGGTCGGCACCCGAAAGGCCGAACACGCTCGCATCAGGTGGCGGAAAGCTCAGCCCTCCGCTGGGCTGCGCGGCGGCCACGCGCTGGGCCACCGTTTCGGGGCTGTGGTTGGAACTCCAGCTGTCGCCGGGGTTTGGCACGCTGGCGTCCAGATACACCAGGTGCCGCAGCAGGCCGGGCGACGAACGCTGCAGGCGGTCGGCCACGCAGGTGATGAGGTTGCCCGCGTAGCTGTGCCCCACCAGCACCACCCGCTGCAGCTCCTCGGCTTCGATCAGGCCCACGATGTCCTGTACATGGGTGCCAATGCCCACCGCCGGGCTGAGCAGGTGCGCCCGCTCGCCCACGCCGGTCAGGGTGACGGCGTGGCTGTCCACCCCGGCCTGGCGCAGCAGCGGCAGCAGGCGGTGCCAGCACCAGGCACCGTGCCAGGAGCCGTGGACGAGCACGATGGCGGTTCGGGTGCGGGGATGGGGTGCAGACATGGGCGTTCTCCGGGACAATATCGGGTTCGTCGATCCGCTCTGATTCTGCCTGCTGTCCGCCCTTTTCCCTGCCATGCTGCACCACCAACTCGAACTGCTTGCCCCCGCCCGCGACGCCGATATCGGCATCGAGGCCGTGAACCACGGGGCCGACGCGGTCTATATCGGCGGCCCGTCGTTCGGCGCCCGCACCAGCGCCGACAACTCGGTGCAGGACATTGCCCGCTTGGCGAAACATGCCCACCGGTACAACAGCCGCATCTTCGTGACGATGAACACCATCTTGCGCGACGATGAGCTGGAGCCGGCGCGCAAGCTCGCCTGGCAGCTGTACGACGCCGGGGTGGACGCGCTGATCGTGCAGGACATGGGCCTGCTGGAAATCGACCTGCCCCCCATCCAGCTGCACGCCAGCACCCAGACCGACATCCGCACCCCCGAAAAAGCCCGCTTTCTGCAGGACGCAGGCCTGAGCCAGATCGTGCTGGCGCGCGAACTGACGCTGCAGCAGATCGCCGCCATCGACGCCGCGCTCGGGCCGAAGGACGCACCCGGCCGCGCCATCCTCGAATTCTTCGTGCACGGCGCGCTGTGCGTGGCCTACAGCGGCCAGTGCTTCATCAGCCATGCCCACACCGGCCGCAGCGCCAACCGGGGCGACTGCTCGCAGGCCTGCCGTCTGCCGTACGAAGTGAAAGACAGCCAGGGCCGCATCGTGGCGCACGATAAGCATGTGCTGTCGATGAAGGACAACAACCAGAGCGACAACCTGCGCGAGATCATCGACGCCGGCGTGCGCAGCTTCAAGATCGAAGGCCGCTACAAGGACATGGCCTACGTCAAGAACATCACCGCGCACTACCGCGTGCTACTGGACGAGATCCTGGAAGAACGACCCGAGCTGGCCCGCGCCAGCAGCGGCGAGTGCACCTTCCACTTCCAGCCCGACCCCGACCAGAACTTCAACCGCGAGTTCACCGACTACTTCGTGCAGGGCCGCAAGGAAGACATCGGCGCATTCGACACGCCCAAGAACCCGGGCCGCCCGATCGGCCATGTCACGGCCACGGGCCCGAACTTCGTCGAACTGCAGACCGACGACCAGGACACCGTCATCCACAACGGCGACGGCCTGTGTTACCTGGACCTGCAGAAAGAACTGGTGGGCCTGCAGATCAACCGCGCCGAGGCGGTGAACAAGAAGGGGCTCTGGCGGGTGTTCCCCAAAGACCCGATGGAGGGCTTCAAAGACCTGCGCAAGGGCGTGCAGGTCAACCGCAACCGCGACATGGACTGGGTGCGTGGTCTGGAGAAAAAGTCGGCCGAGCGCCGCATCGGCGCCTGGCTCACGCTGGACGAGACCGCCGACGGTTTGCAGCTCACCGTGACCGACGAAGACGGGCACAGCGGCAGCGCCACCCTGGCCGGTCCGCTGCAGGACGCGAAAGACCCCAGCCAGGCCGACGCCAAGCTGCGCGAAAACCTTTCACGCCTGGGCGACACCCTGTTCCAGCCGCTGGACGTGACGCTGAACCTGAACGGCCCGCGCTTCGTGCCCGCCTCCCAGCTCAACGCCTTGCGCCGCGAAGCGGTCGAGCGGCTCGAAGCCGCACGCGCCGCCGCCTGGCACCGCCTGCCGCGTGCCACGCCGGTGGAGCCTCCGGTGAACTACCCGGAAGACACCCTCACCTACCTGGCCAACGTGTTCAACCACAAGGCGCGCGACTTTTACGCCAAGCACGGCGTCAAGGTGATCGCTGCGGCCTACGAAAGCCACGAGGAAGAAGGCGAAGTCAGCCTGATGATCACCAAGCACTGCGTGCGGTTCAGCCTCAGCCTCTGCCCCAAGCAGGCCAAAGGCGTGACCGGCGTGCAGGGCACGGTCAAGGCCGAGCCGATGCAGCTGATCAACGGCAAAGAGAAACTCACCCTGCGCCTCGACTGCAAGCCGTGCGAGATGCACGTGGTCGGCAAGATCAAGCGCAGCGTGCTGAACGGGGTGCCGGCGAGCCCGGTGACGTTCTACAAGGCGAGGCCTGTAGCTGGTGCCTGAGCGTGACCATGCTTTGCTTCAGAGCGGTCATCGGGAGTTCATTGCCAGAGCACAAACACAACTGCAAGCAACAGGTCCCACCCTTGGGCCTTGCGAGCCCTTGCCGTTTGCTCAGCTGAGAGCCGCAACAACGGCTGGAGATGCCGCTGCAAGAACCACAGGGCCAAAGCGAAGACAGCTCCCATGATCAACGGGATCTCCGACTGCCAGTAGATGGTCGCGAAGAAGGACGCTGTCAGCAGCAGTGTGTTCAGCACCATGACCACCCCGCCAGGAGAGCCCGGAGCGCAACTCAGACCTTGACAGGCACCACACTCCGCGGGAAAGACCACCGACGACAGCCACTTGGAGGCGAGCCGGATGAGAGACCGGTGACAGTGCGGGCAAGGATACATGTGCTTTAACGCGGCTCTTTTGGCAATTATGTTGGGTTCTGCGGCGAACGTCAGCCCTCTTCCCGCGCCTCCAGCAGCAACTGCCGTACCCGAACCCCCTTGAGCTTGGCCACCGCCCGCACGCGCACGCCCTGCTCCGCCTCCAGCCGCAGGCGCTGGTGGTAGTCCAGGCCATCGGTCTGTCCGGGGTTGTGGGCAGGGATGCGGCGGTTCCACTGCCGTTGGCCGTCGAACTCCACGGTCAGTTCCAGCCAGGCACCGTCGGCGTCGACCGGCACGTTCACCAGCAGGGTGGCGTCCACGTCGAACACCCGGGCGCGGCCGTTGAGGCCGGGGATGTCGAGCACGGCGACCGAGTCACTGCCGGCGTCGGTGCGCCAGAGTTCGGGGGTGTGGGGGGAAGGCTTGGAAGGCGGTGGCATGGCGCGGCGACTGTACCGCAGACCCGGTATGCCCGGTCGAACGCATGAAAAAGGGGCGCCGCAGCGCCCCTAAAACAGAGGGGGTTTCCCGGGCTCAGATGTAGGCCGCCACCGGCTTGGCGTGGCGCATGTGCAGGCTCAGGCCCAGCGCCGCCATGTGGTTGCTGTTGCGACCCAGGATCTGCTCGGCCAGCGGCAGGAACGCCTCTTCCTCGAACCGGGCATGGGCCTGGTACTCGTTGACTAGGCGTTGAACCTCGCCCACGTCCAGATCGGTGCTCTGGCCCTTGGCCACCTGCTTGAGGCCTTTCTCCAGCCCTTTCCACAGCGCTTCGACCATGCGGTGCTCCTGGGTCAGTCGCTGGGTGATGGCTTTGACGCGCTCCGTCTCTTCGCCTGGCCGGGCGCTGGCCAGCACGGCCGGAAACAGCTCACGCTCCTCTTCTAGGTGGTGCTCAAAAATGGCTTCGCGGAAGAACTCCAGCGACTGTTCTGCGATCTGTCTCGCATGGGCGGCGGGCGCCAGCAATGCGGGCAACTCGTCCAGAGCGTGCAGGCGTTTGACGATACCACTGTGGCAGTTGGTGAAGTTGCTGATGGGGGTGTCCTGGTTCATGCGGGCTCCTGGTGGGCAGGCGCAGAGGTCGGGGCCAAGGCCCCGGACCGCGCGCGGTAGCAACCAGTCTAGGCCGCCTGCCGGCCAGGGGCTTGACTCAGGTCAAGCCCAGGCAGATTGGCCTTCAGTGCGACGGTTGGCCACGCATCTTCTGGACGGTGTTGAACACCAGCACCACGGCAGCGCCAGCCAGCAAACCCGCCACGCCACCCGCGAGGTTGCTGACGATGGCGCCGACCCAGCCCAGGCCTTCGGCGAAGTGCTCTACCGCGTGACCCAGCGCCGGAATGCCGTGCAGCAGGATGCCGCCCCCCACCAGAAACATGGCAGCCGTGCCGACGACCGACAGGGTCTTCATCAGCTTGGGGGCAAAGGCCAGGATGCCCCGGCCCAAGGCTTGCTGGGCCGCCGAGGCCTGGCGCGTGAGGTAAAGCCCCAGGTCGTCGAGTTTGACGATGCCGGCCACCAGGCCGTAGACGCCGACCGTCATGAGTACCGAGATACCGACCAGCACCGACACCCGCTGCGCGAAGCTGGCGGCCACCACCGTGCCGAGGGTGATCACGATGATCTCGGCCGACAGGATGAAGTCGGTGCGCACGGCGCCCTTGATTTTCTCCTTCTCGAAGGCCACCAGATCCACCTGCTCGTTGCTCACCGCCTTCACCAGTTCGGCGTGGTGGGCGTCGTCTTCCTTCTTGGAATGGAAGAACTTGTGCAGCACCTTTTCGGCCCCTTCAAAGCACAGGAACAGACCACCGAGCATGAGCAGCGGCGTGATCAGCCAGGGCAGGAAGGCGCTGATGGCCAGCGCCGCGGGCACCAGGATGGCCTTGTTGATCATCGAACCCTTGGCCACCGCCCACACCACAGGCAGCTCCCGGTCGGCATTGACGCCGGTCACCTGCTGGGCGTTGAGCGCCAGGTCGTCGCCCAGCACGCCGGCGGTCTTCTGGGCGGCTACCTTGGTCATGGCGGCCACATCGTCGGCCGCAGCCATGCCCTGGCGGGCGGCGACTTTGGTCATGACGGCCACGTCGTCCAGGAGAGTGGCGATGTCGTCAAGCAGAGCGAGGAGGCTAGAGGCCATGGAGGATCATCCTGAAGTCAAGAAAACGATGATGGCAAGGACTGCCTGCGCCTGGCCGGCGCTTCAGCAGGCCCCCTGCCAGAGGAGCGGAAACCGCGGATCTTCCAGGGTGACGCCCGCCGGCAGAAGCTCATCCAGCCCGAGAAACGGAGGCGAGGTCCGCCAGGGGCGCGGGGCATGGAGGGCGTCGTCCCCCAGGTAGCGGGCCGAGAACACACGCCGCCGCGCGCCGGGCCCAGTGCCGTTGCTGGCGTGCAGGCTGAGCATATGGAAGGCGACGCAGTCACCCGGCTCCAGCGCCCAGGCCAGCTGCTGGTAGCGCTCGGGGTCGCTGTCGATCAGCGGCAATTCGGCCAGCGAGCCTTCGGGGAACCACTTGGCCTGCTGGTCGCGGAAGGTGCGCGGCATGTACCAGGTGCCGTCGTGCGAGCCGGCCACGAAGCGCAGCGTAGCGGCCAGCGGCACCGGGTCGACCGGAATCCAGAAACTGACGTTCTGCCGGCCGCCGATGTTGTAGTACGGCTGGTCCTGGTGCCAGGGCGTGGGCTGGCGCGTCCCGGCTTCCTTGACCAGCAGGTGGTCGTGGTACAGACGAACGGTCTGGCTCTGCATCAGCTGTGCAGCAAGGTGGGGCAGCGCGGATTCGGTCAGGACGCGCCGGTAGTCCGGGTTGCTCTGCCAGGTGCAGAAGTCCTCGACGAAGCGGCCCGGGTCGTCGGGTTCGCTCGCCACCAGCGCCAGCGGGCTCAGGTGGGCCAGGTTGTGCTCGATGCCCGCGGCCAGCGTGCGCAGGTCGTCGGCATTCAACACGCCCCGCAGCACCACCGCCCCGTCGCGGGCGTAGGCCTGGACGGTGTCGGTGGACAGCGGATGCCGGTGGCTCATCGCGGGATCAGCCCACGAACTTGCGCGCGTTGCGCCAGATGCGCATCCACGGGCTGAGCTCGCTGGCATTGCCGCTGGTCCAGCTCATCTGGATGTTGCGGAACACACGTTCGGGGTGCGGCATCATGGCCGTGAAGCGGCCGTCGGCCGTGGTCACCGCCGTCAGGCCGCCCGGGCTGCCGTTCGGGTTGAACGGGTACTGCTCGGTGGCGGCGCCGGTGTTGTCCACGAAGCGCATGGCCGCGATGGCCTGCGCAGGGTCGCCGCGGTGCTTGAAGTTGGCAAAGCCTTCACCGTGCGCCACCGCGATCGGCAGGCGGCTGCCAACCATGCCTTGCAGGAACAGGCTGGGCGAGTCCAGCACCTCCACCATCGAGAGCCGCGCCTCGAAGCGCTCGCTCTGGTTGGTGGTGAAGCGCGGCCAGGCTTCGGCGCCCGGGATGATGTCGGCCAGCTCGGCGAACATCTGGCAGCCGTTGCACACGCCCAGACCAAAGGTGTCGGTGCGGCCGAAGAAGCCCTGGAACTGTTCGGACAGCACCGGGTTGAAGGTGATGCTGCGCGCCCAGCCGATGCCCGCACCCAGCGTGTCGCCGTAGCTGAAGCCGCCGCAGGCGACCACGCCCTTGAAGTCGGCCAGCTTCGCGCGGCCCGACTGCAGGTCGGTCATGTGCACGTCGTAGGCCTCGAAACCGGCTTGCGTGAAGGCATACGCCATTTCCACGTGCGAGTTCACGCCCTGCTCGCGCAGGATCGCGACCTTGGGTCGGCTCAGGTTCAGGAACGGCGCGGCCACGTTGTCCTGCGGGTCAAACGTCAGGCTGACGTGCATGCCCGGATCGGCCGGCTGGCCGGCGGCGGCGTGTTCGCTGTCGGCACAGGCCGGGTTGTCGCGCTGCTGGTTGATCTTCCAGCTCACGCTGTCCCAGACCTGGTGCAGGTCGAACAGGCTGGCGCTGAACACCGCCTTGGTGTCGCGCCAGACCTGCAGCATGCCCTTGCCCACGTCGATGGACGAGGACGCCGGGCGGGTCTTGCCGACGAAGTGGCTGTGCTTGGACAGGCCGTGCTCGCGCAGGGTCTGCATCACGGCGTTGCGGTCCTCGGTCTTCACCTGCAGCAGCACGCCCAGCTCTTCGCTGAACAGCGCCTTGAGCGTGAGCTCTTCGCGGCGGGCGCTGACCTGGATCGCCCAGTTCTTGGCGTCGCCGGTGTCCATGCGGCTGTCGGTGATGCCATCGCCTTCGGTGACCAGCATGTCCACATTGAGCGACACACCCACGTGGCCGGCGAAGGCCATTTCGGCCGCAGCGGCCAGCAGGCCACCGTCCGAACGGTCGTGGTAGGCCAGGATCTGGCCCTGGGCGCGCAGCGCGTTCACCGCGTTGACCAGGTTGATCAGGTCCTGCGGGCTGTCCAGGTCGGGCACTTCATCGCCGGGTTGACCCAGCGTCAGGCCGAGCACGCTGCCGCCCAGGCGGTTGCGCCCTTTGCCCAGGTCGACCAGCACCAGCGTGGTGTCGTCGATGTCGCGGTTGAGCTGCGGCGTGAGCGTGCCGCGCACGTCGGCCAGCGTCGCGAAGGCGGTCACGATCAGGCTCACCGGCGAGGTGACTTTCTTCTTTTCCCCCTCGGCGGTCCACTGCGTGCGCATGGACAGGCTGTCCTTGCCCACCGGCACGGACACGTCCAGCGCCGGGCACAGTTCCATGCCGATGGCCTTGACGGTGGCGTACAGGTCGGCGTCTTCACCGGGCTCGCCACAGGCCGCCATCCAGTTGGCCGACAGCTTGACGCGCGGCAGCTCGATGGGTGCGGCCAGCAGGTTGGTGATGGCTTCGGCCACCGCCATGCGGCCCGAGGCTGCGGCGTTGATGGACGCCAGCGGCGTGCGCTCGCCCATGGACATGGCTTCGCCGGCGAACCCGGCATAGTCGGCCAGGGTCACGGCGCAGTCGGCCACCGGCACCTGCCAGGGACCGACCATCTGATCGCGGTGCGACAGGCCGCCCACGGTGCGGTCGCCGATGGTGACCAGGAAGCGCTTGGAAGCCACGGTCGGGTGGCTGAGCACGTCGATGACGGCCTTTTCCAGCGACACGCCTGTCAGGTCCATCGGTTTGAATGTGCGCGTCACGGTCTTGACGTCGCGGTGCATCTTGGGCGGCTTGCCCAGCAGCACGTCCATGGGCATGTCGACCGGGCTTTCGCTGCCCTCGTCCACCAGCGACAGATGCCGCTCCTCGGTGGCGACGCCGACCACCGAGAACGGGCAGCGCTCGCGCTCGCAGAAGGCCTTGAACTGTTCCAGCGACTCGGGCGCGATGGCCAGCACGTAGCGTTCCTGACTCTCGTTGCACCAGATCTCCTTGGGTGCCAGGCCGCTCTCTTCCAGCGGCACGGCGCGCAGGTCGAAGCGCGCACCGCGGCCGGCGTCGTTGGTCAGCTCGGGGAAGGCGTTGGACAAACCGCCCGCGCCCACGTCGTGGATGAACAGCACCGGGTTCTTCTCGCCCTGCGCCCAGCAGTGGTTGATGACTTCCTGCGCGCGGCGCTCGATCTCGGGGTTGCCGCGCTGCACGCTGTCGAAGTCCAGCGACGCGGCGTTGGTGCCGGTGGCCATGGAGCTGGCCGCGCCGCCGCCCATGCCGATCTTCATGCCCGGGCCGCCGAGCTGGATCAGCAGCGTGCCGGCCGGGAAGTCGATCTTCTTCGTTTGCGTGGCATCGATCTGGCCCAGGCCGCCCGCGATCATGATGGGCTTGTGGTAGCCGCGGGTCACGCCGCCCACGTCCTGCTCGTATTCGCGGAAGTAACCCAACAGGTTCGGCCGGCCGAACTCGTTGTTGAACGCCGCCCCGCCCAGCGGACCCTCGGTCATGATCTGCAGCGGGCTGGCGATGTGCTCGGGCTTGCCGCCCGGCTGGTCGCTCAGGCCGCCCCAGAGCTTGGAGACGGTGAAGCCGGTCAGGCCCGCCTTGGGCTTGGAGCCGCGGCCGGTCGCGCCCTCGTCGCGGATCTCGCCGCCCGCGCCGGTGGAGGCGCCGGGGAAGGGGGAGATCGCGGTCGGGTGGTTGTGCGTTTCCACCTTCATCAGGATGTGGTGGGTCGCAGCTTCCGCCTGGTAGGCCGGGGATGCGCTGCCGCCGGCCTTGGCGATGAAGCGCTCCAGTTGGTGGCCTTCCATGATGGACGCGTTGTCCGAGTACGCCACGACGGTGTGTTGCGGCGATGTCTGGTGCGTGTGGCGGATCATGCCGAACAGGCTCTTGTCCTGCGCCACGCCGTCGATGGTGAACTGCGCGTTGAAGATCTTGTGGCGGCAGTGTTCGCTGTTGGCCTGCGCGAACATCATCAGCTCGACGTCGGTCGGGTTGCGCTTGAGGCCATTGAAGGCGTTGACCAGGTAATCGATCTCGTCGTCCGCCAGGGCCAGGCCCCAGTCGGTGTTGGCCTTTTCCAGCGCGGCGCGACCGCCGCCCAGCACGTCCACATGTTCCATGGGTGCGGGGTGCAGCTCGGTGAACAGGGCCTCGGCCTGGCTGCGCTCGGTGGTCACGGCCTCGGTCATGCGGTCGTGCAGCAGGTCGGCCACGGCGCGCAGCTGCTCGGCGCTCAGGCTCGCCTTGCCCAGCAGGCCGCTCTTGAGACCGACGCGGAACTCGACCAGGCGCTCGACGCGGTGCAGCGCCAGGCCGCAGTTGTGTGCGATGTCGGTGGCTTTGGAGGCCCAGGGCGAGACCGTGCCCAGACGGGGCAGCACGTACAGCGCCGGGGCGCCGGCTTTTTCCAGGGCAGCAAAGGCTTCGCTCGTCGGCTCGCCGTAGCGCATCAGCTGGCCCAGGCGCTCCACCGTCGCGGCATCGGGTGCGGCGTCGAACGACGCCAGGTGCACAAAACGGGCGCTCAGCCCGGTGATCTTGTCGCACACCGCTTGCAGGCGGGGCAGGAGTTGCTGGACTTTGAAGTCGCTGACGGCGTTGCCGCCGTCAAAAAAGCGCAGGTGCAGGGTCACGGTGGGTGGCCTTGGGACGGTTTGAGGCTGCTGGGCGCTGGACGGCCCAAAGGGATGGGGGAAACCCGGAATTTTACCCGCGGTGCCTGTGCCGGCATGGCCCGCGACGGCGCCCTGTGCGGGGGCCGATGGGATAATCCGCAACCATGAGCATCACCATCAAAGACGAAGCCGGCATTGCGGGCATGCGCGAGGCCTGCCGCCTGGCCTCCGAAGTGCTGGATTACCTGACCCCGTTCATCCAGCCGGGCGTGACCACGCTGGAAATCGACCGCCTCTCGGCCGAGTACATGCAGCAGCAGGGTACGCGCTCGGCCACGGTGGGCTACCAGCCGGCCGGCTACCCGCCCTACCCCGGCCACCTGTGCACCTCTATCAACCACGTGGTGTGCCACGGCATCCCGAACGAGAAGCCGCTCAAGAAGGGCGACATCCTGAACGTGGACGTCACCGTGATCACCAAGGACGGCTGGTACGGCGACAACAGCCGCATGTTCCTGATCGGTGGCGAAGCTGCCGCCAGCGTGCAGGCCCGCCGCCTGTGCCAGGTGACGTTTGAAGCCATGTGGAAGGGCATCGTGCTGGTCAAGCCCGGTGCCCGCCTGGGCGACATCGGCCACGCCATCCAGACCTATGCCGAAGGCAAGGGTTACACCGTGGTGCGCGAGTTCTGCGGCCATGGCATCGGCCAGCGCTTCCACGAAGAACCGCAGGTGCTGCACTACGGCCGCCCCGGCACCATGGAAGAGCTTAAGCCCGGCATGACCTTCACCATCGAGCCCATGATCAACGCCGGCAAGCGCGACATCAAGGAAATGGGCGACGGCTGGACCATCGTCACGCGCGACCGTTCGCTCTCGGCCCAGTGGGAACACACGGTGCTGGTCACCCCCACAGGTTACGAGGTGCTGACCCTGTCCGCCGGCAGCCCGGCGCTGCCAGACTTCGTCACGGCCACCCCCGCCGCCACCGCGGCGGTCTGAGGCAGCGCTGGCTCCCCTGCTCTCTTCACCGCTGCCACAGCCGCCATGGGCGATCTCAACGAACTGAGGCTGCGCTACCGCAGCGACAAAGCCGCCCTGCTCGCCGATCTGGGCGTCCAGGGCTCGTCTACCCGCGGCGTGCGCAGCGCACTGCACAAACTCTCGCGCCTGACCGACCAGACCCTGCGCGCCCTTTGGGAGCGCAGCGGGTTCGGCCCCGGTTTTGCCCTGCTGGCCGTGGGCGGCTTCGGCCGCGGCGAGCTGTTCCCCAGTTCCGACGTGGACGTGCTGGTGCTGCTGCCCGATGGCGCCTCGCCCGAAACCGACGCCGCGCTGAAGGAGCGGCTGGAAGGCTTCATCGGCGCCTGCTGGGACCTGGGGCTGGAGATCGGCTCCAGTGTGCGCAGCATCGGCGAATGCGTGGAAGAAGCGTCCAAAGACGTGACGGTGCAGACATCGCTGCTGGAATGCCGGCTCATCACCGGCGCCAAGGTGCAGTTCAACCTGCTGGTGCAGCGCCTGGCCGAGGCCATGGACCCCAAGGCCTTTTTTGTGGCCAAGACGCTGGAAATGCGCCAGCGCCACACCAAGTTCGAGAACACCCCCTACTCGCTCGAACCCAACTGCAAGGAATCGCCCGGCGGGCTGCGCGATCTGCAGATCATCCTGTGGGTGGCCAAGGCCGCCGGCCTGGGCCGCAGCTGGGACGAACTCGCCCGCAAAGGCCTGGCCACGCCACTGGAAGCCCGCCAGATCAAGGCCAACGAGGCGCTGCTGACCCTGATCCGCGCGCGCCTGCACCTGCTGGCCAACCGGCGCGAAGACCGCCTGGTGTTCGACCTGCAGAACGCGGTGGCCGAGTCCTTTGGCTTCAAGGCCCAGGTGCCTGCGGTCATCAACCCCGGCGGGAGCGACCCGCACCACCCGCCCACGGCCCGCACCGCGCGCCGCGCCAGCGAACAGCTGATGAAGCGCTACTACTGGGCCGCCAAGGCGGTGACCCAGCTCAACCAGATCCTGCTGCTCAACATCGAAGAGCGCCTGAACAGCGACGAACAGGGCCCGCAGCAGCTGCGGCCCATCAACGAGCGCTTCTACGACAAGGCCAACATGCTGGAGGTGGCGAGCGACAACCTCTACATCCAGCAGCCGCACGCCATCCTCGAAACCTTTCTGCTCTACCAGACCACGGTGGGCATCAAGGGCCTGTCGGCGCGCACCCTGCGCGCGCTTTACAACGCGCGGCCGGTGATGAACGCGAAGTTCCGCAACGACCCGGTCAACCGCGCCACCTTCCTGAAAATTCTGCAGCAGCCCGAAGGCATCACCCACGCCATGCGGCTGATGAACCAGACCTCGGTGCTGGGCCGCTACCTCTGGGTGTTCCGCCACATCGTCGGCCAGATGCAGCACGACCTGTTCCACGTCTACACGGTAGACCAGCACATCCTGATGGTGCTGCGCAACGTGCGGCGCTTCTTCATCGCCGACCACTCGCACGAATACCCGTTCTGCTCCCAGCTGGCCGCCGGCTGGGACAAGCCCTGGATCTTCTATATCGCGGCGCTGTTCCACGACATCGCCAAGGGCCGCGGTGGCGACCATTCCGACCTGGGCGCCCAAGACGTGCGCACCTTCTGCCGCCAGCACGGCATAGCCCGCGAAGACGCGAAACTCATCGAGTTCCTGGTGTCCGAGCACCTGACCATGAGCCGCATCGCCCAGAAGGAAGACCTGAGCGACCCGGAGGTCATCCATGCCTTTGCCCAGCGCGTGGGCAACGAACGCTACCTGACCGCGCTCTACCTGCTGACGGTGGCCGACATCCGCGGCACCAGCCCCAAGGTCTGGAACGCATGGAAGGGCAAGCTGCTGGAAGACCTGTACCGCTACACGCTGCGCACCCTCGGCGGCCGCGCGCCCGATCCGGGCGCCGAAATCGAGTCCCGCAAACGCGAAGCCCTGTCGCAACTGGCCCTGCACGCCCTGCCCCACATGGCGCACAAGGCCCTGTGGGACACGCTGGACGTGAGCTACTTCATGCGCCACCAGGCCGACGAGATCGCCTGGCACACCCGTGTGCTCACGCGCCAGCTGGCGCTCAACGCGCGCGCCGCCGCGGGTCAGCCCGAAGTACCCGATACCGCCGCCACAGTGGAAGATGCGCCCCCACCGGCCAGTATCGTGCGCGCCCGCCTGTCCACCGAAGGCGAAGGCCTGCAGGTGCTGGTGTACGCGCCCGACCAGAGCGACCTGTTCGCCCGCATCTGCGGCTATTTCGACAACGCGGGTTTCAGCATCCTGGACGCCCGCGTGCACACCACCCGCAGCGGCTGGGCGCTGGACACCTTTCAGGTCGTCGCGCCCACGCTGTCAGAACACTACCGCGAGCTGATCGCCATGGTCGAAAACGACCTGGCCCGCACCATCGACGAACGCGGCCCCCTGCCCACACCGAGCAAAGGCCGCCTCTCGCGCCGGGTCAAGAGCTTCCCCATCACGCCGCGCGTGGACCTGCGGCCCGACGAAAAAGCCCAGCGCTGGCTGCTGTCCGTCTCGGCCAGCGACCGCGCCGGTCTGCTCTACTGCATCTCGCGCGTGCTGGCGCAGCACCACATCAGCGTGCAGCTGGCCAAGGTCAGCACCCTGGGCGAGCGGGTGGAAGACACCTTCCTCATCAGCGGCCCGGAGCTGCAGGTCAACAAGCGCCAGATCCAGATCGAGACCGAACTGCTGGAAACGCTGGAGGGCTGAAGCCCGCCGCCACCCAACCGTCACCGGAGACGCGCCATGGACCTCGGACTGCAAGGCAAGCGGGTGCTGATCACCGGTGGCAGCAAAGGCCTGGGCTTGGCCTGCGCCGGGAGGTTCATGGCCGAAGGCGCTCAGATCGCCTTGGTGTCGCGTACGCAGGACCACCTCGATGCGGCGCAGTCCGCTCTAGGCGAGGCCTTCACCTGGGCCGCCGACCTCCGCGACCCGGACGCCGCGGGCAAGATGGTCAACGAAGTCGAGGACCGGTTCGGTCCCATCGACATCCTGGTCAACAGCGCGGGCGCGGCCCTGCGCACCGCCGCCGAAGACCTCACCCCGGCCGCCTGGCACGCCGCCATGGACGCCAAGTTCTTCAGCTACATCCATGTCATCGACCCCATGGTCAAGCGCATGGCCGCGCGCGGCGCGGGCGTCATCGTCAACATCATCGGCCAGGGCGGCAAAGTGGCCTCCCCCGTGCACCTGGCCGGCGGCGCGGCCAACGCGGCCCTGATGCTGGCCACCGCCGGGCTGGCCCACACCTACGCTTCGCGCGGCGTGCGCATGGTCGGCCTGAACCCGGGCCTGACCCACACCGATCGTGTGTCCGAAGGCCTGCGGGTGGAAGCGAAACGCGCCGGCATCACCGAACAACAGGCGCTGGAGCAGGCCGTGGCCCGCCTGCCCATGGGGCGGCTGGCCGAAGCCGACGAGATCGCCCGCATCGCCGTGTTCGCCGCCTCGGCCAACGGCACCTACCTCACCGGCGCCAACATTTCGGTCGACGGCGCCTCGACACCCATGGTGGTCTGAGCGTCAGGTAGGGCGCGGCCGCCTGCGGCATCACCGCATTGGGGGCCGGTAAAACCGTTACCCGCTATCAACGCCACTGCCGCTGAAGCATGTTTCGCTCCGGTCAAGGGCCGATGATCTACACCTGTCCATGAGAGATCCTGTGCTTTTTGTACCGGCATACCCGCAGGCCAAAGGCAAAAACCTGCCCCTCGTGCAGGACCGCTCAGGGCGGCCAGGCCGACCGTCTCATATCGCCGGTTCGGGCCGAACACCCGCCACAGTAGGCGTCGGTCATGCAAGGTCTTCGGATCCGCGGAACCATCTCTCCCCATGACGGCTGAAGATCTTCAAGTATTCATCCAGAGCCACCAGCAGTGGGCCTACGGCCTGCTGTTGGCCTACGCGCTGGCCAAAACAGGACCATTGCCCATGGTCGCAGGCTTTGTCAGCGCCTCGGATGCGCTCGACACCCTCGCGGTGCTGCTGGCCTGTGGCATTGGCACTTTGAGCGGGGCGAACCTTCGGTTTGCTGCGGGCCGCTTTTTCAACACACGGCTCTTCCGATGGGTCCCCAAAGCCGCTCCGTGGATTGCGCTGGGTGCCGTCGGCGTCGATCGACTCGGTATCTGGCTGCTCCCGGCGTATCGCTTCTCCAAGGGCACCTTCACCCTGATCGGGCTTGGGGCGGGGATCACCATGCGGTACCGCAAGTTCGTTGTTCTGGATGCGGTCGGCGGCATTCTCTGGACTGGGACCATGGTCGGGATAGGCTGGAGCATTGGGCAACTGGGCTTGCAGCTGGAGCCGCGATGGGCCGCCTACGTGGGACTGGGCCTGCTGGCCTCCGGCCTGTTGGTCTTGCTGCTCGTTGGCCGAAGGTTAAAAGCAGCCCTGATGCCGCATGCGCTGCAGGCACTTGACCGGCTTTCGGCCCATTCCGATACCCGCCCCCAGCACCCCTGAACCCGAGGATGGTCCGATGCCAGGAGCGGCCGTTAGCGGATGATCAGTAGGGATCCCGTCGATGTCGCATCCCGGATGATCAGAATGGCGCAGCCTCTTGTTTCAAGAAGCCTCCGCCACCGGTGCCCGCCGCGTCGCAACTCCGCCCCGCCCCATCATTCGCCCGAACCACAGCGACACATCGTCCACGATGGTGAACACCGCCGGGATGACCAGCAGGCTCAGGAAGGTGGACGTGATGAGGCCGCCGATGACGGCCACCGCCATGGGGGAACGGAAGCTGCTGTCCGCTGCGCCCCAGCCCACAGCGATGGGCAGCATGCCGGCGCCCATGGCGATGGTGGTCATGACGATGGGGCGGGCGCGCTTGTGGCAGGCGTCGAGGATGGCGTCGAGCCGGTTCAGTCCGTGTTCGCGCCGCGCCTCGATGGCGTACTCCACCAGCAGGATGGAGTTCTTGGTGGCCACGCCCATGAGCATGATCAGGCCGATCAGCGACGGCATGGAGAAGCTCTTGTTGGTCAGCAGCAGCGCCACGAAGGCCCCGCCCAGCGACAGCGGCAACGCTGCCAGGATGGTGAAGGGGTGCAAAAACGCCTTGAACAGCAGCACCAGAACGATGTAGATGCACAGCACGCCGGTCAGCATGGCCAGGCCGAAGCTGGCGAACAGCTCGCCCTGCACTTCGGCGTCGCCGATCTCGATCACCTGCACGCCCGGCGGCAGGTTCTGGATGCTGGGCAGCGCGTCCACGGCGGTTTTCATGTCGCCCAGCGCGATGCCGGCGAGTTCGACCTCGAAGTTGATGTTGCGCGAGCGGTCGTAGCGGTCGATGACGGCCGGGCCGCCGCCGAAGCTGAGCGTGGCGACCTGACCGAGCATGACCGGGCCTTTGGCGCCGGGCACGGCCAGGCGCGAGAGCACGTCGAGGTCTTCGCGCGCGGCGGCGTCGAGCTTGACGACGATGGGCACCTGGCGCTGCGGCAGGTTGAGCTTGGGCAAGGCGCTGTCGTAGTCGCCCACGGTGGCGATGCGCAGGGTTTCGGCAATGGCGCTGCTGGTCACGCCCAGGTCGGCGGCGCGTTGCAGGTCGGGCGTGACGATGATTTCGGTGCGCACCAGCGCCGCGCTGGACTGGATGCTGCCCACACCGGCGATGGTGCGCAGGTCGCGTTCGATCTCGCGGGCTGCGCTGGCCATGGCGTTGGGGTCGTTGCCGGTCAGGGTGAGGATGTATTTTTCACCCGAACCACCCAGGCCCACCTTGCTGCGCACGCCCGGCAGGTTGGACATGACCTCGCGGATCTGGTTTTCGATCACCTGCTTGCGCGGGCGTTCGCCGCGCGCATCCAGCTGGATGGTCAGCGCCGCCTTGCGCGACTCCTGCGCGCCCTGCGGGGCGAAGGGGTCGGTGCCGGCCGAGCCGGAGCCGATGGTGGTGTAAACCGATTTGACGTGTTTGACGCCGTTGACCAGCAGCCGCGCCTGTTCGGCCGTGGCGATGGTCTGTTGGAGGGTGCTGCCGGGGGGCAATTCCAGGTACACCTGCGTCTGCGAGTTGTCGTCCGGCGGGATGAAGCCCTGTGGCAGCAGCGGGATGAGCATGATCGAGCCGACAAAGAAGGCCAGCGCGCCGACCATGGTCCACCAGCGGTGGCGGATGCACCAGGCGGCCCAGCGCTGGTAGGTGTTCAGCCAGGCAGGTTCTTCCTGGTTGGTCATCCAGGCCCAGACGCGGCCAAAGAAGGCGTTGCGGCGTGCCCACTGGGGCCGGTCCTGGGCCAGCACCACCGGCTTCATCAGGTAGGCGGCCATCATGGGCGTGAGCGCACGCGCCACCACCAGCGAAGCGAACACCGCCAGCGCAGCCGTCCAGCCGAACTGCTTGAAGAACTTGCCCGGGATGCCGGACATGAAGGCGGTGGGCAGGAAGACCGCGATCAGCGTGAAGGTGGTGGCGATCACCGCCATGCCGATCTCGTCGGCCGCCTCCATGGCGGCCTGGTACGGCGACTTGCCCATGCGCATGTGGCGCACGATGTTTTCCACCTCCACGATGGCGTCGTCCACCAGGATGCCCACCACCAGCGACATGGCCAGCAGCGTGACCACGTTGATGGTGAAGCCCATGTAATGCATGCCGATGAAGGCCGGGATGGCCGACAGCGGCAGCGCCACCGCCGACACGACCGTCGCGCGGAAGTCGCGCAGGAACAGCCAGACCACCAGCACGGCCAGGATGGCGCCCTCGTACAGCAGCGTCATCGAGGCGTTGTACTCGTCCTCCACCGGCGTGACGAAGTCGAAGGACTCGGTGATCTGCAGGTCCGGGCGGGCGGCTTGCAGGGCCTTGAGCTTCTCGCGCACGCCCTGCCCCACCTCCACCTCGCTGGCGCCGCGGCTGCGGGCCACTTCAAAACCCACCACCGGCTGGCCGTCCAGGAAGGCCGCGGCCGTCGGTTCGGCCACCGTGTCCTTCACGGTCGCGATCTGGTCCAGCCGCACCCGCCGGCCGTCGGACAGCGACAGCTCCAGCGCCGCCAGTTCGTCGGCCGACTTCATGGCCGAGAGCGTGCGCAGCGGCTGCTGGCTGCCACCGATGTCGGCCCGGCCGCCAGCGCTTTCGATCTGCACCCGCGCCAGCTGGCGCGAGATGTCGGCCGCGGTGGTGCCCAGGGCCTGCAGCTTGAGCGGGTCCAGCTGTACCTGCACCTCGCGGTTGACGCCACCCACGCGGTTGATCGCCCCCACACCGCGAACCGACAGCAGCAGCTTGGCGACGTCGTTGTCAACGAACCAGGAGATCGCCTCGTCGTCCATGCGGTCGGACCGCACGGTGTAGGCCAGCACCGCGCCACCGGCCAGCTCCAGCTTGTTGATGATGGGTTCGCGCAGATCGGTGGGCAGGTCGCCGCGCACCTTGGCCACGGCCGAGCGCACGTCGTCCAGCGCCTCTTGCGTGTTCTTCTCGATGCGGAATTCGGCCGTGATGGAGACCACCCCGTCTTGCACCTTGGTGTAGATGTGCTTTAGGCCCTGCAGCGAGGCCAGGCTGTTCTCGAGCTTGCGGGCGACGTCGTTTTCCAGCTGGTTGGGCGCGGCGCCCGGCAGGCTGGCGACGATGGTGATGTTGGGCACGTCCAGGTCGGGGAAGTTCTGCACCTTCATCGACTGGAACGAGAACAGCCCGGCGAGCGTGAGCATGACGAACAGCATCGCCGCCGGGATCGGGTTCTTGATCGACCACGCGGAGACGTTCATTGCGTCACCTTCACCAGGTCGCCTTCGTTCAGGAA
>CALRYD010000033.1:0-46335 GCA_943372305.1 Hydrogenophaga intermedia | reverse complement strand
GACTACGCCGCCCTCAACGCCCTGGCCGCCGTGGTGCGCGAAGGCAGCTTCGACCGCGCGGCCCGCGCGCTGCACGTCACGCCGTCGGCCATCTCGCAACGCATCCGCCTGCTGGAAGAGCGCGTGGGCTGCGCACTGGTGGTGCGCGGTCAGCCCTGCGTGCCCACCGACACCGGGCGCCGCATGTGCCAGCACATCGACCGCGTGCGCCTGCTCGAACAGGAACTGAACGAGGCCCTGCCGTCGCTCGCACCCGAAGGCGCCGCGCGCGTGAACCTGCCGGTGGCGGTTAACGCCGACAGCCTGGCCACCTGGTTTGCGCCCGCCATGGCCACCTACGCTGCGCAGGCGCCGGTGCTCATGGCCATCAGCGTGGACGACCAGGACCACACCGCCGAGTGGCTGCGCACCGGCGCCGTGCTGGCCGCCGTCACCAGCGCGGCGCGGCCTGCGACCGGTTGCAACAGCCAGCCGCTGGGCGCCATGCGCTACCTGGCCGCCGCCAGCCCGGCCTTCGTGGCGCAGCACCTGGCCGGCGGCGTGGGCGCGGGCAGCTTGGCGCAGGCTCCCAGCCTGCTGTTCAACACCAAGGACGAACTGCAGGCCAGCTGGGTGCGCCGCCTGTGCCACCGGCATGTGGAGTTGCCGCGCCACACGCTGCCCTCATCGCACGCCTTCATCACCGCGGCGCTGGCCGGCATGGGCTGGGGCATGTTCCCGCAGGCCATGGTGGCGCCGCAGCTGGCCGACGGGTCTCTGGTGGAGCTGGTGCCCGGCACGCCACTGGACGTGCCGCTGCATTGGCAGACCGCGCGCGCCGCGTCGGGTGTGCTGGACGGGCTGACGCGGCAGATAGTGGCGGCGGCGCGGGGGGCGTTGTTGCGACTTTGACCGTCGTCCATTCAGGCCGGCCGTCGGATGGGCCGTCAGATCGGCACCCGCGTGCCCAGCTCCACCACTGCGTTGCCCGGCAGGCGGAAGAACTCCACCACACCGCCCGCGTTCTGGCTCATGGTGGCGAACAGCTTCTCGCGCCAGTTCGCCATGCCGCCACCCCGTGTGGGTACCACGGTTTCACGGCTGAGGAAGTAGCTGGTTTCGAACAGCGGCACCGCCAGCCCGTGCGATGCGGTCAGCTCCAGCGCCTTTGGAATGTCGGGGGTGTTCATGAAGCCGTAGTTCACCTGCACCCGCCAGAAGCCATGGTCCAGTGCCTGCACGTCCACCCGGCGTTCCATCGGGATCCAGGGCACGTCGTGGAAGCGCACGGTCAGGATCACGTTGCGCGCGTGCAGCACCTGGTTGTGCTTGAGGTTGTGCAACAGGGCCTGCGGCACGGTGTCGGGGTCGGCCACCGCATACACTGCGGTGCGTTCGGCCCGGTTCACGCTGCGCGGGTCCAGCTGGGCTATGAAGTCCTGCAACGCCAGACCGTCGCGCCGGATGCTGTCCATCAGCAGTTCGCGGCCGCGCCGCCAGGTGCTCATCAGCACGAACAGCACCAGGCCCAGTGTGAGCGGGAACCAGCCGCCGTCCATGAACTTGATCGCGCATCCCGCCACCAGCAGCGCGTCGATGAAGAGGAAGAAAGCGGTGGCGCCGATGGCCACCGGCGCCGGCAGGCGCCAGCCCTCTCGCACCACGAAGTAGGTCAGCATGGTGGTGATCATCATGGTCATGGTGACCGCAATGCCATACGCGCTGGCCAGGGCCGATGAGCTGCGGAAGAACAGCACCACCGCCAGCACGCCCGCCAGCAGCGCCCAGTTGACCGCGGGTATGTAGATCTGGCCCATTTCGCGGGCACTGGTGTAACGCACCCGCATGCGCGGCAGAAAGCCCAGCCCGATCGCCTGCTTGGTCAGCGAATAGGCGCCCGATATCACAGCCTGCGAGGCGATGATGGCCGCCAGCGTGGCCAGTACCAGTGCGGGCAGCAACCAGGCCTCCGGGAACAGGCGGTAGAACGGGTTCTGGATGGCGGACGGGTCGCCCATCAGCAGCGCGCCCTGGCCCAGGTAGTTCAGCGCCAGGCCGGGCAGCACCAGAACGGTCCAGGCGATCTGGATCGGCTTGCGGCCGAAGTGGCCCATGTCGGCGTACAGCGCCTCGGCACCGGTCAGCGCGAGGACGATGGCGCCCACCGCTGCGAACACGTACCACCCCCGCCCCAACAGGAACTCCCAGGCGTGCAACGGGTTCAGCGCCGCCAGGATGGCCGGCTGCTGTGCGATGTGCACGAGCCCGATGGCACCGAGCACGGTGAACCACATCACGATGATGGGACCGAAGAAGCGGCCCACCACCGCGGTGCCCAGGTACTGCACCAGGAAAAGGCCGATCAGGATGGCCACTGTGGCTGGCACAACCCAGGGCTTGAGCGCAGGGGTCAGCACCTCCAGCCCTTCCATGGCGCCCAACACCGAGATGGCGGGCGTGATCAGGCTGTCGCCGTAGAACAGCGTGGCGCCGAACACGCCCAGCAACAGCAGGCCGTTGCGCAGGGCGGGGCGCTGCTCCACGGCGCGTGCGGCCAGCGCAGTCAGCGCCAGGCCACCCCCTTCACCGTGGTTGTCGGCGCGCAGGATCAGGATCACGTACTTGAGCGTGACCACCAGCATCAGCGCCCAGAAGATGGTGGAAACCGCCCCGATCAGGTGCGGCGCGTCCAGCGGCACACCGGTGTGCGGCGCAAAAATTTCCTTGACGGTGTAGAGCGGGCTGGTGCCGATGTCGCCATAGACGACGCCGATGGCGGCCAGTGTGAGGGCAGCCTTGCCTTGCTGACTGGCGGTGCGGGGTGCCGCCTCGGTTGCGGCGGTGTCGGGGTTCTGCATGAAAGCTCCGTGGAAACACAGGCTTGCACGATGCACCGCCGGGCATCAGGAACGCATAAGGGTGCGGCTACTCGGATTCCGCGAGCCGGTAGCCCACGCCGGGTTCGGTCAGCAGGTGCTGCGGGTCGGTGCTGTCGGCCTCCAGCTTGGCGCGCAGCTGGCCCATGTACAGGCGCAGGTAGTGCGTCTGGTCCACATGTTCGGCACCCCACACATCGGTCAGCAGCTGCCGGTGCGTGACCACCTGGCCGGCCTGGCGCACCAGCCGCGCCAGCAGGGCGTATTCGGTGGGCGTGAGGTGCACGTCGGCGTCGGCCAGCCTCACCCGGCGGGCCCTGAGGTCCACGTCGAGCGGTCCGTGGCGGTAGTGCAGCAGCGCCGGCTCGCTGCTGCGCCCGCGCCGGCGCAGGGCCACACGTATGCGCGCCAGCAGCTCGCCGATGCCAAACGGTTTGACCAGGTAATCGTCGGCACCGTCGTCCAGCAGGCGGATCTTCTGTCCCTCGGCTTCGCGTGCCGAGATCACGATCACCGGCGTGCCGCCGCTGCGGCGCAGCTCGGCCAGCAGGGCCTGGCCGTCGCCGTCGGGCAGGCCCAGGTCGAGAAGCACCAGGTCAATGGGCTCATCGGGCGACGCGTGCTTCAGCTGTGCCCGCGCGTCCGCCAGGCTGGCGGCGGTGCGCACGTCGTGCCCCTCGATGGACAGGGCCTCGCGCAGCGAGCTGCGCAGCACCCGGTCGTCTTCCACCAGCAGTACGCGGTGGCTCATTCCGGTGTCTCCCTCGCCTCGGGGGCCGCCGTCAGCGGGCCGTCGCCGCGCAGCGGCAGCCGGCATTCGAAGCGGCAGCCCCCTTCGGCGCGCGGGCGCAGCAGCAGCTCGCCCTGGTGCGCGCGGGCGATGGCGCGGCACACGGCCAGGCCCACGCCAGCGCCGGTGCGGCCAGCGTCGTTGTTGCCTGGCGTCGGTTCGCCGCGCTGGAACACGTCGAACACCTTCTCGTGCCATGCTGGCGCAATACCCGGTCCGCGGTCGCTCACGGCCAGCACCAGGAGCTCGCCGTCCCGAGCGGCGTGCAGCTCCACCGGTGCCTCGCCCGGGCTGTACTTCAGGGCGTTGTCCAGCAGGTTGTCCAGCAGCTGCGACACCAGCATCGCATCGCACCACAGCAGGGGCAGGCCGGGCTCCACCCAGGCGCGCACGCGGTTGCCCTGTGACCGCAGCCGTGCGCGGCGCAGCACCGCGCCCACGATCTCTTCGGTCGATTCCCAGTCGCAACGCAGTGCCACCGTGGGCGCGTCCAGCCGTGCCAGCTGCAAGGTGTTGTCGGTCAGGCGGGCCAGCCGCTCGCTTTCCTCCACGATGCCGGCGGCCAGCCGGCTGCGCTGAGCGTCGTCCATGCGATGGCCCTGCGCCTGCAGGGACGAGGCCGCGCCCATGATGGTGGCCAGCGGCGTGCGGTAGTCGTGCGAGATGGCGGCCAGCAGCGCGTTGCGCGTGGCCTGCAGCTGGGCCTGTTCGCGCGCCTGCTGCTCTTGCGCCGCCATCAGCGAGCGGTGCAGGGCACTCCCCATCTGGTCGCACAGGGCCTGCAGGTGGGGGCGCAGTTCGTGCCCCTGCGGATGCCGGGCCAGACCCGAGACCAGGGCCGCCCCGAGGGTGACGCCTTTGCCGCGCAACGGCAAGTAGGCGTCGGGCAGTTCGTCGTAGCGGCCGCTGCCCGCGCCCATGGGACGGCCGTCGCGCACGCACAGGGCCAGGCCAGCGCGCTGCTCGGCGTCCGGTTCGCCCACTTGCAGGGTGGCACTGTCATCCGGCCGGCCGTCCAGGGTGCGCAGCACCGACACCGCCACCGGACATTCGCTGGCGTCCCGCAAGGCCGTCTGGAGCGCGGCCGCATGGGCGGCCGGGTCGCTGGCGTCGCGCAGCGTGTCGCCCCACTGGCGCAGCCGTGCCTCGCGTGTGGCCACGGTTTGTGCAGCCTCGGCCAGGCGGCGCTGGCGGATCACCAGGCCCGCGATGATCCAGTTCACCAACAGCAGGGCCACCAGCAGCAACGCGTTCTGATGCAGGTCCACGGTGAACGTGAACTTGGGCGGCACAAAGAACCAGTTGAAGGCCAGCACCGCCACCGCACTGCTGGTGATGCTGGCCCAGCTGGGCAGCCAGAGCGCTGCCAGCGCAGAGGCCAGCACCAGCAGCATGGCCAGGTTGGCCAGGTCGAGCTGGCCGTCCAGCCAGGTCATGGCGCTCCAGGCAGCGGCCCAGGCCAGCAGGGCAGGCGTCAGCCGCCAGCGCAGGCCAGCGCGTTCCGGCGGGGTTTCGATGACTTGCATGGCGTCAGCGTAACGGGTGCGGCATCAGGATGGCATATGGACCGCCCAGCCCCCGGTTTGATGCACGTCAGCACAGGTGTCCTGGAAGGGGCGCACACTGGGCCATGGCCCCAGCCGTCCCCACCGCCGTCTTCACTGCCCGCGCCCTCACCAAGACCTATGGCGAGGGCGACACGGCCGTGTACGCGCTGCGCGGGGTGGATCTGGACATCGCGCGGGGCGAATTCGTGGTGCTGCTCGGGGCCTCGGGCAGCGGCAAGTCCACGCTGCTGAACATCCTGGGCGGGCTGGACACGGCCACCAGCGGCTCGGCCACCTGGACGCACGACGGCGCGGTGCACGAACTGATCGGCGCGGACGACGCCGAGCTGACGCGCTACCGGCGCGAACACGTGGGCTTCGTGTTCCAGTTCTACAACCTCATCCCCAGCCTGACCGCCGAAGAAAATGTGGCCCTGGTGACCGACCTGGCCGACGATCCCATGGTGCCGGCCGATGCGCTGGCGCTGGTCGGTCTGGCCGAGCGGCGGCACCACTTCGTGTCGCAGCTCTCGGGCGGTGAGCAACAACGCGTTGCGATTGCGCGCGCCATTGCCAAGCGGCCGGCCGTGCTGCTGTGCGACGAACCCACCGGCGCGCTGGACTGCGCCACCGGCGTGATGGTGCTGCAGGCCATCGAGCGCGTGAACCGCGAGCTGGGCACGACCACGGTGGTCATCACCCACAACGCGCCGATCGCCGACATGGCCGACCGCGTGTTGCGCCTGGCCGACGGCCGCATCGTCGAGAGCCGCGCCAACCCGCACAAACAACCCGCCTCGTCGCTGAGCTGGTGAGCGTTCGATGACGACTCTCCACACCAAACTCTGGCGCGACCTGACGCGACTACGCGCGCAGGTGCTCACCATCGCGGTGGTGGTGGCCATCGGCGTGGCCGGCTTTGTGGGCATGTTCGCGGTGCACGACTCGCTCAGAAGCTCGCGCGACGCCTTCTACGCCGATAACCGCCTGGCCGACCTGTTCGCGGGTGTGCGGCGCGCGCCGGTCTCGCTGGGCGAGCGCCTGCGCGCCATCCCCGGCGTGGCCGAGGTCAAGCTCGACGTGGTGTTCGACGCCCAGGTCGACCTGCCCGAGGTGGTTCAGCCCGTCACAGGGCGCTTCATCGGGCTGGACCTGTCGGCCGCGCAGGCCGGGCGCCAGGGCCTGAACGCGCTCAGCCTCAAGCAGGGCCGCTGGCCCGAGCGTGGCGCCCAGCTCGAAGCGCTGGTCAGCGACCGCTTTGCTGCCGCGCGCCAGCTCAAGCCCGGCGACGTGGTGCACGCCATCCTCAACGGCCGGCGCGAGCGCATCCACCTGGTGGGCACGGCCGCGTCGCCCGAATACGTGTTCGCCTCGCAGGGCGGCGCGCCCGACGATACGGGCTTTGGCATCTGGTGGATCGACGGCCAGCGCATGACCGAGCTGTTCGACATGCAGGGCGCCTTCAACCAGGCCGCGCTGCGGCTCGAAGTCGGCGTGCCCGAACGCGCCGTGCTCGCGCGGCTGGACCACCTGCTCGAACCCTACGGCAGCGTCGGCGCCGTGGGGCGCGACCGCCAGCTCTCCGCCAAGATCGTGTCCGACGAACTGGCGCAGCTCAAGGTCATGGGCACGGTGCTGCCGGCCATCTTCCTGGCCGTGGCCATGTTCATCCTCAACGTGGTGCTCAGCCGCCAGGTGGCCACGCAGCGCAGCCAGATCGCGGCGCTCAAGGCCCTGGGTTACACCGACGGCGCCATCGCCTGGCACTACACCCAGCTCGCCCTGGTCATCGCGGGGCTGGGCGTGGTGGCGGGGCTGGGCCTGAGCCAGCTCATTGGCCGCGGCATGCTCAGCCTGTACGACGAGGTGTTCCGCTTCAACCGCCTGGCCTACGCCACCGACACCACGCTGGTGCTGCTGTCGGCCGCCATCGCCGCGCTGGCCGCCGCGGCCGGCACCTGGACCGCCATCCAGGCCGTGGTGCGGCTGCGCCCGGCGCAGGCCATGCAGCCGCCCGCACCGCCGGCCTACAGCGCCACCCTGCTCGAACGCCTGGGCCTGGGGCGTTTTCTCTCGACCAGCGCGCGCATGGTGGTGCGCAATCTGGAGCGGCGCCCGCTGCGCGCGGCCTTCACCGTCACCGGTATCGCGCTGGCCGTGGCGCTGCAGATCTCCGGCGCTTTCTGGCTCGACGCCATTGCCCACATCGTGGACGTGCAGTTCCGCCAGGTGCAGCAGGGCGACGTGCTGGTCAACTTCCACCGCCCGGTGCCCGTGACCGTGGTGCGCGACCTGCAGCGCCTGCCCGGCGTGCTCGACGCCGAGGTCTACCGCACCGAGCCGGTGAAGGTGACGCTGCGCGGGCAGAGCAAGGACACCGCCGTCATGGCCCTGCGCGGCAACGCGAAGCTGATGCGCCTGGTGGACGAAGACCGTGGCGCGCTGGCCCTGCCGGCGCACGGTGTGGTGCTCTCGGGCTTGCTGGCGCGCGAGCTGGGCGCCCAGGTGGGCGACCGCATCACGTTGCAACTGCGCCTGTGGAACCAGCGCCGCGTGGAGGTGGAGGTGGTGGACATCGCCCGCACCATGTTCGGTCAGCTGCTCTACATGAACCTGGACACCTTCAACCGCCTGGCCGGCGATGGCGATGGCGTGGCCGACGCGGCGCTGCAGGTGGACCCGGCCGCCATGCCCGCCTTCTGGGCCGCGGTGAAGGCGGCACCGGGCATCAATTCGGTGTTCGACAAGTCCAGCTCCATGACCGAGTTCAACCAGCGCACCGAACGCAACATGGGCGTGTTCAGCGGCATCCTCACCCTGTTTGCCGTGGCCATGGCGGTGGGCATCATCTACAACGCGGCGCGCATCTCGCTGTCGGAACGCGCGTGGGAACTGGCCAGCCTGCGCGTGCTGGGCATGACGCGGGCCGAGGTGTCGGTGCTGCTGCTGGCCGAACTGGCGGCTGAACTGCTGGTGGCACTGCCGCTGGGTGCGCTGGCCGGCTGGGGCCTGGCCACGCTGATGATGCGGCTCATGGCCAGCGACGCGATCGATTTTCCGGTGGTCATCGAACCGTCCACCTACGCCTCGGCCGCGCTCATCGTGCTGGCCGCCGGCGTGGCAAGTGCCCTGCTGGTGCGCCGGCAGATCGACCGGCTCGACCTCGTTTCCGTTTTGAAAGTACGCGAATGAACAAGTCTCACAACGGTGCGGCCCGACGCCGCTGGCTCATCGGCGGTGTGGCCGTGCTCGCCCTGGCGGCCGTGCTCTGGGCGGCCTACCGCCCGCGCCCGCTGGTGGTGGAAACCGCCACCGTGACCGAGGGCCGCTTCGAGAAGCTGATCGAAGAAGACGGCCAGCTGCGCCTGCTGCACCGCTACCTGGTCGCGGCGCCCACGGCGGCGCAGCTGCAGCGGCCCACGCTCAAGGTGGGCGATGCGGTCAAGGCCGGCGACGTGGTGGCCGTGCTCGCGCCATCGGCCCCGGGGCTGATCGACGCCCGCACGCGCGAGGTCTTGCAGCAGCGCGTGGGCAGCGCCGAGGCCGCCACCCAAGCCGCCGCCGCCCACGCGCGCCGCCTGCAGGCCGCACTGGCGCAGGCCACGCTCGAATCCGATCGCGCGGCCCAGCTCGCCAAAGACGGCTTCATCGCCCCGTCCGCCCGCGACCAGAGCCGCCTGGCGCGCGACGCCGCGGCCCAGGCCCTGAAAGCCGCACAGGCCGAGCAGGCCGCCGCCGACCACGCCCTGGGCGAAGCGCGCGCCGCGCTCGGCCGCGCCGAACCAGCCGGCGGTGCCCCGCAAGGCCTGTGGTCGCTCAAGAGCCCTGTCAGCGGCCGCGTGCTCAAGCTGCACAAGGACAGCGCCGAACCGGTGCAGGCCGGCGTGCAGCTGCTGGAGATCGGCGACACCGGCGCCATGGAGGCCGTGATCGACGTGCTCTCGGGCGACGCACCGCGCATCGCCACCGGCGCCGCCGTGCAGCTGAGCACCGGCCGCAACCAGCCGCCGCTGGCCGGGGCCGTGGCACGGGTCGACCCGGTCGCCTTCACCAAGGTCTCGGCCCTGGGAATCGAAGAGCAGCGCGTCAAGGTCACCGTCGCGCTCCAGGCGCCGGCCGAAGAACTGCAGAAACTCGGCGACGGCTTCCGCGTCGACGCGCGCATCACCGTGTCGGCGCAAGACGGCGCACTGCTGGTGCCGTCTGCCGCCCTGGTGCGCCAGGGCCAAGGCTGGCAGGTGTTCGTGGTGGAAGCCGGCAAGGCCCGCGCGAGGGCGGTGACCTTCAGCGACCGCAACGCCGACAGCGCATGGGTGAAAGACGGGGTGAAAGCCGGGGAGACGGTGATCCTCTACCCGGGGAGCGGCATGCAGGATGGTGGGCCGGTGAAGGCACGCGGCGCCACCTGATGGCTCTGGCCTCATGGGCGTTGGCCGCCCTGGGCGCTTGAACAAAGCGGTCAGGAAGGTTCCGGCAACACCGCGGGTCAGGCTGCGGGCTTGACCGTGCTTCGGTACAGGCCCATCAGGACCGCCGCATAAACAGCGATGAGGCCCGTCTGCGCCCAGTACATCGCCGTCGAGCGCCCGTCCAGGACCGTTGCCAGCGCGTCGGAGGCGTTGACGGCGCTCAGGCCCAGCACCGTGACACCCAGGGCCACCAGCGCCGCCGGCACGACCTCCGGGATGCGGGCGGCCGAGGCGAAGAGGCACACGTACGCCACCACGGCGAACGAGATGATCTTGTCCTGATAGGCGTGGTACGGCACGTCGTAGTAAACGAACAGCAACGGCACCTTCAGGCCGAAGAAGTGCGCGGTGGCCATGGCACAAAAGTAGGCCACGCCGGCCCAGAGGGCCAGGGTGAGCAGCTTGGAAGAGGTCTGTGGGTTCAAGGGAAGCCTTTCAAATGCAAAGGGTTCGAATCGTCGGCCATGAAGGCACCTTCTGTCCGTGGCCCGATGGACAATCAACGAAATAATCGGGCCAAGCTATGGGTTGGGCCCGACAGCGCCTCGCGACACCCCCTCACAACACCGCCATTGCCCATGCCCAGCAAGACCTTGCCAACGCCTGACCACCCCGCCGAGCGCGTGGTGGTGGTCGCCTTCGACGGCATCAGCCCCTTCCACCTGGCCGTGCCTTGCGTGGTGTTCGGCGATCGCCACCCCGGCGTCGCGCCCTTCGACTTCCGCGTGTGCGCCGTGGACCGCCGCTTGCGCACAACCGTGGGCTACGAGCTGCGCGTGGACCGGGGGCTGGCGGCCTTGCGGCGGGCCGACGTGGTGATCGTGCCCAGCTGGCGCGACCCGGCAGAAACGCCGCCCGCGGCGCTGACCCAGGCGCTGCGCGCCGCCCACCGGCGCGGCGCGCGGCTGGTCGGGCTGTGCCTGGGGGCCTACCCTTTGGCGGCCACCGGTCTGCTCGATGGCCGCCGCGCCACCACACACTGGTCGGTGGCGGACGATTTCGCGCACCGCTTTGCGGCGGTGCAGGTCGACCGCGAGGTGCTCTATGTCGACGAAGGCGATGTCGTCACCTCGGCCGGCACCGCTGCGGGCATGGATTGCTGCCTCCATATCCTGCGCCAGCTGCGGGGTGCGGAAGCGGCCAACCGCGTGGCGCGCCATCTGGTCATCGCGCCGCACCGCGCTGGCGGGCAGGCGCAGTTCATCGAGCAGCCGGTGCCTGTGGCAGCCACCGACGCGCGACTGGCGCGCGTGCTGGAGCAGGCCGCGCGCGACCTGGCGGCACCGCACACGGTGGACAGCATGGCCGCGCTGGCGGCAATGAGCCGGCGCAGCTTCACGCGGCACTTCCGCCAGGTCTGCGGCACGACGCCGATGGCCTGGCTGGCGGCACAGCGGCTGGCCCAGGCCCAGCGGCTGCTGGAGCAGACCGAGCTCTCGATCGACGCCGTGGCCGAATCGGTGGGCATGGGCACCGCTGCGGCCCTGCGCCAGCAGTTCCGCCAGCAGATCGGTGTGTCGCCCACCGCCTGGCGCAAGAGCTTCGCGCACCGCGCGGGGCGCTGAGTTCGTCGCCGCGGCTTCGGTCGTGGTGGTTGCACGGTCCGCTGTTCAGGTCGAGGCAGGGAAGGCCCATGGCGGTGATCTCGAAGTTCAGAGCGTCGTTCTCTTGGTCCACGGTGCATGCCGCCGATGGTGTCGAGAGCGGACATGGCAGCCTTCTGCGGGGGCTGGGTCACGTTGGCTTGAACGCGCGTTTTCAGTGAAGGAGCGGGGCTGGACGGGCTTGCCGGCAAGGCGTTACACGGGCTGCACACCTTGCGTCCACCCCGAATGGAATAACCCTATTGGATGTGGTGTTTGTTTCAAGTTGGAACACCACCCGTCGATACGACTTTCACATCCGCCGGATGTCCAACCATTCCCCGCATTTCTCCACTTTCACAGGAGCTGCCATGAAATTCCAACGCGTTCTGTTCACCCTCATCGCTGGTCTGATCGGTGTTTCCCAGGCCCACGCCGACCCCAAGGCCACGATTGCCGACCTCGACGCCCGTCTGTCCAAGATCGGTGCACCGCGCCTGGAGGGCATGGACAAGGTGGGTGACAAGGAAGTGCCGGCCATCTTCTTCGGCCAGCGCAAGATCAACAACAACTTCGACGTGGTGGACGCCATTCGCAAGGAACGCCAGGCCACAGCCACGGTGTTCGTGAAAGCGGGTGACGAGTTCGTGCGCGTGAGCACCAACGTGCTCACGCCCGAGGGCAAGCGCGGCATCGGCACCCAGCTGGCGCGCAACGCGGCCTACGACGCGGTGAGCAAGGGTCAGCAGTTCTGCGGCCCCATCGACGTGCTGGGCACCGCGTTTGACGCTTGCTACAACCCGATCAAGGACGCGGGCGGCAAGATCATCGGCGTGAGCTACGTCGGCCACAAGAAGTGATGCACTGACCCGGAGCACGTCATGAAATCCCCGATCCGACCCGCTCGATGGCTGGACAAGCTGTCGGTCCGCGGTCAGCTGTTCGCTGCGTTCGCCACCGTTCTGGTGCTCACGGCCGCCCTGGGCGCGACCGCACTGGTCGGGTTGCGCAGCGTGGACGCCGAGGCGGTTGCGCTGTCGGCCCAGTGGCTCAAGGGGGTCGGTGACCTCTCCGAAGCCCGGGCCGGGGTGCTGGAGTCGCGCGACCTGGAGGTCAAGCACAGCCGGACCGACGACACCAGCTACCACGCCGAATACGAAGACAAGATGACGGCCATCACCCAGAAGACGGGTGAGCTGGTCGCACGCTACAAGTCGCGCGGGGTCGACGCCCAGGCCAGCGAACTGCTGGCCACGCTGGACAAAGCGCTGGTGGCGTACCGGCAGTCGCAGGAGCGGGTCGTCAAGCTTGGCCGCGACAAGCAGCAGCAGGACGCGGCCGACATTGCCGACGGGGCGTCCAGCATGGCGTTCGACGAGGCGGTGGGCGCGATCGACAAACTGCTGGCGTTCAACTACGCCGGTGGCGACGCGGCGGCGGCGCATGTCAAGGGCGTGTACGACCAGGCGCGTCTGGCGGTGGTGGTGTTGCTCGGGCTGGCGCTGGTGCTGGGCATCGCCCTGAGCACCCTGATCACCCGCAACCTGCAGCGCCAGCTGGGTGGCGAACCGCGCACCGCTGTGGCCGTGGCCCGGGCGGTGGCCGAAGGCGATCTGAGCACCCGCATCGCGCTCAAGCAGGGTGACACCGAAAGCCTGCTGGCCTGGCTGGACAAGATGCAGCAGGGCCTGACCCGCGCCGTGAGCGATGTGCGCCGGGGTTCTGACTACGTCTCGCACGCCAGCCAGGAAATCGCGACCGGCAACCAGGACCTGTCCACCCGCACCGAGCAGCAGGCCAGCGAGCTGCAGGAAACCGCGGCCACCATGGAAGAGCTGGGCACCACGGTGCGCCACAACGCCGACAACGCCCGCCAGGCCAGCCAGCTGGCGCACACCGCTTCAGAAGTGGCGGTGCAGGGCGGCGAAGTGGTGGGCCGCGTGGTCGAGACCATGAAGGGCATCAACGAGAGCAGCCGCAAGATCAACGACATCATCGGCGTGATCGACGCGATCGCGTTCCAGACCAACATCCTGGCGCTCAACGCCGCGGTGGAAGCGGCCCGCGCCGGTGAACAGGGCCGAGGTTTCGCGGTGGTGGCGGCCGAGGTGCGCAACCTCGCACAGCGCAGCGCCGAAGCGGCCAAGGAGATCAAGGGCCTGATCGGTGCCAGCGTTGACCGGGTCGAGCAGGGTTCGGCCCTGGTGGACCAGGCCGGTGTCACCATGCAGGAAGTGGTGAGCTCGATCCGCCGCGTCAGCGACATCGTGTCCGAGATCAGCGCCGCCAGTTCGCAGCAGAGTTCGGGCGTGTCGCAGGTGGGTCAGGCCATCACCCGCATGGACCAGGGCACGCAGCAGAACGCTGCGCTGGTGGAACAGAGCGCTGCCGCTGCCGACAGCCTGAAGCAGCAGGCCGAACAGCTGGTGGCCGCCGTGGCGGTGTTCAAGCTGACCTGAGCAGGTCCATCACTGCACGATTTCGTCCGCCGGCCCGCGGTGCACCTCGGGCTTGGCGGTCGCGGCGCTGCCGGCGGCGGCGCACATCACGAGCACGATGGCCAGCCACTGCAGGCCGGTCAGCTGTTCGTGCAACACCAACATCCCCATGAACGCCGCCACCGCCGGTTCCATGCTGGCCATGACGCCAAAGGCCGCGGGGGTCAGGCGCTTGAGGGCGACCATTTCCAGCGAGATCGGGATGGCACTGGAGACAGCGGCCACGCCCAGGCCGATCAGCAGGATGTGCGGCTGCAGCAGCGCGCTGCCCGCATGCCAGACGCCGAACGGCACCACGGTGATGGCCGCCATGCTCAGGCCCAGCGCGACGGAGTGGCCCGCGTGCAGGTGGCCGACCTTCTTGCCGAACAGGATGTAGGCGGCCCAGCAGACGGCGGCGCCCAGTGCGAACAGCACGCCTTCGGGGTTGAGCGTGGCCACGTCGTGCCCCAGCGGCAGCAAGAGGGCCAGGCCGGCGATGGAAAAGGCGATCCAGAGGTAGTCGATGCCGCGGCGTGAGGTGAAGAAGGCCACGGCCAGCGGCCCGCTGAACTCGATGGCCACCGCGACACCGAACGGGATGGTGCGCAGCGACTGGTAGAACATCAGGTTCATGCAGCCCAATGCGATGCCGTAGCGCACCAGGCTTTTGGCATCGGCGCGGGTTGTGGTCCAGCGCCAGGGCCGCCAGAAGAGCAGCAGCAACAGCGCCGAAAAGCCCACGCGCAGGGCGGTGGTGCCCAGCGAGCCAATCTGCGGGAACAGCTGTTTGGCAAAGGATGTGCCGATGCCCAGTGCCACGACCGAGCCGAGCACGGCCAGCAGGGGCACGGCCTGTGCCCAACGCGAAGAAGCTGTCATGTGAAACCCAAAACGACTCGCCGCCGGGCCGCCCCAAGACGGGTCAGCCCCCCCCGGGGGGGCAGCTACCCGCGCAGCGGCGGAGCGTGGCGGGCTGACCTTCAGACCAGGGGCACGGTGAAGCGCTCGATCACCGGTTTCGTGTCCGGGCGCACACCGCGCCACCATTCAAAAGCCTCGGCCGCCTGTTCCACCAGCATGCCCACGCCGTCGGCCAGCTGTGTCACGCCCGCGGCCTGCGCCTGCTTGAGGAAGGTGGTCAGTCCCTTGCCGTAGACCAGGTCGTAGGCCAGTGCGCCCGACGCGAACACGCCGGCTGGCAGCGGCAGCGCGTCTTTGGACAGGCCGGTGGACGTCGCGTTGAGCACCACATCGAAGGTCTCGCCAGCCAGCTGGTCGTAGCCGCCGGTCTGCAGCTGGACATGGGCTGCGAAATCGGACCGGAGGCCATGGGCCTTGTCGGCGGTGCGGTTGGCCACGGCGATGACCGAGGGCTTCTGCGCCGCGATCGGCAGGATGGCGCCGCGCGTGGCACCGCCTGCCCCGCAGATCAGCACCCGCTTGCCTGCCAGCGACACACCCAGGTTGCGCTGGATGTCGTTGACCAGACCCAGGCCGTCGAAGTTCTGCGCATAGATGCGTCCGCCCTCGAACTTGAGCGCGTTGACCGCGCCGGCCAGGCGGGCCGATTCCATCGGGTCGGTGGCGATGTCGAAGGCCTGCAGCTTGAACGGGATGGTGACGTTCATACCTTTGCCGCCCGCTGCGATGAAGGCCTCGACCGTGGCCTTGAAGCCGTCCAGAGGGCCTTCGATCGCGGTGTACTCGATGTCCTGCCCGGTGGCCTGCGCGAAGGCGCCGTGGATCAGGGGGGACTTGCTGTGGCCAATGGGGTTGCCGATGACGGCGTAGCGGTCGGTCATGGTGCTCAAAGCGTTGCGGTTCGGGGGCAATACGGTGCGGGCCGACATTGTCGCGCATGGGTCGTTAACATGCCCCGATGACCCAGACCCTTAAGATCGACTTCGTTTCCGATGTGTCCTGCCCCTGGTGCGCCATTGGCCTGGCCGCGCTGGAGCAGGCGCTGGCCCGTGTGCAGCCCGATGTGACGGCCGAGCTGCACTTCCAGCCCTTTGAGCTGAACCCGCAGATGGCGCCAGAAGGTGAGGACATCACCGAGCACCTGACGCGCAAGTACGGCAGCACGGCCGAGCAGCAGGCGCAGATCCGCGAGACCATTCGCCAGCGCGGCGCCGACGCTGGCTTTGTGTTCAAGCCCGAAGGCCGCGGTCGCATCTGGAACACCTTCAATGCGCATCGCCTACTGACCTGGGCGGCGGCCGAAGGTCAGCCGGGGCAACAGCACGCGCTCAAGAAGGCGCTGCTGGAGGCCTACCACGGCCGCGCCGAAAGCCCGGCCGACGACGCGGTGCTGCTGGCCGCGGCCGAAGCAGTGGGGCTGGACCGGGCGCGCGCCGCGGCCGTGCTGGCCAGCGACGCGTTCGCCGACGAGGTGCGCGAGCGCGAACAGTACTTCACCGCTCACGGCATCCACTCGGTGCCGGCGGTCATCGTCAACGACCGCCACCTCATCTCGGGTGGCCAGCCCGCGGCCGTGTTCGAACAGGCCTTGCGGCAGATCGCCGCGGGCGGGGCCTGACGGGCCGGGACTCAGGCCCGCAACGCCAGCGCCTTGCCGATCTTCCCGCGCTTGACGGTGGGCCGTGGCACGGGGCTCGGCAGGTGGTCGAACCAGCGGCGCACGTCGTCCTCCACGCACAGACCGTGCATGTAGTTGTAGATGGCCTTGCGCAGGCCCTGGCCGAGCACGTCGTGGTCCACGCCCGGTGGCATGGGCGTGGGGTCGGTGAAGCCGATGTCGTTCTTGGCGAACGTCACCTCGGGCAGCGGGATCAGTTCGATGCCGTAGTCGGTCGGGTTCAGCCCCACCGGTGAGTGGACCGTGCAGGAAAAGCGGTGGAAGAAGCCGCTCTGGATGCAGCCGGCCTCGAACAGCTGGCGCACGTATTCCAGCGCGTCCACCGTGTCCTGCAGCGTCTGCGTCGGGAAGCCGTACATCAGGTAGGCGTGCACCAGGATGCCGGCGTCGCTGAAGCCCTTGGTGACGCGCGCCACCTGCTCGACGCTCACGCCTTTTTTCATCAGGTTCAGCAGCCGGTCGCTGGCCACTTCCAGCCCGCCGCTCATGGCGATGCAGCCGCTTTGCGCCAGCAGCTCGGCCAGCTCGGGCGTGAAGGTTTTCTCGAAGCGGATGTTGCCCCACCAGCTGATCTGCAGGTCGCGGCGGATCAGCTCTTCGGCCAGTGCCTTGAGCGCCTTGGGCGGCGCAGCTTCGTCCACGAAATGGAAGCCGGTCTGGCCGGTTTCATTGACGATCTTTTCGATACGGTCGGCGAGGGTGGACGCGGTCGCGGTTTCGTAGCGGCCGATGTAGTCCAGGCTCACGTCGCAGAAGCTGCACTTCTTCCAGTAGCAGCCGTGCGCCACGGTCAGCTTGTTCCAGCGACCGTCGCTCCAGAGCCGGTGCATCGGGTTGAGCATGTCCAGCAGGCTCAGGTAGCGCTCGATGGGCAGGCCGTCCCAGGTGGGTGTACCGACCTCTTCGAACGGGATGTCGGGCTCGGCCATGTTCACGTACTTGACCGCGCCGTTTTCCAGCACGAAGGTGCGCTGCAGGCGCTGGCGGCCGCGCAGGCCGCGCAGGTGCTCGATCAGCGACAGCACCGGTCGCTCGCCGGCGTCCAGTGTCACGTAGTCGACGAAGTCGAACACGCGCGGGTCTTTGAGTTCGCGCAACTCGGTGTTGACGAAACCACCGCCGATTGCGATGCGGATGTGCGGGTTGTGGCCCTTGATGGTCTGGGCGATGCGCAGCGCCGCGTACATGGCGCCAGGGAAGGGCACCGAGAGCAGCACCAGCGTGGGCTGGTGGCGGTGGATGGCGCCCAGCGCCAGGCCCTCCAGCAACTCGTCCACCAGCGTGGGCGGCGCGGCCAGCGCGTCGGCCAGCGGGTCGAAGCTGGGCTGGCTGCTCGCCAGCGATTCGGCGTAGCGCACGAACTCGAAGCGCTCGTCCGCCGCGTCGCGGATCACGTCCGACAGGTCGTTGAGGTAGAGCGTGCACAGGTGGCGCGCCTTGTCCTGCACGCCCAGGGCGCCAAAGGCCCAGCCCAGCGGGTCGCCGCTGCCGTCGTCCACGTAGTTGTCCAGCGCTGAAAAGCGGGGCCCCTCGGGCAGCAGGCCGCGCGCGGCGATGCGGTAGGCCAGGGTCGAATCGCGCCCCTGCAGGTAAGCGATGGCCGGGCCGATGGTGGCGCGGTAGGCGGCGAACTGGTCCAGGAAGCTGTGCACGCTGGCGCTGCGCTGCGCCTCGGGCTGGGCCAGCGCGCGGCCGCGCAGCGCCTCCAGGCCGGCGGGCGTGAAGAGCTTGAGCACCAGCGCCAGCGCCAGGTCTTCCTGCACCGCGTCGATGCCGCGCGAGCGCAGGAAACCGGTGAGGTAGGCGGTGGACGGGTAGGGCGTGTTGAGCTGCGTCATCGGCGGGATGAGGCTCAGCACGCGCAGGGCAGGTGCGGTCATGTCGCGGGTGGGGCGGCTGTCGAGGCCGCGGTGGAGGGCAAGGAGGGTGCGCGTCGTGTGTCGCGACGGCACGCCAGTTTATAGGCCCAGCAGCGCGCTCGCGCGCAGCTTGTCAGTGCCCTGGAAATGCTGGTCCAGCCATTGCTGGGTCGTCGCCTGCCGTTGCTGGGGCGACAGCTCGGGGGCGCGGGCGATGCGTTCGATCGCCAGGCGTGCGTTGTCCAGGCGGGCGGTCCATTCGGCCTGAAGTCGTTCCTCTTCCAGCAGCCGCTCGGCCGCTTCGGCGCCGAGCGCGTTCACGCGTTGCCGCTGCCACGCGGCGGCGGACACGCCGGCCGGCGGCGGTCCCAGCCAGTCGGTCGTGGTTTGGGCCTCGGTCGCGGGTGGGGTGCCTTGCAGGCGCTGGCTGAAGGCTCGTTCCTCGGCGCCGTAGAACGCCTCGGCCCATGGAGCGCCCAGCACATCGCGACGGACCCGTTGCCGCTCCTGCAAGACCTGTGGCCACTGGTCCGGGCGCTGCAGGTCCATTTCGTGCTGGTAGCGCTGTTGCTGGAGCTGCACATACCGGTCCCAGACCGACAGCACGGCATCGGCCCCCTGGGGGCCGAGGTCGCGCCTGGCCAGCCAGCCCAGCAAGGTGCGCAGTTCGTGGGTCTGGGATTCGCCGAGGGTGGTGAGCAGCTGGTCGAACCGGCGCCGCAGGTCCCGCGAGGGGAGCAGGCGTTGGCCATCCCAGGGTCCCCAGCCACCGTCCAGCGCCGCGCCCCGCAACGACCCGTCGGTGAACAGATCGTCGTGCAACTGCTCAGGCGACCGGCCGCCCGCGGGCGCAGCCGTGTCGGCCGCGGCCGGGCGGACAGGCGCATCCGCTCCGCCGCCCAGCGCCAGCAGGCTCCAGCCGCTGCCCTGGGGCGGTGTCGTGGCCTGGCCTGGCAGGGCCGGTGGCGGCGAAGGCCGCAGGGCCAGGATGACCACCGCCACCGCCACGCCCAGCGCCGCTGCGCCCCAGGCGCCGATCCGCTGGCCAGTCATCAGAGGCCGGCGGTTTTCAGGCGGTTGGCCTGCGATCGGTAGAACGACACCGGATCGGGCGTGAACAGACCACGCAAGCCAAACGCCTGGTTGACCTCGTCAAGGTGGTTCCAGGGGTAGTTGTCGCGCAGCACCGTGCCCCAGCGGGACGAGCAGCGGCCGACGAGCCCGTCGTTCGCCGCGCCCTTGAAGCTCAGCGAGCCGACGCCCAGGATCGCGTCGGTCGGGTCCAGCAGGTTGGTGACCACACCCGTCCCGCCAATGGAGTAGTAGCGCACCCCATTGACCTGCGACGCGCCCGAGCCGCAGGCGCTCGACGGTTTACCGGCAGGGAATCGCTGGCTGAAGTTCGCACTCCCGGCGGTGGTGAGCGAGCGCATGGCGGCTTCCGAACTCTGGGGCTGGGCACCGCCGGACAGGACACCGATGAGGCCGGCGAACGCGTCGATCAGTTTGGCGGCCACCGCGGTGCTGCCGGTGCCGTCGAGCGCGGCGGCGATGTCATCGGCCACCGGACTGCCGGCGTGGGGTGAGCCCACGCTGGTGACCGAGGCCACCAGATCGGGCGCCACGCCCGCCACGTAGCGGATGGTGTGGCCGCCGTGGCTGTGCCCGATGAGGTTGAATTTCTGGTGGCCGTAGGCGGCCTTGAGGCGGCGCAGTTCGGCCAGCAGTTGCTCGCCACGCACTTCGCTCGCATTGGCCGCCGATTGCTGCGTGACGTAAACCGTCGCGCCGCCCTCTCGCAGCGCGGAAGGGATGCCCCACCAGTAGTCGAGCGGACCGATGGCGTCGAATCCGAACAGACCGTGCACCAGCACGATGGGGTGGCGGGTCTGGGTGTAGCCGGTCTGGGCGCTGGCGGTCGTGGCAGCGCACGCGGCCAGGACCAGCATGGCCATGGGCACAAACTTCTTCATCCGGGTGGTCTCCTGGTGGTTGTCGGTGTGGTACCGGACAGTTCCATCCGGTGACGGCATTGGAAACGAACGGTCGTTCGTTTGTGAATAGGGTTTGTACTGCCCGGTACCACACCGCGCCGATCGACCGGTCAGGCCGGCCGGCGCAACCCGTGACTCACACCAGCACAGGGCTGGGGCGTGACGCGCCTTGCCGTGCGGCGACCCAATGCTCGACATGCCCGGCCAGCTGGTGCGCGGTGATGGCCGAGAGCGTCCAGCCCAGGTGGCCGTGGCCGGTGTTGTAGAAAACGTTGGGCAAGCGGCCGGGGCCCACGCGGGGCAGCATGTCCGGCATCATGGGCCGCAGGCCGGCCCAGGGCTCGACGCGGCGCGTGCTCACGCCCGGGAAGCACTGGTTGACCCAGTTGACCAGCGGCCGGATGCGGTCGGCGCGGATGTCGAGGTTGTGCCCGTTGAATTCGGCCGTGCCGGCGACGCGGAAGCGGTCGGCGCCCAGGCGGCTGGTCACGAGCTTGGTCTCGTCGTCCAGCAGGCTCACGTTCGGCGCGGCGGCCTGGCTTTGCTCGTCGTTCAGCATCACCGTGATCGAGTAGCCCTTGACCGGGTAGACGTTCAGGCGGTCGCCCAGCTGGGCACCGATGGCGCGGCTGTGCACGCCGGCGCAGACCACCACCGCATCGGCCGTGACCACCACACCGTCGGCCAGCGTGACGTGCGCGATCTGGCCGGTGCTGTGCACGCGGCTGACGGCCTGCCCGGTGAGCAGGCGCACGCCACGGCGTTCGCAGGCCAGACTCATGCCGTGGGTGTATTTGTGGATGTCGCCGGTGCTGTCGCTCTCGGTGTAGTAGCCGCCGTAGTAGCTGCCGGCCAGCGTGGGTTCGATGGCGCGCATCTCGTCGGGCGTGACGGCACGGCGCGGCAAGCCACCTTCAGCCAGCAGCTTGGAGACTTCGCCCGCGTGGTCGAAGCCGGCCTTGTCGCGGTAGATGTGCAGGATGCCCTGCTTCTTGAGATCGAAGTCGATGCCTTCGGCCTGCGCCCAGCCGAACAGGTGCTCGCGCGCGGCAATGGCGAGGCGAGCGGTGGCGATGGTGTTCTCGCGGTACTTCGGAATGGCCGCCGCGAACTCGGCGAACCAGCTGAGCTTGTGCCAGCTGGGCTTGGGGTTGACCAGCAGCGGCGCGTCGGCCTTGAGCATCCACTTCAGGCCCTTGAGCAGGGTGGACGGGTGGGTCCAGGTTTCGGCGTTGGAGGCCGACAGTTGCCCGCCGTTGGCGTGGCTGGTTTCCATGCCCGCGTAGCGGTGTTGCTCGATCAGGGTGACCTGGTGACCCTGACGGGACAGGGCGTAGGCGCTGGTGACGCCGGTGATGCCGCCGCCGATGACGATGAGGTGTGCCATGGGAAATCTCTCTGTGAAAGCCGTCAAACAGAAGGGCATGGCCCGCACACCGTGTGCGGGTCATGACCCCCTCTGTTTGTGACCTGAGAGATTCACCGGTCCCGGCGTTGAGCCTGGGACTGGCTTGCTCCTGCGGTGGGCCGGGACGACGCATCCTGGCCACTCTTCAGAGTTGTGCGCCCAGGGAATGATCCAGGGGCGCGGTGCGTCGATCGGTCCTTTTGCCTGAGAGTTTCCGGGGCGGTTGCTCCTTCGGCGCCGGCTGCCCTGTGAGGGTGCCGGTCTCTCCCGATCGACGGGGTGAATTCTAAGCGCCGGGCAGAGCCTCGGCGCATGGGCGGATGGGCTGTGGGGCTTTGCTCACTGCGCGGCTTGCGCCTGCAGGTTGATGCTCTTGGCAATGGCCCGGTAACGCTCGGTCTCCTGCTTGTACAGATTGGCCAGTTCTGCCGGGTTGCGCGCGCCCGCCATGTAGTTGCCCGAGGCCTCCAGCGCCTTGCGCACGTCCGGGTTCAGGGCCGCTGCATTGAAGGCCTGGTTCAGGCGCTGGACCACGGCGTCGGGCGTGTCCTTGTGCACCTGGATGCCGGCCCAGATGTCGAACTGCATCGACTCCATGCCGGGCATGGTGGCCAGGGCCGGGAAGCTGCTGTACAGCGGATGGGGCTGCTTGGCGGTGACCGCGAGTCCGCGCACCTTGCCGTCGTTGATAGTCTGCATCACCGAGCCGGCCATGGGCAGGAAGGCCATGTCGATCTGGCCGCCCATCAGGTCGGTCAGCAGCGGGGCGATGCCGCGGTAGGGGATGTGGGTGAGTGGCACCTTGGCCTGCTGGGAGAACTTCTCGCCAATGATGTGATAAAGCGAGCCGTTGCCCACGCTGCCGTAGCTCAGGGGGCGGTTGGCGGAGTTCTTGGCAAGGGCGATCAGGTCGGCCACCGTGTTGACACCCAGGTTGCTGCGCACGGCCAGGATGGTGCTGGTCGAGGCGATGTGCGCCACCAGCTTGACGTCTTCCGCCTTGTACCGCACGCCCTGGATGGCCATGGGGGCCAGGATCAGTTCCATGGGCGAGCCCATGATCAGCGTGTGACCGTCGGCCGGTGCCGACAGCGCTCGCGACACACCGATGGTGCCGCTGCCGCCGCCCACGTTTTCCACGATCACGCTTTCGCCCAGGTTTTTGCCGGCCGCTGGCTGGAGTTGCCGTGCGAAGAAGTCCGACGGGCCGCCGGCGGGGTAGGGGACCATCAGCGTGACCGGCTTGGCCGGAAACGTCTGGGCGGCGGCGGTGCCGGCCAGGCCGAGGGTGGCCAGCGCGGCGGCGGCCAGAAGGGAGTGGATACGGATGCGGGCGTTCATGGGGTTGTCTCCTCGGTGGTGGGCTCAGGGGGGGGTGGGGGAAAGCAGTTCGTTGACCAGTGCGATCCAGTAGGCCGCGCCCGGGGCGATGTTGTGGTCGTTGAAGTCGTAGGCCGGGTTGTGCACCATGCAGGCGCCCGGTTCGCCGTCGGTGCCGTTGCCGATGAACAGGTAGCTGCCCGGCACGCGTTCGAGCATGAAAGCGAAGTCTTCGCTGCCGGTCAGCATCGGGCCCTGCGGGTTGATCTGACCGGCAGGAAAGTGCTTGCGCGCCACGGCCAGAGCCCGGGCGGTCTGCTGCGGGTCGTTCACCAGCACGGCGTAACCGGGCCGCCAGGCGATCTCGGCACGAACGCCGAAGCTCTGGGCCTGCAGCTCGATCAGCGCTTTGATCCGGCGCTCCATGTCGCGCCGCACCCGCGGGTCCAGCGCGCGCAGGCTGATCTCCAGCCGTGCGGTGGCCGGGATGACGTTGTTGGCCTCGCCGGCGTGCAGCGCGCCCACGGTGACCACGGCCGGCTGCAGCGGGTCGACGTTGCGCGAGACGATGGTCTGCAGCGCCATGACGATGGAGGCCGCGGCCACCAGCGGGTCGGCAGCCTTGTGCGGCATGGCGCCATGGCCGCCCACGCCGTGCAAGGTGACGGTGGCGTAGTCCGACGAGGCCATGGTCGGCCCGCTGCGGAACACCAGTTGCCCCTGCGGGTGGCCGGGCATGTTGTGCATGGCGAAGATGGCGTCGCAGGGGAAGCGCTCGAACAGGCCGTCCTCCATCATCCTGAGCGCGCCGCCACCCCCTTCTTCGGCCGGCTGGAAGATCAGGTTCAGCGTGCCGTCAAAGCGCCCATGCTGGGCCAGGTGGTGGGCTGCGGCCAGCAGCATGGCGGTGTGGCCGTCGTGGCCGCAGGCGTGCATCACACCGTGTGTGCAGCTGGCCCAGGCCGCACCGGTGGCTTCGGCGATCGGCAAGGCGTCCATGTCGGCGCGCAGGCCGAGGGTGCGGCCCGAGGTCCCGCGACGGAGTCGCCCGACCACGCCGGTACCGCCCAGACCCGAGGTGACCTCGTAACCCCAGGCGCCCAGTTGCGCCGCGACCAGGGCGGCGGTGCGGCGTTCGCTGAACGCGAGTTCGGGGTGGCGGTGGATGTCGCGGCGGACGGCAATGAACTGTTCGACGGCGGCATCACTGAGGCGATCCATGCAAAGCGCTCCTAAAACATGAACTTTGTTGCATGTTAGAAAGCGCATGAATTAAAGTCCAATGCATTGATATGCAACAACCCATAACTTTGACTGGGGGTTTGGAATGACACTGGTGCAACTGAGGCACTTCGTGGTGCTGGCCGATCTGGCCTCGTTCGTGCAGGCCTCCAAGGTCCTGTACGTCACCCAGCCCGCGCTCACCCGCAGCATCCAGGCGCTGGAAGACGAGCTGGGCGGGCGCCTGTTCGACCGCCTGGGCCGGCGCATCGCGCTGACGCCGTTTGGCAGCGAGGCGCTGCAGCGCGCGCGCCGGCTGGTGGCCGACGCCGAGGCGCTCAAGCAGACCGGCAAAGGGCTGCATGCGGGCCTGATCGGCACGCTGCGCATCGGCCTGAGTTCAGGCCCCGGCGCGCTGCTGTCGGCTCCGCTGATGTTGCACATGGCCGGACACCATCCCCAGCTGCAACTGCAGATCTCGCGCGGCAACACAGCGGTGCTGATCCACGAACTGCGCGAGCAGCACCTGGACGCTGCGGTGGTGGACGTGCGGTCGCTGCGACCCTCGGCCGACCTGGAGGTGGCGCAGGTCTTCGAGCTGGCCGCCGGCTTTCTGGCGCGGCCCGACCACCCGCTGGTGCAACGCGGCCGGCCGGTGGGCATCGACGATGTGCTGGCCTACCCGGTCGCGTCCACGCCGCTGAGCGACGAGGTGGCCCGCCTGCTGATCGGCCGCTACGGACCGCAGGCCAACCCGGACGACATGGTCACCCTGCGCAGCGACGAGACGCTGACCATCGTCGAGGTCGCGCGGCAGAGCCACGCCATCGTGCTGACCGCCCATGCCGCCGCCCAGGGGCTGGTGCCCCTGGACATGGTGCCCGCGCTGGACGCCACCGCCCGCTTCGGTCTGGTCACGCTCGGCCAGCGCCAGGAAGCCCCGGCCCTGCGCATCCTGCGCGACTGGCTCTCGCGCTGGATCGGCCAGAATGCAGCCGCATGAAACTCACGGCACTGCTGATCGCGATCGAGGTGGGTGGCACGGTGGCCTTTGCCATGTCCGGGCTGATCGAAGCCATGCGCAAGCGCATGGACATGGTGGGCGTGTTCTCGGTGGCCTTTGTCAGCGCCTTCGGTGGCGGCACGGTGCGCGACATCCTGCTCGACCGGCGCCCCTTGTTCTGGATCGAACACGAGGCCTACCTCTGGCTGGTGCTGGCGATGGTGATCACCGCGCCGTGGTGGCTCAAGGCCGCGCTGCGGGATGCGGGCGCACGGCTCATGGAATGGGCCGACGCCTTCGGGCTCGGGCTGTTCGCTATTTCGGGCACCAGCATCGCGGCGGCGGCGGGCATGTCGCCGGGCGTGAGCGTGCTGATGGGCGCGACCACTGCCATCGTGGGCGGTGTGGCGCGCGACGTGCTGTGCAACGAGGTGCCCAAGGTCTACCAGGACCACCGGCCCTACGCATTGTGCGCGGTGGCGGGCAGCGTGACCTTTCTCGGGCTGGGCGCACTGGGGCTGGGCTCCGAGCTGGCCAGCCTGGCCGGCATCGCGGTGGCCACCGGCAGCCGCCTGCTGGCGGTCGCTTTCGACTGGCAATTGCCCGGCTGGCGCCTGCCGCAAAAATGAAAGACGCCGATGGGGGCGAACCCCATCGGCGTTTGCTCCGTCCGGCCGATCAGGCCAGTTCGCTCACCGGCACGCAGCTGCAGAACAGGTTGCGGTCGCCGTAGACGTTGTCCACCCGGCCCACCGATGGCCAGTACTTGGTGTTGACCGCGTGGCCTCGGGCCGCAGCGGCCAGCTCGCGCGGGTAGGGGTGGGTCCACTCGCTCTTGAGCACGCTGGCCGCGGTGTGCGGGGCGTTCTTCAGCGGGTTGTCGTCCTGTGGCCAGGTGCCGTTTTCGATCAGGCGGATCTCGTCACGGATGGCGATCATCGCGGCGATGAAGCGGTCCAGCTCTTCCAGCGTCTCGCTCTCGGTGGGCTCGACCATCAGCGTGTTGGCGACCGGGAAAGACAGCGTGGGGGCGTGGAAGCCGTAGTCCATCAGGCGCTTGGCCACGTCCTCGGCCATCACGCCGCTGGTGTCCTTCAGACCGCGCAGGTCCAGGATGCACTCGTGCGCCACATGGCCGTTGGCCGAGGCGTACAGCGTGGGGTAGTGGTCGGCCAGGCGCTTGCTGATGTAGTTGGCCGAGAGGATGGCCGCTTCGGTCGCGTGCTTCAGGCCGTCGGCCCCCATCATGCGGATGTACATCCAGCTGATCGGCAGCACCGCGGCGTTGCCCAGTGGGGCGGCGCTGACCGCACCCACGCCGCTATTGATGCCACCGGTGGCATGGCCGGGCAGGAACGGCACTAGGTCGGCCACCACGCACACCGGGCCGACGCCCGGGCCGCCACCGCCGTGCGGAATGCAGAAGGTCTTGTGCAGGTTCAGGTGGCTCACGTCACCGCCGAACTCGCCCGGTGCGGCCACGCCGACCAGCGCGTTCATGTTGGCACCGTCCACATACACGCGGCCGCCGTGCTGGTGCACCAGGGCGCACAGTTCCTTGACCGTGGTCTCGAACACGCCGTGCGTGCTGGGGTAGGTGATCATCACCGCGGCCAGGTTGGCGCTGTGCTGCTCGCACTTGGCCTTGAGGTCGGCCATGTCCACGTTGCCGTTCTCGTCGCACTTGGTCACCACCACGGTCATGCCCACCATCTGGGCGCTGGCCGGATTGGTGCCATGGGCAGAAGAGGGGATCAGGCAGATGTTGCGGTGGCCCTCGCCGCGCGAGGCGTGGTAGCCCTGGATCGCGAGCAGGCCGGCGTATTCGCCCTGCGAACCGGCGTTGGGTTGCAGGCTGATGCCGGCGTATCCCGTGGCCTGGCAGAGCCATGCGCGCAGCTGTTCGTCCAGCTGTTTGTAGCCCTGCAACTGGTCGGCCGGGGCAAAGGGGTGCACGCCCGCGAATTCCGGCCAGGTGATGGGGATCATCTCGCTGGTGGCGTTGAGCTTCATGGTGCAGGAGCCCAGCGGGATCATGCTGCGGTCCAGCGCCAGGTCTTTGTCCGACAGGCTGCGGATGTAGCGCAGCATGCCGGTTTCGCTGTGGTGGCTGTCGAACACCGGGTGCGTCATGTACGCGCTGGTGCGGCGCAGCTCGGTGGGAATCAGCGGCTCCACGCCCTTCTCGAAGGCGTCGAACGACGGCAGGGTCTGACCGTCCTGGGCAAACACCTGCCACAGCGCAGCGATGTCCTCGCGCGTGGTGGTTTCGTCCAGCGAGATCACGACGCTTTGTTCGCAGGCCTGGCGCAGGTTCATGCCGGCGTCGCGGGCGCGCTGCATCAGCGGGGCCGTGGCGTCCTTCGTCAGCAACCAGATCGTGTCAAACGCCGTTTCTTTGCGCAGCGTGTGGCCCATGCTCTGCAGGCCTCGGGCCAGGAGGGCGGTGTACGCGGCCACGCGCTGGGCGATACGCTTGAGACCCTGCGGGCCGTGGTACACGGCGTACATGCTGGCGACCACGGCGGGCAGCACCTGTGCGGTGCAGATGTTGGAGGTGGCTTTTTCGCGGCGGATGTGCTGCTCGCGCGTCTGCAGCGCCAGGCGGTAGGCGGTGTTGCCGTGCGTATCCACGCTCACGCCCACCAAGCGACCGGGCAAGGAGCGCTTGAAGGCGTCGCGGCAGGCCATGTAGGCCGCGTGCGGGCCGCCCGCGCCCATGGGCATGCCGAAACGCTGCGTGGTGCCCACCACGATGTCGGCGCCCATCTCGCCCGGCGGCTTCAGCAGGGTCAGCGCCAGCAGGTCGGCCGCGACGATGAAGGCTGCCGACTGCGCGTGGCTCTGTGCGGTGTAGGCGCTCAGGTCTTCCACCAGGCCGGTGCTGCAGGGGTACTGCGCCAGGGCCGCGAAGTGCTCGCCCGCAAGGGCGGCGTTCCAGTCGGCAGCGCTCTGCGGCACCACCACCTCAATGCCCAAGGGCTTGGCACGGGTCTGGATCACCTCAATGGTCTGCGGGTGGCAGGCGCGCGAGACCACGAACACTTTGCTTTTGCTTTTGACCGAGCGCATCGCCAGCGTCATGGCCTCGGCCGCCGCCGTGGCCTCGTCGAGCATCGAGGCGTTGGCGATGTCCATGGCCGTCAGGTCGGTCACCATGGTCTGGAAGTTCACCAGCGCTTCCATGCGGCCCTGCGAAATTTCGGCCTGGTAGGGCGTGTAGGCGGTGTACCAGGCGGGGTTTTCGAGGATGTTGCGCAGGATGACGCCCGGCGTGTGGGTGCCGTAGTAGCCCTGACCGATGAAGCTCTTGAACACCTGGTTCTTGGCCGCAATCGCCTTGAGTTCGGCCAGCGCCGCGGCTTCGGTGGTGGCGGGCGGCAGGTCCATGCCGGCGCTGCGCGCGATGCTGCGCGGCACGATGGAGTCGATCAGGGCGCGGCGCGAGGCCTCGCCGATGACCGACAGCATCAGCGTTTCGTCGGCGTCGCTGATGCCAATGTGGCGGGCGATGAACTCGCTGGCGTTTTCGAGTTCACCCAGGGGTTTGACGGACGGCATCAGCATGGCAGGGAGCTCCGGGCGACAGGGTCAGGCGTTGGCCGAGAAGGCGGTGTAGGCGGTTTCGTCCAGCAGGGCGTCCACTTGCGACGCGTCGCTGAGCTTGACCTTGAAGAACCAGCCGGCGTTCAGCGGGTCGCTGTTGGCCAGCGAGGGGTCGCTGCGCAGGGCTTCGTTGACTTCGGTGATCTCGCCGCTGATGGGCATGTAGACGTCGGCTGCGGCCTTGACGGACTCGACCACGCCGGCCACATCCTTCTGGGCGAAGGTCTTGCCGACTTCGGGCAGGTCGACGAACACCACGTCGCCCAGCGCGTCCTGCGCATGGTGGGTGATGCCGACGGTGGCGATGCCGCCGTCAACGGTGATCCATTCGTGGTCTTCGGTGTATTTGGTGGTCATGGTGGGCTCCATTGAAGAAAGTTGGAAAGGGCTGACTCAGCCGCGGAAGTATCTATTGGGAACGAAGGGCGTGGGCGCAACTTCCATCGCCACGGCCTTGCCACGCACCAGCGCGTTCACACGGGTGCCGACGGCAGCGAATGCGGGTGTGAGGTAACCGATGGCGACGGGCTTGTCGGCGGTGGGGCCCAGCAGGCCGCTGGTGACTTCGCCGATCTTCTGACCGTCCAGGCTTTGCAGTTCGACGTGTTCGCGCACCGGCACGCGCTCGAGTGCGATCAGTCCGACGCGCTTGCGGGTCAGGGCCAGGGTGCCGTCCAGCTGGGCCAGCACGCGGTCTGCGCCCGGGAAGCCGCCGGCGCGCTCGCCACCGGTGCGGCGCACTTTCTGCATCGCCCAGTTCAGCGCAGCCTCGACCGGCGAGGTGGTGGTGTCGATGTCGTTGCCGTACAGGCACAGGCCGGCTTCCAGCCGCAGCGAGTTGCGCGCGCCCAGGCCGATCGGCTTGACTTCGGGTTGGTCCAGCAGGGAGCGGGCGAAGGCCTCGGCACTGGCGGCGGGCAGGGAAATTTCGAAACCGTCTTCACCGGTGTAGCCGCTGCGCGTGACGAACAGGTCGGCGCCGTTCCAGCTGGTGGCCATGCCGGTCATGAACACCAGCTGCTCCACGCCGGGCAGCAGGCGGGCCAGCGCGGTCACGGCCTGCGGGCCTTGCAGGGCGAGCAGGGCGCGGTCGAACTGCGGGGTGACGGTGCAGCGGCCGCCGATGCGGGCCTGGATGTGGGCGAGGTCGCCGTGTTTACAGGCGCCGTTGACGATCACGAAGATGTCCGAGCCGCGGTTGACGAACATCAGGTCGTCGATGATGCCGCCCTCGTCGGTCAGCAGCAGGCCGTAGCGCTGCTTGTTCACGCCCAGGCCGATCACGTCGACCGGCATCAACGATTCGAAGGCAGCCGCCGCGTCCGGGCCCGACAGGGTGAGCTGGCCCATGTGCGAGACGTCGAACAAGCCGGCGGCGTTGCGGGTGTGGTGGTGTTCGGCCATCAGGCCGGCGGGGTACTGCACCGGCATGCTGTAACCGGCAAACGGCACCATGCGCGCGCCCAGTTCGAGGTGCAGGGCGTTCAGCGGGGTCTGGAGCAGGGCGGTGGTATCGGACACAGGCGGACTCTCGATGGTGGGGCAGATGCCATGACACAGGGCCACAGCGACGACACGGTGCATCCGTGTGCTGCCCCCCTGTCCGCTTTACCTGAGAGATTCGCGCGGGCGATGCCGCACTTGCTCCTTCGGTGGACCACCTGTGTGCGTGGCCTCTCTCCAGTGGGGGACACCGGCCTTGCGGCTGGTGGTCATCAGTCCTTTTGCCTGAGCGTTCAGGGCGGGCACGCATGCTGCGAACCGGCCTCCTGCGCCTTCGGCGGCTCCGCGGGGGAGCACTCTCCTGATCCGGCGAGTTTACTGGAACTGGTGTCGCCCGCGCGCTGCCCGGCGCTGTGCGGGCCCGGTCAGGTCGCGGATTCCAGCAGGTGGGCCGGCAGCAGCTTGGCCAACCGCTCGCTGATGCCGTCGGCCCGCTCGCTGCCCGCCAGAGCCTCGACATCGGCGATCAGGGCCCGGCCCACCGCCAGCATGGCCTGCGGATCGCGCGCCTCGCGCAGGGCCTCGCGGTAACGGTTGGCCAGCGCCTTGTCTCGCGGTGCGAACAGGCGCTCGCTCAGGTCGAACAGGAACATGCGCGCCGTGGCCAGCGAGCGCGTGCCGGCGAACTGCTCGCCATGCGACGCTGCGTTCGCTGCCCCGGTCGGGCTTGCTGCTGGCGCCCGCGGGTTGGGTCGATTGGCAGGCTGGCGCGCGAGGAAGCCCTGGTCGACCAGTGGCCCGATCAGGCGCGCGCCTTCCCCGCCGAACAGCTCGCCCAGCCGGGATTCACTTTGTGTGCCATCGGCCACCAGCAGCAGGGCGCGCTCGCGCTGCCCGAGCGTGCGGTTGCCCGGGCGCAGTTCCTGGCGACCTTTGTCGGTCTTGATCAGCATGTCTCACTCCAACGACGAAGGGCGCACTGTGCCGCGCGCCTGTGTCAGCGGTGTGAAACCCGGGGCTGGTCAGCCCAGGGCGCAGAAGGTCTGGGTGGCTTCGTCGCAGCCGATGCGCAGCCCGGCGCGGTGCGCGCTGGCTTCGATGCGGCGCGCATTGGGTTCGTCGGTCTGGGCGATCCAGGCCATGGCCTGTTCGCGGGTCCGGCCAAACTGGATATGGCGCGCGGCCAGGCGTTCGATCCGCAAGGCAGCGGGTACGTCCAGATACCAGACCTCGTCGAGCAGGTCGGCCACCGGCGCCCAGGCCGGGTCGTCGTCGAGCAGCAGGTAGTTGCCTTCGGTGATGACCAGCGGCGTGTGCGCGAACACCGGCAGGGCGCCGGCCACGGGTTCTTCGATCTCGCGCCGGAAGTCGGGCGCGTAGACGGTTTCAGCTTCGCCTTGCTGGCGCAGACGGCGCAACAGCGCGGCGTAGCCGGCGGCGTCAAAGGTGTCGGGTGCGCCTTTGCGCTGCGCACGGCCCAGTCGTTGCAGTTCGACCTGCGCCAGGTGGTAGCCGTCCATGGGCACCGCCTGCGCGCGTTCGCCAATGGCCTGGGCCATGAGGGCTGCCAATGTGGATTTACCGGCCCCGGGCGGGCCGACCACGCCGAGCAACCGGCGCGGGCCGGTCGCCAGGGCGTTCAGGCGCTGGACCAGATCAGGATGCAGCCGAGGCGGCATCACATGCCGGCGTAGTTGGGTCCACCGCCACCTTCGGGCGTGACCCAGACGATGTTCTGCGTCGGGTCCTTGATGTCGCAGGTCTTGCAGTGCACGCAGTTCTGCGCGTTGATCACCAGCTGGTCCGCACCGTCCTTGTTGACGAACTCGTACACGCCTGCGGGACAGTAACGGCTCTCCGGGCCGGCGTACTTGGCCAGGTTGATCTTCACCGGCACGCTCGCGTCCTTGAGGGTCAGGTGCGCCGGCTGTTGCTCTTCGTGGTTGGTGTTGGACACGAACACGCTGGAGAGCCGGTCGAAGGTGATCACGCCGTCCGGCTTGGGGTAGGTGATCTGCGGCATCTCGGCGGCCGGGCGCAGCTTGGTGTGGTCCTTGGTCGTGTTGTGCAGCGTCCAGGGCGGGTTGCTCACGCCCACCTTGGGCAGGAACCAGTGCTCCACGCCGGTCATGAGCTTGCCCATGAGCGGACTCTTCTTGAACCAGTTCTTGAAGTTGCGGTAGGTCCAGAGTTCTTCGTGCAGCCAGCTGGCCTTGAAGCCGGTCTCGAAGGCCGTGAGCTCGTCGGACTGGCGGCCCGCGGCCATCGCTTCGAACGCCGCCTCGGCGCACAACATGCCGCTCTTGATGGCGGCGTGACTGCCCTTGATGCGGGCGGCGTTCAGGAAACCTGCGTCGCAACCGACGAGCGCGCCACCCGGGAACACCGTCTTGGGCAGGGCCTGGGGCGTGCCGTTGTTCAGAGCGCGGGCGCCGTAGCCCAGGCGCTTGCCACCTTCGATGTGCGCCTTGATGCTGGGGTGGGTCTTCCAGCGCTGCATCTCTTCGAACGGGCTCATCCAGGGGTTCTGGTAGTCCAGACCGATGACGTATCCCAGCGTGACCTTGTTGCCTTCGAGGTGGTAGAGGAAGCCGCCACCAAAGGCGTCGTCGTTCAGCGGCCAGCCGGCGGTGTGCACCACCAGGCCAGGCTTGGCCTTGTCGGCCGGCACTTCCCAGAGTTCCTTGATGCCGATGGCGAAGGTCTGCGCGTCCTTGCCTTCGTCCAGCTTGAACCTGGCGATCAGCTGTTTGCCCAGGTGGCCGCGCGCGCCCTCGGCGAACACGGTGTACTTGGCGTGCAGTTCCATGCCGATCTGGAAGCTGTCCATCGGCTCCCCGTCTTTGCCCACGCCCTGGTTGCCGGTGGCCACACCCTTGACCGAGCCGTCGTCGTTGTACAGAACTTCAGCGGCCGAGAAGCCGGGGAAGATCTCCACACCCAGGGCTTCGGCCTGCTCGCCCAGCCACTTGGTGACAGCGCCCAGGCTGATGACGTAACAGCCGTGGTTGTCGAAATTGCGCGGCATCAGCCAGTCGGGCGTGCGGGTGGCGCCAGACTCGGAGAGCACCAGCAGGTCGTCACCGGTCACGGGCTGGTTCAGCGGCGCGCCCAGTTCCTTCCAGTTCGGGAACAGCTCGGTGATGGCCTTGGGGTCCATCACGGCGCCCGAGAGGATGTGGGCGCCAGGCTCCGAACCCTTCTCCAGAACGCAGACGTTGATCTCGCTGCCTTTGTCGGCGGCCAGTTGCTTCAGCCGGATCGCGGTGGACAGGCCGGCGGGGCCGCCGCCGACGATCACCACGTCGTATTCCATCGCTTCGCGCGGGCCGTAGGTGCTCAGGATTTCTTGAGGGCTCATGGTGTTGCGGTCTTTCTCGGTCGTGCTCGGCCCTGGGGCAGGCCTGTCGTGGTCGTGACGGATTCTAGTGGCCGATGGCGCACAATCCTTGTCACCTTCGCCGTGCTGGCGAACCCAATGACGACTTTCGAGGAGCCCCCCTAAATGGCCTACAGCCTTGACCTTTCGGGCCGCGTGGCCCTGATCACTGGCGCGTCCGGTGGCCTGGGAGAACAGTTCGCCAAGACCCTGGCCAAGGCCGGTGCCGCCGTGGTGCTGGCCAGCCGCCGCACCGATCGCCTGATGGCGCTGCGTGCGCACATCGAAGCCGAGGGCGGCGACGCGCACGTGGTGGCGCTGGACGTGACCGACCAGGCCTCCATCAAGGCGGCCATCGCGCACGCCGAGACCGAGGTCGGGGCCATCGACATCCTGGTCAACAACTCGGGTGTGAGCACCACCCAGCGCCTGCAGGACGTGAGCGAAGAAGACTACGACTTCGTCTTCAACACCAACACCAAGGGCGCCTTCTTCGTGGCGCAGGAAGTGGCCAAACGCATGCTAGCCCGTGCCAAGGGCGCAGCACCGGGCACCTACGTGGGCGGGCGCATCATCAACATCGCGTCGATGGCGGGTCTCAAGGTGCTGCCGCAGATCGGGGTGTACTGCATGAGCAAGGCCGCTGTCGTTCAGATGACCAAGGCCATGGCGGTGGAGTGGGGCAAGTACGGCATCAACGTCAACGCCATTTGCCCGGGTTACATCGACACCGAGATCAACCACCACCACTGGCAGACCGAGCAGGGCCAAAAGCTGGTGAACATGCTGCCGCGCAAGCGTGTGGGCCAGCCGGCCGACCTGGACGCGATCCTGGTCATGCTGGCGTCCAACGAAAGCCATTTCGTCAACGGTGCGGTGATCGCGGCGGATGACGGCTTCGGTGTCTGATCGCGCGCTGGGCGGCCTGCCGCCAGGCATGGCCACCGGCATTGCGGCCGGTCTGGGGGCCGGGGCGTTCTGGGGCACAACCTTTGTGGCGCCGCTGGTGGCACCCGGTTTCACGTCGGTGGACTACACCGCGGGGCGATTCATCGCTTGCGGGCTGTTTTCGCTGCTCTGGATGCTGTGGGAAACCGCGCGGACCGCGCCGGACCGGCGTGCCGGCCTGTGGCCCAATGCGGCGCAGGCGCTCGCCGCGCTCTGGCTCAGTGTGCTGGGTTACACCGGTTACTACCTGCTGCTGGTCTATGGCATTGCCGACGCCGGGGCCGCGTTGCCTGCGCTGATCATTGGCACGCTGCCGGTCTGGATGATGCTGCTGGGCAAACCCGACCACCTGCGCTGGGCGGCCCTGTTGCCGGGCCTGGTGCTGACCGCCGCCGGCATGGCGCTGATGATGGACGCCACGGCCCACGAAGTTGACGCCTCCGGTGCAGGCCACTTCTGGCGGGGTGTGTTGTTTGCGGTGGGCGCCATGCTCAGCTGGCTGGCGTTCGGCATGCTCAACGCGCGCTGGATCCGCCGCCACCCGGAGGTCAAGTCGACCGCCTGGGCCAACTGGCTGGGGCTGGCGGCCGGACTGGGCGGGCTGTTGCTCTGGCTGGGCTGGGGCACCGCCTGGAACGAACTGATCGAACGCCCCGGCTTCGCCGCCTTTGTTTTCGTCTGCGCCTTCACCGGCATCGGTTCGGCCTGGATCGCGTCGGTGATGTGGAACGTGGCCAGCCGCCGCCTGAGCACCAGCCTGGCCGGCCAGCTGGTGGTGAGCGAGACGGTGTTTGCCCTGGTCTATGCCTTCGCGTGGAGCGGCGACTGGCCCGCCACCGCGCAATTGCTGGCCTGTGTGCTGTTCGTGGCCGGCATCCTCGCCTCCATCAAAGCCCATCAATGACGGGACCGACATGAAACTCGAACTGCCTGCCGACAAGCGCCTGGTGCACGAAATCGTCGTGCCCATCCGATGGGGCGACATGGACGCGATGGGCCATGTCAACAACACGATCTACTTCCGCTACATGGAGATCGCGCGGCTGGACTGGTTCTTCGGCATGGGATTGCCGGCCGACCCGCAGGGCGAAGGCCCGGTGATCGTCAACGCCTTCTGCAACTTCATCCGCCAGTTCGAGTTTCCGGGCGATGTGCTGGTGCGCACCTACGTGGGCACGATGGGCAAGACCTCGTTCGACACCTTCCACGAGATGTTGCGCACCGACGACCCGACCACCGTGTACGCCAACGGCGGCGCCACCATCGTCTGGGTGGACTTCCCGAACCAGAAGTCGGTGCCGATGTCGGACCACGCCCGGGCGCTGATCGAAGGCGCAGGGCTCCCACCTCTCCTGGGCCGCTGATCACATTTGCTTGCACCACGGCGCTTCGGTGGCGGCTAGCATGCCGTCATGAGCATTCCATCCGTACGACACATCTGGTGGCGGCCCCTCGGGGTGTTGCTGTGCTTATCGGGTGCTTTCGCCCTGTTGGCCTGCGGCGGGGGGGGTGGAGGCACCACGTCACAGCCCGCGCCGACCGACCCCGCCTTCGTCCCGACCACCGCGCAGGTCTCGGTCACCCAGGTGGTCACCGGGCTGCAGAACCCCTGGGGGCTGGCCTTCGTGCCCGGTGGGGACATGCTGGTGACGGGGCGCATGGGCCAGCTGTGGCTGATCAGCGCCGACGGCGCCACCGTGCGCAGTGTCGCGGGTCTGCCGGCGGTCACGGCCACTGGTGGTCAGGGGGGGCTGCTGGACGTGGCGATCGACCCCGGCTTTGCCGACAACCGCCGGGTCTACCTGAGTTTTTCAGAAGCCGACAGCGCCAACGGCTCAATCAACGGGACCGCGGTGGGGCGGGCGGTGCTGGACACCTCCGTCCCCACGCTTCTGGAGTTCACGGTCATTTACCGCCAGTCTCCCAAGGTGGCCAGCGGCGGGCACTTCGGCTCGCGCCTGGTGTTCGGCCAGGACGGACAGCTGTTCGTGACCCTGGGCGACCGGCAGAACGGTGACCAGCGCGGCCACGCCCAGCACCTGGGGCGCGGTAACGGCAAGGTGGTGCGCATCACCACCAACGGTATGGCCGCCACCGGCAACCCGTTCGTGGCTCAGCCGGGGGCGCAGCCCGAGATATGGAGCTACGGCCACCGCAACCCGCAGGGAGCCGCGTTGCATCCGGTCACCGGCGAGCTGTGGACCAACGAGCATGGTCCCCAGGGCGGTGACGAGGTCAACCGCACGCTGGCCGGGCGCAATTACGGCTGGCCGGTCATCAGCCACGGTCAGGAATACGGCACGACGACACCCGTGGGCGAAGGCAGCAGCCAGGTCGGCATGGAGCAGCCGGTGTCTTACTGGGAAATGATCGACGGCTCGACCTGGGTGTCCGGTGCCAAGAGCTCCATCGCGCCCAGTGGCATGGCGTTTTTCACCGGCACTTCACCCGCCCACTGGAACGGCAGCCTGTTCCTGGGTGCCCTGGCCGGCAGGGCGCTGTGGCGCCTGCAACTGGACGGCCACCGGGTGGTCGGGCGCGAGCGCCTGCTCACTGGCCTGAACGAACGCATCCGCGACGTTCGACAGGGGCCCGATGGCCACCTGTGGCTGTTGACCGACGGCAGCAATGGACGGTTGTTGCGCGTCGACCCCTGACGCTCATTTCTGTTTCGGCACGCGCCCCATCAGATAGAACTCGGGGTTGGGCACCATGCCGCTGAAGCTGGCCATGCGGTTGGACAGGCCGAAGAAGGCGGTGATGGCGGCGATGTCCCAGGCGTCTTCGTCGCTGAACCCATGCGCAGCCAGCGCTTCGAAGTCGTCATCGTCTATCTCGTGCGATGCCAGACAGACCTTCATCGCAAAGTCCAGCATGGCGCGCTGGCGCGGCGGGATGTCGGCCTTGCGGTGGTTCACCGCCACCTGGTCCGCCACCAGCGGCTTCTTCTCGTAGATGCGCAGGATCGCGCCGTGCGCGACCACGCAGTACAGGCAGTGATTGGCGGCGCTGGTGGTGGTGACGATCATCTCGCGGTCGCCTTTGGACAGGCCCGATGTGCGACCGACTGTTTCGGGTGTCATCAGCGCGTCGTGGTAGGCGAAGAAGGCGCGCCATTCGGCGGGGCGGCGCGCCAGGGCCAGGAACACGTTGGGCACGAAACCGGCTTTCTCCTGCACCTCCAGGATCTTGGCTTTCAGGTCGTCGGACAGGGTGTTCAGATCGGGCAGCGGGTAGCGGGTACTCATGTTTGTCTCCGGTCAGGTTTCGTCAAAGCGGCCAGCTTATCCTCGCTGTTTGAACCTCCACTGACACTTGGGAAACACCGCATGCAGGACGATCAGTACCACCGTGGCCTGGCCACCCGCCGCGAGGTGATGGGCGACCCCTTTGTGGACCGCGCGCTCGCCGGCACCACACCCTTCACACAGCCGATCCAGGACCACATTTCGCGCGCCGCCTGGGGCGACGTCTGGCAGCGCCCGGGCCTGGACCGCAAGACGCGCAGCCTGGTCACCGTGGCCATGCTGACCGCGCTGGGCAAGCAGCACGAACTCAAAGGGCACGTACGCGGTGCGCTCAACAACGGTGCCACCGTGGAAGAAATCCAGGAAGTGCTGCTGCACGCGGCCATCTACTGTGGCATTCCCACCTCGGTCGAAGCCTTCCGCACGGCGGCCGAAGTGGTCGAACCGCCCAAGGCCTGAACCCCTTTTCTTTTTCCAGGAGCTGAATCCATGACTTTGCACAGACGTTCCTTTGTCGCCCGAGCCAGCCGCCTGGCACTGGTCCTGTCCGCCGTCGCTGGTCTGGGCCTCGCGCAGGCACAGAGCACGACCAAGATCCTGGTCGGCTTCCCGGCCGGTGGGGGTACCGACGCCGTGGCCCGCATCCTGGCCGAACGCCTGCAGGGTGAGCTTGGGGGCGGGGTGGTGGTCGACAACAAGGCTGGTGCCGGCGGCCAGCTGGCCGCGCAGGCGCTCAAGGCGGCGCCGGCCGATGGCCACACCGTGTTCCTGAGCCACGACCACAGCGTTTCCATCTTGCCGCTGACCATGAAGAGCCCGGGCTTCGACCCGGCCAAGGACTTCGTCCCGGTGGCCGGCTTCGCGACCTTTGTCAACGCGGTCGCTCTGTCGGGCGGCACCCCGGCGCGCGACTTCAAGGCCTGGGTGGACGGCGTCAAGGCCGCTGGCGGCAAAGCCAGCATGGGCATCCCGGCGCCGGCGTCCACACCGCAGTTCGCGGTGCAGGTGATCGGCCAGCGCTTTGGCCTGGATCTGGTGGCCGCGCCGTACCGCGGCAGCGCGCCCATGATGGCCGACATGCTGGGCAACACCATCCCGGCGGGCGTGGGCTCGGTGCCCGATTTCATCGAGAACCACAAAGCCGGCAAGCTGCGGGTGGTGGCCGTGATGGGCACGCAGCGCCAGGCCGCGCTGCCCGATGTGTCGACCTTCACCGAGCTGGGCATCAAAGGCTTCGAGGAAGTGCCGTACTACGGCATCTTCGCGCCGGCAGGTACGCCCAAGGCAGCGCTGGACAAGCTGGCCGCCGCTTTGCAGAAGGTGGTGGGCATGCCCGACGTCAAAGACAGGCTGACCGCCATGGGTCTGACCGTGGGCTACATGAGCGGCGCCGAACTGGGCAAGCGCGAGGTGGCCTACCGCGAGGTCTGGGCAAAGATCATCCAGGCCAGCGGCTACCAGCCGCAATAAACCTGGCCCCCATGTACCGCCGCTGCGCGGGGCGCTGCCCCCAACGGGGGCTGGTCCGGCTTGGGGCGGTCCATCGACTGATCACTGTCAGCTACCCGCGATCAGTCTATGGACGAGGTCGGGCGTGCTGTGCGCCTGGTACTTGCGCATCAGCCGCGCGCGGTGGATTTCCACCGTGCGGTGGCTGATCCCCAGTTGTTTGCCAATTTCCTTGCTGGTCAGGCCGTCCATCAGGCAGGCGGCCACCTCGCGTTCCCTTGGCGTCAGCGCTGCGCCCACCGGCCGGCGCGCGCTCAGGTCTTCGAAGCTCCAGATGCCGGCGGCGTGCGGGTCGGTCGGGTCGAGCGCGCGCCCCGTCACATGGCACCAGAAGGTCTCGCCCTTGAAGCGGCCGTCCACCCGCTGCATGATGCGTTCGTCTGCGTAGGTGCCGCCACGCCCCAGTATGGGCACGATGCGGGCGCCGGTGCGTTCGTACTCGTCCGCGCTGGGGTAGAGGATGCGGAAGCTCTGGCCCACGAGCTGCTCGCGCGCAGCGCCGAACATCTCGCACAGGGCCTGGTTGCAGTCCACCATGGTGCGCTGACGCGACAGCGCCAGGCCCACCGGCGCCAGGTCGAAGGCGAGGCGGTAGTCGATCAGGTCCATCGCGGTGTCCGGGTTAGTCTCTAGGTCAAACTACGTATGTGGATACGTAGTATCGTCCAGCCAGTCGATTGTCTCGATCCCTGTTTGTTCAACCACTGGAGTCTTTTCACGTGAACAAGATCTATCCCAGCGCGGCCGAAGCCCTCAAGGGCGTGGTGGCCGACGGCCAACTGATAGCAGTCGGCGGTTTCGGCCTCTGCGGCATTCCTGAAGCGCTGATCGACGCCCTGCGCGATTCCGGCGTCAAGAACCTGACCGCCATCTCCAACAACGCCGGCGTGGACGACTTCGGTCTGGGCAAGCTGCTGCAGACGCGCCAGATCAAGAAAATGATCTCGTCCTACGTGGGCGAGAACAAGGAATTTGAGCGCCAGTACCTGGCCGGTGAACTCGAACTCGAATTCACACCCCAGGGCACGCTGGCCGAGAAGCTGCGCGCCGGTGGTGCCGGCATCCCGGCTTTCTTCACCAAGACCGGCGTCGGCACCCTGGTGGCCGAGGGCAAGGAACTGCGCGAGTTTGGCGGCGAGACCTATGTCATGGAGCACGCGCTGTTCCCCGAAGTGGCGCTGGTCAAGGCCGACGTGGCCGACCGTTCGGGCAACCTGCGCTTCAACCTGACGGCGCGCAACTTCAACCCGGCCGCCGCCATGGCCGGCAAGATCTGCATCGTCGAGGTCGAGCGCATCGTCGCCACCGGCGAGATCGCGCCGGACGATGTGCACCTGCCCGGCATCTACGTGCACCGCATCGTGCACAACCCAACCCCGGAAAAGCGCATCGAGAAGCGCACCACCCGCGACCGCAAGTAAGGAGCACGACATGCCTTGGACCCAAGACCAGATGGCCGCGCGCGCGGCCCAGGAACTGCAGGACGGTTTCTATGTGAACCTCGGCATCGGCATCCCGACGCTGGTGGCCAACCACGTGCCCGACCATGTCGAGGTGTGGCTGCAGAGCGAGAACGGCATGCTGGGCATCGGCCCCTTCCCCTACGAGGACGAGGTGGACGCCGACCTGATCAACGCAGGCAAGCAGACCGTGACCACGCTCAAGGGCTCGGCCATCTTCGGCAGCCACGACAGCTTCGCCATGATCCGCGGCGGGAAGATCAACCTGTCCATCCTGGGTGCCATGCAGGTGACGGCCGCGGGCGACCTGGCCAACTGGATGATCCCGGGCAAGATGGTCAAGGGCATGGGCGGCGCCATGGACCTGGTGGCTGGCGTGCCGCGCGTGATCGTGCTGATGGAGCACGTGGCCAAGAAGAAGGACGGTACCGAAGACCTGAAGATCCTGCCCAAGTGCACGCTGCCGCTGACCGGCCAAGGTGTGGTGGACCGCATCATCACCGACCTGGGCCTGATGGACGTGACGCCCGAAGGCCTGAAGCTGGTGGAGCTGGCCGATGGCGTGACGCGTGAATTCATCCAGAGCAAGACGGGTGTGCCGCTGGTCTGAGCATCGGTGACGGCGTTCGCTCGACCCCGCCGCGGCGGGGTTTTTTTTGCGTCCGATGGACGGCGTTTTCGCGGGGGTGGGCGGCAGAATTCCGATGAGCGGTAGTTCAAACGGATGTAAGCGGTTGTGTATGGATTAAACTAAAGTTCCTATCAAACCGGGGCTGGTCGCGATCGGTCAGCCTGCCTCTTCAAGGAGTTTTCCCCATGCGCGCTTTGTCCCAAGACGAATTGAATCAAGTGTCCGGCGGCTGGGGTCGCTGGGGTTGGTCCAGCCGGAATCACAAGAGCAGCTACTGCCAGCCCAAGACCACGTACGCCTGTGCGCCCAAGACTCACAACTGCAACCCCAAGCCTGCTTGCGAGCCGGCACCGGTCTGCGAGCCGAAACCTGTGTGCCCGCCGCCCGTCATCATTCTGCCCACCGAATAAGTCCACGAAGGCCGCGTTGTGGCCATGCCGAAAAAGCGCCCCGCTACAGCGGGGCGTTTTGGTTTCAGCGCTGGGTGGTGGCGACTGGCCGGAGCAGGCTGGTGCGCCCGACCGCCAGACTCAGCTGCGCTTGAGCTCTGAGCTGTTCCATCAATGCCTCCACCCTTTGGCGCCGTGCGTCGGCCAGGGTGGATTGGGCACTCAGCAGGTCCTGCATGGACCCCACCCCTGCCTTGTACCGCCCCTGCGCCACGCGCAGAGTGGCGGTGGCCGATTCGAGCAAGCGGTCGCTCGCTTGCAGGCTTTGCTGGCTCGTGCGCCAGGCCAGGTGGGCCTGCCAGACCTGTCCCTCGATCTCGCGCCGTGTGGCTTCGCGCTCGGCCTCTCGTGACGCGATCTGTGCCACGACCTGGCGAGCCTGGGCGTCGGTCTCGCGGCTGTTGAACAGCGGGATGCTGGCCACCACCGCGGCGTTGGCGGTGGGAATGTTCCCGCTGCCGGCCGCGCCCCAGTTGCGCGAGCCGCCTGCGCTGGCCGTCAGGCCGACGCTGCCGCGGCCCTCCGCCTGCACGGCTTGCAGGCGCAGACGCAACGCATCAATCTGAGCCTGGTTGGACCGCAGGCGGGGATGCTCCTGCAAGGCTTCGCGTCGCAGGGCGTCCATGTCGGGGGTTGCTGGGCGCTCAAGGGCCCACCTCTCCCAGTCGGCCAGCCGCAGCGGCTGCGCGATGTCACCGCCCAGGGCCAGGACCAGCTGACCGCGTGCGTTGTCCCAGGTGCTTTGTGCGCGCACACGATCCAGCGTGGCCTGGGCCAGCGCTGTCTGGGCCTGCAGGCGGTCGATCTGGTTGCCCACCTGGGCCTGGTAGCGGGCCAGGGCCGCAGCGGCGGTCTGCTCGGCCGAGACTTCGGCCGCCACGCTGGCATCCAGCGAGGCGGCGGCGACCACCGCCTCGCCGTACAGGCGCACCAGTTCGCGCACCGCGTCGAGCAGGCCGTTGTCCTGTGCCGCGAGGGCCGCCGTCAGTGTCTGCCGGGCCGCCTGCAGGCTGGCACTGCGCTGCCCAAAGTCGAACAGCACCCAGCTCAGCCCCAGGCCGGCCGACAACGTGCGGCCAGAGCGCCCGAAGGAATTGAAGTTGCGGGCGCCGCTGTATTCGGTACTCGCACTCCAGCGGGGGCGTGAAGCGGCTTCGCCGACTTCCACACCCGCTCGCTGTTCGGCCACATCGGCCAGGGCCTGGCGCAGGCCGGGGCTCTGGCACAGCGTGTGGGCGAGGGCATCGTCCAGCGTCAGCCGATCCCATCGGGGCGGCTGGCGGTCGGTGCAGGCGCTGTTGCCGGGTTGCCAACGCTGGGCATCCTGGGACCAGTGGGCGGGCGTGTCCGGTTCGTCCGGTACAGCGGGCGGCTGGGCCAGTGTGGTGCTCAGGCGCAAGCGGTGATCGGGCACCTGGCTGTGTGCCTGGCCGATGGCGATCAGCATGACCGCGCCCAGCGCGCTGGCGCGCACAAACGGCTGGGCGCGGTGGTGCCTGGCTTTCATGCCGAGACCGGGGTCAGGCAACCCATCTGGCGCAGGTAGTCGGCGGGCGGTCCGTCGAAGGCCACGCGGCCGTCGCGCAGGTCGACCACGCGCTGCACCGAGCGGATGGTCTCGGGCCGGTGGGCCACCACGATGCGGGTGACGGGCAGTGCGGCGATGGCCGCGTTGACCTGGGCCTCCGACTCCACGTCCAGGTGGCTGGTGGCCTCGTCCAGGATCAGCACCCGTGGGCGCTTGTACAGCGCGCGCGCCAGCAGCAGGCGCTGCTTCTGCCCGCCCGAGAGCACGGTGCCCATGTCGCCGACCAGGGTCTGGTAGGCCATGGGCATGCGTTCGATGTCGTCGTGCAGCGCGGCCATGCGGGCGCATTCCACCATCCAGGCCAGGTCGGGCTGCGGGTCGAAGAAGCCGATGTTGTCGGCGATGGAGCCGGCGAACAGCGTGTCGTCCTGCATCACGGTGGCCACACCCTGGCGCCAGCGGTCCACGCCGATCTGCGCCAGCGGCACGCCATCCACCCGCACCTCGCCTTCGATGGGCGCATAGGTGCCCAGCAACAGATTGACCAGGGTGGTCTTGCCGCAGCCCGAACGGCCGGTGATGGCGAGCACCTCACCGGGCGCGATGGTCAGCGTGATGCCGTCCAGCACCCAGGGCGACTGGTCGGCGTAGCGGTAGCGCAGTTGCTCAAGCGCCAGGGCCGGCACGGTGGCCGCCGCCGGGTTCAGGTCGCGGGCGTCCAGCCGCTGCGCTGCCGGCGTGGCCGGGGTCAGCACCAGGTCGGCCAGGCGTTCGGCGTGCAGACGCAGCATCTTCAGGTCGATGGCCTTGTCGATCAGCGACGTGACGCGGCTGTCGAACTGGCCGCGGTAGGCCATGAAGGCCATCAGCATGCCCACCGTGAGTTCGTTGGCGATGATCTGCTGCGCGCCGAGCCAGACGATCAGCAGCGCAAAGGCGCCGCCGAGCAGGCCGCGCACCAGGCTGTAGAGGATCTGCAGTTTCTCGATCTTCAGGCGCGCGTTGGTGGCGCTGACCATCAAGGTCTGCCAGGCGCCCTGGCGCTGGGTCTGGCGGCCAAACAGCTGGATCGCGCGCATGCCGCGGATGGATTCCAGGAAGTGGCTGGACTGGCTGGCGTCGCGCACCAGCGCTTCTTCGTTGGCGGCGTAGAACGGCCGGTACCACAGCAGGCGCACCGCCAGGTACAGCAGCACCGCCACCACCGCCACCCAGGCCAGGGTCGGGCTGTAGACGAACATCAGCACCAGGGTGAGGATGACCAGCAGGCCGTCGAACAGGGTTTCGACAAAGGCCGATGTCAGCGTGCTCTGGATCTCTTCCACCGAGCCGGCGCGCGAGACGATGTCGCCCAGGTGCCGGTTCTGAAAGTAGGACAGCGGCAGGCGGGTCATGTGCGCGAACACATTGGCCTTCCACTGCAGGCCGACCGAGGTGTTGATGACCATGAGCAACCAGGAGCGGACCAGGCTCGTACCCTGTTGCACCAGCATCAGCAGCGCAAATCCGATGGCCAGCGTGGTGAGCAGCTGCGTGTCGCGCGAAACCACCACATGGTCCAGCACCCACTGCATGAACAGCGGCGACACCAGGCCGAACACCTCCAGCGCCAGCGACAGCATCAGCACCTGACCCAGCGATGGCCAGAAGCCCGAGACCTGGCCGATCAGCTGGGACAGTCGCACGCGGGTCTTTTCTTCGCGCGGGGCGAAACCAGGGTTGGGCCAGACCTCCAGCGCCACGCCGGTGAAGTGGCGCGAGGCTTCCTCCAGGCTGAGCCGGCGTTCGCCAAAAGCTGGGTCGTGCACCACGATGTGGCCGTTGCCCACCGACTGCAGCACCACGAAGTGGTTCAGGTCCCAGTGCAGGATGGCGGGCAGGCGCAGCTGGGGCAGTTCGTCCAGCTCCAGCCGCAGGCCGCGCGTGCCCAGCTGCTCGCGCTGGGCCACGTCGGTCAGCGTGGCCAGCGTCATGCCCGTCAGCGCCACGGCGTGGCGGGTGCGCAGTGCGGCCAGGTCGGTGCTGGCGCCGTGGTGCTGCAGCACCATGGTCAGGCAGGCCAGACCGCATTCGGCGGCCTCGGTCTGCAGCACCACGGGCAGGGTGCGGCCCAGGCCAAAGGCCAGGCGATCGGTCCAGGTCATGGTGTCGCCTCCGGCGTGGCCTGGCGGCGCGTGACGCTGTACAGGGGTTCGAGCATCCATTCGTAGAGTTTGCGGCGCTCCTGCAAGATGTCGGCTTCCAGCCGCATGCCGGCCTGCAGCGGCCGCGCCTGACCGTTGGCCATGACGCTGGCGGTCCGCAGCCGCACCTGGATGGCGAACACCGGTTCACCCGGTGGCAGTTCGGCCACCGGCAGGTTGGCCAGCTCGGCCGGGCTCACGGCGGAGGTTGAGACCGTGTCCACCACGCCCTCGTGCTGGCCGAACTTCTGGTACGGGAAGGCCTGGTAACGCAGCAGCACCACGTCGCCCGGCTGCACAAAACCGATGCTGCTGCTGGGCGCATAGAGGCGGGCCTGCAGTTCGCCGCTGGCGGGCACCAGGGTCAGCAGCGGCTGGTTGCCGTCGATGCTCTGGCCCACTTCGGCCGTCACCAGTGTGGCGCGTCCCGCCTCGGGCGCGGTGATGAGCACGCGGCGGCGGCCTTCCACCTCGGTCAGCTGCTGTTCGGTGCTGGAGACTTCGCGCTGCAACTGCGCCAGCTGGCCGGTGCTGCGCAGTTGCGCGTTGCCCAGTTCCTGCTGTGTGGCGGCCAGCTCGCGCTGCACGCCCAGCGCATCGCGTTCCAGCCCGCGCAGGCGCGAGCGCTGCTCGGTCAGGTCGATCTCCTTTTGCATCAGCTCCTCGCGAGCGATGTAGTCCTGATCGGCCAGCCCTTTGTAGCGGCGCTGCGTGTCCTCGGCGATCTGCAGGCGGGTCTTCTGCTGTTCGATCTGCGCGGCAATGGCCTGCGCCTCGCCCCGCAGCGCGTCGGCCCGGCGCTGCAGGCTCACCAGCTCTTCGG
>CALRYD010000032.1:0-51367 GCA_943372305.1 Hydrogenophaga intermedia | reverse complement strand
AGCGGCGACGTCATCACGCAGACCCAGTCGGCCGTGGTGCTGGAGAACCTGATCGGTCAGTTCCTGTTCAACAAGGCGGCCGACGGTGGCAAGGAAGCGCCCGCGCAGTGAGCGCGGGCGGCGAGCGTGCACAACAGGGACAGCGTCCCCGCCGGGAGTGAGATGAAACCGATCCGACCTTTGAAAATCCACACCGCCGCGGCTTTGCTGGTGGCGGCTGGTCTGGCGGGCTGCGCCACAGGGCCCGACGCCAATCCCCGCGATCCGCTGGAGCCTTTCAACCGCGGTGTCAGTGGGTTCAACGATGCGGTGGACAGCGCGGTGCTCAAGCCGGTGGCCACGGTGTACCGCGACACCACCCCGGACCTGGTCCGCACGGGCGTGAGCAACTTCTTTGGCAACTTGCGGGACGTCTGGTCGTTCGTCAACGCCACGCTGCAGCTCAAGCCGCAAGCCGCTGCGGAAAACGGCTTGCGTGTCGGCGTCAACACGGTGCTGGGTTTTGCGGGCGTGTTCGACATTGCTTCCGAGATGGGCATCGATCGCACGTCGCTGGACTTCGGTCAGACCCTGGGGCGTTGGGGTGTGCCGTCCGGTCCCTACCTGGTGCTGCCGATCTTCGGTCCTTCGTCCATCCGCGATGCGGCGGGCTTTGGCGTGGAATCCCGGGGCGACCTGGTTTCGCGCGTCGATCACATCCCGACGCGTAACTCGCTCCTCACTTTGAGGGCCGTCGAAACGCGGGCCAACCTGCTGCGCGCGACGTCCATGCTCGAAGGCGCCGCGCTGGACAAGTACAGCTTCACGCGTGACATCTACCTGCAGCGCCGCCAAAACCAGATCGACGACCTGATCGATGCGGGCAGCGGGCTCGGCAACGGCAACGGCAACGGCAACGGCACGGCGCCCCGGTAAAACGTGTCAAATCGCTCGTTTCGATACCGCGACATTACACAAGCGACACATTTGCTCCGGAACCGGTGACGTACAGTCCCGGTCTCATAAGAGTGGCCCGTGCAACCGTGCCGGTCACCGCAACGAAAGGAATGACAGATATGCAACGACGCCAATGGTTTTCCCGTCTGATCGCCGTGCTGGCTGTGGCCAGCACGCCTTTGCTGCCCTCGCTGGCCCTGGCCTCCGCCGAAGCGCCCGACGCGCTGGTGCAGCGCATCTCGGGTGAAGTGATGGCGGCCGTCAAGGCCGATGCTGCGATCCAGAAGGGCGACGTCAACCGCATCATGGTGCTGGTTGACAGCAAGATCATGCCCAACGTCAACTTCTCGCGCATGACCGCGTCGGCCGTGGGGCGCTTCTGGCGTCAGGCCACGCCGGCCCAGCAAAAGCAGCTGCAGGATGAATTCAAGACCCTGCTGGTGCGCACCTACGCGGGCGCGCTGGGCGAGGTCAAGGACCAGACCGTGAGTTTCAAGCCGCTGCGAGCCAAGCCCGAAGACACCGAAGTGGTGGTGCGCTCCGAAGTGCGCGGCCGTGGCGAACCCATCCAGCTGGACTACCGCCTGGAGAAGACGCCAGACGGCTGGAAGATTTACGACCTGAACGTGCTCGGCGTCTGGCTGGTGGAGACCTACAAGACCCAATTCGCGCAGGAAATCAACACCAAGGGCATCGACGGTCTGATCGCCTCGCTGGTCCAGCGCAACAAGGCCGGCGCCACCGCCAAGGCCGGCTGAGGATGGCGTCCGTGCCCGACCAGCGCGCGATCCTGCCCGAGCGACTGACGCTGGAGCAGGCCGTGCCCACGCTGGCCCAGATGCGCAGCGCGCTGCTGGCGCAGCCCGGGCCGGCCGCGGTGCTGGACGCCAGCGCCCTGCGCGAATGCGATTCCTCGGCTGTGGCGGTGCTGCTGGAGCTGCGCCGCGAGCTGCAGCAACAGGGCAAAACCCTGCAACTGCAGAACGGCCCCCAGCGCCTGCGCGACCTGGTGGCGCTGTACGGCGTGCAGGAACTCCTGTCCATTTGAGTGCCGAACAGCCCCCGGCTCGGGCGGGGCAGGGGCTGCCGGTAAAATACTCGGTTCCCCGCCGCGGCAGGCCAGACGGCCCGACGCGAGCACTGGGGCCACTCCTCCATGCCCGCCGTTTCCTTCCAGAACGTTTCCAAAACTTACCGCAGCGCGCGCGGTGAGTTGCAGGCGCTCAAGGGCGTGTCGTTCGACATCGAAGCGGGCGAATTTTTCGGTCTCCTGGGCCCCAACGGGGCGGGCAAAACCACGCTGATCAGCATCCTGGCCGGCTTGGTGCGGGCCACCGGTGGCCGCGTGCTGGTGCACGGACACGACGTGCAGACCGACTACGCCGCCGCGCGCCGCGCGCTAGGCGTGGTGCCCCAGGAACTGGTGTTCGATCCTTTCTTCAATGTGCGCGAGGCGCTGCGCTTCCAGTCCGGCTACTTCGGTATCCGCCACAACGACGACTGGATCGACGAACTGCTCAGTGGTCTGGGCCTGGCCGACAAGGCCGGCGCCAACATGCGCCAGCTCTCGGGTGGCATGAAGCGCCGCGTGCTGGTGGCGCAGGCGCTGGTACACAAGCCGCCGGTGATCGTGCTGGACGAGCCCACGGCCGGTGTCGATGTCGAGTTGCGCCAGACTCTCTGGCAGTTCATCAGCCAGCTCAACAAGCGCCAAGGCTGCACCGTGCTGCTGACCACCCACTACCTGGAAGAGGCCGAGGCCCTGTGCGGCCGTCTCGCGATGCTGCAGCAGGGTCAGGTGGTGGCGCTGGAAAAGACGTCCGACTTGTTGAGCCAGGCCTCGTCCAATGTGCTGCGCTTCAAGACCGACCAGGTCTTGCCCGCGGAACTGGCCGCGCAGGCGCGCGTCACGGGCCGTGTGGTGCAACTCCCGGCGCACAACGCCATCGAGGTCGAGCAATGGCTGGCGCGTGCGCGTGAAGCCGGTGTGACGGCCGAAGACGTGGAGATCCGCAAGGCGGACCTGGAAGACGTGTTCATCGAGGTGATGGAGCGCGCGTCTGGTCGCTCCAGGGAGTCGACCTCATGAGCGGCTGGCAGATGCTGTTCTACAAGGAAGTGCTGCGTTTCTGGAAGGTGGGCTTCCAGACGGTGGCCGCGCCGGTCATCACGGCCATCCTGTACATGCTGATCTTCGGCCACGTGCTCGAAGACAGCGAGAAGGTCTACGGACAGGTGAGCTACACCGCCTTCCTGCTGCCGGGCCTGGTGATGATGAGCGTGCTGCAGAACGCGTTTGCGAACAGCAGTTCTTCGCTGATCCAGAGCAAGATCATGGGCAACCTGGTGTTCCTGCTGCTCACGCCGCTGTCGCACCGCGCCTGGTTCGTGGCCTATGTGGGCTCGTCGGTGGTGCGCGGGCTGGCGGTGGGCGCCGGCGTGATGCTGGCCACCTGGTGGTACGCCCAGCCCACCCTGGTGGCGCCGCTGTGGATCCTGGCGTTCGCCGTCATGGGCGCCGCCCTGCTGGGGGCGCTGGGCGTGATCGCCGGGCTGTGGGCCGAGAAGTTCGACCAGATGGCCGCGTTCCAGAACTTCATCATCATGCCCATGACCTTTCTGTCGGGCGTGTTCTATTCCATCCATTCGCTGCCCGCCGTGTGGCAGCGCGTGAGCCATCTCAACCCGTTTTTCTACATGATCGACGGCTTCCGCTACGGCTTCTTCGGCGTCAGCGACGTCTCGCCCTGGCTGAGCCTTTCCATCGTCGCCACCGCACTGCTGCTGGTCAGTGCCGTGGCGCTGCACCTGCTGCGTACTGGCTTCAAGATCCGACACTAGACCCATGACCGCCGAACAACTCCAAGCCATCATCGCCGCCGGTCTGACCTGCGAGCACCTCGAAGTCAGCGGCGACGGCCGACACTGGTCGGCCGTCATCGTCTCGACCGAATTCGAGGGCAAGCGCCCCATCGTCCGCCACCAGCGCGTGTACGCCACGCTGGGCGACCGCATGAAGACCGACGAGGTGCACGCGCTGTCCATGAAAACCTTCACCCCCGCCGAGTGGGCCAACCTGAACTGATCGAGACCACCCCATGGACAAACTGCGCATCACCGGCGGACGCCCGCTCAATGGCGAAGTCACCATTTCCGGCGCCAAGAACGCGGCGCTGCCCGAACTGTGCGCCACGCTGCTGACCAGCGATCCGGTGCACCTGACCAATGTGCCGCGCCTGCGCGACGTGGCCACCATGCGCCTGTTGCTCGACAACATGGGCGTCAAGACCGAGACCCATGGTGAGCGCGGCGGCATGAGCTTCCAGGCGCCCGACAGCCTCAACCCCGAAGCGCCGTACGAGCTGGTCAAGACCATGCGCGCCTCGGTGCTGGTGCTGGGTCCGCTGTTGGCGCGTTTCGGCCGCGCCAAGGTGTCGCTGCCCGGTGGCTGTGCCATCGGCTCGCGTCCGGTGGACCAGCACATCAAGGGCCTGCAGGCCATGGGTGCCGAGATCGTGGTCGAACACGGCTACATGGTCGCCCGCCTCCCGCAAGGCCGCACCCGCCTGCACGGCGCGCGCATCGCCACCGACATGGTGACCGTGACCGGTACCGAGAACTTCCTCATGGCGGCGGCGCTGGCCGAGGGCGAGACCCTGCTGGAGAACGCCGCGCAGGAACCGGAGATTCCCGACCTGGCCGAGATGCTGATCGCCATGGGCGCCAAGATCGAGGGACACGGCACCAGCCGCATCCACATCCAGGGTGTGGACCGGCTGCACGGCGCCAACCATCAGGTGGTGGCCGACCGCATCGAGGCCGGCACCTTCCTGTGCGCGGTGGCTGCCACCGGCGGCGACGTGATCCTGCGCCACGCCCGTGCCGAGCACCTGGACGCGGTGATTGACAAGCTGCACGACGCCGGTGCCGAGATCGAGGCCGGTGACGGCTTCATCCGCGTGCGCGCCTCGGGCCGCCTGAAGGCGCAGAGCTTCCGCACCACCGAGTACCCGGGTTTCCCGACCGACATGCAGGCCCAGTTCATGGCGCTCAACTGCATCGCCACCGGCACCAGCAAGGTGACCGAAACGATCTTCGAAAACCGCTTCATGCACGTCAACGAACTGGTGCGCCTGGGCGCGAAGATCCAGACCGATGGCAAGGTGTCCGTGGTGGACGGTGTGGAGCGGCTGCAGGGCGCGACCGTGATGGCGACCGACCTGCGCGCCTCGGCCAGCCTGGTGATCGCCGGGCTGGTGGCCGAGGGCGAGACCATCGTCGACCGCATCTACCACCTCGACCGCGGCTACGACCAGATGGAAGCCAAGCTGCGCGGCATCGGCGCCGATATCGAACGCATCAAATGATCACACTCGCCCTCTCCAAAGGCCGCATCTTTGACGAGACCCTGCCGCTGCTGGCGGCGGCGGGCATCGAGGTGCTGGAAGATCCGGACACCTCGCGCAAGCTGATCCTGCCGACCAACCAGCCCCATGTGCGCGTGGTGCTGGTGCGCGCGACCGACGTGCCCACCTATGTGGAACACGGCGGCGCCGATCTGGGCGTGACCGGCAAGGACACGCTGATCGAACACGGCGGCCAGGGCCTGTACCAGCCGCTCGACCTGCAGATCGCCAAGTGCCGCATGAGCGTGGCGGTGCGCGACGACTTCGACTACGCCACCGCCGTGCGGCAGGGTGCGCGCCTGAAGGTCGCCACCAAGTACACCACCATCGCGCGCGAGTTCTTCGCCAGCAAGGGCGTGCACGTGGACCTGATCAAGCTCTACGGCAGCATGGAGCTGGCGCCACTGACCGGCCTGGCCGACGCCATCGTGGACCTGGTGTCCACCGGCAAGACGCTCAAGGCCAATCAGCTGGTCGAGGTCGAGCAGATCATGGACATCAGCTCGCGCCTGGTGGTCAACCAGGCTGCCCTCAAGCTCAAGCAGGCCGCCATCCGCCCCATCCTCGACGCTTTCACCAACGCCCTCCAGAAAGGCAATCCCACGTCATGAGCCTGACCGCCACGCCCCTTCGCCTGTCCACCGTCTCGCCCGACTTCGAAGCGCAGTTCGCCCATCGGCTGCACTGGTCGGCGGACACGGACCATGCGATCGAGCAGCGCGTGGCGGAGATCCTGGCCGATGTGCAGGCGCGCGGCGATGCGGCGGTGCTGGAATACACCGCCCGCTTTGATGGCCTGAGCGCCGACAGCCTGAAAGCACTGGACCTGACGCAAGCCGAACTCAAGGCCGCGTTCGAGGGCCTGCCGATCGCCCAGCGCAGTGCGCTCGAAGCCGCTGCCGCCCGCGTGCGCCGCTACCACGAGGCGCAGAAGAAGGCCTCAGGCGAGAGCTGGACCTACCGCGATGAAGACGGCACCCTGCTGGGCCAGAAGGTCACGCCGCTGGACCGTGTGGGCATCTACGTGCCCGGCGGCAAGGCCGCCTACCCGAGCAGCGTGCTGATGAACGCCATTCCCGCCCACGTGGCCGGGGTGGGCGAGATCATCATGGTCGTGCCCACGCCACGCGGCGAAAAGAATTCGCTGGTGCTGGCCGCCGCCTATGTGGCCGGCGTCACCCGCGCTTTCACCATCGGCGGCGCGCAGGCCGTGGCCGCGCTGGCCTACGGCACGGCCACCGTGCCCAAGGTGGACAAGATCACCGGCCCCGGCAATGCCTACGTGGCCAGCGCCAAGAAGCGCGTGTTCGGCACCGTGGGCATCGACATGATCGCCGGCCCCAGCGAAATTCTGGTGCTGGCCGACGGCAGCACACCGGCCGACTGGGTGGCGATGGACCTGTTCAGCCAGGCCGAACACGACGAGCTGGCCCAGAGCATCCTGCTGTGCCCGGACGCGGCCTACATCGACGCCGTGCAGGCCGCCATTGATCGCCTGTTGCCCACCATGCCGCGCTCGGCCATCATCGCCAAGAGCCTCAACGACCGCGGCGCGCTCATCCTCACGCGCGACATGGCCGAGGCCTGCGCCATCAGCAACCGCATCGCACCCGAGCACCTGGAGGTCAGCAGCAGCGAGCCACACCGCTGGGAACCGCTGCTGCGCCACGCCGGTGCCATCTTCCTGGGCGCCTACACCAGCGAAAGCCTGGGCGACTACTGCGCCGGCCCCAATCACGTGCTGCCCACCAGCGGCACGGCCCGTTTCTCTTCGCCGCTGGGTGTGTACGACTTCCAGAAGCGCAGCAGCCTGATCGAGGTCAGCGCCGCCGGTGCACAGACGCTGGGCACCATCGCCGCCGAGCTGGCCTACGGCGAAGGCCTGCAGGCCCACGCCCGAGCCGCCGAACTGCGCCTGAACGAAGTTCCTCCCATGCGAGTTGCGAAATGAACGCCATGAACACCCCGAACCCGCTGCGCTTCATCCGCCAGGACATCCAGTCCATGCACGCCTACGCCATCCAGCACTCGGCCGGCATGGTCAAGCTCGACGCGATGGAGAACCCTTTCCCGCTGTCGCCCGAGCTGCAGCACCAGCTGGGTGCGCGGCTGGGCGCCGTCGCCATCAACCGTTACCCCGGTGGCCGCATCGACGAGCTGAAGCAGGCGCTGGCGCGTTACGTGGATCTGCCCGAGGGCTGTGGCCTGATGCTGGGCAACGGTTCCGACGAGCTGATCTCGTTGCTGGCCATGGCCTGCGACGTGCCGGGTGCGTCCATCGTGGCGCCGCTGCCCGGCTTCGTCATGTACGCCATGAGCGCGCAGCTGCAGGGGCTGGCCTTCCATGGTGTGAATCTGACGGCTGACTTCGAGCTGGGCGAGGCGGCGATGCTGGCCGCCCTGCGAGCGCACCAGCCGGCCATCACGTACATCGCCTACCCCAACAACCCCACGGCCAACCTGTGGGATGCTGGCGTGATCCGGCGCCTGATTGCCGAGGCCGCCACTTTCGGCGGCCTGGTGGTGATGGACGAGGCCTACCAGCCCTTTTCCAGCCGCAGCTGGCTCGACGAGATCCGCGCCAACCCGGCCGCCAATGCCAACGTGCTGCTGATGCGCACACTGTCCAAGTTCGGCCTGGCCGGCGTGCGGCTGGGCTACATGGTCGGCCCGCAGGCGCTGGTGAACGAGGTCGACAAACTGCGCCCGCCCTACAACGTGAGCGTGCTCAACGCCGAGTGCGCCCTGTTCGCGCTGGAGCATGCCGATGTGTTTGCACACCAGGCCGCCAGCATCCGCGAGCAGCGCACGGTGCTGATCGATGCGCTGGCACTGATGCCGGGCGTCACACCCTTCCCCAGCGACGCCAACATGGTGCTGGTGCGTGTGCCCGACGCGCAACGCAGCTTCGATGGCCTCAAGGCGCGGGGCATTCTGGTCAAGAATGTTTCTAAAATGCATCCATTGCTCGGCAACTGCCTGCGCCTGACGGTCGGCACCCCCGACGAGAACACGCAGTTGATCGCTGCCCTGCAAGCCAGCCTATGACCACCCCATCCTCCGCCAGCCCGCGTGTGGCCGACGTCCAGCGCAACACGTCCGAGACGCAGATCCGCGTGCGCATCAACCTCGACGGCACCGGCACGGCCCAGCTGTCGACCGGCATCGGCTTTTTCGACCACATGCTCGACCAGATCGCCCGCCACGGGCTGATCGACCTGGAGATCGATGCCAAGGGCGACCTGCACATCGACGGCCACCACACGGTGGAAGACGTGGGCATCACCCTGGGCCAGGCCTTCGCCAGGGCCGTGGGTGACAAGAAGGGCATCCGCCGTTACGGTCACGCTTACGTGCCGCTGGACGAAGCGCTTTCGCGCGTGGTGATCGACTTCTCCGGTCGGCCCGGCCTGCACATGCGCGTGCCGTTCAAGAGCGGCATGGTCGGTGCGTTCGACACGCAGCTGGCCTTCGAGTTTTTCCAGGGTTTCGTCAACCATGCGGGTGTGACGCTGCACATCGACAACCTGCACGGCGAGAATGCCCACCACCAGGCCGAGACCGTGTTCAAAGCCTTCGCCCGCGCGCTGCGCATGGCGCTGGAACGCGACGAGCGCCTGGGCGACGTCATTCCCTCGACCAAGGGTTCCCTGTAATTTTTCCCCCGGACCCATGAGATCCAAGACAGTTGCCGTGGTGGACTACGGCAGTGGCAACCTGCGTTCCGTCTCGCAGGCGGTGGTGCACGTGGCGCAGGGCAGCGGGCTCAACGTCATCGTCACCTCGCGCGCGCAGGACGTGTTCGACGCCGACCGCGTGGTGCTGCCCGGACAGGGCCACATGGGCGACTGCATGCGCGAGCTGGCCGCTTCCGGCCTGCAGGACGCTGTGCTGCACGCCGCGGCCCACAAACCGTTGTTCGGCGTCTGCGTCGGCATGCAGATGCTGTTGGACCGCAGCGAAGAAGGCCCGACCGACGGCCTGGGCCTGATCCCTGGCGAGGTGGTGCGCTTCCAGCTTGAAGGCCGCCTGCAGGCCGACGGCAGCCGCTTCAAGGTGCCGCAGATGGGCTGGAACCAGGTGTTCCACACCGCCCACGGCCGCGACCCGCACCCCATGTGGGGCGGCATTGCCGACGGCGCCTATTTCTACTTCGTGCACAGCTACCACGCGCGCCCCGCGCAGGCGCTGCACGCGGTGGGCGAAACCGACTACGGTGCGCGGTTTGCCTGTGCGATTGCCCGCGACAATCTGTTTGCTACCCAGTTTCACCCCGAGAAGAGCGCCGACCAGGGGCTGGCGCTCTACCGCAACTTCCTCCACTGGAATCCCTGACGTCCTGTCGACCTCACCATCATGCTGCTGATCCCCGCCATTGATCTCAAAGACGGCCAGTGTGTTCGCCTCAAACAGGGCGACATGGACCAATCCACCGTGTTCGGTGAAGACCCGGCGGCCATGGCCCGCAACTGGGTCAACAAGGGCGCGCGCCGCGTGCACCTGGTGGATCTGAACGGCGCTTTCGCCGGCAAGCCCAAGAACGAGCAGGCCATCCGCGCCATCCTCAAAGAGGTCGGCTCTGAAGTGGACGTGCAGCTCGGCGGCGGCATCCGCGACCTCGACACCATCGAGCGCTACCTCGACGCCGGCCTGCGCTACGTGATCATCGGCACCGCCGCGGTCAAGAACCCCGGCTTCCTGCAGGACGCCTGCACCGCGTTCGGCGGCCACATCATCGTCGGCCTTGACGCCAAGGACGGCAAGGTCGCCACCGACGGCTGGAGCAAGCTCACCGGCCACGAAGTGGTGGACCTGGGCAAGAAGTTCGAAGACTACGGCGTCGAATCCATCATCTACACCGACATCGGCCGCGACGGCATGCTCAGCGGCATCAACATCGAGGCCACGGTCAAGCTGGCCCAGGCGCTGTCGATTCCCGTGATCGCATCCGGTGGCCTGTCCAACATGGACGATATCCGCGGCCTGTGCGCGGTGGAAGACGAAGGCGTCGAAGGCGTGATCTGCGGCCGCTCGATCTACAGCGGCGACCTCGATTTCGAAGCGGCGCAGAAGCTCGCTGACGAGCTGAACGGATGACGGATGCTGGCTAAGCGCATCATCCCCTGCCTGGACGTGACCGGTGGTCGCGTGGTCAAGGGCGTCAATTTCGTCGAGCTGCGCGATGCGGGCGACCCGGTGGAGATCGCGGCCCGTTACAACGAACAGGGCGCCGACGAGTTGACGTTCCTGGACATCACCGCCACCAGCGACGGGCGCGACCTGATCCTCCACATCATCGAAGACGTGGCCTCCCAGGTGTTCATCCCGCTCACCGTCGGTGGCGGCGTGCGCACCGTCGAAGACGTGCGCCGTCTGCTCAACGCGGGGGCCGACAAGACCAGCTTCAACTCGGCGGCCATCGCCAACCCGCAGGTGATCCGCGAAGCGTCCGACAAGTACGGCGCGCAGTGCATTGTGGTGGCCATCGACGCCAAACGCCGCCAGGGCGACGACCTGGCCGCGCGCGGCGCCGGCTGGGACGTGTACAGCCACGGCGGGCGCAAGAACACCGGCCTGGACGCCGTGGCCTGGGCGCGGCAGATGGCCGAGTTCGGCGCTGGCGAGATCCTGCTGACCAGCATGGACCGCGACGGCACCAAGAGCGGCTTCGACCTGGCCTTGACCCGTGCGGTGGCCGATGCGGTCAGCGTGCCCGTCATCGCCTCCGGCGGCGTGGGCAACCTCGACCACCTGGCCGACGGCGTGCAGCAGGGCGGTGCCGACGCGGTGCTGGCCGCCAGCATCTTCCACTACGGCGAATACACCGTGGCGCAGGCCAAGCAGCGCATGGCCGAACGCGGCATTCCGGTGAGGCTGTGATGGACTGGCTCGACGCCATCAAGTGGGACGCGCAGGGCCTGGTGCCCGTGATCGCGCAGGAGGCCGCCACCGGCGACGTGCTGATGTTCGCCTGGATGAACCGCGAGGCGCTGCAGAAGACCGCCGAACTGCGCCGCGCGGTGTACTTCAGCCGCTCGCGTAACAAGCTCTGGTTCAAGGGTGAAGAGTCGGGTCACGTGCAGACGGTGCACGACATCCGCCTGGACTGCGACAACGACGTGGTGCTGCTCAAGGTGACGCAGCTGGGACACGAGCCCGGCATCGCCTGCCACACGGGGCGTCACAGCTGTTTCTTCCAGAGCCACCAGAATGGTCAGTGGGTGCCGGTCGATCCGGTGCTCAAAGACCCTGAATCCATCTACAAGTGATCCCCATGTCCGACACCGACTCGCTCGCGCGCCTGGCCGCGGTCATCGAAAGCCGCAAGCCGGCCAACGGTGGCGACCCCGAGAAGAGCTACATCGCCCGCCTGCTGCACAAGGGACCGGACGCTTTTCTCAAGAAGATCGGCGAAGAGGCCACCGAGGCGGTCATGGCCGCCAAAGACTGCGATCATGGCGGCGATACCCAGAAGCTGGTCAACGAAGTAGCCGACCTCTGGTTCCACAGCATGATCGCACTGGCCCACTACGGCAAGGCGCCGGCCGACGTGGTGGCCGAGCTGGCGCGGCGCGAAGGCCTCAGCGGTCTGGAAGAAAAAGCCCTGCGCAAGGCGCAGGCACGCGAAGCGTCCGAATGAACCCCACCCGGCACAGGAGGCCACCATGCGCAACGATTCCGACGTGATCGACGTACAGGCCAAGGGCGACGAGCAGGCCGAATCGCTCAAGACCATCGGCTGGATCAGTTACCTGCTGCACCTGATCGTCGCCGTGGCGGCTGTCGTGCCCGGTGCGCAGGTGGGCATAGGCATTCTGTTGGTGGCTCTGGTGATCGACCTGGTCAAGAAGAGCGACGCCACCGGAACCTGGCAGGCGAGCCACTTTGCGTGGCGCATCCGTTCAGTACTCTGGGCGGGCGTGCTGTATCTGGTGACCTCGCCGCTGTTCCTGCTCCTGCTCGTGCCCGGCATGATCGCCTGGGCCGTCATTTCCATCTGGTTCCTTTACCGCGTCGTCAAGGGCATGGTGCGCATGAACGCCAGCCAGCCCATGCCCGACTGAACACACCGACATGAGCGCTCACGACCCGAACTGCCTCTTCTGCAAGATCATCGCCGGCCAGATCCCGTCGAAGAAGGTCTATGAAGACGAAGACATTTTTGCCTTCCACGACATCCACCCCTGGGCGCCGGTGCACTTCCTCATGGTGCCCAAGCGGCACATCACGTCCATGGCCCAGCTCACCCCCGAGGATGAGCGCCTGATGGGCAAGCTGATGGTGCTGGCGCCAAAACTGGCCCTGGAGCAGGGCTGCAACCCGTATCCCGATGGCGGATTCCGCATCGTGTGCAATACGGGTACCGAAGGCGGGCAGGAGGTGCACCACCTCCATGTGCACGTCATGGGTGGACCGCGGCCCTGGTTGAGGGGCTGATTTTTTCTCGCCGACCGAACCAATGGTCGGGGCTTAGAATCCCAGCAACAGCGCATCAGCGCTTCCTTTTATTCTGTTGGAGAGACACATGGGTTCCTTTTCCATTTGGCACTGGCTGATCGTGCTGCTGATCGTGGTGATGGTGTTCGGCACCAAGAAGCTCAAGAACATCGGCTCCGACCTCGGAGGCGCTGTCAAGGGTTTCAAGGACGGCATGAAAGAAGGCGGGAACAACGCCGCCGATGCTCCCGCGGCCCCGGCTGGGCAGGTGACGCAAAGCGCCTCGGCCGACAAGAGCGCCATCGACGTCGAAGCCAAGCAGAAGAGCTGATCGTCCTCAGCCCGGCGGTGTACCCCACCGCCGAACCTCGCCGGACGGTCTGAGCACCGCGCCGGGTTTGCCTTCCAAACGGCCTCCACATGATTGATCTGGGCATTTCCAAGCTCGCCCTCATCGGGGCGGTGGCGCTGATCGTCATCGGTCCCGAAAAGCTGCCGCGCGTGGCCCGCACGGTGGGCACCTTGCTGGGCAAGGCGCAGCGCTACGTTTCCGACGTCAAGGCAGAAGTCAACCGCTCCATGGAGCTCGACGAGCTCAAGAAGATGAAGGAGTCGGTGGAGACGGCCGCGCGCGACGTGCAGTCCTCGGTGCAAGAGGGCGCCAGCGATTTCGAGAAGTCATGGTCGGAAGCCACGCAAGGGCTCGACAACAGCGGCTCGGGATACAACGACGCGCTCGGCTCCATCGGTTCCGACCTGCACCCGACGTACAAGCACCCGGGCAAGAACTGGCGCCTCAAGAAAGGCGCCGTGCCTCAGTGGTACAAGTCGCGTTCGGGCGTGCGCACGCGTGCCCAGTCGGGTGCTGCCCGCGTGGCGCGCTTCCGGCCCCGCCCATCTTCCGCTCCCCGCTGATGTCCGATTCCAACAAATCCACCGACGAACTCGCCGGGACCGAGCAACCTTTTGTGCAGCACCTGGTGGAGCTGCGCGACCGGTTGATGTACGGTATGGCCGGCTTGGCCGTGTGCATGGCCCTGCTGGCCATCTGGCCCGGCCCCAGCGGCTTGATCGACCTTATCGCGGTGCCCATCCGGGCCCACATGCCACCCGACGCTAAGCTGATCGCAGTGGGTGTGTTCTCGCCGTTTTTCGTGCCGCTCAAGGTGCTCGCTATGGGCGCTCTGCTGCTGTCGCTGCCGTGGTGGATGTACCAGATCTGGGCCTTTGTGGCGCCTGGCCTGTACAGCCACGAAAAGCGTTTTGCCGTGCCGCTGATCGTATTGGGCAGCCTGCTGGCCTATGTCGGCATCGCCTTCGTGCAGTTCTTCGTGCTCGACAAGATGTTCGCGTTCATCCAGCAGTTCACGCCCAAGAGCGTGGCGGCCACACCCGACATTGCCTCCTATGTCGAGGCCATCCTGTCCTTGTACCTGGCCTTCGGCCTTGCCTTCCAGGTCCCCATAGTGGTGGTGTTGCTGGTCAAGATGAAGATGGTCACGGTCCAGCAACTCAAGGAATTCCGGGGCTATTTCATCGTGCTGGCTTTCGTGGTGGCGGCCGTGGTCACGCCACCCGACGTGATTTCTCAACTGGCGCTGGCTGTGCCGATGTGCCTGCTGTACGAAATGGGTATCTGGGGGTCGCGCTGGTTCGTGCAGTCGACGGCAGCGCCCACCACCGAAGATTCGGCAACGAACTGAGCGATACAGTTTTTTCCCCAAACAGAAACGGCGCCTGATGGCGCCGTTTCTGTTGGTCCCAGGTGCTTTTCAGCGGGGCTGCTGCTGTGTCTTGGGGGTTGTGCGCTTGCCGGGTGTCACCTGCACAGGGGTCTTGCCATCTTTGCGCACCACTTCCAGCGTGGCGGGTGTCCCGGGCTGGAGGGCGGCGACCGCCGAGAGCAGTTGTGCCACGTTGTTCACGGCGCGGCCCTCAACCGACGTGATCACGTCTCCGGGACGGATACCCGCCTGCGCGGCAGGGCCGTTCTGCAGCACGCCGGTGATGATCACCCCGGTGCCGGCCGACAGGCCGAAGCTTTCGGCCAGTTCAGGTGTGAGGTCCTGCGGCTCAACGCCGATCCAGCCGCGCGTGACCTTGCCATCGCGCACGATGGCTTCCATCACGCTGCGCGCGGTGGAGGTGGGGATGGCAAAACCGATGCCCATGGAGCCACCCGAGCGCGAGTAGATCGCTGTGTTGATGCCCATCAGGTGTCCGCTGGTATCGACGAGCGCACCGCCCGAGTTGCCGGGGTTGATGGCCGCGTCGGTCTGGATGAAGTTCTCGAAGGTGTTGATGCCCAGCTGGGTGCGCCCGAGCGCGCTGACGATGCCGCTGGTGACGGTCTGTCCGACGCCGAAGGGATTGCCGATGGCCAGGACCGGATCGCCGATGGCCAGCGCGTCCGAGTTGCCCAGGGTGATCACGGGCAGGTCGGTCAACTCGACCTTGAGAATGGCCAGGTCGGTTTCCGGGTCGGTGCCGATGACCTGTGCAGCGCTCTTGCGCCCGTCGTTGAGCACGACCTCGATCTGGTCGGCCTCTTCGATCACGTGGTTGTTGGTCAGGATGTAGCCCGCCGGACTGACGATGACCCCCGAACCCAGGCCAGTCTGCGGTTGCGACTGCCCCTGGTCTCCGAAGAAAAAGCGGAACCAGGGATCGTTGCTTTGGGGGCTGTTCTCGGGCGCCTTGCTGGTGTTGATGCTCACCACGGCCGGTGACGCCACCTGAGCGGCGGCACGGAAGCCGGGCAGGGCTCCTTGAAGGGCTGGCGCACTGGGGGCGCCCGACTCCAGCACGGGCACCACGGTGGGCAGGGCGGGGCGGCGGTTGAGCCATTCGGGCTTGAGCGTGGCGACCACAAAGTACGCGGCCAGCAGCACGGTCACGGATTGGGCAAAGACGAGCCAGAGTCGTTTCATGTCGGGGAAGGCAAGGGAAGAGGGGGGCAACCCATGGGGTTGGCGCAAGCCATTGTCCTGCATATGGCCGCCCGGTCTGGCGGTTCAAGCCCGATTGACCCACGTCAATGCGCAGAGCGCGCCTGCGCAGTGCAATGAACGCTTGTCTATCGCAGGAATGGAGCACACAGCATGAAAGCCCTTGCAGACCTCTTTTCGACCGATTACGGCCTGTTCAGCATCGCAGGTCTGCTCTTCATCGTGTACATGGCGTTCTGGTTTTACCGTTTCTTCACCCGCAAGATGAAAGAGTCTGCCGCTCAGAACCCGCGAGGGTGACGTCGGTTCGGCCGTGCGACGCACGGTGCAGGCCTGTCAGAATCCTTCAATCGTCGGGTCGTTGCCGCCGGCACGGCCCGCGTCTGTTTTCTGACCTTGGTGCCTGTTCATGTCTTCCCTTCCTTCGTCGGTTTCCCGCGCAGACCTGTTGACGTCGTTTGACGCGTTGCTGCAACCCGCCCAGTTCCGCGATTACGGGCCCAATGGATTGCAGGTGGAAGGCAAAGCCGAGGTGTGCAAAGTGGTCTCGGGTGTCACGGCCAGTCTGGCTTTGATCGATGCCGCCATTGAAGCCGAGGCCGATGCGATCTTTGTGCACCATGGCCTGTTCTGGCGGGGGCAGGAGGGTCGCGTGACCGGCTGGATGAAGCAGCGCCTGGCCCGCTTGCTGGCGCACGACATCAACCTCTTTGCCTACCACCTGCCGCTGGATGCTCACCCCGAGCTGGGCAACAACGCGCAACTGGCACAGCGCCTGGGCGTGGCGCTGTATGGCGACGCGCGCGGGCGTTTCGGCGAGCAGTCGCTGGGATTCATGGGAGCGCGCAACCCCTCGTCCGCGGCTGCCTTGGCCGACCATGTGCAACTGACCGTGGGTCGCGCGGTCACCCTGGTGGGCGATACCGAGCGCCCTGTTCAGCGCGTGGCGCTGTGCACCGGTGGTGCGCAGTCGTACTTTGAGGCTGCCATCGCCGCCGGTGCCGACGTGTTCATCACCGGGGAGATTTCCGAACCGCAGGCCCACTATGCACGCGAATGCGGCGTGGCCTACATCGCCTGCGGGCACCACGCGTCCGAGCGCTATGGTGCACCCGCGGTGGCCGGGCATGTGGCGCAGCAGCTGGGGCTGGCGCACGAGTTCATTGACATCCCCAACCCGGCCTGAGCCATGAACACGCTGAGCGCCTCGATCGCACACGGTCCACGTCCCATCGTCCTGACGATGGGCGATCCGGCCGGGATCGGCCCCGAGATCATCGCCAAGGCGTTGCGCCAGCAGCCCGAGCTGCTGCGGCGTGTGGTGGTGGCGGGCGATGTGCCCACCCTGCAGACGGCGCTGCAGCTGACCCGGCCGACCACTGGCGTGTCAGATCCTGTGCTGGTGCCGGTGGCCACGCTGGCCGATGCTGCGACCTTGCCTGCTGGACGCATGGCGGTGGTACAGGCTTGTGCGCTGGCCGAGCAGGTGCCGCTGGGTCGCATCAGCCCCGAGGCCGGGCGTGCCGCTGCCGATTGCATTGCATGGGCCGCGGGCGCCGCCCTTCGTGGGGAGGCCGCTGCCGTGGTCACGGCGCCCATTCACAAAGAGGCGTTGTCTGCCGCGGGTGTGTCACACCCCGGCCACACCGAGTACCTGCAGGCCCTCGCGGCCGAACACCTGGGCGTTTCCATCGACCGGGTACCGGTGCGCATGATGCTCAGCTGTCCCGGCCTGCGCACGGTGCTCGTGAGCATCCACGTCGCCTTGCGCGACGCCCTGGATGCGGTGACGCAAGAGCAGGTGCTGCAGACCCTGCGCATCACGCACGCGCACTTCCATCGCAGTGGCATGTCGCAGGCGCGCATTGCGGTGGCCGGCTTGAACCCGCACGCCGGCGAGGGGGGGCTGTTCGGTCGCGAAGAGATCGAGGCGATCGCACCCGCGATCGCCCAGGCGCAGGCGCAGGGTATCGGCGCCAGTGGGCCCTACGCGCCCGACACGGTGTTCATGCGGGCCCGTCAAGGCGAGTTCGATGTGGTGCTGGCCATGTACCACGACCAGGGGCTCATCCCCGTCAAGCTGATGGGGCTGGAGCATGGGGTCAACACCACGCTGGGCCTGCCGTTCGTGCGCACCAGCCCCGACCACGGCACCGCGTTCGACCTCGCAGGCACCGGGCGCGCCAGCCCGGCAAGTTTGCTGGCCGCTATCGATGCTGCGCTGGGTGCGGGGATCTGACGCAAGGCACCATGAAAAAGGCCACTGCCGTCTAATGACAGCAGCAGCCTTCTAAAGCCGATGGGGCGTGTGGTCGCCTCAGGACATCACTTGCGCAGGCTGTCGCGGATTTCGCGCAGCAGCACGACGTCTTCTGCCGGAGCGGCCGGCGGCGCGGGCGGGGCTTCCTTCCTCATGCGGTTCATTTGTTTGACCATCAGGAAGATGACAAACGCCAGGATCACGAAGTTCAGCGCGATCGTGATGAAGTTGCCGTAAGCCAGCACGGCGCCGGCTTTCTTGGCTTCGGCCAGCGGCAGACCGGCGGCCTGCCCCGCCAGCGCGATGTAGTAGCTGGAGAAGTCCAGGCCACCGAAAATCTTGCTCACCAGCGGCATGATCAGGTCGCCCACGAGGGAGTCGACGATCTTGCCGAACGCGCCGCCGATGATCACACCGACCGCTAAGTCCATCACATTACCCTTGAGGGCGAAATCCTTGAACTCACTCGTCATGCTCATGTGCTACTCCTGTTTGAATTTGGGCTGTGCCGCACCCTCCCGGGGCGGATCACGGCGCGATTCTTACACGGGCTGACGGCGGGTGAATACTTACGTACCCAAATGTGTTGGTCGCAGGCCGCAATGGTGTGCCTTGCTTCATGGGTTTTTCAGCGTGTATGCCCCAACCTGCTGCCCAGGCATACCGCTGGAGGCGGGGGCACGCTCCATTACAATCCCGTGTTGACCTTAGTGTGATTCCGTCTCGAACCGTCATTGAAAGATTCCCATGAGTGAAGCAACCGTCGATGCGACTGTGGACAGCAGCCGCCGAACCTGGCTGATCACCTCCGCCGCCATGGGTGGCGTGGGGGCTGCCGCTGTCGCTGTGCCTTTCGTGAGTTCCTTCCAGCCCTCCGAGCGTGCCAAGGCTGCCGGAGCCGCGGTGGAAGTGGACGTGTCGACCCTCGCTCCGGGTGAGAAGCGCGTGGTTGAGTGGCGTGGCAAACCTGTCTGGATCATGCGTCGCACGCCCGAGCAGCTGGCCGCCCTGGAAAAGCTGGATGGTCAGCTGGCCGATCCCACTTCGCAGCGCAAGGGCTACCCCACACCGGAGTACGCCCAAAACCGTCACCGCTCCATCAAGCCGGAGTTTCTGGTGGCCGTCGGTATCTGCACGCACCTGGGCTGCTCGCCTGGCGACAAGCTCACCCCTGGTCCCCAGCCCTCGCTGCCCGACGACTGGCAAGGCGGCTTCCTGTGCGCCTGTCACGGTTCGACCTTCGACCTGGCCGGCCGGGTGTTCAAGAACAAGCCCGCACCCGACAACCTGGAGGTGCCTCCCCACTACTACCTGTCAGACAACCTGCTGCTGGTGGGCGAAGAAAAAAAGGCTTGAGCATCGCTCGTAGCAATGCCGTCAGACACATGACCCCAGAGGCAATCCATGGCTGAATTCAAAGAAATTTCCCCCGATGCACCGGTTTCGCAGAAAGCGCTGAACTGGATCGACAACCGCTTCCCGCTCTCCAAGCTCTACAACGAGCATCTGGCCGAGTACTACGCACCCAAGAACTTCAACTTCTGGTACTTCTTCGGCTCGCTGGCTCTGCTGGTGCTGGTGATCCAGATCGTGACGGGCATCTTCCTCGTCATGCATTACAAGCCCGATGCCAACCTGAACGCCGCAGGTGTTCCGGTGGCCTTTGCCTCGGTGGAATACATCATGCGCGATGTGCCGTGGGGCTGGCTGATCCGCTACATGCACTCGACCGGTGCCTCTGCCTTCTTCGTGGTGGTGTACCTGCACATGTTCCGCGGGCTGATCTACGGTTCGTACCGCAAACCGCGCGAACTGGTCTGGGTGTTCGGTTGCGCCATCTTCCTGGTGCTGATGGCTGAAGCCTTCATGGGTTACCTGCTGCCGTGGGGCCAGATGTCCTACTGGGGCGCACAGGTGATCGTGAACCTGTTCTCCGCCATTCCCTTCGTCGGCCCGGATCTGGCCCTGCTGATCCGCGGCGACTACGTGGTCGGCGACGCGACGCTCAACCGCTTCTTCAGCTTCCACGTCATCGCAGTGCCGCTGGTGCTGCTGGGCCTGGTGGTGGCGCACATCATCGCCCTGCACGAAGTGGGTTCCAACAACCCCGACGGTGTCGAGATCAAGGCGCTCAAGAACGAGAAGGGTGTGCCGCTGGATGGCATCCCGTTCCACCCCTACTACAGCGTGCACGACATCCTGGGCGTGACGGTGTTCCTGATGGCGTTCTCGGCCATCGTGTTCTTCGCGCCCGAGTTCGGCGGCTACTTCCTGGAGTTCAACAACTTCATCCCGGCCGATCCGCTGGTGACGCCGCTGCACATCGCACCGGTGTGGTACTTCACCCCCTTCTATTCCATGCTGCGGGCCATCACCAGCGAGATGATGTACGTGCTGATCGCCTGCGTGCTGCTGGGCGCGGTCCTAGCGATTGTCAAGGGGCGCCTGAATGCGCTCATGAAGGCGGCCATCCTGGGTGGGGCTGTCGTGCTGGTGGGCCTGATGCTCGCCATCGACGCCAAGTTCTGGGGTGTTGTCGCCATGGGCGGTGCGGTCATCATCCTGTTCTTCCTGCCCTGGCTGGACAACGCGCCCGTGAAGTCCATCCGCTACCGTCCGAGCTGGAACAAATGGCTGTACACCGTGTTCGTGATCAACTTCCTGATCCTCGGTTACCTCGGCGTGTTGCCGCCTTCGCCGGTGGGTGAGCGCGTGTCGCAGCTGGGCACGCTGTTCTATTTCGGCTTCTTCCTGCTGATGCCGTGGTGGAGCCGCCTGGGTGATTTCAAGCCCGTCCCTACCCGTGTGACCTTCACGCCTCACTGAAGACACCCTTGATCCTCACCGGAGCGACACAAAAATGAAAAAACTATGGATGGGTCTTGTGCTGGCCCTCGGTCTATCGGGCGCAGCCTGGTCTGCAGGCAGCGGCTTTCCCCTGGACAAGGCGCCCCAGCGGACCAACGACATGGCCGCACTGCAGAACGGCGCCAAGCTGTTCGCCAACTACTGCCTGAGCTGCCATTCCGCTTCGTTCATGCGCTACAACCGCCTGCGCGACATCGGTCTGACCGACAAGCAGATCGCCGAAAACCTGATGTTCACCACCGACAAGGTGGGTGACCAGATGAAGGCCAACATCAGCCCGGTCGAGGCGAAGAAGTGGTTCGGTGTCAACCCGCCCGATCTCACGCTGATCGCGCGCTCGCGCTCCAGCAAGGCCGGTACCGGTGCCGACTACGTGTACACCCTGCTGCGCACTTACTACCGCGACGAGACCAAGCCCACCGGCTGGAACAACATGGTGTTCCCCAATGTGGGCATGCCCAACCCTCTGTGGGAGTTGCAAGGTGAGCGCGCCCGTGTGATGGAGAAAGTCCAGAGCCACGGCCACGAGACCGAAGTCCTCAAGGGCTGGGATCAAGTCAAGCCCGGTACCATGTCGCCCGCCCAGTTCGACCAGAACGTTGGTGACCTGGTGGCCTATCTGCAGTGGATGGCCGAGCCGGCCGCCAACACCCGCGTGCGCATTGGCGTGTGGGTGATGTTGTTCCTGGGCGTGTTCACGCTGGTCGCCTGGCGCCTGAACGCCGCGTTCTGGAAAGACGTCAAGTAAAACCCCGCTTCAAGTGGGCCCGGTTGTCCCGGGCTGGCCGCTGAAGTGTTCCCACAGTGGTTTGCGGCGCCGCCCCGTGCGGCCATGCAAACCACTGTTTTGTATTTAGGAGACTCCCACATGATGGTCTTGTACTCGGGTACCACCTGCCCTTATTCCCACCGTTGCCGCTTCGTCCTGTTCGAAAAGGGCATGGACTTCGAGATCCGCGATGTGGACCTCTACAACAAGCCCGAAGACATCAGTGTGATGAACCCGTACGGCCAGGTGCCCATCCTGGTCGAGCGCGATCTGATCCTGTACGAGTCGAACATCATCAACGAGTACATCGATGAGCGCTTCCCACACCCGCAACTGATGCCCGGCGATCCGGTGGACCGCGCCCGCGTGCGCCTGTTTCTGCTGAACTTCGAGAAGGAGCTGTTTGCCCATGTGTCGGTGCTCGAGTCGCGCAGCAGCAAGGGCAACGAGAAGGCGCTGGAGAAGGCCCGCTCGCACATCCGTGATCGCCTCACACAACTGGCGCCTGTGTTCCTGAAGAACAAGTTCATGCTGGGCGACAGCTTCTCGATGCTGGACGTGGCGATCGCGCCGCTGCTCTGGCGTCTGGACTTCTACGGTATCGAGCTGAGCAAGAATGCCGCGCCTTTGCTCAAGTACGCCGAGCGCATCTTCTCGCGTCCGGCCTACATCGAGGCGCTGACCCCGTCCGAAAAGGTCATGCGCAAGTGATGCGCCATCGCCGGCCCACAGCGGGTCGGTGACTGGATGCACAAGCACACCGCTGCCCATGAACACCTCTGAACCGGAAGCGCCGTCGACGCGGCCTTATCTCATCCGTGCCTTGCACGAATGGTGTGCCGACAACGGGTTCTCGCCCTACATCGCCGTTCATGTGGACGCGGCGGTGCAGGTGCCGCAAGAGTTCGTCAAAAACGGTGAGATCGTGCTCAACGTCAGCTTTGACGCGACCAGCGGTTTGCGATTGGGCAACGAGTTCATCGAGTTCAAGGCGCGGTTCGGTGGGGTGCCGCGCGAGATCGTGGTCCCGGTGACGCATGTGGTGGCGATTTACGCCCGTGAAAACGGACAGGGGATGGCGTTCCCCCCGCCACCGAAGACGCCCAGTGCGTCGCCCGCCCTTGTCCAGGGTGCTGCGCAGCCGGCAGCGATCCGTGAACCGCTGCGGTCGGTGACGGCGGATGCGCCTGGTGATGCGGATCCCTCTGGGCCCGAGACCCCGCCAGCCGGTCCGGGCCCAGGCGGTCGCCCCCAGCTCAAACGCGTCAAGTAAACTCTCGGGTGTTTTCGGATACCCCACGCCGCTTTAGCTCAGTTGGTAGAGCACTCGCCTTGTAAGCGATAGGTCGTCTGTTCGAGTCAGACAAGCGGCACCATCTTCCATTCCAGGTCGGCACCCTCGTCCAGCCGTGTGCCCTGCACACGGCCCGTTCATCGCGGTGCCGCTTGGACTTTAATGCGAATGGCGCTAACCTGTGCGCCCCCTTGCGCCAGGGCTTGCAACAGTGCAGGCAACAGCTGGCGCAATTTGGTGGAAGCGGCGGCATTGCCCACCAGCAGGCACCATTCGGTGTCCTCGATGGGGCCGGCATTCACGTGGCGGCGCATGGTGGTCGGGATCAGGTGCTGAACCTTTTCCATGCAGCGTTGTGATTCGCGGATGCGCTCCTGCAGCGCAGCCAGAGACGGAGCTGCGCCGGCAGCCTGCTCCAAGCTGAACATCTGATGGCTGCGGGGGGCGGTAGGCATGCGGTGCGGCAGGTCGGCCCAATCGGCGGACCCGACAGAAAGGTGAAACAGTGCACATTATTATCACGGACGCATGGTTGGCTCGAAGCCAGGCGCTGCACCTCAATGGCCTGAAGCTGCTGGCCGCAGGCGTGCTGGGCTCGTTGTTGCTGATGCTCGGTGCTGTGGCCACCTACCACTGGGTGTTCCTGCACGGCGTGCGCCAGGGCTGGCCCGGTTTCGAATCGGTCGCCCGTGTGGTGACACAGGGCGACGTGAACGCCCAGAACCTGTACGTGCGGGAGAACCTGGACGCCATGGCGCGCAAGCTGGGCGAGATGCAGGCCCGCATGCTCCAGATCGAGTCGCTGGGTGAGCGCGTGGCCGGTCTGGCGGGCCTGAATCCGGCCGATTTTAAGGTGGTGCCGGGCGCCGGTGGCGCCTTGGTGGGCAGCCGTACCCTGACCATGGAAGAGTTGAATCAGGCCATGGGGCAACTGGACCAGGCCAGCGGTTCTCGTGTGGACTGGCTGACGGCGGTGGAGTCGCGACTGTTCGATCAGGCGATACAGCGGGCCCTGGTGCCCACGGAGGAGCCCGTCAAGGGGGGGCGGGTGGGGTCGCCCTTCGGGTTTCGCATCGATCCCATCACCGGGCGCTCTGCCTTGCACACCGGCCTGGATTTTCCAGGCGATGTGGGCACGCCCATCTACGCCGCTGCGGGCGGTGTGGTGGTGGTGCAGGAGTACCACCACGCTTACGGCAACATGGTGGAGGTCGATCATGGCAACGGCCTGATCACCCGCTACGCCCACAGCTCGCGCGTACTGGTCAACAAAGGCGACATCGTCAAACGTGGTCAGAAGATCGCCGAGGTCGGCTCCACCGGGCGTTCCACCGGGCCCCATCTGCACTTCGAAGTCTGGTTCAACGGCGTGGCGCAGGATCCCCAGCGCTTCCTCGCCGCGGGCGACAACCTCGCCGCTGCCGAGCAGCTGGCCCAGAAGACCCGCAAGCCCTGAGCCCGTTGATGTGCGGCGGGTAAAATTCCAGCTTTGCCCTTGAAAGACAGGCGCTTGGCGGCACATGGCGGAGAGTCTTCCGCCCCGGGCTGCGCATGTCGCGAAGGGCGATCCGATTCCCATTTGTCCGACCGGCGCCATAACGGCGCGTTCCGGTCGGGCCACCCTGTATGGCCACAAACTTCCTCACCAAAATATTTGGTAGCCGCAACGACCGCCTGCTCAAGACCTACCGCAAGACGGTCGATCGCATCAACGGCCTTGAACCCCAGTACGAAAAGCTCAGTGACGACGAACTGAAGGCGCAGACTGAGGTCTTCAAGCAGCGCGTTGCAAGCGGCGAGACCCTGGATGCGATCCTGCCCGAGGCATTTGCCGTGGTGCGTGAGGCCAGCAAGCGCGTGATGAAGATGCGGCACTTTGATGTGCAGATGCTCGGCGGCATCGCCCTGCACTCGGGCAAGGTGGCCGAAATGCGCACCGGGGAAGGCAAGACGCTGACGGCCACGTTGCCGGTGTACCTGAACGCGCTGTCGGGCAAGGGTGTGCACGTGGTGACGGTGAACGACTACCTGGCCACGCGCGATGCGCAATGGATGGGGCGTCTGTACAACTTCCTGGGTTTGACGGTGGGCATCAACCTGCCGCAGGCGCCGCGCGAAGACAAGCAAGCCGCTTACCGGGCCGACATCACCTACGGCACGAACAACGAATACGGCTTCGACTACCTGCGCGACAACATGGTGTACGAGACGGGCGACCGTGTGCAGCGCAGCCTGAACTACGCCATCGTCGACGAGGTGGACTCGATCCTGATCGACGAAGCCCGCACGCCGCTGATCATCAGCGGCCAGGCCGAAGACCAGACGTCGGTGTACATGGCGATCAAGCAACTGATTCCACAACTGCTGCGTCAGGAAGGCGAAGCCGACCCGCGCACCGGTGAAGGCGTGATCAAGCCGGGCGACTTCACGGTGGACGAGAAAGCGCATGCGATCCACATGACGGAGCAGGGCCATGAGAACGCAGAGCGCCTGCTCAGTCAGGCCGGATTACTGCCCGAAGGTGCCTCGCTGTACGACCCGGCCAACATCGCGCTGATGCACCATCTGGTGACCTCTCTCAAGGCGCACCACCTGTACCACCGCGACCAGCACTATGTGAACCAGAACGGCGAGATCGTCATCGTCGACGAGTTCACTGGACGCCTGATGGCTGGCCGCCGCTGGAGCGATGGCCTGCACCAGGCCGTGGAAGCCAAGGAAGGCGTGGCGATCCAGCCTGAAAACCAGACGCTGGCCTCGATCACCTTCCAGAACTATTTCCGCCTGTACGCCAAGCTCTCGGGCATGACCGGCACGGCCGACACCGAGGCCTATGAATTCCAGGAAATCTACGGTCTGGAAACCGTGGTGGTGCCGCCCAATCGCGTGAGCAAGCGCGACGACCAGCTCGACCGCGTTTACAAGACGACCAAGGAAAAGTACGTCGCCGCGATCCAGGACATCCGCGAGTGCCACGAGCGTGGCCAGCCGGTGCTGGTGGGCACGTCGTCGATCGAGAACTCCGAAATCATCGCCCAGCTGCTGACGGCCGAGAAGCTTCCGCACGAGGTGCTCAACGCCAAGCAGCACGCCCGCGAGGCCGACATCATCGTGCAGGCTGGGCGTCCGGGCGCGATCACGATCGCCACCAACATGGCCGGCCGCGGCACCGACATCGTGCTTGGCGGCAACCTGGAAAAGATGACGGCGGCGGTGGAGGCCGACGCCTCGCTGGACGACGCAGCGAAAGCCGCCCGTGTGGAGGCTGTTCGCCAGCAGTGGAAGGCCGACCACGAGAAGGTCAAGGCACTGGGTGGCCTGCGCATCATCGCGACCGAGCGCCATGAGAGCCGCCGTATCGACAACCAGCTGCGTGGCCGTTCGGGCCGCCAGGGCGACCCGGGGTCCTCGCGCTTTTACCTGAGCCTGGACGATTCGCTGATGCGGATTTTTGCCGGCGACAAGGTGCGCGCCATCATGGACCGTCTGAAGATGCCCGAGGGCGAGGCTATCGAGGCGGGCATCGTCACGCGCAGCATCGAGAGTGCCCAGCGCAAAGTCGAGGCGCGCAACTTCGACATCCGCAAGCAGCTGCTGGAATACGACGACGTGTCGAACGACCAGCGCAAGGTGATTTACCAGCAGCGCAACGACATCCTGGACGCGCAGAACCTGAACGCCCAGATCGATGCGCTGCGCGACGGCAGCTTCGCCGATCTGGTGCACCAGTTCGTGCCCGAAGGCAGTGTGGAAGAGCAGTGGGATCTGCCCGGGCTGGAGAAACTGCTGCGCGAGGAATGGGCGCTGGATCTGCCCGTCACCGGCTGGGTGACCGACGCCGATGCGATCGACGGGGACGAGATCGTCACGCGCGTGCAGGCGGCGGCCAAAGAGGCGTTCGAAGCCAAGCAGGCGTTGGTGGGCGAGGAGAATTTCACCCAGTTCGAGCGCATGGTGCTGCTGCAGACCATCGACAGCCAGTGGCGCGAACACCTCTCGGCGCTGGACTACCTGCGCCAGGGCATCCACCTGCGTGGCTATGCGCAGAAGCAACCCAAGCAGGAATACAAACGCGAAGCCTTCCAGCTGTTCGGGCAGTTGCTCGACAGCGTGAAGAACGATGTGACGCGCGTCCTGATGAACGTTCGTGTGCAGAGCCCCGAGCAGGTGAGCGAGGCGACGCAGCAAATGGAAGCCAAGGCCGAACACATCGCCAACGTGACCTACACCGCACCGACCGATACCGGCGAGGTCGAGTCCACGGTGGACGCCGCGACGGTGGCGACCGCGGTGCCGCGCGTGGGTCGAAACGACCCCTGCCCGTGTGGCAGTGGCAAGAAATACAAGCAGTGCCACGGTGCGCTGAACTGATACCCCCTGCGCGGCTGTCGCCGCTTCACTCCCAGGGGGACAACGCCTGCGGCCTGGCGGAGCCAGTTCCGCAGCGTTCTTGATCTGAACCCCTTTCGTTCGTTGCAGTTTTTCTGACTGGAGTCTGATGCCATGGCTGTGAACTACACCGCTCCCCAAGCCCAGGATCTGTTGCCCGTGGCGGGTGTGCGCATCGGCGTGACCGAGGCCGGCATCCGCAAGGCCAACCGCAAGGACCTGACCGTGTTCCTGCTGGACGAAGGCAGTGCCGTGGGGGCCGTGTTCACCCAGAACCGGTACGCCGCAGCGCCGGTGCAGGTGTGCCGGGATCATCTGGCAGCGGGGCAGGGCATCCGGGCCATGGTGATCAACACGGGCAACGCGAACGCGGGCACAGGCGAACCTGGCCTGCAGAACGCGCGCCAGACCGCGAGCGCCCTGGCCTTGGCGCTGGGCGTTCAGCACGAACAGGTGCTGCCGTTCTCCACCGGTGTGATCATGGAGCCGCTGCCGCTGGATCGGCTGGTCGCAGGCCTCCCCGCCGCGCTGGCCGACGCGGGCAGTGCCGCCGGCGCCACGGGTGCGCAGTGGCTCAAGGCGGCCGAGGGCATCATGACCACCGACACCCTGGCCAAGGCGATCAGCCGCCAGGCTGTGGTGGGCGGTAAGACCGTGACCGTGAGCGGCATCGCCAAGGGCGCTGGCATGATCCGCCCCAACATGGCAACCATGCTGGGCTATGTGGCCACCGACGCCGCTGTGGCGCCGGCCCTGATGAACGTCTTGGCCAAGCGCCTGGCCGACACCTCGTTCAACCGTGTGACGGTGGACGGCGACACCTCCACCAACGACTCCTTCGTGGTGGTCGCCACCGGCAAAGCTGGCAACGCGGCGGTCAACGACTTGAGCAGCGCCGATGGCAAGGCTTTGCTGGCGGCCATGACCGAAGTGGCGCAGTTCCTGGCGCACGCCATCGTGCGCGACGGCGAGGGCGCGACCAAGTTCATCACGGTGCGCGTGGAAGGTGGAGCGAACAGCGAAGAGTGCCTGAAGGCTGCTTACGCGGTGGCGCATTCGCCGTTGGTCAAGACGGCGTTCTTCGCCAGCGATCCCAACCTGGGCCGCATTCTGGCGGCTGTCGGCTATGCCGGCATTGAGGACCTGGATGCGACGAAGATCGAATTGCACCTGGGCGACGTGCACGTAGTCAGGCAGGGTGGTCGCAACCCCGATTACCGTGAGGAAGACGGCCAGCGGGTGATGAAAGCCGCCGAGATCCTGGTACGGATCGGGCTGGGTCGGGGCAACGTGACCGAGACGGTCTGGACCTGCGACTTCAGCCACGACTACGTCACCATCAACGCCGATTACCGTTCTTGACCACCCCTGCCGCGCTGCGCGCGCCCCCCACAAGGGGGTGACATCTGCGACCCGGCGAAGCCGGTTCCGCGATGTCTCTGGACGGGACACTTGTACGCAGAGGGCCTTGCGATGAATGAGAAATTCGAACGCCTGATCGAGCGGGCCGAACAGCTGATCACCCGCATCGACTCGGTGTTGCCCCAGCCGCTGGGCGCGCCCGACTGGAACGCTTCCACCGCCTTCCGCTACCGCAAGCGCAGCAGCGGCCACGGCGCGCTGGAGCCGGTGCGCCATGTGGCCCAGATGCGGTTGGCCGACCTGCAGGAAATCGACGGCCAGAAGGACAAGATCCGGCGCAACACGCAGCAGTTTGTGCAGGCACAACCTGCCAACAACGTGCTGCTGACCGGGGCGCGCGGCACGGGCAAGAGCTCGCTGGTCAAGGCCTGCCTCAACGAATACGCGCCGCAGGGGCTGCGCCTGATCGAGGTGGACAAAGCCCATCTGGTCGACCTGCCCGATATCGTGGACGTGGTCGCCGACCGGCCCGAACGCTTCATCGTGTTTTGCGACGATCTGAGTTTTGAAGATGGCGAGGCCGGGTACAAGGCGCTCAAGTCCATCCTCGATGGTTCGGTGTCCGCTGCGGGTCACAACGTGCTCATCTACGCGACCAGCAACCGCCGCCACCTGTTGCCCGAGTACATGAAGGAAAACCTCAGCTACACGCACACGCCCGACGGCGAAGTGCACCCGGGCGAGGTGGTGGAAGAGAAGATCTCCTTGTCTGAACGCTTCGGCCTGTGGGTCAGTTTCTATCCCTTCAGCCAGGACGAGTACCTGACCATCGTCGCCCAGTGGCTGGCCTCCTTCCATGTGTCCGAGGCCGCCATCGAGGCCGCGCGTCCTCAGGCCCTGGTGTGGGCGTTGGAGCGTGGTTCGCGCAGCGGACGCGTGGCCTACCAGTTCGCCCGGGACTACGCCGGCTCGCACGCCTCGGGCGGATGACGAGCATGGCCGAGAGCGTGCTGGTGGTGGATGGCGGGGGCTCGACCGGTGAGCGCCCGGTGACCGATGTGGCTGTGGGCGTGCTGATCGCGACCGACGGTGCCTTTTTGCTGACCTCAAGGCCCGAAGGCAAGGTGTATGCGGGCTTCTGGGAATTCCCGGGAGGCAAGCTCGAAAGCGGTGAAACGGTGGAGCAGGCGCTCAGGCGTGAGTTGCAGGAGGAGATCGGCATTACCATTGGCGCGGCGCAGCCTTGGCGTGAGAAGCTGGTGGATTACCCGCACGCGCTGGTACGCCTGCACTTTTGCAAAGTGTTCGCCTGGACCGGTGAACTGCACATGCGCGAGGGCCAGCGGTTCAGCTGGGAGCGCTTGCCGGTGCATTGCGCGCCGGTGTTGCCCGGCACCATTCCTGTGCTGGAGTGGCTGGCTGAAGAGGCCGCCGCGGCCTGACCCGCCTCAGCTCTGTTCGAAATCTGGGTTGCTGTTGGGCTCACGCTCGGGCAGGCGGAAGTGCTCACTGGCCCAGGCGCCCAGATCCATGCCCTTGCAGCGTTCGCAGCAGAACGGGCGGTAAGGGTTCGATGCGGCGTAGACACTTGGGCCGCTACAGGCCGGGCAGCGCACCGTTTTGACGGTGGGAGAGCGTTCGGCCATGGCGGACTTCAGGCGCAAAGTGTGAGTTCGAAGGCCGCATCTTCGGCCGCTGGATGCAGCCGGTGGTCGTCGCCCTGGCGCATCATGCGCACCGACATCATGAGGCGGTTGCCGCTGATCTCAGGCACAAGTCCGGTCGATGGGTCCATGCGCAGACGCAGCAACTGGAAGGTGCGGCCCTGTGGCAGGTTTTGCTGGAACTGACCGCCGGGGGCCACCACTTTCTGCGGCATGCCGGAGTCGCGCAACATCTTCATCAGCAGCACAATGGATTCGGCCAGAGGGGCCAGGGTCTGGGCCCATGCCTGCAGATCGGACTGGCGTTGCTCGACCGGCCGGTGTTGCCAGGCGTAGTAGGCAGGGAGATCGAATTCGCAGGTGCCGCCCGGGATGCCGATGCGGCTGCGGATGCTCATCAGCCAGTCGTTCTCGGTCAGTGCCTGCCCGGTCTTGCCCGACAGACCGTTGAGTTGGGTGAAGCAGTCGTCGAGCTGGCCAATGACCGCATCCAGCACCTTTTCGGAGATGGCCGGGTTGCCTCGGTAACTGTTGAGCTGCTGCTTGTGGCGGTCGATGTCCTTGAGCACATCGGTTTTCATATCCGCGCGCGAAGCGACGTCCATGATTTCGAACATGGTCTGGATCGCAAAGTGGTGGTCCAGCGCGTGGCTGCGAGGCACCAGTTCGGCCAGCCGCCGGAACAGCTGTTCGAGCCGCAGGTAAGTGCGAATGCGTTCGTTGAAAGGGTATTCGTACAGGATCACAGCGACAGGTGGGGCAAAGGCAGCGGGGCGTGTTCCATCATAGCCCGAAGCGGTGGGCCCAGCGGTCCACCTCGCGCTGCAAGTGTTCGATACCGTTTCCGTCGTTGAAAATCACGGTGTCGGCGGCGGCGAGCCGAGTTTCGCGAGGGCTTTGGCTGTCCAGGATGGCTTCGATGGTGGCCCGGTTCCATCCGTTGCGGGTCATCACCCGCTGCACCTGGGTCTCGCGCGTGCAGTCCACCACCAGCACCCAGTCCAGTTGAGGACGCCAGCGCGGCGACTCGACGAGCAGCGGCACGTCGAAAACGGTGCAGCGAGCCTGCGATGCGGCCGCCTGTCGCGCGATCTCCCGGCCCACCAATGGGTGCACGATGGCTTCGAGCTGGGCACGGGCATTCGGCCGGGCAAAGACATGGGCCCGCATGCGGTCGCGGTCCAAGGCGCCATCGGATGTCACAAACTCGGCGCCGAAAGTCTGTGCTACTGCGGGCATGGCGCTGCCGCCGGCCTGCGTACAGGCACGGGCGATGGCATCGGCATCGATCACCGTAGCGCCATGGGCCTGGAGCAAGCGCGCCACCGTGCTCTTGCCGCTGCCGATGCCTCCTGTGAGGCCCAGCCGCAGCGGGGCGCGCACCGTCTCCATGGTCTCAAAGCCCGATGGCCGCCAGGATGGATGAGGGGCCAAAGAACATGGCGGTCAGGCCTGCGAGAGCGAGGAAGGGGCCGAATGGCACGTAGCCACCTTCACGCAAGCGGCTGAAGACCTTCATGCCGATGCCCACCACCGCTCCAATCAGCGAGGCCATGAGGATCATGGGGATGAGCGCTGGCCAGCCGAACCACGCACCCAGGGCGGCAAACAGCTTGAAATCGCCATAACCCATGCCCTCCTTGCCGGTGGCGAGTTTGAAACCCCAATACACCAGCCAGAGCGAAAGATAGCCACCCACCGCACCCCACAGGGCTTGTGTCAGGCCGGTACCGCTCAGGTTCAGCGCTGCGGCCAGCAGGCCGGCCCAGACCAGCGGTAGGGTGATGTCGTCGGGCAACAGTGTGGTGTCCCAGTCGATGGCGGCCAGCGCCAGCACGGCGGCGGCGAAGCCGCTCCACACTAGGGCGGTGGCGGTCAACCCCCAGCGCCAGCCACACCAGGCGAACAGACCCGCGTTCAGCAGTTCGATCAGTGGGTAACGTGCGCTGATGGGCGCGCTGCAAGAGGCGCAACGTCCGCGCAGCACCAGGTAGCTGATCACGGGGATGTTTTCAAACCAGCGGATCTGATGTCCACAGTGCGGGCAACGCGAGCGTGGAACCATGAGGTTGAAGGGCTGTGCGGCAGCGGGCGGATCGCTTTCCGTGTTCGCCTGGGCCTGCAATTGCGCGCACTCGGCTGCCCAGCGCAGCTCCATCATGCGCGGCAGTCTGTGGATCACCACATTGAGGAAACTGCCGACCAGCAGCCCGAGCAGGCCCAGCAGCGCCGCGTCCAGCGCCGACATCAAACGACCTGGCCCAGCTTGAAAATGGGCAGGTACATGGACACCACGATACCGCCGATGATCGTGCCCAGGATCACGATGATGATGGGCTCCATCAGGCTGGAGAGGCCGGCCACCATGTCGTCCACCTCGGCCTCGTAGAAGTCGGCTGCCTTGCCCAGCATGTGATCGATCGAGCCCGACTCTTCGCCGATGGCGCACATCTGCAGCACCATGGAGGGGAAGATGTTGGCATTGGTCATGGCATTGGTCAGGCTGGTACCGGTGGACACTTCCTGCTGTATGCGTTCGGTGGCTTTCGCGTACAAGGAATTGCCGGAAGCTCCCCCCACCGAATCGAGCGCTTCCACCAGCGGCACACCCGCAGCGAACATGGTAGACAAGGTCCGCGTCCAGCGCGCAATCACCGACTTCTCGACCAAAGTGCCGAAGATGGGCATCTTCAGCAGGACACGGTCCATGAACTGCTGTACTTTCTCGTTGCGTTTCCACGCTTGCAGGAAAAAGTAGATGCCGCCGCCCAAGCCACCGAAGATCAGATACCAGTACTCGACAAAGAACTCGCTCAGGCCAATCACGAACAGTGTGGGCGCAGGCAGATCGGCACCGAAGGAGGTGAAGACCTCCTTGAACGAGGGAATCACGAAGATCATGATCACCGCCACCACCACGAACGCGACGATGATTACCGAGATCGGATACATCAGGGCCGACTTGATCTTGGACTTGATGGCTTCGGTTTTCTCCATGTAGACCGCCAGACGATCCAGCAACTCTTCGAGAATACCGGCGGCTTCACCCGCCTCCACCAGGTTGCAGTACAGGCTGTCGAAGTACAGCGGGTTTTTGCGGAAGGCAGCGCTCAGCGAGGTACCAGTTTCAACGTCCGTACGGATATCGTTGAGCAGCTTGGTCACGCTGGGGTTGGGGTTGCCGCGGCCGACGATGTCAAAGGCCTGCAGCAGCGGCACGCCGGCCTTCATCATGGTGGCGAGCTGTCGCGTGAAGATGGCAATGTCTTTGGGCTTGATCCGCTTGCCGGAGGTGGTCCTGCGCTTCTTGATCTTGCCTGGCACTATGCCCTGGCGCCTCAGGGCGGCCAGCACCTGGTTCTCTCCGCCCGCCCGCGTCTCTCCGCGCACCGTCTTGCCATTGCGGTCTTTGCCTTCCCATTCGAAGACAAAGTCCTTGGTGCTTTTGCTTGCTGCGGTGGCCATGGATTCCTCGGGTTCAGGCTGTCAGAGCCCGCTCATTCATTGGTGACGCTGAGCACTTCTTCCAGCGAGGTCAGACCCAGTTTCACTTTGAGCAGACCGGATTCGCGCAGCGTGCGCACGCCTTCGATGCTCGCCTGTTTGGCAATGTCCAGCGCACTGCCGCCACGCAAAATGATGCGCTGGATCTCTTCCGAAATGGGCATGACCTGGTAAATGCCGACCCGGCCTTTGTAGCCGCTGTTGCAGGCCGAACAGCCCACGGGTTTGTAGGGCGTCCAAGTCCCATCGAGGTCTTCTGCTTTGAATCCGGCGTCGACCAAGGCCTTTCTGGGCACATCCAGGGGGGCTTTGCAAATCGGGCACAGGCGTCTTGCCAGGCGTTGCGCGGTGATCAGGATCACGCTGGATGCAATGTTGAACGTGGGGATACCCATGTTCATCATCCGCGTGAGCGTGGTCGGGGCATCGTTGGTGTGCAGTGTGGACAACACCATGTGACCTGTCTGCGCGGCCTTGATGGAGATGTCGGCGGTCTCCAGATCGCGAATTTCGCCGACCATGATCACATCCGGATCCTGGCGCAAGAAGGCTTTGAGCGCGGCAGCAAAGGTCAGGCCCGCTTTCTCATTGACGTTGACCTGGTTGACGCCCGGCAGGTTGATTTCCGACGGATCTTCCGCAGTGGAAATGTTGATACCAGGCTTGTTGAGCAGGTTCAGGCAGGTGTAGAGCGACACCGTTTTGCCCGAGCCTGTCGGGCCTGTCACAAGCACCATGCCGTAAGGTCGGCTGATGGCGCTGAGCAATCGCTCCTTCTCTTCCGGCTCGTAACCCAGCGCGTCAATACCAACTTTGGCGCTGCTCGGGTCCAGGATACGGATGACGATCTTTTCGCCGAACAGCGTGGGCAATGTGCTGACGCGGAAGTCGATCACCCGGTCCGGCCCCACCTTGAGCTTCATGCGCCCGTCTTGCGGCACACGCTTCTCAGAGATGTCCATGCGCGAAATGACCTTGATGCGCGAGGCCAGCTTGTCCTTGATCGCGATCGGCGGCGAAGCGATCTCGCGCAACTCACCGTCGATACGGAAGCGCACGCGGTATTGATGCTCGTACGGTTCGAAATGCAAGTCGGACGCGCGCATGTTGAACGCATCCAGCAACATCTTGTGCAGAAACTTGACGACGGGAGCGTCATCCACTTCCGATGTTTTGTCGTTCGTATCGGTGACCACGGCCTCGGTGGCCATTTCGTCGAACTCAAAATCGCCACCGATGATGTTGTCCATGGCCTCGCTGGCCGTGGTGGACTGGCTCTCAACCAGCTTGCTGAGCTTGTCGAACTCGGCAATCACCCAGTCCACGCCCATCTGAGTCGCGAACTTGATCTTCTCGGCCGCCTGCTGGTCCGACGGGTCAGCTGTCGCCACCATCAAGCGGTTGCTGCGCTTACTCAGGACGACGATGCGGTAGTCCGCACAAATTTTCGTGTCCAGCAGACCTTTGGGTAGTCGCTGGACGTCGATTGCATCCAGATCCAGCAGCGGTGCGGCAAAAGCCGCCGACATGGTGTGGGCCAGGTCATAGGCCGACACGGCGCCGGAGCCGGTCAGTTCGGCTATGAAGCTCGTGCGGGCACTTTGCGCCTTTTTGTACAGGTCTTCGGCGGCCTTCTGCCCCAGCTTGCCCGCCGACACGAGCGCGCGCCCAAGGCCTGGCAGGGCCATGGAGGGGGTGTCCTGGATGACTGTGTCGACCGATGCCATATCCGCGTAATCTATCTTAAATCAACAACTTGCCTGACATTATTGACGCAACTTGTGCTGAATTTCCACATTGTTGCGCAGCAAGCGTTGTAGGAAGGATGCGAAAAGCGGCACGACCCAAGTGCTGTTGAGTCGATCAAAGTTGCGCTGAAACAGGGAAATGACTGGTCGGGGTGAGAGGATTCGAACCTCCGGCCTCTACGTCCCGAACGTAGCGCTCTACCAGGCTAAGCTACACCCCGATGAACCCGCTGGGTCTATCGTTAGCAGTTGAACAACCGCTTTGTTGGACGTGTCAGGAGCGTCGCTCCTGCAGTCCAGCCGCCAATTGTAGCAAAGCTTCACGGTACTGATTGGCAGGCAGTTGCCTTGCCGCATCAATCGCTCTTTGGGCCTCTGCCATGGCACTTCGGCGGGCCATGTCCAGAGCGCCGGTCTGGCGGACGATGCTGAGAATCTCGTCCAGGTGGTCCACGTCCCCATGTTCGATGGCTTGACGGATCAAGGCGTTTTGTGCCTCGGTGCCTTGGCGCAGCGCACAAATCACAGGAAGGGTGACCTTGCCCTCGCGGAGGTCGTCGCCCAGGTTTTTACCGAGGATCTCTGCATCACCTTCGTAATCCAGGACGTCGTCGATCACCTGGAACGCAGTGCCCAAGGCTTGTCCGTAGGTGGCACACAGCTCCTCGACTTCGGCAGATGCGCCCGCGAGGATGGGGGCCAGACGGGCGCTGGCCTCAAACAGCTTGGCGGTTTTGGAGCGGATGACGCGCAGGTAGGCCGCCTCGTCCAGCGACGCATCGTGCATGTTCATCAGTTGCAAAACCTCGCCTTCAGCGATCACGTTGGTGGCCTCTGACAGCACCTGCATCACGCGCATCTGGTCGACGTCCACCATCATTTGGAAGGCGCGGGAGTACAGGAAGTCGCCCACGAGCACGCTGGCGGCGTTGCCAAAGCGCTCGTTGGCGGTTTCGCGGCCGCGCCGGAGTGTGGACTCGTCCACCACATCGTCGTGCAGCAAGGTGGCTGTGTGGATGAATTCCACCACTGCGGCGAGGGTGTGGCGGTCCGGGTTGTTGCAGCCCAGTGCACCGGAAACCAGCAACAGCAAGGCGGGGCGAAGGCGCTTGCCACCGGCCGAAATGATGTACTGGGCTACCTCGCGAACCAGAGGCACGTCTGTGCTCAGGCGCTCGTCGATCACTTGATCGACCCGCTGCATGTCCGGCTGAATGAGTTCCAGTGCTTGGGTGGTGGCGTTGGCGGCGGAGGACAAGGTGCTTGGGCGCTTTGGCGCGGTGGCGAGGCTGGAAAGCTGGGAATTATAGGAAGCGCACCTGTGCTGATGCCCTTGGAGGACGGTCAACGATGGTCGCCGTCAGGCGCCGGATAGACGGGGCTTGAAGCTTCGCAGCCTGAATGCTAGAATCTTGGGCTCGGCAGAATTTCGTCTGCAGGGTTTTCCCTTTGTTGGGATTTTTTCAAGAGGTTCATATGTACGCGGTCATAAAAACCGGCGGTAAACAATATCGTGTTGCTGCTGGCGAAAAAATTAAAGTAGAACAGATTGCTGCGGATGTAGGCCAGGAAATCGTGATCGACCAGGTTCTGGCTGTCGGCAACGGCACTGAACTGAAGGTGGGCACGCCCCTGGTTTCCGGCGCAACGGTCAAGGCCACGGTGGTGGCGCACGGTCGCCATGAGAAGGTCACGATCTTCAAGATGCGCCGTCGCAAGCACTACCAGAAGCGCCAAGGTCACCGTCAGAATTTCACCGAGCTGCAGATCGCTGCAATCGCTGCCTGAGGAGTAATTTGAAATGGCACAGAAAAAAGGCGGCGGCTCTACGCGAAACGGGCGCGATTCCAAGCCCAAGATGCTCGGCGTGAAGGCCTTTGGTGGTGAGCTGGTTTCGGCCGGTTCCATCATCGTTCGCCAGCGCGGCACCAAGTTCCACCCCGGCACCAACGTTGGCCTGGGCAAGGACCACACCCTGTTTGCCACGGTTGACGGCCACGTCAGCTTCGCTGTCAAAGGCGAACTCAACCGTCACGTCGTGAGCATCACCCCCGTGTGATGCGGCGGCCCGTCAGGGCCACCGACCGGATGGCAGCATCCCAGTGGAAAGGCCCGCCTCACGCGGGCCTTTTCTGTTTGAATTTTCATAAGAGCTGATCATGAAATTTGTGGACGAAGCCACGATCGATGTCGCTGCGGGCGATGGCGGCAACGGCTGCGCGTCGTTCCGGCATGAGAAGTACAAGGAATTTGGCGGGCCCGATGGAGGCGATGGTGGCCGTGGCGGACACGTCTACGCCGTGGCCGACGCGAGCCTGAACACGCTGGTGGACTTTCGCTACACGCGCCGGTTCGAGGCGCAGCGCGGTGAGCACGGCAAGGGCTCGGACATGTTCGGTGTCAAGGGCGACGACATCGTGCTCAAGATGCCGGTGGGTACCATCATCAGCGATGCCGAGACCGGCGAGGTGCTGTACGAACTGCTCAACCCGGGTGAGCAGATCACCATTGCCAAGGGCGGTGACGGTGGCTTCGGCAACATGCATTACAAAAGTTCGACCAACCGCGCGCCGCGTCAGAAGACGCCGGGTTGGCCGGGTGAGCACAAGTCGCTCAAGCTCGAACTCAAGGTGCTGGCCGATGTGGGTTTGCTGGGCATGCCCAACGCAGGGAAGTCCACCCTGATTGCCGCCATCTCGAACGCGCGCCCCAAAATCGCCGACTACCCGTTCACGACGCTTTACCCGAACCTGGGTGTGGTGCGCGTGGGACCAGAGAAGAGTTTTGTGGTGGCCGATGTGCCGGGTCTGATCGAAGGGGCCTCTGAAGGCGCTGGTCTGGGGCACCAGTTCTTGCGCCACCTGCAGCGTACCCGCGTACTGCTGCACCTGGTGGATGTCGCGCCGTTTGACGATGCCGTGGACCCGGTGCAGCAGGCCAAGGCCATCGTGGCGGAACTCAAAAAATTCGACCCTGCGCTGCACGCCAAGCCGCGCTGGCTTGTGCTCAACAAGCTGGACATGGTGCCGGCTGAGGAGCGCGAAGCGCGCGTCAAGGACATCGTCAAGCGCCTCAAGCACAAGGGGCCTGTGTTCGAGATTTCGGCTCTGACCCGCGAGGGTTGCGAGCGCCTGGTGCAGACGGTGTATCAATACCTGGCCAAGGAATTCCAGTCCCACCAGGCGCCGGTGGAGGTGGATCCACGGTTCGCCGACGGCGATCCCCGAGGCGTCTGAACCGCAGCCGGTCCCATCCTTACAAAACCCTAGCAGCATGAGCGAAACGTTGACCCCAGTGAGCAGCCCGGCGCCCGACGCCAGTGTGTTGAAGGCGGCGCGCCGCATCGTGGTCAAGGTGGGGTCGAGTCTGGTGACCAATGAAGGTCGTGGGCTGGATGAGCAGGCCATTGGTCAGTGGAGCCAGGAACTGGCTGCGCTGGTCCAGCAGGGGCGCGAACTGATCATGGTCAGCAGCGGCGCGGTGGCCGAGGGCATGAAACGCCTGGGCTGGGCCACCCGTCCAAAGGAGATCCACGAACTGCAGGCGGCGGCCGCCGTGGGCCAGATGGGTCTGGTCCAGATGTACGAGACCAAGCTGCGCGAGTGCGGTGTGGGCAGTGCGCAGGTGTTGCTGACGCACGCCGACCTGGCGGACCGCGAGCGCTATCTCAACGCGCGGTCGACACTGTTGACGCTGCTGCAGCTGGGCGTGGTGCCGGTGATCAACGAAAACGACACCGTGGTCAACGACGAAATCAAGTTCGGTGACAACGACACACTCGGTGCGCTGGTGGCCAACCTGGTGGAGGCCGATGCGCTGGTGATCCTGACCGACCAGAAGGGGCTGTACACCGCGGACCCGCGGCGCGACCCGGCGGCGCAGTTCGTGCATGTGGCGCGGGCGGGCGATCCGCAACTCGAAGCCATGGCCGGGGGGGCGGGTTCGGGGATCGGCAAGGGCGGCATGATCACCAAGATCCTGGCCGCCAAGCGGGCCGCAGGCTCGGGTGCATCCACCGTGATCGCCTGGGGGCGTGAGCCGCGGGTGCTGCAGCGGCTGTGTGAAGGCGAGGCGATCGGCACCTGTCTGGTGGCGCAGACGGCCAAGCAACAGGCGCGCAAGCAGTGGATGGCCGATCACCTGCAGATGCGCGGTTCGGTGGTGGTCGACGCCGGTGCAGTGGACAAGATCGTGGGCGAAGGCAAGAGCCTGCTGCCCATTGGCATGACAGCGGTGGAGGGCGATTTTTCACGCGGCGATGTGATCGCCGTGCGAGGGCCGGACGGCTCGGAGATCGCCCGTGGCCTGGCCAACTACGCCAGCCCGGAGGCGCGCCTGATCTGCCGCAAGTCGTCGGGTGATTTCGAGCGCTTGCTGGGCTACGCCGCCGAGCCCGAAATGATCCACCGAGACAACCTGGTGCTCGCACGCGCCTGAAGCTGACCACCTCCGCAGTAGCGCGGTGGCGGTCGTCGTTTCATTTCAGGCCGGCTTGAGGCTGATGCGCCTGAGGGTCCGGGTCGAACGTGGCACCGGGCGGCAGCTCCAGCCCGACAGGTGACAGCCGGGGCGCAGGATAAGGTTCTGATGGTTCGGCCGACCGTGGCCCACGGCTGCCCGACCGCAGATAGCGGTTGCGATGGTCGTTGCGCGGCAGGTAGCGGGCCAGCTCGGTCAGCGCCATTTCGTACACGCCGCGTTTGAACTCCACCACCACGTCCAGCGGTACCCAGTAGTCGTGCCAGCGCCAGGCATCGAATTCCGGGTGGCTGGTGGCACGCAGGTTCAGATTCCAGTCCTGTGCCACCAGTCGCAGCAGGAACCAGATCTGTTTCTGGCCTTTGTAATGGCCCCGCGCATCGCGGCGGATGAAGCGGTCCGGCACTTCGTAGCGCAACCAGTCCCGTGTACGGGCAACGATGCTCACGTGTTCGGGCATCAGGCCCACTTCCTCGTGCAGTTCCCGGTACATGGCTTGCTCGGGCGTTTCGCCCCGGTCGATGCCACCTTGCGGAAACTGCCAAGAGTGCGAGCGTATGCGCTTGCCCCAGAACACCTGGTTTCGCTGGTTGAGCAGAATGATGCCGACATTGGGCCTGAAGCCTTCTCTGTCAAGCATAATCAACCCCAAATTTTTGAACTGTCTGGATTATGCATCGCGCATGACAGATTGCGTACCGAATGCGGTGCGACGACGGTCCAACGCCGGGTAAATACCGACCGATTGGGCCGCGGTTCTGAAGCCCTTCCCATCCGACTTTTCTGCCTTGGCCGCCGCTGGCGGCGGTTCGCCCATGAAAGCCTCCCAGTTTCTCATCACCACCCTCAAAGAAGCCCCGGCCGACGCCGAAGTCGTGAGCCACCAGCTCATGACCCGCGCCGGCATGATCCGCAAGCTCGGCGCCGGCATCTACAACTACATGCCCATGGGGTTGCGCGTGATCCAGAAGGTGGAAGCCATCGTGCGCGAGGAAATGAACCGCGCTGGGGCGGTGGAAATGACGATGCCGGTGGTGCAGCCGGCCGAGCTTTGGCAGGAAACCGGGCGTTTCGACAAGATGGGGCCGGAACTGCTGCGCATCCGGGACCGGCATGGGCGCGACTACATCGTCCAGCCCACCAGCGAAGAGGTGGTGACCGACGTGGCCCGTCAGGAGCTGCGCAGCTACAAGCAGCTGCCCAAGAACCTGTACCAGATCCAGACCAAGTTCCGCGACGAGCGCCGGCCGCGCTTCGGCCTCATGCGCGGGCGCGAGTTCATCATGAAGGACGCCTACTCCTTCGACCGCGATGAGGCCGGCGCCAAGTCCAGCTACCAGGTGATGGCTGCGGCCTACCGCCGCATCTTCGACCGCTTCGGTCTGAAGTACCGCGCAGTGGCGGCCGACAGCGGCGCCATCGGCGGCGACCTGAGCGAAGAATTCCAGGTGATCGCGGCCACGGGTGAAGACGCCATCGTCTACTGTCCGGCCAGCGAGTACGCGGCCAACATGGAGAAGGCTGAAGCGCTGGCGCCAGCCGGTCCGCGGCCGGCCGCCGCCAACCCCATGACCAAGACACCGACGCCGGGCAAGAGCACCTGCGCCGATGTGGCCGAACTGCTGGGCGTGCCACTGGCGACCACGGTCAAGTCGCTGGTGCTGGCGACCGATGAGCTCAACGACGCGGGCGAAGTGGTCAAGAGCCAGGTCTGGCTGCTGCTGCTGCGCGGTGACCACGACATGAACGAGGTCAAAGTGGGCAAGGTCCCAGGCCTGGACAAGGGCTTCCGCTTCGCATCGATCCCTGAGATCGATGCCCACTTCGGCTGCAAGCCGGGCTACCTGGGCCCTGTCGGTCTCAAGCAGCCGCTGAAGATCGTGGCCGACCGCGAGGTGGCGTTGATGGCCGACTGGATCTGTGGCGCCAACGAGCCGGACTTCCACATGACGGGCGTGAACTGGGGCCGTGACCTGCCCGAGCCCGACCTGGTGGCCGACATCCGCAACGTGGTCGAGGGCGACCCGTCGCCGGACGGCAAGGGCGTGCTGGCGATCGAACGCGGCATCGAGGTCGGCCATGTGTTCTACCTGGGCACCAAGTACAGCAAGGCCATGAACGCGACCTTCCTGGACACCGATGGCAAGCCTAAGCACTTCGAGATGGGGTGTTACGGCATCGGCATCACCCGCCTGCCGGCGGCCGCCATCGAGCAGAACCACGACGAGCGCGGCATCGTCTGGCCCGACGCGATCGCTCCCTTCACCGTTGTGGTGTGCCCGGTGGGCGCCGACCGCAGCGAGGCCGTCAAGGCCGCGGCCGACGAGCTGTACGCCGGCCTGCTGGCGGCGGGAGTCGACGTGATCCTGGACGACCGCGGCGAGCGCCCGGGCGCGATGTTCGCCGACTGGGAACTCATCGGCGTGCCGCACCGCGTGACCATCGGCGACCGGGGCCTGAAAGAAGGCATGGTCGAGTACCAGCACCGCCGCGACGCCGCGGCCACCAAGGTGCCGGCCGCGGAAGCCCTCGCTTTTGTGAAGGGCCGCCTGAGCGCATGAGCGCTGCCGAGCCGCTCCCAAGGCGCGCTGCTCCGCAGTGCGCAGCGCGGAGGGATCGACGATGACCGCCGCCACGTTGGACCTGAGCCGGCGCCAGTGCCTGCTGCGCACCGCGGCGCTGGGCGCTGCCGGCTGGCTGGGCACCGGATCGGTGCGCGCTGGTGGCCAGTTGGAGGAGCCGCTGGCCGATTCGGTGCGTTCGGCCCTCAGCGCAGCCATCGCCAGCAGCGCGCCGCCGGTGCCCGAGTTCACCGACATCAACAAACGCCTGGCTTACCTGCGCTGGCTGGGGGCGATGAGCGACCGGCTCAAGAAAAAGAAGCCGGACTTCCAGACCCGCATCGAATTCCTGCAAACGGTCTGGTACGAGTCCAAGCGTGCGGGGCTGGACACGACGATGGTGATGGGCCTGATCCAGGTCGAGAGCGCGTTCCGCAAGTTCGCCATTTCACCGGTGGGCGCGCGCGGCTACATGCAGATCATGCCGTTCTGGTCGCGTGTCATCGGTGACGGCGATGCAGGCAAGCTGTTCCACATGCAGACCAACATCCGCTTTGGCTGCGTGATCCTGCGCCACTACCTGGACCGCGAACGCGGCGACACCTACCTGGCGCTGGGCCGCTACAACGGCAGCCGCGGCAAGCCACAGTACCCGAACGCGGTCTACGCGGCGGCGAAGAACTGGGCGCACCCGGATGCATGACGCCCCCCGCCGCGCTGCGCGCGAACCCCTCACGGGGGCAGCGCGTGTGGCCTCGTAGAGCCGGTTCCAAGGCGTTGTCGTCGGCTGACGCCACAGTTGTTGCGTGGATAGCGGCTACTGCAGGAAGCCGATCCGCGACTTGCCGCTGCCCGCGCGTGGCAGGTCGCCGGGCTCGACGCTGAAGCGGTTGTCCAGCCGCGCGTTGCCAAAGGCCGTGACCAGGGCGCGGCGCATTTCGCGCGGGGCGAGGGTGGCCAGCAGGTCCAGCACGTCGTCGGACGGCTCCGGGTCGAAGCGCTGGCCCCAGTCGTGCTCGCCCAGGATGCCGCGGTAGAGGTGGGCCGCGATCTTGCGCGCCGCGTCGGGCGAGGGCGGGGCGATCTCGAACACGTTCATGCGGTTGCGGATCGGCTCCGGGATGGCGCGCTCGTCGTTGGCGGTGGTGATCCAGATCACCTGGCTGGCGTCGATCGGCACCTCGGCGAACTCGTCCACGAAGTGCTGCGCTGTATCGTGTTCCAGCAGGCTGTAGAGCGAGCCCAGAGGGTCGTACTGCGCGTCGGCGCTGGCCTTGTCGATCTCGTCGACCACGATCACCGGGTTGGCGTACTGGCCGTCGACCAGCGCCTCGAACACCTTCCCGGGTTTGGCGCCCTTCCATTGCGACGAGGACCCCGACAGCAGCCATCCGGCGGTCATGCTGCTCATGGGCACCAGGCTCATGCTGGTACCAAGCAGGTCGGCGATCTGTTTGGCGAAGTGGGTCTTGCCCACGCCGGGTGGGCCAAGCAGCAGGATGGGTGTGACCTCCAGGCCATCGTGGCTGTCCTGGCTGAGGGCGACGTGGCGTTTCACGTCGTCGAGCACCTCACCAAAGTTGGGCAGCAGGTCGTAAAGCGGCGCCATGTCGGGCACGCCCGAAGGCTTGACGGCGAAGCGCTGGGGCCCGCGTTCGAGCATGCGCTGCCAGGTGTTGCGCAGGCCTTCGTATTCGCGTTCGTTGCCGCTGGCCTGCAGGTGGGCCAGCTTGCGCTCGACCTCGTCGGCCTTGAACACGCTGCGCATCCGGGCGATGGGCAGTCCGAGGGAGGGGGAAGCGACCAGGCTGCGTGAGCTCATGCGGTTCTCCTTGAAAGGTTCGGCGACGCTTTCATTGAAGCACAAGCTGTGCCCACCTGAAACGTCGGAAGAACCCGGAAAACCCGGCGCATTCCTGGGTAGCGCTGGCGCGCGTGCGTTTGTGCACGCCCGGAAACGACACAGCCGCCCGCAGGCGGCTGTTGGCAGGATGCGGTGGGAATCAGGCCTGGCCGCTGATGGCCTTTTGCAATTCACCGGACTCGTACATCTCCATCATGATGTCCGAGCCGCCGATGAATTCGCCCTTGACGTAGAGCTGCGGGATGGTCGGCCAGTTGCTGTATTCCTTGATACCGGCGCGGATGCCGTCGTCTTCCAGCACGTTCACGGTCTTGACGGACTTGGTGTCCACGCCGCAGGCCTTGAGGATCTGGATGGCACGGCCGGAGAAACCGCACTGGGGGAAGCTGGCGCTGCCCTTCATGAACAGCACGATGTCGTTGGATTTGACCAGTTGGTCGATTTGGGTCTGAACGTCGCTCATGGCTGCGATCCTGGGTTCGTTGATCGGGAGCCGGCCGGAGCCGGCGAAGGCGCAATTATCGCGCCCCGCGCCAGCGCCCGCCGCTGCAGCGCTCGATGCCCGCAAGGTCTGTGCGGCTGGCCACGGCCTCGAAGCCCTCATCTTCCAGCAGGGCCCGCACGGCGGGGGCCTGGTCATGGCCGTGTTCCAGCAGCAGCCAGCCACCCGGGTGCAGCGCGTGCGGCGCCTGCGCCACGATCTGGCGGATGTCGTCCAGCCCGTCCGGGCCGGCGGTCAGGGCGCTGATCGGTTCGTGGGCGAGGGCTGCCAGGTGGTGGTCGCCCTCGGCGATGTAGGGCGGGTTGCTGGCGATCACGTGAAAGCGTTCGCCCGGCACCGCCGCCAGCCAGGCGCCGGGGGCGAAGCGCACCGGCAGGCCCAGGCGCCGCGCGTTGGCCTGGGCCACGGCGAGCGCCTCCGCGCTGGCGTCGGTGGCGGTGACCTGCGCGTCGGGCCGCCGGGTGGCGATGGTGAGTGCGATGGCGCCGCTGCCTGTGCCCAGGTCCAGCAGGCGGGGCGCTGCGGTGCCGACTGGGGGCAGGGCGTCCAGCGACCATTCCACCAGCACTTCGGTGTCCGGGCGCGGCACCAGCACGCGCGCGTCCACCGCCAGCGTCAGGCCGCCGAATTCCTTTTCGCCCACCAGGTAGGCCATCGGTTCGCCTTGTTGCCGCCGTTGCAGCAGTTCGGTCCACCGTGTGGCCGCCGGTGGGGGCAGCGGGTCGCTGTCGTGCGCGATCAGCCAGGCGCGGTCGTGCGGCGAACGGCCCAGCACGTGCAGCAACAGCATCTGTGCGTCCAGCCGGTCCAGACCGGCAGCGGCGGCGTGTCGCAGGGCGTCTTGCAGCGTGTTCATCGGCTGTTCTGTTGTTCGAGATCGGCCAGCATCTCGGCTCCGCGCGCCACCTGCAACGCGTGGATGACGTCGCCCAGATCACCCTCCATCACCTGCAGCAGCTTGTAGAGCGTGAGGTTGATGCGGTGGTCGGTCAGCCGGCCCTGCGGGAAGTTGTAGGTGCGGATGCGATCGCTGCGGTCGCCGCTGCCCACCAGGCCCTTGCGGGTGGCGGCCTCTTTGGCGGCGCGTTCGCTGCGCTCCTTTTCCTGGATGCGCGCCTGCAACACCTGCAGCGCCTTGGCCTTGTTGCTGTGCTGGCTGCGGCCGTCCTGGCACTCGGCCACGATGCCGGTGGGCAGGTGCACCACACGCACGGCCGAGTCGGTCTTGTTGATGTGCTGGCCGCCCGCGCCGCTGGCGCGGAAGGTGTCGATGCGCAGGTCCGCCGGGTTGAGCTTGACCGCCTCGGCTTCATCGGGCTCGGGCATCACGGCCACGGTGGCGGCGCTGGTGTGGATGCGGCCCTGCGTCTCGGTCGCAGGCACGCGCTGCACCCTGTGGCCACCCGATTCGAAGCGCAACTGGCCATAGACGTTGGCACCTGCGCCACGGCCGGCGATGCGCAGCACCACCTCTTTGTAGCCGCCCAGTTCGCTGGGCGATTCGCTCACGATTTCGGTGGTCCAGCCCTGGCTGTCGGCGTATCGGGTGTAGAGGCGTGCCAGGTCGCCCGCGAACAGAGCCGACTCGTCACCGCCGGTGCCGGCGCGGATTTCGACGAAGGCCGGGCGCTCGTCGTCGGGGTCTTTGGGCAGCAGCAGGTGTTGCAGTTCTTCGTCCAGCCGTTCGATGTCAGCCTTCGCCGTGTCGATCTCTTCCTGCGCCAGTTCGGCCATGTCCGGGTCGGCAAGCAGGTCCTGTGCGGCGGCCAGGTCGGCTTCGCGTTGCTGGTGGCGGTTGAAGACCTCGACGATGACCGAGGCGTCGGCGTGTTCGCGGCTGAGGGTGCGAAAGCGCTCCAGGTCGTTCACCACATCGGGCGCGGAAAGCAAGGCGTCCAGCTCGTGCAGGCGGGCTTTCTGGCGCAGCAGGGTGTCGCGGACAAAGGGTTTCATGCGGGAACGGGAAAAGGCGACGGCGGCAGTGAAGCGCACGGGGCCGACGGACCGTGCTCGGGCGCACCAGGCGGTGCGCTGCGGGCGTCGCTAGGACTTTTCGCGCAGGAACAGGCGCGAGACGGTCTGCGCCGTGGCGGCGCGGGTCTCGGCGTCGCCGGCGTGCAGCTCGGCCAGGGTGCCGTGCAGCATCTTTTGCGTCAGGCCTTTGGACAGGGCTTCGAGCACGGCCTCGACCGGCTCGCCTTTGGCCAGCAGCTTTTTGGCGCGGGCCAGTTCGGCGGCGCGCCAGGCGTCGGCCTGGGCGTTGATCTGCTGGATCAGCGGGACCACGCCGCCCTTGGCTGGGTCGCGTTGCTCCAGCCAGTGCATGAAGCTGAGCACGCCCGCGTCGATGATGGCCTCGGCCTGCGCAACAGCGGCCTGGCGGTTTTCCTTGCCGGTCTGCACCACGCTGGCCAGGTCGTCCACGGTGTACAGGTACACGTCGGACAGGCCCTTGACCTCGATCTCGATGTCGCGCGGCACGGCCAGATCGACCATGAACATGGGGCGGTGCTTGCGCTTTTTCAGCGCCCGCTCCACCGCGCCCAGGCCGATGATGGGCAGGGTGCTGGCAGTGCAGCTGACCACGGCATCGAACTCGTGCAGGCGGTCGGGGATGTCGGCCAGGCGCATGACCTGGGCGCCAAACCGGCCGGCCAGGGCCTCGCCGCGCTCCAGCGTGCGGTTGGCGATCACCATGCTCTTGGGTGTCTTGGCTGCGAAGTGCGTGGCGGCCAGCTCGATCATTTCGCCGGCTCCGACGAACAGCACCTTGATGTCCTTGATATCTTCGAACAGCTGGCTGGCCAGGCGCACGGCGGCGGCGGTCATGCTGATCGAGTGGGCGCCGATCTCGGTCGAGGTGCGCACCTGCTTGGCCACCGCGAACGAGCGCTGGAACAGCTGGTGCAGCGTGGTGCCCAGGGCGCCTGCTTCGTCGGCGGCGCGCACCGCGTCTTTCATCTGGCCCAGGATCTGTGCCTCGCCCAGCACCATGCTGTCCAGCCCGCTGGCGACGCGGAAGGCGTGGCGCGCCGCCTCGCCTTCGCGCAGGATGTAGGCGTGGTCCTTGAGCACGTGGGTGCTGACGCCGCCGGTCTGCGCCAGCCATTCCAGCGTGGGCTCCACGGCCGACTGTTCGCCCGCGGCGTACAGCTCGGTGCGGTTGCAGGTGGACAGCAGCGTGGCCTCGGGCTGGCGGGCCAGGCTCTGGCGGTAGCCGTGCAGCGTGGGCTGGATCTGGTCGAGCGCGAACGCGAAACGGCCCCGCAAATCGAGCGGAGCCGTGTGGTGGTTGATACCGAGCGCCCAGACAGACATGTGCCGGATTATAAAATTCGCGGCTCTCTGACGCCGACATCCTGCTGACATGACATTTTTTGCCCTGATCGGGCACCTGCTGAACTTCGCCGCCCCGGCCCTCGGGCTGGCGCTGCTGCTGTGGTGCGCCCCCCGTCTGTGGCCCAAAGCCCGGGCCGGCCGCTGGGCCGCCCGCAAGGAGCTGCTGGCGCTGTGTGGCCTGGGCGTGGCGGTGCTGCTGGCCGGGCTGATCGTCTTCGGCCGCGACGCCAAGATGTTCACCTACGCTGCGCTGGTGCTGGCGCAGGGTTCGCTGGTCTGGTGGGTGAGAGGCAGATAGGGCGGCACCCCCGCCGCGCTGCGCGCGACCCCCTCAAGGGGGCGACACCAGCCGTCTGGCGGAGCCACCCCGGCGGTGTCTCTGGAAGATTCACCTCGCGCGAAGGATGTGCGTTTTGACGACGCGAACCATGGCGGTGACCGCGCCTCAGACCGGTGAAAACCGGTCCACGGCGTCGGTGATGATGCCGTCGATACCCCAGGCTTGGAGCCGTGCCACGTCGGCCGCCTCGTTGACGGTGTAGGCCAGGGTGCGCAGGCCGGCCTCGCGGGTGCGGGCCATGGCTTCGGCGGTCCAGTGTTCGTGGTCGCAGATGACGGCCACGCAGCCCAGGCCCAGGGCGGTGTCCAGCCACCCGTCCGGCAGGGTTTCCAGCAGCAGGCCGCGCGGCAACGCCGGTGCGGTCTGGCGCGCGCCGGCCAGTGCGTCGGGTTCGAAGGAGCTCAGGAGTGGCTGTGTACCGCTGGCACCAGCCCACAGGCGCAGGGCTTCGCGCCCCACCGCTTCACCGGTCGCGTGGGCCAGGCCGGGGCTGGGCTTGATTTCGATGTTCAGGTCGAAGCGGTTGGCCAGGCAGTAGCGCACCACGGCTTCGAGCGTGGCGGGTGGTTCGCCCGCGTGGGCGCGCGAATGCCAGCCGCCCGCGTCCAGCTGGCTCAGGGCCGCCCAGGGCAGGGCGCCGCCTAGACCTTGCCCGTTGGTGGTGCGCTCCAGCGTGTCGTCGTGCAGCAGGAACAGCACGCCGTCGGCGCTGAGCTTGGCGTCGCACTCGAACATGCGGTAACCGTGCTGCGCGCCTAGGCGGAAAGCGGCCAGCGTGTTCTCGGGCGCCAGCTGGCCCGCACCGCGGTGGGCGATCCAGCGCGGGTAGGGCCAGGCGGAGGGTGTGGAGGGGGCGGATTTCATGGCTGGTCTCCGGGGGTTTTGGCGAGTGTGCCAGTACCCGCCATGGGGGTGCGTGAATGGGGGGTGCGGTACCATCGCTGGCTCAGCTTTTTCTGCTGATCTCCCCTGCACATGAACGCTCCCACGCCGCTCCCGCTCCTGGAAACCGTTGCTGACGAATCGCCCCGTTTGCGCGAAATTCCATACAACTACACCTCGTTCTCGGACCGTGAGATCGTCCTGCGGCTGCTCGGCTCCCAAGCCTGGGACCTGCTGGACGGGCTGCGCGGCGAGCGCCGCACCGGCCGTTCGGCCCGCATGCTGTACGAAGTGCTGGGCGACATCTGGGTCGTGCAGCGCAATCCCTACCTGCAGGACGACCTGCTGGACAACCCCAAACGCCGCGCCGCGCTGGTCGACGCGCTGAACCACCGCCTGGGCGAGGTGCAGAAGCGCCGCACGCCGCAGGACGATCCGGCGCGCGACGAGTCGGTGGGCCTGTTGTTGAAGGCAGCCAAAGGGGCGGTTGAAACGTTTGCGCGGTCGTTCGAAGACATGGCCGCCTTGCGCCAGCGCACGAACAAGGTGCTGCGCAAGCTCACCGCCAAGGACAACATCAAGTTCGATGGCCTCTCGCGCGTGTCGCACGTGACCGACGCGACCGACTGGCGCGTGGAATACCCCTTCGTGGTGCTCACGCCCGACACCGAGGCCGAGATGGCCCACCTGGTCAAGGGCTGCGTGGAGCTGGGCCTGACCATCATCCCGCGCGGCGGCGGCACCGGCTACACCGGCGGCGCGATCCCGCTGACCTGGAAGAGCGTGGTGATCAACACCGAAAAGCTCGAAGCCATGACCGAGGTGGAGCACATCCGCATCGGCGGGCACGAGCGGCCGGTCGCCACCGTGTGGACCGAGGCCGGCGTGGTCACGCAGCGCGTGGCCGACGCGGCCGAGCGCGCGGGATATGTGTTCGCGGTGGACCCGACCTCGGCCGAAGCGTCCTGCGTGGGCGGCAACATCGCCATGAATGCGGGTGGTAAGAAGGCCGTGCTCTGGGGCACGGCGCTGGACAATTTGGTGAGCTGGCGCATGGTGACGCCGCAGGCGCAATGGCTGGAAGTCACCCGCACCGACCACAACCTGGGCAAGATCCACGACGCCGAGGTTGCCACCTTCGAACTGAAGTATTTCGAGGCCGACGGCAAAACGCCGGTGCGCACCGAGCAGCTGGTGATCCCGGGCAAGACCTTCCGCAAGGAAGGCCTGGGCAAGGACGTGACCGACAAGTTCCTCAGCGGCCTGCCGGGCATCCAGAAAGAGGGCTGCGATGGTCTGATCACCAGCGGCCGCTGGGTGGTGCACCGCATGCCCGAGCACACCCGCACCGTGTGCCTGGAGTTCTTCGGTAACCCCAAGGACGGGGTGCCCTCGATCGTCGAGATCAAGGACTTCATGTTCGCCGAGCAAAAGCGCAGCGGCACGCTGCTGGCCGGCCTGGAGCACCTGGACGACCGCTACCTCAAGGCGGTCGGCTACACCACCAAGAGCAAGCGTGGCACCCTGCCCAAGATGGTGCTGATCGGCGACATCGTCGGTGACGACGCCGACGCCGTGGCGCGCGCCACCAGCGAGGTGATCCGACTGGCCAACGGCCGCAGTGGCGAAGGCTTCATCGCCATCAGCTACGAGGCGCGCAAAAAGTTCTGGCTGGACCGCAAGCGCACCGCAGCGATTTCCAAGCACACCAACGCCTTCAAGATCAACGAAGACGTGGTGATCCCGCTGCCGCGCATGGGCGAGTACACCCTGGGCATCGAGCGCATCAACATCGAGCTGTCGCTGCGCAACAAG
>CALRYD010000031.1:0-52256 GCA_943372305.1 Hydrogenophaga intermedia | reverse complement strand
GGCCCCTGGCAGCCCGAGGCCGGTCACCGCTTCAACCCGCAGCGCCTGCTGCTGGACCCCTGGGCACTGGCCCTGGTGGGTGACACCGCGCGCCTGGCCCTGCAGACCGGCCACGCGGTGGACGACCCGCTGAACCCCACCCAGCCCTGGCACGAGCACCGCCCGACACCGCAGGACAACGCCCACCACATGCCCAAGTGCGCCGTGGTCGATGCGGCGGCCGAACTGCAAGCCGGCACCACGATCGCGCCGCGCCCGGGCATCGCGCCCGGCCGTCGCGTGCTGTACGAAGCGCATGTGAAAGCGCTCACCCGCCTGCACCCCGAGCTGCCCGAACACCAGCGCGGCACCTATGCGGCCCTGGCCCACCCGGCGGTCATCGCCCACCTGCGGCGCCTGGGCATCACCAGCGTCTGCCTGCTGCCGGTGCACCAGCACATCAGCGAACGGCACCTGCTCGCGCGCGGCCTGGTCAACCACTGGGGCTACAACACGCTCAACGCGTTCGCGCCCGACCCCGGCTACGCCGCGGCCACAGCGGGCGCCGACGCGGCAACCGCCAGCGACGCGGCCGCCATCCGCACCGAGTTCCGGTCCATGGTGGACGCCCTGCACCGCGCCGGCATCGAGGTGGTGCTGGACGTGGTGTTCAACCACACCGCCGAAAGCGACCTGGACGGCCCCACGCTGAGCTGGCGCGGCCTGGGCCAGAACGGCTGGTACGCCATGGGCGAGCGCGGCGTGCCGCACAACTTCAGCGGCTGCGGCAACAGCCTGGCCACCGGCGAGCCGCGCGTCATCCAGTGGGTGATGGACAGCCTGCGCTGGTGGGTGCAGGCCTATGGCGTGGACGGTTTCCGCTTCGACCTGGCGGTCTCGCTGGGCCGCAGCGGGGCGCTGGGCCACGCCTTCCACCCGCACGCGCCGCTGCTGACCGCCATGCAGCAGGACCCGGTGCTGCGCGACGTGGCGCTGATCGCCGAGCCCTGGGACATCGGCCCCCACGGTTACCACGTGGGCGGTTTCGCACCCGGCTGGTTCGAGTGGAACGACACCTTCCGCGACAGCGTGCGCGCCTTCTGGCTGGGCCACCCTGCCACGCTGGGTGAACTGGCCAGCCGCGTCTGCGCCAGCAGCGACCGATTCCACCGCGGCGCGCGCCGGCCCACCGCCAGCGTCAACCTGCTGACTGCGCACGACGGCTTCAACCTCGCCGACCTCACCGCCTACAACCACAAGCACAACGCCGCCAACGGCGAAGACAACCGCGATGGTCACGGCCACAACCTCAGCGCCAACGGCGGTGCCGAAGGCCCCAGCGAAGACCCGCCGGTGCTGCACCGCCGCGGCCTGTGGCGCCGCGCCCTGCTGGCCACGCTGCTGTGCGCCCAGGGCACGCCGCAGCTGCTGGCGGGCGACGAACTGGGCCACAGCCAGCAAGGCAACAACAACAGCTACTGCCAGGACAACGGCCTGACCTGGCTCGACTGGACCGGCGCCGACGCCGACCTGAGCGCCTACGTGGCCGACCTGACCGCCCTGCGCCGACAACTCCCCGGCCTGCGCCACGCGCGCTGGTTCACCGGCCAGCCGGTGGCGCCCGGCGCACCGGCCGACATCGCCTGGCTGCACGGCGACGGCAGCGCGATGCACGACGAGGCCTGGCACAACAGCCCGCACTGCACCCTGGGCGCGCTGATCGCCGTGGGCGAAGACGGGGCAGCGCCCACCGAACAGCTGCTGCTGGTGTGGCACGCCGGCCGCGGCCACGCCCGCCTGGCGCTGCCACCCGGCCCCTGGTCGCTGCGGCTGCACAGCGCGCGCGGCTTTGTTGCCGTGGACACCGCCGCGGCTGAGCCCTTCACGGGAACGGCGCTGGACCTGCACGAGACCCAGGTCTGCCTGCTGGTCCAGACCTTGCAAGGTGGCACACAGACCACCCCCACACCGACATGAACCACGCAACCTCATTGCTCCACCGCCGCACCAGCGGCGTGCTGCTGCACATCACCAGCCTGCCCGGCCCGCACGGCTCGGGCGACCTCGGACCCGGTGCCCGCCACTTCGTCGACTGGCTGTCCGCCGCCGGCCAGAGCCTGTGGCAGATCCTGCCGCTCTCGCCCGCTGGCCCGGGCAACTCGCCCTACCAGAGCGTCTCGGCCTTCGCCGGCAGCCCGCTGATGGTCGATCTGGACGATCTGGTCCAGCAGGGCTGGCTGCCCTGGATGGCGCGCAAGGGCTTTGACGAACACCGCTGCGACTTCGCGCGCGTGGCGCCCCACCGCATGGCCTGCCTGCGCAAGGCCTGGGACGGCTTCAGCCTGCGCGCCAGCGACGCCTGCCGCGCCGAACTGGCCGATTTCTGCGCCCAGCACGCCCACTGGCTGGACGACTACGCCCTGTTCATGGTGCTGGACGAACGCCACGGCGGCCCCTGGTCGCTCTGGCCCGAAGGATTGGCCCGCCGCGAGAGCGCCGCGCTGGACGCGGTGCGCGAACAGTCGGCCCATGCGCTGGGTTTCTGGCGCTTCGTGCAGTGGCGTTTCTGGGTGCAGTGGCAGCGCCTGCGTGGCTACGCGCGCGAGCGCGGCATCGCCATCGTGGGCGACGCGCCCATCTTTGTCGCGCACCACAGCGCTGATGTCTGGGCCCATGCGAGCGAGTTCCTGCTGGACGAGCAGATGGAGCCCTACGTGGTGGCCGGCGTGCCGCCCGACTACTTCAGCCCCACCGGCCAGCGCTGGGGCAACCCGCTCTACAACTGGGAATCCATGGCCCACCGCGGCTACCGCTGGTGGAAGGACCGCCTGGCCCACCTGTTCCAGCAGGTGGACGTGGTGCGGCTGGACCACTTCCGCGGCTTCGAGGCGCACTGGGAAATCCCGGCCACCGAGCCGACCGCGGTGGCCGGCCAGTGGCGCACGGGCCCGGGCCGGGCGTTCTTCGAGGCGATCGAGGCCGAGTTGGGTCAGTTGCCCATCATCGCGGAGGACCTGGGCCTGATCACGCCCGAGGTGACGGCCCTGCGCGAAGCCTGCGGATACCCCGGCATGCGCATTCTGCAGTTCGCCTTTGGCAGCGGCCCGGCCAACCCCTACCTGCCGCACAACCTGGAACGCCAGTGCGTGGCCTACACCGGCACGCACGACAACGAGACCACGGTGGGCTGGTGGGCCAGCGCCATGGCCGGCGAAAAGGCCGACGCGCGGGCCTACCTGGGCCACTGCGTCGATACCGAACCGCACTGGGCCCTGATCAACGCGCTGTCCATGTCGGTGGCCAACACCCTGGTGATCCCGTTCCAGGACGTGCTGGGCCTGGACACGCGCCACCGCATGAACACCCCCGGCCTGGCCACCGGCTGCTGGGAATGGCGCTTCGAATGGAATCTGGTGAACCACGAACCGGCCGAACGACTGGCCGCCATGACACGGGCGCACGGGCGGTGGGCTGGAGCATGACCCCCCCTGCGCCGCTGCGCGCGCCTTGCAGGCCGCAGCATCACCAGAGGCGATGCTTCCTCGGGCCGTCCAAGCCTGCGCAGGCAGGCTTGGAGCCGCGGCCCTCGGCCCCCCAGGGGGACGCACCCTTTGGCCCGGCGAAGCCGGTTCTTCGGGTGCCCTGGACGAGAAGACACGTGCTCCGGCGAGGTAGCTGAAGCCACCCCGCATACAGAAACCGATTGCCGCTTTTCAACACACGACAGGAGACAACGATGGACAAACACTCACCCCAATACCTGGCCAAGCGCACCATCGGCCTGGTGCTGGCCGGTGGCCGCGGATCGCGTCTGAAGGCGCTGACCGACCGCCGCACCAAGCCGGCGGTGTACTTCGGCGGCAAGTTCCGCATCATCGACTTCGCGCTGTCCAACTGCCTGAACTCGGGCGTGCGCCGCATCGGCGTCATCACCCAGTACAAGTCGCACAGCCTGCTGCGCCACCTGCAGCGCGGCTGGAGCTTTCTGCGCAACGAGTTCAACGAGTTCATCGACCTGCTGCCCGCGCAGCAGCGCATGGACGACGAGAGCTGGTACCTGGGCACCGCCGACGCGGTCTACCAGAACCTGGACATCCTGCGCGCGCACAACCCCGAGTACATCCTGATCCTGGCGGGCGACCACATCTACAAGATGGACTACGCCGAGCTGATCGCCGATCACGTCGCCCAGGGCAGGCAGTGCACCGTCGCCTGCATCGAGGTGCCGATCGCCGAGGCCAGCGCCTTTGGCGTGATGGCCATCGACGAGCAGCGCCGCATCGTCGACTTCGTCGAAAAACCGGCCAACCCGCCGGCCATGCCGGGCAAGCCCGAGGTGTCGCTGGCCAGCATGGGCATCTACGTGTTCGACGCCAAGGCCCTGTTCGCCGCGCTGGAAAAGGACGCCGCCACCCCCGGCTCCAGCCGCGACTTCGGCAAGGACGTGATCCCCGCCATGGTGGCCGCTGGCCAAGCGGTGGCCCACCCCTTCGGCCTGTCCTGCGTCAAGAGCTCGCCCGAGGCGCCGGCCTACTGGCGCGACGTCGGTACGGTGGAGGCCTACTGGGCCGCCAACCTGGACCTGACCAACACCCTGCCCGAGCTGGACATGTACGACCGCGACTGGCCGATCTGGACCTACCAGGAGCAGCTGCCACCGGCCAAGTTCGTGTTCAACGACGACGGCCGCCGCGGCAGCGCGGTGGACTCGCTGGTCTCGGGCGGCTGCATCATTTCGGGCGGCTCGGTGAACCGCTCGGTGCTGTTCTCCAAGGTGCACATCCATTCGTACGCCGAGGTCGAGGAAGCCGTGCTGCTGCCCGAGGTGGACGTGGGCCGCGGCTGCAAGCTGCGCAAGGTGGTGGTCGACAACGGCTGCGCGATCCCGCCGGGCATGCAGATCGGCTTTGACGCTGCCGAAGACGCGCGGCGTTTCTACCGCACCGACAGCGGTGTGGTGCTGGTGACGAAGGCGATGCTAGAGCGCTTGACGTAACCCCCCGCGCCGCCTTCGGCGTCACCCCCCAAGGGGGCCGCACCAGCGGCCTGGCAAAGCCAGTTCCACGGTGCGTGCTGGAAGGGCTTCCCTCCAGGCGATTTGCCCCCGTTTTTCTAATCTGTGCATGAACTCACCCAAAGTCCTTTACGTCTGTTCCGAGGTCTACCCACTGCTCAAGACCGGCGGGCTGGCCGATGTGAGCGCGGGCCTGCCGCCGGCGCTGGCTGCAGCCGGTGCTGAGGTGCGGCTGCTGCTGCCGGCCTTTCCGTCGGTGGTGGCCGGGGTCACGCCCGACGGAGCGCCGCTGGCCGTGCCCGCCGGTGACAGCGCCGGCCTGCCGCTGGGCCTGGGGCCGCGCCCCGGCACCGCTCAGGGGCCACAGCCCTGGTTGCAGCGCGGCCGCATCACGGCCACCGGCCTGCCGGTCTGGCTGCTGCACGCGCCCGGCCTGTACGAACGGCCTGGCAACCCTTACCTGGACAAAGCCGGCCGCGCCTGGCCCGACGCGGCCGAGCAGTTCGCCTGGCTGGGCTGGGCCGCGGCGCTGCTGGGCACCGGGCTGGACCGCGCCTGGCGCCCCGACGTGGTGCACGGGCACGACTGGCACAGCGGCCTGGCCTTTGCCTACCTGCGCCAGCTCGGCCTGGGCGGAGCGAAGAAACCAGTCACCGTGTTCACCATCCACAATCTGGCCTACCAAGGCGTTTTCCCGGCCGAGCTGCGCACCCGCCTGGGTCTGCCCGATGCGCTGTTCCACCTCGACGGCATCGAATACCACGGCCAGATCAGCTTCATGAAGGCGGGCCTGAAATTCGCCGACGCCATCACCACCGTCAGCCCCACCTACGCGCGCGAGATCACCGGCCACGAACAGGGCTGTGGTCTGGACGGCGTGCTGCGCAAGCGCCACAACGTCTTGCACGGCATCCTCAACGGTGTGGACGATGCGGTCTGGAGCCCGGACAACGACCCGCTGGTGCAACCCGGCTTTGATGCCGATCACCTGGACGGCAAAGCCCTGGCCAAGGCGCGTTTGCAACAGCAGATGCGGCTCCAGCCGACCCAGAACGCGCTGCTGTTCTGCGTGGTCAGCCGTCTGACCGAACAGAAGGGCCTGCACCTGCTGCCCGGCGTGGTCGACGAACTGGTGCGCCGTGGCGGCCAGCTGGTGGTGCTGGGCACGGGGGACGCACCCATCGTGGCCGCGCTGCAGGCCTGCGCCGCGCGGCACCCCGGCCAGGTGGCGGTGCACATCGGCTACGACGAGGCGCTTTCGCACGCCGTCATCGCCGGCAGCGACGTGATCATGGTGCCCTCGCGCTTCGAGCCCTGCGGCCTGACGCAGCTCTACGGCCTGCGTTACGGCACCCTGCCCCTGGTGCGCGCCGTGGGTGGCCTGGCCGACACCGTGACCGATTGCAGCCTGGAAAACCTGGACGACGGCCGCGCCAGCGGCTTCGTCTTCCGCGACCTGACCGAAGGCGATCTGCTCTCGGCCGTGCGCCGCGCGTTCGCGCTGCACCGGCGCCCCGCCGACTGGCGCGCCGTGCAGCGCCATGCCATGGGCCTGCGCTTTGACTGGGCGCGCGCCGCCACCGATTACCTGCGGGTCTACCAGCAGGCCGCCACCCATTCTTGAACCACCGGTGGCACAGCTGATGCTTGTGCCGCTCCACTGTCACCGACTCCCCGTCACCACCATGCCCAACACCCCACTCGTCCCCACCGTCGGCACCGCCAGCGCACCGTTTGAGTACGACCACCTGGACAACACCGTCGCCGCGCTCCGCAAGTCGATTGCCAACCGCCTGGTCTACGCCGTCGGCAAAGACCTGCGCTCGGCCACCCGCCGCGACTGGCTGTTCGCCCTGTTCCACGCCGTGCGCGACCGCACCATGCACCGCTGGCGCGAAACCCTGGCGGTCTCGCAGGACAGCGACGCCAAGCGCGTGTACTACCTCTCGATGGAGTTCCTCACCGGCCGCGCCCTGACCAACGCACTGCTGGCCACCGGCATCTACGACGCGGCCAAGGAAGCCTGCACCCAGCTGGGCGCGGACTTCGACGCCCTGATCGACCTGGAGACCGACGCCGGCCTGGGCAACGGCGGCCTGGGGCGTCTCGCGGCCTGCTTCCTGGACTCCATGGCCACCGTCGGTGTGCCCGGCATGGGCTACGGCATCCGCTACGACTTCGGCATGTTCGCGCAGAAGATCGTCGACGGCCGCCAGGTCGAGGAGCCCGACTACTGGCTGGTCAACGGCAACCCCTGGGAATTCATGCGCCCCGAGTTCAGCTACCCGGTGCAGTTCGGCGGCCGCCTCGTGCAGGACGGCGAGCACGTGCGCTGGGTCGACACCGACGACGTGATCGCCACCGCCTACGACAGTGGCGTGCCTGGCCACGAACTCAGCAGCGTGTCCACCCTGCGGTTGTGGACCGCGCGCGCCACCAGCGGCATCAACCTCGACGCCTTCAACAAGGGCGACTACATGCGCGCGGTGGAAGCCAAGAACCAGTCCGAAAACGTCTCGCGCGTGTTGTACCCGGACGACTCCACCGAGCACGGCAAAGAACTGCGCCTGCGCCAGGAGTATTTCTTCGTCAGCGCCTCGCTGCAGGACATCATCCGCCGCTACCTCAAGACGCACGGCAGCTTCGACCAGCTGGCCGACAAGGTGGCCATCCACCTCAACGACACACACCCGGCACTGGCCGTGCCCGAGCTGATGCGCATCCTGGTGGACGAGCACAAACTCGACTGGGACACCGCCTGGGGCCTGTGCCAGCGCATCTTCAGCTACACCAACCACACGCTGATGCAGGAAGCGCTGGAGACCTGGCCGGTGGAGCTGATGGGCCGCCTGCTGCCGCGCCACCTGCGCATCATCTACGACCTGAACGCGCGCTTCCTGGCCGAGGTGCACGACAAGTTTCCTGGCGACAACGACCTGCTGCGCCGCGTCTCGCTGATCGACGAACGCGGCCAGCGCCGCGTGCGCATGGCCTCGCTCTCGGTGCTGGCCAGCCACCAGGTCAACGGCGTCTCGGCCCTGCACAGCAACCTGATGGTGGAAACCATCTTCGCCGACTTCGCCAAGCTCTGGCCCGAGCGCTTCTGCAACAAGACCAACGGCATCACGCCGCGGCGCTGGCTGTCGCAGGCCAACCGGCCGCTCTCGGCCCTGATCGACGCGCGCATCGGCCGTACCTGGCGCCGCCACCTCGACGAGCTCAGCGCACTGCGCCCGCTGGCCGATGATGTGGAGTTCCAGAACGCCTTCCGCCTGGCCAAGGCACAGAACAAGAAGCGCCTGGCCGAACGCATCGCAAAAGAGACCGGCATCGTCGTCAACCCCGACAGCCTGTTCGACGTGCAGATCAAGCGCATGCACGAGTACAAGCGCCAGCTGCTCAACGTGCTGCACGTGGTCACGCGCTACCAGCAGATCCTGGCCCACCCCAACGCCAACTGGGTGCCGCGCACCGTCATCTTCGGCGGCAAGGCCGCGTCGGCCTACTACATGGCCAAGCTGGTCATCAAGCTCATCAACGACGTGGCGCGCACGGTCAACAACGACAAGCGCATCGGCGACAAACTGAAGGTCGTCTTCCTGCCGAACTACCGCGTCTCGCTGGCCGAGGTCATCATCCCCGCGGCCGACCTGTCGGAACAGATCTCCACCGCCGGCACCGAGGCCTCGGGCACCGGCAACATGAAGTTCGCGCTCAACGGCGCGCTGACCATCGGCACCTGGGACGGCGCCAACATCGAGATCGCCGAAAACGTCGGGCTGGACAACATCTTCATCTTCGGTCTGCGCACCGAACAGGTGGCGGCTTTGCGCGCGAGCGGCTACAACCCGCGCCGCTACTACGACCACAACTACGACCTCAAGACCGCCATCGACCGCATCGCCGAAGGCGCCTTCAGCCCCGAGGAGCCGGGCCGCTTCCACGACATCACGCGCACCCTGCTCGAATCGGACTACTACCTGCTGCTGGCCGACTACGCCGATTACATCGCCACCCAGCAGAAGGTCGACGATCTCTACCGCCGCCCGAGCGAGTGGACGCGCCAGGCGATCTTGAACGTGGCGGGCATGGGCGCCTTCTCATCGGACCGCACCATCCGCGAATACGCCGACCAGATCTGGAAAGTCAAGCCGCTGTTCAACTGAAGTCTGGCGCCCCCACGCTCCGGCACTGCGCGGGTCGCTGCCCCCCGAAGGGGCTGGGCCAGCCTTGGGGCGGCCCGACGGCTGGCCCATCCAAGCCCCCACGCTCCGCCGATGGCGCGGGCCGCGTGCCAGAATCCGCCGCATGCGGCAATCGTGGTGGACCATGCGGTGGTGGGTGCTGGGCGGCGTGCTGGTCTCGGCCGTCGGCGCGGCGCTGATCGCGCGCCAGTCTATCGACGCGCAACGCGCGCTGTTCGAGACCGATGCCCGCATCGCGCACCGGCTGCTGAGCCAGCAGGTCGTGCAGCACGACGCCATCCTCGACACCCTGGCCCTGCTGCAGCCCGGGCCGGACGGTGCCAGTGCCACGCCGCCGGAACAACGCCTGCCGGCCCTCTACCCGCACATCCTGTCGGTGCAGCGGCGCGACCGTGGTGCCGCCTGGCCCGACGCCGCGCTGGCCGATGCCGATGCACGTTCACAGCAAAGCCGGCGCCCCGCACTCGCCGGCCTGGATCTGCCGTCGGGCCGCTACCGCCTGGTGCTGGCGGCCAACCCCGCAGCCTATGCGCTGACGATCGACCTCAAGGGCATGGTGCCGTGGAGCGAGTGGCCCATGCAGCCAGCGACCAGTGCGGTGCAGGTACGGCTCGAACACAAAGGCCAGTCGTTTGAACTGCAACCGGGCGATGCCTCCGCCCTGACCGCCGGACGCGGTTGGCGCTTCGAATTCCACAAGCATCTGGCAGCCGCCAGCCAGCCGTTCGATGTGGTGGCCCGCCAGCAACTGGGCTGGACGCACCTGCCCTGGGGCCTGATGCTGGGATGGGTGGGTGCGGTGGCCGGCGTGCTGGCGCTGCTGGCGCAATGGCAACGCCAGCGCACCGCGCGGCGCCGCGCCGAAGAGTTGCTGCGCCTGGGGCAGGTGGCGCGCCTGAACACGCTGGGCGAACTGGCCGCGGGCATGGCGCACGAGCTCAACCAGCCGCTGACCGCCGTGCTGGCCAACACGCAGGCCGCGCAACGCCTGCTGGCCGACGACCCGCCCGAGCTCGACACCGCCCGGGGCGCGATGGCGCAGGCCGTGGCCCAAGCGCGCCGCGCCGCCGAGGTGGTGGGCCGCCTGCGCACCGCCGTCGAACGCCCGAAACACCAGGTCGATGGCGCGGCCAGCGAGGGCGTGGTCGACCTCGCCGAGGCTTTGCGGCGCGCACTGCACCTGCTCGAACCCGAATGCCGCCGCCGCGGCGTGGCACCGGCGCTGGAGGCCACCGAGGCCGTGCGCGTGCGCGCTGACCCGGTGGCTGTGGACCAGATCGTGCACAACCTGCTGATGAACGCGCTGCAGGCGATGGAAGGCGTCGACGCGCCGCGGCGCGCACTGGCCCTGTCGGTCGGCACCACCGGAAGGCAAGGCGAGCTGCGCGTGGCGGATCGCGGTCAGGGGATTGCACCCGAGGCGCTCCCACGCCTGTTCGAACCCTTCTTCTCCACCCGCGAGGGCGGCCTGGGCCTGGGCCTGCCGCTGTGCGAGACGCTGGCACAGGGCATGGGCGGCTCGCTCACGGCGGCCAACCAGCCCGATGGCGGCGCGGTGTTCACGCTGCGCCTGCCGCTCAAGGAGGCACCGTGACCAGCCTCTCGCCCACCATCCACCTGATCGACGACGACGCGGCCGTGCGCGAGAGCCTGGCCCTGCTGATCGGCACCGTCGGCCTGCGCGTGACGACCTGGGCCGATCCGCAGGACTTCCTGAGCGGTTTCGACCGCGAGGCCATCGGCGCCATCGTGCTGGATGTGCGCATGCCCGGCATCAGCGGCCTGACGGTGCTCGACACCCTGGTCGCGCAGGGCGTGGATCAGCCGGTGATCATGCTCACCGGTCACGGTACGGTGGACATGTGCCGCCGCGCCTTCAAGGCTGGTGCCGCCGAGTTCCTGGAGAAACCGGTCGACGACGAACTGCTGATCGAGGCGCTGCAGAACGCGGTGCGCCAGCACGTGCGCTCGCGCGAGCGCCACCAGGCCGACCGCGAAGCGCGCGAGCGCTACGCGCAGCTGTCCGAGCGCGAGCGCGAGGTGCTGGGCCTGATCGTCGCGGGCCTGACCAACAAAGAAATCGGCCGTGCGCTCGATCTCTCACCGCGCACGGTCGAGACGCACCGCGCCAACCTGTTTGCCAAGCTGCAGGCCGAATCGCTGGCGCTGCTGATCCGGCAGTACGCGGCGCTGGTCGACGAGCACGACGCGGGTTGAGGAAGCACCCGCTCCGTAGTTCTACGGAGTCCGGTGCGTAGCCGTGCGAATGTTGCGAATGGGCGCACATTTCTACAGTTCTCCCACGGTTGATCGAACCGCACACACCCACAGGAGAACCCTCATGAAAGCCATCGTTTCCGCCTCTGCCATCGCCCTGTCCTTGTTCGCTGCCACCGCCAGCGCCCAGGCCGTTCGCACCGAAAAGAACATGTCGCTCGAACTGGCCAACCAGATCGCCGCCGCCACCGTCGCCGCGTGCAGCGCCAGCAACTACAACGTGACCGTTGCCGTGGTGGACCGCGCCGGCACCCTGCGCGCCCTGCAGCGCGCCGACAACGCCGGCCCGCACACCGTGGGCGCTGCGCAGGGCAAGGCCTACACCTCAGCTTCGGCCCGCGCCAACACCACGGCGATGCTGGAGAACGTGCAGAAGAATCCCGGCGCTCAGACGCTGGTGGACATCCCCGGTTTCCTGGTGTTGGGCGGCGGCGTGCCGGTGCGCGTGGGCAACGAGGTGATCGGCGCGGTCGGCGTGGGCGGTGCGCCCGGCGGCCATCTGGACGAGCTGTGCGCGAACGCCGGCGTTGCCAAAGTGGCCGAGTTGCTGAAATGAAGACGCTGCTGCTGGCCCTGTCTCTGGCCTTGAGCAGCTTCGCCGGGCTGGCCCAGGTCGCGCCCAGCGCGGCCGAGGCCGCGGCCTACACCGGGCTGCACGTGGCTGCGCACAAGGGCGACGTGGCCAAGATCCAGCGCCTGGCCGCATCGGGTGCGGCACTGAACGCGACAGACGGGTATGGCCGCACGCCACTGCACGTCGCCACCTTCGCCCGCCAGCGGGAGGCGATCCGCGCGCTGGCGAAGGCGGGCGCCGATCTGAACAAGCTCGAGAACGACCGCTACGACGCCGTGACCATCGCCTCGGTGGCGGACGACGAGGCCACGCTGAAGGTGCTGCTGGAGCTGGGCGCGAGCGCGAAGCAGGTGACCAGCCGCTACGACGGCACCGCTCTGATCGCGGCGGCGCACCTGGGACACGACGGCGTGGTGCGGCAGCTGATCGCGGCCGGCGCACCGCTGGACCATGTGAACAACCTGCACTGGACAGCGGTGATCGAGTCCATCGTGCTGGGCGACGGGGGTGCTCGGCACCAGGCGACGCTGAAGGCCTTGATCGATGCGGGGGCGAACCTGCAGCTGGCGGACCGCAGTGGTCAGACGCCGCTGGCGCTGGCGAAAAGTCGCGGGTATTCGGCGATGGTGTCGATACTGGGGAAGGCTGGGGCTCGGTAAGCCACTCGCTCTCCCGCATTGCCTCAAGGAACGAGCGCCAGCGCTGACCGGCTCCGCTCATGTCCCCCGGCTTGGGCTGCGCCCAAGCCTCCTCCTTTACTTCGCTGCGCCGGTCACCACTGTCACCCGTTCCGCCCACGTACGGGTTCGCATGCAGTCGCACGCCCACATCACCGAAGATCGGGGCGGCAGTGCGTTTTGTGCAATGAGGTCAAGGAGGAGGACCGGCGCAGCCGGTCCGGGGGACACGAACGGAACAGGGCGCACTGGCGCTGCCATCCCGCGAGGTACCGGCTTACGACAGAGTCACGCGAGCAAACTTCCGCTTGCCCACCTGCACCACGTACACGCCTGCGTCGAGTTTCAAGCCCTTGTCGCTGACCACCGACGAGTCGATGCGCACACCGCCGCCGTCGATCAGCCGGTTGCCTTCGCCGTTCGACGCCACCAGGCCGGCCGCATTCAGCAGCGCCGCCACGCCCATGGGCGCACCCGACAGGGACACCTCGGGGATCTCGTCCGGCACCCCGCCCTTGCTGCGGTTGATGAAGTCCTGCTCCGCCGCATCGGCCGCCGCCGCGCTGTGGAAGCGCGCCGTGATCTCCTTGGCCAGCATCACCTTCGCGTCCTTCGGGTTGCGGCCGCCGGCCACTTCTTCCTTCAGCGCCTCGATCTCGGCCATCGACCTGAACGACAGCAGCGTGAACCAGCGCCACATCAGCGTGTCCGAAATCGACAGCACCTTGGCAAACATGGTGTTGGGCTCTTCGGTGATGCCGATGTAGTTGTTCTTGGACTTGGACATCTTCTCGACGCCGTCCAGACCTTCGAGCAGCGGCATGGTCAGGATGCACTGCGGCTCCTGGCCGTACTCCTGCTGCAGGTGGCGCCCCATCAGCAGGTTGAACTTCTGGTCGGTGCCGCCCAGCTCAAGGTCGGCCTTGAGCGCCACCGAGTCGTAGCCCTGCATCAGCGGGTACAGAAACTCGTGCACGCTGATCGGCGTGCCGGCCTTGAAGCGGTCGTGGAAGTCGTTGCGCTCCATCATGCGCGCCACGGTGTACTTGGCGGCCAGCTGGATCATGCCCATCGAACCCAGCGGCAGGCTCCATTCGCTGTTGTAGCGGATCTCGGTCTTCGCCGGGTCCAGCACCAGGCTGGCCTGCTTGTAATAGGTTTCGGCGTTCGCCTTGATCTGCTCGGTGGTCAGCGGCGGGCGGGTGTTGTTGCGGCCCGAGGGGTCGCCGATCAGGCTGGTGAAGTCCCCGATCAGGAAAATCACCTGATGTCCCAGGTCCTGCAGCTGGCGCATCTTGTTGAGCACCACCGTGTGGCCGATGTGGATGTCCGGCGCCGTCGGGTCCAGCCCCAGCTTGATGCGCAGCGGCACACCGGTCTTCTCCGACTTCGCCAGCTTCTTCGCCCAGTCGGCCTGCGGGATCAGTTCGTCGCATCCCCGCAAGCTCACGGCCAGCGCCTCGCGCACACCGTCCGTCAGGTCCCCTCCCACATCGGCTGGCGGGGTATTACTTTCGGTTTCGTTTGCACTGGGATTCATACGGGTTTCTTCAGATGTCAGAGAGGCTCCGCCGACTAAAATGGCGGTCGCTGCTGGCGGATTTTAGAGCCCGGCCTCCGAGCCGCTGAATCGCTGCCTTGCCCGGTTACCGCCGGGCCCCGGAACTTGTGCGAGCCAGCCAGCTCCCAAACCGAATTGTGTTTTCGTGTGGCCCCGCGGGCGGCACCGACCGGAACTGTTGTCTATGCGTGAATTCCTGACCTCCCTGAGCCTGCTGGCCAGGGCCGTCGCCCACAGCCTGGAGCGCCACCCGCGGCGCATCATGGCGGGCGTCGGTACCCTGCTGCTGGGCACCGGCGTCACCGCCTTCGGCATCGCGCCGCTGGCCCCCGACGCCGCCGATCTGCCTGTCACCCAGGTGGTGGAAACCCTTTCCATTGAACCACTGGTGCCCGCCGACCTGGTCGCCTCCGTCCCGTTCAACCTGTTCCGCAGCGACACTGTGCGCCGCGACGACACCGCCCAGAGCCTGCTGCAGCGCCTGGGTGTGCGAGACAGCGCCGCGCTGGCTTTCCTGCGCGACGATGCGCTTTCACGCCAGCTGTTCAGCGGCCGCGCCAGCAAGCTGGTCACGGTGGAAACCGACGACCAGCACCAGCTGCTGCGGCTGACGGCCCGCTGGCTGCCGGATGACGAACGCAGCTTCAACCGACTGGTGCTCGAACGGAGTGCTCAAGGCATGAGCAGCCGGATCGAAGTCGGCCAGCTCACCCCCTCCACCCGACTGGCCAGCGGCGAGATTCGCAGCTCCCTGTTCGCCGCCACCGATGCCGCCAACCTGCCCGACAGCGTGGCCGTGCAACTGGCCGAGATGTTCTCCAACGACATCGATTTCCGCCGCGACTTGCGGGTGGGCGACCGCTTCAGTGTGGTCTATGAAAGCCTGGAAGCCGATGGCGAGCCGATGCGCGCTGGCCGCGTGCTCAGCGCCGAGTTCGTCAACGCCGGCACCAGCCACGACATGGTCTGGTACGAAGAGCCCGGCCAGAAAGGCGCGTACTACGGCTTTGACGGTCAGAGCACCCGCAAGTCCTTCCTGGGGTCGCCTCTGGCGTTCACTCGCGTGAGCAGTGGCTACGGCATGCGCTTCCACCCCATCTCGGGCAAACAGAAGGCGCACCTGGGCGTGGACTACGCCGCCCCGACCGGCACCCCTGTGCGCACCATCGGCGACGGTGTCGTCACTTTTGCCGGCGTGCAGCGCGGCTACGGCAACGTCGTCGAAGTCAGCCACAAGGACGATCAGTCCACCCTGTATGCCCACCTCAGCCGCATCGACGTGCGCAAGGGCCAGCGCGTGGGCCAGGGTGATCTGGTCGGTGCCGTTGGCTCGACCGGGGCGTCCACAGGACCACACCTGCACTTCGAGTTCCGGGTCGACGGACAGCACCAGGATCCGCTGATGATCGCGCGCAACAGCGAGAACATCCCCATCAGCCCGGCACTGCGTGCCCGCTTCGATGCCGTGGCACAAACCCAGCGTCAGCAGCTCGACGCTGCCGCCAGCCTGCAACAGGCCAGCGCCGAATGAGTTGCCGCAGGCCGCTGCGCCTGCTGCCCATAAAAAAAGGAGCGCCGTGGCGCTCCTTTTTTTATGGGCAGACCCGGAACCGTCAGACGCTGAAGCTCGACCCGCAGCCGCAGGTGGTGGTGGCATTGGGGTTGCGGATGACGAACTGCGCACCTTCGAGATCTTCCTTGTAGTCGATCTCGGCGCCCACCAGGTACTGGTAGCTCATGGCGTCGATCAGTAGCGACACGCCGTTCTTGCTCATCGTGGTGTCGTCTTCGTTGACCACCTCGTCGAAGGTGAAGCCGTACTGGAAACCCGAGCAGCCACCACCCTGCACGAACACGCGCAACTTCAGGTCGGGGTTGCCCTCTTCGGCCACCAGCTCGGCCACCTTGGCGGCGGCACTGTCGGTGAAGATCAACGGGGCGGGCATTTCGGTCTGGACGTTTTCGGCAAGAGCGCTCATGGGGGTTTCCTTCAAGGGGGTGAAGCACCGGGGCATGCGCCCCGGAACTACAAGTGGCAAATCCTAGTGCAAATCGCCCGAACAGGCGATCAGCCGTTGTTTGCCGCCAATTTCAGTGTGGGTTTGTCTTCGGCCGTGCCGGCCGTGGGCTTGAGCTGACCGGCGATGGTGGCGCCCTGGTGCATTTCCAGCGCCTTGTACGACACATCCCCCTCGATGCGCGCCTTGGGCTGCAGCTCCAGCAGTTCAAAAGCGTGCACGGGCCCTTTGACGCGGCCGTTGATGATGACGTGGTCCGCGTGGATCTGACCCGTCACGCTGGCCGACTCGCTGATCACCAGGATGCTGGGCTGCTCGTCGCTGGCCCGGATGTCGCCCACCACATCGCCATCCACGCGCAGGCCGTCGTGGAACAGCACATTGCCGTCGATGCGGGTGCCCTGGGCGATCAGGCTTTTGATGGGGGGTTGTTTTTTGTTGCCGAACATGGCGTTCTCCAGACGACGGGGTTACAGCTTGAGGGTCTGCACCGACTTGACCACGCCGCCTTGCAGGATCTTGGCGGTCACGGTTTTTACCACGGCCTGCGCCGGAACGTCCACGACGCCCTCCTGCCGCAGGTAACTCTTGATCAGGACCGGTTGTGCAACTGGCGCGGGGCTGAGCGACCAGGGTTTGCCTTCCAGCGTGCCGACAAAACTCAGTTCCAGCGTGCCCTTGAAATCCGGCGCGTTCTTGAGCGCCTGGATCAACAACACCTGCCACTTGAGCTGCCCCTCGCCCACCCGCTCAACCTGCAGGCCGCGGATGCTCAAAGCATCGCTGCCACTGCCAGGGATCAGCCGCTCGAAAAAGCCTAGGTCGCTGCGCAGGGCCTGGTTGTCGGTTTCGAGCTGGCGGATCTGCAGCAGCAACTGTTCCTGGGCAGATTTCTCGGCCGTGAGCAGGCTCTCGGACGTGTTGGAAATGGACTGGGCCCGGCCCAGGTCGGTGCGAAGCGTCTGCACCTCGCTGCGCAGCTGCTCCAGTTCCTGCTTGGCGTTGCGGTCCAGCCCGGCAATCTCTTTGCCGAATTCGAACGCCCACAGCGCCATGGCCCCCGAGAAACCGAGCACCACCGCGCCGACCAGCCAGCGCACCGGCCAGGGCAATGCACTGCGCACCGCCATGCGGGGTGCACTCACCGTCAGGCGCCGGCGCAACAGACGCAGCCTCATTCAGAACCTTTCCAACGGCAAGGCTTGCAAGCGGATGCAAGCCCCAGAAAACAAAAACCGCCCCAAGCGAACTTGAAGGCGGCTTTTGCGGCAGAAGCCAACGCTGTTTAGCGCTTGCTGAACTGCTTGGCGCGGCGTGCGGAACGCAGACCGACCTTCTTACGTTCGACTTCGCGGGCATCGCGGGTCACGAAGCCAGCTTGCGACAGGCCGGACTTGAGCGTTGCGTCGTAGTCGATCAGGGCGCGGGTGATTCCGTGGCGGACAGCGCCAGCCTGGCCGGATTCACCACCACCGTGCACGTTCACCTGGATGTCGAAGGTCTCGGCATGGTTCGTCAGCAGCAGGGGCTGCTTGGCGATCATGATGGAGGTCTCGCGGCCGAAGTAGGCCTGGATGTCCTTGCCATTGACCGTGATCTTGCCGGTGCCTTTTTTCAGAAACACGCGGGCGACGCTGGATTTGCGACGGCCGGTGCCATTGTTCCATTCACCAATCATCTTGGCTCCTTAGATGTCCAGCACTTGCGGCTGTTGGGCGGTGTGCGGGTGCTCGGCGCCGCCGTACACCTTGAGCTTCTTGATCATGGCGTAGCCCAGAGGACCCTTGGGCAGCATGCCCTTGACGGCCTTCTCGAGCGCGCGGCCGGGGTGCTTGGCCTGCATGTCGCGGAAGTTGGTGGCATAGATGCCGCCCGGGTAACCCGAGTGACGGTAGTACACCTTGTCGGTGGACTTGGTACCGGTCACGCGCAGCTTGGCTGCGTTGATGATGACGATGAAGTCACCGGTATCGACGTGAGGCGTGTAAATGGCCTTGTGTTTGCCGCGCAGACGGAGGGCCACTTCACTGGCGACCCGTCCGAGAACCTTGTCGGTTGCGTCAATCACAAACCACTCGTGCTTCACGTCAGCGGGTTTGGCGCTGAACGTTTTGGTCATGAGTTTTCTCTGCAAAGAGTTGGTTTGGCGGGCTCTTTTCCACGGTCGGTGGTTCTCTGACGGAACCCTCTTAGGTGGTGGTGTGTACTTCGCCGCGGAGCCACGAAATCGCTGCGAAGCCCTCCATTGTACGAAATTCGGCCAAGGGCTGGCAAGTTTCTGGCGCCGGGGGTGCGCGAGCGCTACCATCCCGGGATGTTCAGTTACCGACACGCCTTCCACGCTGGCAACCACGCCGACGTGCTCAAGCACACCACCCTGATCGCCACCCTGCGGCATTTGATGCTCAAGGAGCCGTCCATCACCCTGGTGGACACCCACGCCGGCGCCGGCCTGTACCGGCTCGACGGAGACTACGCCGAAAAGGGGGGTGAGGCGGCGGACGGCATCGTCAAGCTCATGGCCGCCCTGCGCCCGGCCACTGGCGAAGCGGCCGCGTCCAGCCCGGCTCTGGACGAGTACCTGGACCTGATCGCCGGATTCAACCCCAGCGGCAGCCTGCGCGTGTACCCCGGCTCGCCGTTTGTCATGCAATCGCTGATGCGCACCGAGTCGCGGGACCGGCTCAAGCTGTTCGAGCTGCATCCGACCGACAGCCGCACGCTGAACGCCAACATCGCCCAACTGGACGCCGGCCGCCAGATCGCCGTGTCGCTGCAAGACGGCTTCGAAGGCCTCAAGCCCCTGCTGCCGCCGCCGCCCTCGGCCACCGGCTCCAAACGGGCTTTGGTGCTGATCGATCCGAGTTACGAACTCAAGAGCGATTACGCGAAAGTGAGTGCCTGCATACAGGAATGCATCAAGCGCTTTCCCACGGGCACCTACCTGGTCTGGTACCCCATCATCCCGCGCGCCGAGGCGCACGACCTGCCGCGCCGCCTCAAGACGCTGTGCAACAACGCCAAGCGCCCCTGGCTGCACGCCACGCTGAACATCGGCCAAAAAGACCTGGGACCCAATGAGCGCCAGGGTCTGACGGCCAGCGGCATGTTTGTGGTCAACCCGCCACACACGCTCAAGGCCGAACTGCTGGCGGCGCTGCCGCTGCTGGTGAATGTGCTGGGGCGTGGGCGCGGCAAGGCCCAGACGCTGGAAAACGGTGGCGCCTGACTTGCTGGCGGGCGGGACACACGGGTAAATCCCGACCCGGGCGGACCGAATTAACCAACCGATCGGTCGGTTAATTTTTTATACTGCGCATCCACCCCGTCCCAGCGGGTGCAGGAGACGCGCATGTACACCCAATCTTTTTCCGTCGCCGATGGAGATGCCAAGGGCAGCCCCCGGCCGGCCGCCACGCCGATCCGCGCCGAGGATGCCGCGCTGCAAGCGCATTTCGACACCGTGATCGACGCCGACGGCAAGATCGAGCCGCGCGACTGGATGCCGGACGCCTACCGCAAGACACTGGTGCGCCAGATCAGCCAGCACGCGCACAGCGAGATTGTGGGGATGCTCCCGGAGGGCAACTGGATCAGCCGCGCACCCAGCCTCAAGCGCAAGGCCATCCTGATCGCCAAGGTGCAGGACGAAGGCGGACACGGCCTCTACCTGTATTCCGCCGCCGAGACCCTGGGCACCAGCCGCGACCAAATGCTGGACGCGCTGCACAGCGGCAAAGCCAAGTACAGCTCCATCTTCAACTACCCAACGCTCAACTGGGCCGATGTGGGCGTGATCGGCTGGCTGGTGGATGGCGCCGCGATCATGAACCAGATCCCGCTGTGCCGCTGCTCCTATGGCCCCTACGCCCGCGCCATGATCCGCGTCTGCAAGGAAGAGAGCTTTCACCAGCGCCAGGGCTACGAAGCCTTGCTGGTGATGATGCAGGGCACGGCCGAACAGAAGGCCATGGTCCAGGACGCGGTCAACCGCTATTGGTGGAAGTGCCTGGCCATGTTCGGCCCGCCCGACGCCGACAGCCCCAACAGCGTGCAGGGCATGCGCTGGGGCATCAAGCGCATCAGCAACGACGACCTGCGCCAGAAGTTCGTGGACGCCACCGTGCCGCAGGCCGAGGTGCTGGGCGTGACCCTGCCCGACCCGGACCTGAAGTGGAACGAAGCGCGCGGCCACTGGGACTACGGCCAGATCGACTGGGACGAGTTCTGGGCCACGGTCAACGGCAATGGGCCGATGAACAAGGAGCGCCTGGCCACCCGCGTCAAGGCGCATGAACAGGGCGCCTGGGTGCGCGAAGCCGCCCTCGCCCACGCCGCCAAGCAACAGCAACGCCAGCAGAAGGAGGCCGCATGAGCGCCAATGCCCCCGCCCTGAAAGAGTGGCCCCTTTGGGAAGTCTTCGTGCGCAGCAAGCAGGGCCTGGAACACAAGCACTGCGGCAGCCTGCACGCCAGCGACGCGCGCCACGCGCTGCAGATGGCGCGCGACGTCTACACCCGTCGCCAGGAAGGCGTGAGCATCTGGGTGCTGCCATCCAGCGCCATCACCGCCAGCGAACCCGACAGCAAGGACAGCTTCTTCGATCCGGCGGCTGACAAGGTGTACCGCCACCCGACCTTCTACGAGATCCCCGACAAAGTGGGGCACATGTGATGAAGGCGCCTGTCGACTACATCCTCTACCTGGCCGACAACGCCCTGGTGCTGGGTCAGCGCAACGCCGAGTGGTGCGGGCACGGCCCCATCCTGGAAGAAGACCTCGCGCTGGCCAACAACAGCCTCGATCTGATCGGCCAGGCGCGGATGCTGTACCAGCACGCGGCCGACCTGATCAACGCCGATGGCGTACTCGCGCAACGCTTCGCCCACCTCACGGGTGCGCGGCAGGACGGGCGCATCACCGAAGACACCCTCGCTTACTTCCGCGACACCGCCGAGTTCCGCAACCACACGTTGATGGAACTGCCGCACCACGGCGCACTGGTCGGCTACGCGGTGGCAGAGCGCGACTACGCCACCACCATCGCGCGCAACTTCCTGGTCAGCGCGCTCATGGTGTTGGTCTGGGACGCAATGCAGGCGTCCAAGGACACGCAGCTGGCCGCCATCGCGGCCAAGTCGCTCAAGGAGGTGCGCTACCACCTGCAGCACGCTGGCGACTGGCTGGTGCGATTTGGGGACGGGACCGAAGAGTCTCACCGACGCGCGCAGGCGGCCGTTGACCACTTGCTCCCCTATTGCGAGGCCTTCTGGCACCCGTCCCAGGCCGAGCAGGCAGCGGCCCGCGAAGGCACCGGGGTCGATGTGCTCGCCCAGCGCGACACCTGGAACGCGCTGGTGAACCAGGCGCTGGCCGAGGCCACACTGAACCGCAGCGACCAGCCGCACCGGGGCTACGTGGCGCAGGGCCATGTGGGCGTGCATTCCGAACACCTTGGCTTCCTGCTGGCCGAGATGCAGAGCCTTGCGCGCACCCACCCGCAGGGTGTCTGGTGATCAGGATCCCTCACCATGAGCACGGCGCCCCCTGACATGGCCGATGCCCCGATCGCCGCGCTCTGGTCGGCGCTGGCGTGCCTGACCGACCCGGAGATCCCGGTGATCACGCTCGAAGAGATGGGCATCCTGCGCGACGTGCGCCGTGGCAGCGACGGTCAGCCCGAAGTGGTGATCACGCCCACCTACAGCGGCTGCCCGGCCATGGGCCAAATCGAAGACGACGTGCGCGCCGTGCTGCAAGAGACCCATCCGCAAGGCCGCGTGATCACGCAGCTGGCGCCGGCCTGGACCACCGACTGGATGAGCGACACGGCGCGCGAGAAGCTGCGCGCCTACGGCATCGCGCCCCCGCGTTGCACGACCGCGCCGCGGCCTGGCGTGCTGCGGTTCAGCCGGCAGGCGGTGGCGGCCGAGGCGATCGCCTGCCCTCAATGCGGCTCGCACAACACCACGGAGACATCGCCCTTCGGTTCCACGGCCTGCAAAGCCCTGTACCGCTGCCTCGACTGCCTCGAACCCTTCGACTACTTTAAGCCGTACTGAACCATGAGCACCGCCGCACCCCGCTTCCACGACCTCACCGTCTCGCGTGTCGACCCCGAAGCCGCTGGCGCGGTCGCTGTCTCGCTGGCCATCCCCGAGGCGCTGCGCGACACCTTTGCCTTCGAACCGGGCCAGTTCGTCACGGTGCGCGCCAGCATCGGCGGCCAGGACGTGCGCCGCAGCTATTCCATCAGCAGCCCGCGCAGCCAGCTGGCGAAAAGCGGTGAGGTGACGCTGGGGATCCGGCCGGTCGAAGGCGGTGTGTTTTCCAACTGGGCAGCGAGCGACCTCAAGGCCGGCGACAAGCTGCGCGTGATGCCACCCGACGGCCGCTTCACCGTCCACAAACCGCGCGCGCTGCACCGCGTTGGTTTTGCCGCCGGCTCGGGCATCACCCCCATCCTGTCCATCGTCGCCAGCACGCTCGAAGAGTCACCCGACAGCAAGTTCACCCTGGTCTACGGCAACCGGCGCATGGCCAGCGTCATGTTCAACGAAGCGCTGCAAGACCTGAAAGACCGCTACCCTGGCCGCCTCACGCTGATCCACGTGCTCTCGCGCCAGGCGCAGGAGGTGCCGCTGCTGCAAGGGCGCATCGACGGTGACAAGGTGCGCGAGATCATCGCCGCCCTGTTGCCCGTCGGCAGCATGGACGAGGTCTTCGTCTGCGGCCCGGAAGCCATGATAGAAGCCACCGAGAAAGCGCTGCTGGACGCTGGCGTGCGGCCCGACCGCGTGCATTCCGAGCGCTTCACCTCACCGACGCTGGAGGCCCTGCCGGCCGGGCAACGCCAGGCCGCCGTGCTTGGCCACCCGGCCCTGCGCACCGACGGTGAAGTGGCGCTGACGGTTGTGCTGGACGGCAAGCCCCACCAACTGCGTATGGGCAAGGACGAGAAGGTGCTGGACGTCGCCCTTAACGCCGGGCTGGATCTGCCCTGGTCGTGCAAGGGCGGTGTGTGCTGCACCTGCCGGGCCAAGGTGATGCAAGGCGCGGTGACCATGGACAAGAACTTCACGCTCGAACCCTGGGAGACCGAGAAGGGTTTCGTGCTCAGCTGCCAGGCGCGCCCCACCACCGACCAGCTGGTGGTGAGCTACGACGAGCGCTGAGCCCCCCGCCCGGCGCAAGCCCTGGCCACCCGACGCCAGCAGGCGTCACGCGTTGGCGGGCGGTTCCAACTTGACCGCAGCAACCCCGCCATCGCGCAGTTCGCGGCGCAGGATCTTGCCGATGTTGGTCTTGGGCAGCGGCTCTCTGCGGAACACCACCACCCGCGGCATTTTGTAGCCGGTCAGGTGTTGCTTGCAGTGTGCGAGCACGTCGGCTTCGGTCAGGTCGGGGTCGCTGCGCACAATCACCACCTTGACCGCCTCGCCCGAACGCTCGTCGCGCACGCCGACGGCCGCGGCTTCCAGCACACCGGGGTGCTGGGTCAGCACGTCCTCGATCTCGTTGGGAAACACCTTGAACCCCGAGACCACGATCATGTCTTTCTTGCGGTCGGTGATGCGGATGCTGCCGCGCCCGTCCATCACCCCCATGTCGCCGGTGCGCAGCCATCCCTGGGCGGTGAACACCTGGGCGGTCTCCTCGGGGTGGTTCCAGTAGCCCTGCATCACCTGCGGACCGCGCAGGCAGATCTCACCGACCTCGCCGAGGCCCAGGCGCTCGCCATCGTCGTCCAGGATGGCCGCCTCCGTGCTCGGCAGCGGCACGCCGATCTGCCCGCTCCACTCCTGGATGGTCACCGGGTTGGCGATCGCCACCGGCGCGCTTTCGGTCAGGCCATAGCCCTCCACCAGCGGCACGCCGGCCCGCTCTTTCCAGCGGTGGGCCACCACCTGTTGCACCGCCATGCCGCCCGCCACCGCCAGCTTCAGCGGGCGCAGGTCCACCGCGGCAAAGCCCGGCGCATCGAGCAGCGCACGAAAGAGGGTGTTGACGCCGATGATCGCCGTGAAGCGGGTCTCCCGCAGCACCTGCAGAAACGCCGGCAGATCGCGCGGGTTGGCAATCAGCACCGCCTGCGCGCCCTTGCTGAAAAAGGACAGCGCACCGGTCAGCGCGAACACGTGGTACAGCGGCAGCGGCAGGATCAGCGTCTCTTCTCCATCGTTCAGGTTGGGGGACATCCACGCACCCACCTGGAGCACATTGGCCACCATGTTGCCGTGGCTGAGCATGGCCCCTTTGGCCACGCCGGTGGTGCCACCGGTGTACTGGAGGAAGGCGAGATCGCCGTGCTGGAGCGGTACATCGTCCAGCGTCTGCGCGCGGCCGGCGGCGAGCGCCTGGCGAAAAGCCACGGCACCGCTGAGCCGCCACGGCGGCACCAGCCTTTTCACATGCTTGACCACGGCATTCGTCAGCAGCCGCTTCACCGGGGACAGCAAGTCCCCCACCTGCGTGGTCACCACGGTGCGCACCTGCGTGGCGCCGATCACCAGTTCCAGCGTGTGGGCGAAGTTCTCCAGCACCACGATGGCCCGGACGCCCGCGTCTTTCAACTGGTGCTCCAGCTCGCGCGGCGTGTAGAGCGGGTTGACATTCACCACCACCATGCCCGCACGCAGCACACCGAACAGCACCACTGGGTACTGCAACAGGTTGGGCATCATCAAGGCAACGCGGTCGCCCCGCTGCAGACCCGCCCCCTTCTGCAGCCAGGCCGCAAAAGCGCGGCTGGCTTCGTCGAGCTGGCGATAGCTCATCACCGCGCCCATCGAACGGTAGGCAGGTCGGTCGGCAAAACGCTTGCAGCTCGCCGCCAGCACGTCCTTCAGCGAGGCGAACTGGTGTTCATCGATGTCCGATGGCACACCGGCCGGGTATTGACTGAGCCAGGGTCCGTCCATGTGTCCGCCTCGTTCTGGCATCCAGCCGCCGCGCCAACGCGACGGCGACCGCCACAGCCAATATGCCACGCGCACGCGGCCAGCGGCTGCGCGAGATCAAGGTCGGTGCGCCCCGCTGCCAGAAAAAAACCCGCCGAAGCGGGTTTCACGGGGACACAGGCGGTGGCTCACACCTTCGCCAGCGCCTGCTCCAGATCGGCCATCAGGTCGTCGATGTGCTCGATGCCGATCGACAGGCGGACCATGTCGGGGCTCACGCCGGCCTTCTTCATCTCGTCGGGGTTGAGCTGGCGGTGCGTGGTGGTGGCCGGGTGGCAGGCCAGCGACTTCGCATCGCCGATGTTGACCAGGCGGGTGAAGAGCTGCAACGCGTCCTGGAAGCGCGTACCTGCCGCGATCGCGTCATCTGATTTGAGACCGAAGCTGATGATGCCGGAGGCACGCCCGCCCATGTACTGCTGCACCAGTGCGTGGTCCTTGTGACCGGGCAGGCCGGCGTAATTGACCCAGGCCACCTTGGGGTGGTGCTGCAGGTGCGTGGCAACCTTCACCGCGTTCTCGCAGATGCGGTCCATGCGCAGCGCCAGGGTCTCGATGCCCTGCAGGATCTGGAACGCGTTCATGGGCGAGAGCGCCGCGCCCATGTTGCGCAACGGCACCACGCGCGCACGGCCGATGTAGGCGGCCGCGCCCAGCGCCTCGGTGTAGACCACGCCGTGGTAACTCACGTCGGGCTCGTTCAGGCGCTTGAAACGCGCCTTGTGCTCAGCCCACGGGAACTTGCCGCTGTCGACGATGGCGCCGCCGATGGTGGTGCCGTGGCCGCCGAGGTATTTGGTCAGCGAGTGCACCACGATGTCGGCGCCGTGTTCGAACGGGCGGCACAGGTAGGGGCTGGTCACCGTGTTGTCCACGATCAGCGGCACGCCGGCGGCGTGGGCCACCTTGGCCAGCGCGCCGATGTCGGTCACGTTGCCCAGCGGGTTGCCGATGGATTCGCAGTAGATCGCCTTGGTGCGCTCGTCGATCAGCGCGGCGAACGCGGCCGGGTCGCGCGGGTCGGCAAAGCGCACCGTGATGCCCTGCTGCGGCAAGGTGTGGGCAAACAGGTTGTAGGTGCCACCGTAGAGCGTGGAGGCGGAGACGATGTTGTCGCCGCTCTCGGCGATGGTCTGGATGGCTGCGGTGATGGCCGCCATGCCCGAGGCCATGGCCAGTGCCCCGATACCGCCCTCGAGCGCGGCCAGACGCGCTTCAAGCACGCCATTGGTCGGGTTCATGATCCGGCTGTAGATGTTGCCGGCGACCTTGAGGTCGAACAGGTCGGCACCGTGCTGCGTGTCGTCGAACGCGTAGGCCACGGTCTGGTAGATCGGCACGGCCACCGCCTTGGTGGTGGGGTCGGGCGTGTAACCGCCGTGCACGGCGATGGTTTCGATTTTCATCTTGCGGGTCTCCTGGTGGTGGGTTCGCCACGCCATGGATGCCGCGCAGCGAGCTTCATTCTCGCAGCAAGACCACCTCGGTCACGCCGCGGTGGCGCAGGCCCAGCGCGCTGATCGCGCCCAGGCTCAGGTCGATGATGCGGCTGTGCTTGTAGGGGCCGCGGTCGTTGATGCGCACCACCACCTCCTTGCCGGTGTGCACGCTGCGCACGCGGACCTTGGTGCCAAAGGGCAGGGTCTTGTGGGCAGCGGTCAGCGCGTGCATGTCGTAGCGCTCGCCGTTGGCGGTGCGCCGGCCATGGAAGCCCGGTCCGTACCAGGAGGCCATGCCCTGCGCCAGCGGTTTGCCTTGCCGGGTCACCGGCACGCTCGCCTGGGCGTCGGCGGGGGTGATCGGCTCGATGCCGTCCAGCGGAGCGATCAGCACCAAAGGCTCACCCAGCGGGGCGGTCTTGGTTGGCGCTGCGGGCGCGTCCGAGGGGGCACCGGCCACGACCGGTTCGGGCCTCGGCTGCAACGCCGGCGCCAACGGCGCCGTGGCCGACTTGACGGGGGCGGGCGCCTTGTGGGGCACGGCACAACCGGCCAGTGCAAAAGCCAGCAAGGCAGACGCCGTGCGCGGTCGCGGACGGCTGCGGATCCATCGGGGGGACGAGTGGGGCATGGCGGTTCCTCCTGCTTTGTTTGAGCGCCAGAATCCCAACCTTAGCCCAACTGCAGCCGTTTGACGATCTCCAGCGTGGCCGCACTCTGGTTCATGGTGTAGAAGTGCAGCGCCGGCACACCGGCGTTGCGCAGTTGGTCACACAAGTCGGTCGTCACGTCCAGGCCAAAGGCCTTGATGGACTCGGTGTCGTCGCCAAAGGCCTGCAGGCGCAGGCGGATCCAGCGCGGCACCTCGGCGCCGCAGCTCTCGGCGAAGCGCAGCAGGCCGCTGGAGTTGATGATGGGCATGATGCCCGGCACCACCGGCACGTCCGCGCCCAGTTTGTGCGCATCGTCCACGAAGCGGAAGTAAGCGTCGGTGTTGAAGAAGAACTGCGTGATCGCCGAACTGGCCCCGGCCTGGACCTTGGCCACATAGGCCTGCAGATCGGCCTCGGGCGACTTGGCCTGCGGGTGCATCTCGGGATAGGCCGCCACCTCCAAGTGGAAATGGTCGCCCGTCTCGGCGCGGATGAAGGCCACCAGATCGGCCGCGTAGCGGAACTCGCCCATGCTGCCGTAGCCGCTGGGCAGATCGCCGCGCAACGCCACCAGGCGGCGCAGACCCATGGACCGGAACAGCGCGAGCTTCTCGCGCACCGACTCGCGCGAAGCACCGACGCAGGTGAAGTGCGAGGCGCCTTGCTGGCCCTCGGCCAGGATGGCCTGCACGGTCTGCAGGGTGCCGTCCTGCGTGGAGCCGCCCGCACCGTAGGTCACCGAGCAGAACTCGGGCTGCAGCGCATACAGATCCTGGCGCACCACGCGCAGCTTCTCGGCGCCCTCGGGGGTCTTGGGCGGGAAAAATTCAAAACTCAGGGGTAGGCCCATACGAAAAACTCCCGGTTGCCATCACCACCGGTGATGGCGCTTTCAAAATAGTCCCGCAAGCGCAGGCCGTTGTCGTCGCAGGCCTGCGCGATGCGTTGCCGCACGGTGGCGTAGCTCGCCGCGTCCTTGACCAGACCGCCTTTGCCGATGTGCTCGGGTTGCAGTTCGAACTGCGGCTTGACCAGCATCAGCAGGTGGCCGGAGGGTTTGAGCAGCGGCACGATGGCCGGCCACACCAGGGTCTGCGAGATGAAGGACAGGTCGCCGACGATCAAGTCGAACGGCGCGGCCGCAGCTTCGCCGCCCATGTCCACCAGTTGCTGCGCGGTCAGCTCGCGCGCGTTGCACTTTTCCATGCAGATCACACGCGGGTCACTGCGCAGCCGCGGATGCAACTGGCCCTGGCCCACGTCCACGCCCACCACCTGGGCAGCGCCGCGCTGCAACAGGCCGTCGGTGAAGCCACCGCTGCTCTGCCCCACGTCGAGGCAGCGCAGCCCGATCACGTCGATGCCGCAGTGCGTGAGCGCGCCGTCGAGCTTGAGGCCGCCGCGCGAGACGAAACGCGATTCGGCCGTGTCCAGCAGCTCCATCTCCACCGTCTCGCGCAGTTCTTCGCCGTTCTTGGTCACGGCCTTCCAGTCGCTGCCGGGCAAGCGCCAGCGCACGCCCGCAGCGATCAGCCGCTGGGCCTGCGAACGCGACGCGGCCAAGCCGCGGTCAACAAGCAATTGATCAGCACGCATGACAGAACCAAAAGCACCGAGGGAGAAAACCTGGCCGAAGTGAATCGAGCGGTCCGAAGGCCGCGAGCACCAGGGCGCCGCGGAACCGGCTCCGCCGGGCCGCCAGCGCCGCCCCCTGGGGGGTGACGCCGCAGGCGGCGCGGGGGGTACTCAATACCGGTAGGTATTGGCCTTGTAAGGGCCGTTCTTCGGCACACCGATGTAGGCGGCCTGCTCGTCAGACAGCTCGGTGAGCATCGCGCCGACCTTCTTCAGGTGCAGGCGGGCGACCTTCTCGTCCAGGTGCTTGGGCAGCACATAGACCTTGCCGGCTTCGTACTGGTCCTGCTTGGTGAACAGCTCGATCTGGGCGATGGTCTGGTTCGCGAAGCTCGACGACATCACGAAGCTGGGGTGGCCGGTGGCGCAACCCAGGTTCACCAGGCGGCCCTTGGCCAGCAGGGTGATCTTCTTGCCGTCAGGGAAGGTGACGTGGTCCACCTGGGGCTTGATCTCGTCCCACTGCAGCTTTTCCAGCGAGGCGACATCGATCTCGTTGTCGAAGTGGCCGATGTTGCAGACGATGGCTTCGTCCTTCATGGCGGCCATGTGCTCGTAGCGGATCACGTTCTTGTTGCCGGTGGCGGACACGAAGATGTCGCACTTGTCGGCGGCGTATTCCATGGTCACGACCTTGTAGCCTTCCATCGCGGCCTGCAGGGCGTTGATGGGGTCGATCTCGGTCACCCAGACCTGGGCGCTCAGGGCGCGCAGGGCCTGGGCCGAGCCCTTGCCCACGTCACCATAACCGGCCACGCAGGCGACCTTGCCGGCGATCATCACGTCGGTGGCGCGCTTGATCGAATCGACCAGCGACTCGCGGCAGCCGTACAGGTTGTCGAACTTGCTCTTGGTGACCGAGTCGTTCACGTTGATGGCGCGGAACATCAGGCTGCCCTTGGCGGCCATTTCGTTCAGGCGCAGCACGCCGGTGGTGGTCTCTTCGGTCACGCCGATGATGTGCGCGCCCTTGCGGCTGTACCAGGTCGGGTCCACGGCCAGCTTGGCCTTGATGGCGTTGAACAAGCAGGTCTCTTCTTCGCTGCTGGGGTTGGCGATCAGCGAGGCGTCCTTTTCGGCGCGCTTGCCCAGGTGCATGAGCAGCGTGGCGTCGCCGCCATCATCCAGAATCATGTTGGGGCCTTCGCCCTCGGTGCCGGCGGCGCCAAAGTCGAAGATGCGGTGGGTGTAATCCCAGTAGTCGGCCAGGGTCTCTCCCTTGACGGCAAACACCGGCGTGCCGGCGGCGGCGATGGCGGCAGCGGCGTGGTCCTGCGTCGAAAAGATGTTGCAGGACGCCCAGCGCACCTGCGCGCCCAGCGCCTGCAGGGTCTCGATCAGCACGGCCGTCTGGATGGTCATGTGCAGCGAGCCGGTGATGCGCGCGCCCTTGAGCGGCTGCGCCTTGGCGAACTCTTCGCGGATGGCCATCAGGCCGGGCATCTCGGTCTCGGCGATCTTGATTTCTTTGCGGCCCCAGTCGGCCAGGCCAATGTCGGTGATGACGCAGTCGGCGTTGACTGCAGAGGGAATGCGTGCGTTCATGGTTCGCTCCATTGAAGGTTGATGAACCACTCCACGGGCGACACCGGGACAAAAAAAAGCCCATCGCACGGAAGTGGATGAGCGTCGTTGCATGGATGTCCGAGCCTCACGCTCCGCGCCGACCGGGGGTCGGGGGTGCGCTGCAACGCTCCTCGGATGCCGGCGATTCTACCGCAGCCCCTGTTTTTCCGCATCTGCGAAACTGGCGGCCCTTCATGACCCATCTTTCCCTTTCCGACTGGCCGATAGCGGGCCGTGCGCGCATCCATGGCGTGCTCACCGACATCGACGACACGCTCACGACCGACGGCGCTCTCACACCAGACGCGCTGGCGGCGCTGAACGCGCTGCGCGCGGCGGGCCTGCCGGTGTTCGCCATCACCGGGCGCCCGGCGGGCTGGAGCGAGCCCTTCGCACGGGCCTGGCCGGTGGATGCCATCGTGGCCGAAAACGGCGCAGTGGCGCTTTGGCGCGGCACCGATGGCGCGCTGCTGAAGGCGTACCTGCAGGATGCCGCCACGCGCCGCACGAACTTCGTGCAGCTGCAGGCGGTGGCGCAACGCGTGCTGGCCGAACTGCCGCACGCCACGCTCTCGCAAGACAGCGCTGGCCGCGAGACGGACATCGCCATCGACCACAGCGAGTTCGCCCACCTCGGCGAAGCCGACATCGACCGCGTGGTGCAGATCATGCGCACCGGCGGTCTGACCGCCACCGTCAGCTCCATCCACATCAACGGCTGGATCGGCGACCACGACAAGCTCGCCGGCGCACGCTGGATCGCGCGCGAGCATCTGGGCCGGGATCTGGACGCCGAGCGGGAGCACTGGGTCTACGTCGGCGACTCGACCAACGACGCCACCATGTTCGGCCACTTCCCGCACAGCGTGGGCGTGGCCAACGTGGCGCGCTTCTGGGACCGGCTCGCGCAGCGGCCCCAGTACGTGACCCAAGGCGAACGCGGCGCTGGTTTTGCCGAGGTCGCCAGGGCCGTGTTGTCAGCCCGCACCACCGGAACCCGCACATGACCGGCCCACTGCAACCGCCGCCCCAGACCCATGCGATGCCGCCGCCACCCGCACTGGCGCGGCGCGGCCTCTGGGCCATCTTCGGTGCCACCTTCTTCGAACTGGTGGGCTATTTCATGCTCATGCCGCTGCTGCTGCTGCGGCTCAAAGACGGCGGCGTCTCCACCACGCTGGCCGGTCTGTTCGCGGCCAGCGGCTGGGTCGGCATCTTTGCCGTGACGCCGTTCGCCTCGGCCATCACGCAGCGGCTGGGGCGGCGCCCCACGCTCTGGCTGTCGGCGCTGATCCCGGTCATCGCCACCACTGGCTTTCTCCTCACCGATTCGCTGGCCGCGTGGTTCGTCTTCGAGTTCGTGGCGGGTCTGGCCTCGGGCCTGCGCTGGGTGCTGGCCGAGGCGGTGGTCGCCGAGTTCGCGCCGCCGCACCAGCGCGGGCGCATGGTCGGCCTGTTCGAGACCATGGTCGGCACCACCTTCGTCATCGGTCCGGCGCTGCTGGCGCTGGTGGGCCCCACCAGCCCGGTGGCGCTGTGGATCGTGCTGGGCTTTCTGGTGCTGGGCCTGCTGGGCAGCCTGTGGATCCCGCGCCTGCCACCGGCCGCCGACGAGCACGAAGCCCGCGTGGGCTTGCACGGCGTGTGGCACGCGTTGCGCGCGCACCCGCTGATCATGACCGTGGGCTTCGTCGGCGGCTTCTTCGAGAGCGGGCTCACCTCCATCCTGCCGCTGTACGGCCTGGCGCTGGGCATGGGCGCGACGGCCGCGGCCCTGCTGGTGTCGGCCAGCGGTCTGGGCAGTGCGCTGATGATGCTGCCCGCCGGCATGGCCGCCGACCGGCTGGCGCTGCAGCCGCACCGGGGCGGTGCGCACGGCGCGCGGCTGACCATCCTGCACGCCTGCGCGCTGCTCACCTTGCTGGCCACCCTGCTCATCCCGCTGGTGGCGGGCGCGCCCTGGCTCGCTGCGGCCGTGGCGTTCGTGTGGGGTGGCGCGGGCGGCAGCCTCTACACCCTGGCCATGATCGACATCGGCTCGCGCGAACAGGGCATCACCCTGGTGAACAGCACCGCGGTGCTGGTGCTGTCGTACACGCTGGGCGGCACGCTGGCGCCGGCCCTGGGCGCGGCCATGCTGGACTGGGCGCCGATGATCGGCTTTCCGGCCCTGTTGCTGGCCGTGGCCGGGCCGGGCTGGTGGATGCTGCGCTGCGCCAGCCGCGCAGCGCGCTGATCGCGGTCAGGGTGCGGCGGCCGGTGTGCTGGCAGCCACGGGCGCCGGGTGCGCCGACGACGCCGGGGCGGGGACGTGCTTGTGCGCCCCGTCCAGCACGCGGTCGGCCACGCCGCCACCGATCCACATGCCCACCAGCGTCACCCAGGCGGTGACGGCGAAAATGGCGCCACCCGTCATGCCCGCGCCCACGGCGCAGCCCCCGGCGAGCATGGAGCCAAAGCCCATCAGCATGGCGCCCACGATGTAGCGCGGCATGGTGTAGCCACCACCGAAGCCTTCGAGCTTCCAGCCGCGACCGACCAGCGCGCCGATCAGCGATCCGATGAACACGCCGGGCATGAGGCCGAGGTCGAAGTTCCAGGGCTCGCCGGGGTTGCTGAGCACCCGCATCAGCCACTCGGCCGAGGGGCCGCTGAAGGTCATGCCCTGGATCTGCACCGGTTCGAAGGAATGCGCCAGCACCTGGTAGGTGGTGAGCCAGGCCAGCGCTACGGCCAGACCGGTGCCGATGCCGCCGAGCCACTTCCACACGCCCCAGCCGCTGTGGTATGCGAAGAAGCCGGCGGTGACCAGCCAGACCGCGCCGAAGGCCAGCCCGTCGTTGGGGCCCACACCCACCAGGGCGAGCAGGCTGCGCGCGGGGCCGCCGTCCACCACCCACAGGGCTGCGATGGCTTCGCGCCAGGGCGAGAGCACGCCCGACAGAGAGGCCTGCGCGGTGACCGCAAAGATCAGCCCCGACAGCAGCGCACGCAGGTTGCCGTTGGCCGAGAGCACCAGCAGGCGGCTGGCGCAGCCGCGCGTCATGACCATGCCGACACCGAAGATCAGGCCCCCGATCAGCGCGCCCGACAGACTGCCCTTGGACGCCAGCTGGCGCGCGGTGCTCACGTCCAGCAGGCCCAGCACCGTGAGCAGCTGCACCGCCACCACAGCGGTGGAAAAGGCCAGCAGCCACACCGCCAGCTTTTCGCCGAACTTGCCGTGCCAGAACTCGATGACCGCGGCGCGCAAACAGAACTTGGAGCGCTGCGCGAAAAAGCCGAAGGCCAGGCCGCACAACAGACCACCCACCGCCAGCACGGTGGGCTCACCAAAACGTTCGATCCAGCCGGTCCAGTCCATGGGAGCTCCATTCATCACAAAATGCGCATTTTTGAATGGTATGCCCGATGTCTGACGGATTCCTTGACGCGGCGCAACCTGCGGTGGGGCGATAAGCTTGCGGGTACGCCGCAAACGACCGCTGCGAAAGGACATGCATGGCCCTCCCCTGGCTGACCGCGCTGAAGGTGATTCCCTGGGGCGACGTGATCGAACACGCCCCCAAAGTGCTCAAAGGCGCCCGCGACCTGCTGGACCGCCAGCGGCGCGGCACGCCCGCCGCACCGCCGCCCGACCCGCGCGACCACGTGATCCAGATGCCTGGCCCCACCGACCCGGCGCTGTGCGACCTGCAGCAGCAACTGGCCGGGACGCGCGACGAACTCGGCCGCCTGCGGCAAACGCAGGAGCAGATCACCCAGACCCTGGCCGAACTGGCCGAGCAGAACACTCGGCTGGTGGCCGCGGTGGAACTGCTGCGCAAGCGCACCCGGCTGCTGATGGGCGCGGTGCTGGTGCTGGCGGTTGTGCTCGGCGCGCTTTATTTCAGCGCCGCTTGAACGGCACCTGGTACAGCCAGACCGGCTTGCCTTTGACCGTTTCCAGCCGGGCCTGCGGCTTGTAGCCCGTGGCCTCGAACTCCAGGCTGGCCAGCCAGGCGCCGGGCGCCAGCTCGGCGGCGGCCTTGTCCATCGCACGCGGCATGCTTTCGGGCCGCTGGAACAGGTAGACCAGCCGGTAGCCCGACCAGTCTTGCGCCCAGATGTCGGCCCGGCGCACTGTCGCAAATCGGCAGCGCAACCGGCACAGCAGGGCCAGCGGCCAGCTCCATTCCAGGCCGTGGATGACCGCCCGCGGGTACTGGCGGTGCAGGGCGATCAGGCCGGCGCCCAGCCCGCAGCCCGCGTCCACCACCGCCGCGCCGTCGGGCAACAGCGCCTTCTGCGCCAGCCCGTCCAGGGCGTCTTCCGGTGTGGGGAACAGCGGCGCATCGTCCCAGCTGCCCAGCGGGTACAGGGCCAGCAGCAGCGCCAGCGGCAGCAACCACACCCAGCCGGGCACGGCACCCGCTGCGCCGCTGGCCAGCAGCGAGAGCGGAAAGCCCCCCAGCATGAAGAGGCGCCGCCAGGGCGTGCGACCGGTCCAGGCGGCCAGGCCTGTGACCAGCAGAGCAACGATGAAAGCCGCCACCGCACCCCACCCGGCAGCCCGCAGACCCACGAACAGCGCCCATGCGAGCGCCCAGGTCAGCAAGGCGGGAATCGGCCAGATCAGCATGCGAGCATTGTCACCGCTGGCTGCGCAGGCTCGCGTCGCAGCCGATGCCCGCCGCGATCCAGCGCCCGGCCAGCCGGCGCAGCAGCGGCGCCGCCCAGCGCCAGCGCGGGCCGAGCACGCCCTCGGCGTCGCTGAGGGCGCCGCAGCGGTACAGGCGCTGGGCGTCGTCCCAGCGAAGGGCGTCGCAGGCACCCGTGCGCTTGCGCGAGATCACCCGGCCCAGCGGGCAGGGCTCCGCCAGGCAGCAGACCCCGCAGCCGTTGCACGGCGCGCCCTCGGCCGGCTGGGGTGGCGCGGCCGGGTGGATGTGGATGACCTGGTCGCGCGGCATGCCGTCCGCTTCAGGTGCGGGCCAGGACGGGTCCCAGCACCTTGCCGGTGTGGGTACCGAGCCGGACCACATCCTCCGGCGCTGCCGCCGCCACGATGCGCCCGCCGCCCGAGCCGCCTTCGGGCCCCAGGTCGATGATCCAGTCGGCTTCGGCCATCACGTCCAGGTCGTGTTCGATCACCACCACGCTGTGCCCGCCGTCCACCAGTCGGTGCAGCACCCGGATGAGCTTTTCCACGTCGGCCATGTGCAGGCCCACCGTGGGTTCGTCCAGCACGTACAGCGTGTGCGGTGCCTTCTGCCCGCGGCGGCCGATCTCGTCGCGCACTTTGCTCAGTTCGGTCACCAGCTTGATGCGCTGCGCCTCGCCGCCACTCAAGGTCGGTGACGGCTGCCCCAGCGTGAGGTAACCCAGGCCCACGTCCTTGAGCAGCTGCAGCGGGTGGCTGATGGCGGGCATGCTGGCGAAGAACTCGACCGCCTCGTCCACCGCCATCTGCAGCACGTCGCCGATGTTCTTGCCCTTCCAGGTCACGGCGAGGGTTTCGGGGTTGAAACGCGCGCCGTGGCAGACCTCGCAGGGCACCTTCACGTCGGGCAGGAAGCTCATCTCGATGGTGCGCATGCCCTGCCCTTCGCAGGCCGGGCAGCGACCTTCGCCGGTGTTGAAACTGAAGCGCCCCGGCCCGTAGCCGCGCGCCTTGGCTTCGAGCGTGTCGGCGAACAGCTTGCGCACCGTGTCCCAGAAGCCGATGTAGGTGGCCGGGCAGGAACGCGGCGTCTTGCCGATCGGCGTCTGGTCGACTTCCAGCACGCGGTCGACCGATTCGCTGCCCAGCAGCTTGCTGCAACCGGACCAGGCGGGGCGTGCGCCCTCGTTGTCCCAGGCCTGGCGGCCGGCAAAGGTGCTGCGCTGGGTCACGGCGGCCGCGGCGTTGGTCAGCAGCACGTCGCGCGCCAGCGTGGACTTGCCCGAACCCGACACACCGGTCACCACGACCAGGCGCCGCAGCGGCACGTCCACATCCACCTGCTGCAGGTTGTGCATGGCCGCGCCGCGCAGCTCCAGCCGCTCGGCGTCGGCGCTCACCACCCGCCGCGGCTGCAGCGGGTGTTTCATGGCGTGCAGCAGGTAGCGCCCGGTGATGGACTCTTCGTTCGCCGACAGGTCCGCCACCGAACCCTGTGCCACCACCCGGCCACCGCGTTTGCCCGCGCTGGGGCCAATGTCGATGATGTGGTCGGCGCGGCGGATGGTGTCCTCGTCGTGCTCCACCACCACCAGGGTGTTGCCCATGTCGCCCAGCTTGTGCAGCGCGTCCAGCAGGATCTGGTTGTCGCGCGGGTGCAGGCCGATGGTCGGCTCGTCCAGCACGTAACACACGCCTTGCAGGTTGGAACCCAGCTGCGCCGCCAGGCGGATGCGCTGCGCCTCGCCGCCGCTGAGCGTGGGCGCGCCGCGGTCGAGCGTCAGATACGACAGCCCCACTTCTTCGAGAAAGGCCAGCCGGCTTTCGATTTCGGGCAGCAGGTCGCGCGCGATGTCCACCTCTCTGCCGCTCATGCCACCCTCGGCCATCAGCGCCCGGACCTTCTGCCGGACGTCGCTGACCGACAGCCGCGCGATGTCGGTGATGCCCATGCCGCCGAACTTCACCGATCGCGCCTGGGCATTCAGCCGCGTGCCTTCGCAGCTCGGGCAGGCCTCGTCGGTCAGGTCTTCCACCTCGGGTTCGGCAAAGCTCTGTTCGCGGCCCTTCTGGTCGTCGTCACGCACCGAATCGTCCAGCGCCTTGCGCTGCTCGCGCGAAAGCTTGATGCCGGTGCCCACGCAGTCGGGGCACCAGCCGTGTTTGCTGTTGTAGGAGAACAGGCGCGGGTCCAGCTCGGGGTAGCTGGTGGCGCAGACCGGGCAGGCGCGCTGGGTGGAGAACACCTCCAACCGGCCCAGGCCGGCGGTGGAACGGCCTTCGGCCAGCGCGGGCGCCAGTCCGTCCAGATCGGTCAGCAGGTGCACCGTGCCTTTGCCCAGTTCCAGCGCCTTGGTCAGCTGGGTGCGCAGCCAGGCTTCGTTGGCCGGGTCGACCACGCCGTCGGCCACCGGCAGTTCGATGGTGTGCTCCTTGAAGCGGTCGATGCGCGGGAAACCGGTGGTGGGCAGGAATTCGCCGTCCACCCGCAGGTGGGTGTAACCGCGCGGGCGGGCCCAGTCGGCCAGCTCGGTGTAGACGCCCTTGCGGTTCACCACCAGCGGCGCCAGCAGGCCGACGTGGCGGCCGCGGTAGCGGGTGAGGATGGCGGCGGCGATGCTCTCGGGGCTTTGCGGCATCACGGCCGCACCGTCGTGCACGCAGTGCTGCGTGCCCAGCTTCACGTAGAGCAGGCGCAGGAAGTGCCAGACCTCAGTGGTGGTGCCCACCGTGGACTTGCGGCCGCCTCGGCTGAGCCGCTGCTCGATCGCCACCGTGGGCGGGATGCCGTAGACCGCGTCCACCTCGGGCCGGCCCGCAGGCTGCACGATGCTGCGCGCGTAGGCGTTGAGCGATTCGAGGTAACGCCGCTGTCCTTCGTTGAACAGGATGTCGAAAGCCAGCGTGGACTTGCCCGAACCGCTGACGCCGGAGATCACATTGAACTGCCCACGCGGGATGTCCACGCTCAGGTTCTGGAGGTTGTGCTCCTTGGCGTTGACGATGCGGATGGCGTTGCTGTGTTTGTCCGCGCGGGCCGCCGCGGCTTGCTGGCGCTGCGGCTGCTTCAGGTAATCGACCAGGCGGCCTTCGTGCACCGCGTGCACCTCGCCCATGGACATCGCGTATGCGCGCAGCGCCTTGGCGGTATGGCTGGTCTTGTGTTCGCGCACCTCTTCGGGCGGCCCTTCGGCCACCACCAGACCGCCACCCGCGCCGCCTTCGGGGCCGAGGTCGATCAGCCAGTCGGCGCTGCGGATCACGTCCAGGTTGTGCTCGATCACGATCAGCGAATGGCCGGCTTCCAGCAGCCTGCGCAGCGAGCGCATGAGCTTGGCGATGTCGTCGAAGTGAAGGCCTGTGGTCGGCTCGTCGAACAGGAACAGCGTGCCTTTCTTCGCCAGCGCCTGGCGGCTGGCCGCGCTGTTCTTGGCGGCCTCGGCCAGGAAGCCGGCGAGCTTCAGGCGCTGCGCCTCGCCACCCGAGAGCGTGGGCACCGGCTGGCCCAGCTTCACGTATTCCAGCCCCACGTCCACGATGGGCTGCAGCACGCGGATGACTTCGCGATCGGCCTTGAACAGGTCCGCCGCCTCGCTGACGGTGAGCTCCAGCACGTCGGCCACGTTGAGCATCCGCCCACCGCGCTCGATACGCACCTCCAGCACCTCGGGCCTGTAGCGTTTGCCATCGCAGTCCGGGCAGCGCAGGTAGACGTCGGAGAGGAACTGCATCTCCACGTGTTCAAAGCCCGAGCCACCGCAGGTCGGGCAGCGCCCGTCGCCGCTGTTGAAGCTGAACTTGGCCGCGGTGTAGCTGCGCTGGCGCGACAGCGGCGCGTCGGCGAACAGGGAGCGGATGGCGTCCCAGGCGCCCACATAACTGACCGGGTTGGAACGCGCGGTCTTGCCGATGGGCGACTGGTCCACATAGACCACTTCGCTCAGGAAGTCGGCGCCCAGCAGGCGGTCGTGCGCGCCCGGCGTTTCGGTGGCCTTGCCGAAGTGGCGCAGCAGCGCGGGCGCCAGCACGTCCTGGATCAGCGTGGACTTGCCCGAACCCGAGACGCCGGTGACCACGGTCAGGCGTTGCAGCGGGAACTCGACGTAGACGCTTTGCAGGTTGTGTTCGCGCGCACCTTCCAGGATCAGGCGCGGCGTGCTGTCGGTGACCATGCGCTTGAAGCCCATGCCCACGGTCTTGCGCGCGCCCAGGTAGGCGCCGGTCAGCGTGTCGGCGCTGCGGATGGCCTCGGGCGTGCCGTCGAACACGATCTGCCCGCCGCGCTCGCCCGGGCCGGGCCCCATGTCGATCAGCCGGTCGGCGGCCAGCATCACCGCCGGGTCGTGCTCGACCACCACCAGGGTGTTGCCGGCGTCGCGCAGGCGCAGCATGGCGTCGTTGATGCGCGCCATGTCGCGCGGGTGCAGGCCGATGCTGGGTTCGTCGAGCACGAACAGCGTATTGACCAGCGAGGTGCCGAGCGCGGTGGTGAGGTTGATGCGCTGTACCTCGCCGCCGGACAGCGTGCGACTCTGCCGGTCCAGCGTGAGGTAGCCGATGCCGACTTCGCACAGGTAGCGCAGGCGCGTGTTGATCTCTTCGAACAGCAGCTTGAGGGCCTGCTGCTCGCCGCCTTCGCCACCGCTGCCCGCCAGCGTGGTGGCCAGGTCGTCAAAGAAGCGCCGCAGGCTGGTCAGCGGCATCAGCATGAGGTCGTGCAGGCACAGGCCGGGCAGTGCTTCGAGTTGCGTACGGGTCCATTTCACGCCGGTGGGCAGGTAGCGCTTGTCCGCGGGCAGCACCGCATCGGCCTGGGCCTGGGTGCCGATGCGCCAGAGCAGGCTGTCCGTCTTCAGGCGCGCGCCGCCGCAGCTGGGGCATTCGGTGTAGCTGCGGTACTTGGACAGCAACACCCGGATGTGCATCTTGTAGGCCTTGCTCTCCAGGTATTCGAAGAAGCGGGCCACGCCGTACCACTGCTTGCCCCACTGGCCGTCCTTGTAGGTCGGGTTGCCGCCGATCACCCACTGCTTCTGCTCGGGCGTGAGCTTGTTCCAGGGCGTGTCGCGCGGGATGCCGGCGGCCTCGGCGTGGCGCATCAGGTCGTCCTGTGCCTCTTTCCACGCCGGCGTCTGGAACACCTTGATGGCGCCGTTGCGCAACGTGAGCTTCTCGTCGGGGATGACCAGGCCGTAGTCGACGCCAATGACCCGGCCGAAACCGCGGCAGGCCTCGCAGGCGCCCACGGCGGAGTTGAAGGAGAAGGCCGAGGGCGTGGGTTCGGTGTAGCGGATGTCGCTTTCCGGGCAATGAAGCCCCGTCGAAAAACGCCAGATCTCAGGCTCACCTTCTTCCTTGAGCACATAGACCATGAGCTTGCCCGCACCGCGTTTGAGCCCGGCCTCGATGGCTTCCATCACCCGCGCCGGTTCGGCGTTGCCCAGGCGGAAGCGATCGGCCACCACGTCCAGCAGTTTGACCGCCTCGATCACCGGCTTGGCCTTCTTGCCCTTGGCCGGCGCTTCTTCCTTCGCTTCGCGCTGCACGATGCGCTCGGCCTGCACGCGGGTGTAGCCGCTGGCCGAGAGCCATTGCTCCACTTCCTCGGGCGTGGTGGAGGCCGGCAGCTCGACCGGGAAGGTCACCACCAGGCGCGGGTCGCCCTGTTCGGCCGCACGGCGCTGCAGCTCGGCAAAGATGGACTCCGGCGAGTCGTGCCGCACCGGCAGGGCCGTTTCGCGGTCGAACAGGTTCGCACCGCGCGCGAACAGCAGCTTGAGGTGGTCGTTCAGCTCGGTCATGGTGCCGACCGTGGAGCGGGACGAGCGCACCGGGTTGGTCTGGTCGATGGCAATGGCCGGCGGCACGCCTTCCACCTTGTCCACCGCCGGCTTGTCCATGCGGTCCAGGAACTGGCGCGCGTAGGCGCTGAAGGTCTCGACGTAGCGGCGCTGGCCTTCGGCGAACAAGGTGTCGAACACCAGGCTGGACTTGCCCGAGCCGCTGGGGCCGGTCACCACCGTCAGCTCGCCGGTGCGGATGTCCAGGTCAATGTTCTTGAGGTTGTGCTGGCGCGCGCCGCGGATGCGGATCAGCCCCTGGGCGCTCCCGGCGTCTTCCTCGGTGGTTTCGGGCTCGTTCGCTGGGCGGAGATCGTCGGACATGCAGGCCTTCCTGAAGGGGAGGCAAACATTCTAGGAGCCGCACGTCCGCTGCGCAGGCCGCTACGTCATTTCCCTGATGTGGTCCACGCTGGCGCCTTCTAAACTGCGCGCCTCGTTGGAGACACAGATGAAAACAATCCCCCTGTGGCTGGCCGCCATCGGCTGTGCCTTGGCAATCCACGCCCCCGCGTGGGCGCAGATCCGCATCGGCCAGCCCTCCGGTTTCACCGGCTCGGTGGCCGCGGGCGTGAAGGAAAACACCGAAGGCGCCAAGCTCTACCTGGACGCGATCAACGCCAAGGGTGGCGTCAACGGCCAGAAGATCGAGCTGCTGTCGGTGGACGACCAGTTCGACCCGAAAAAAACCGTGGAAGTCGCTCGGGAACTGATCGTCAAGCAGAAGGTGGTCGCCCTTTTCCTGAACCGCGGCACGCCACACGCCCAGGCCTTGCTGCCGCTGCTGGCCGAACACCAGGTGCCGCTGGTGGCGCCCAGCACCGGCGCCATGGCCTTGCACCAGCCGGTCAACCCGTGGGTGTTCAACGTGCGCGCCACCTACCAGCGCGAAGCCGCCAAGGCGATCGAACACCTGGCCAGCATCGGCATCGCGCGCATCGCGGTCTGGCAGACCGACGACTCCTTCGGCGCCGATTCGGCCACGGGCGCGCTCAAGGGTTTCGAAAAAACCCAGCTCAAACCGCTGCTCCAAGAGAAGTTTCCGCGCGACAAACCCGACTTCAGCGCACTCGCCCAGACCACCGCGGCGCAGCAGGCCCAGGCCGTGATGGTGATCGGGTCTGCCGGCAACACGGCCAGCGCGGTCAAGGCGCTGCGCGCGGCGGGCTCGAAGGCCCAGGTGGTGACCCTGTCGAACAATGCGTCCGAGGGTTTCATCAAGCTGCTGGGCGAACACGCTCGCGGCGTGATCGTGACCCAGGTGTTTCCGAACGAACGCTCGGTCAGCTCACCGCTCATCAAGGAGGCCGCCGACCTGGCCAAGGCCAAAGGACTGGACGGCGTGTCGCCCGCAATGATGGAAGGCTACGCCGCGGCCAAGGTGCTGGTCGAAGGCCTGCGCCTGGCCGGCCCCAACCCGACCTCGCAGGGCCTGCGCGATGCGCTGGAGGGCATGCGCAATTTCAACCTGGGCGGGTTGACGGTGAGTTACAGCCCGCGCAGCCACACCGGGCTGGACTTCGCGGATCTGTCCATCATCGACGCGAGCGGGAAGTTCAGGAGATAACCCCCTGCGTCGCCTTCGGCGCCTCCCCCCTTGAAAGGGGGGCAACACCTGCGGACCGGCAGAGCCGGTTCCGCCGTGTTTCTGGATGACGCGGGGTCACGCCCTCCGGAACGGCACCGGAATGACAAGTGCCGAGGTTGATGGACCGCTGGCTCAGCCCTTGACGATCAGAACCGGCACTTTGGCATGGGTCAGGACTTTCTGGGCCACGCTGCCCAGGATCAGGGCCTTGACGCCCTGGCGCCCGTGCGAGGCCATGACGATGAGGTCGCACCCTTCGGCGTCGGCGGTCTCGATCACGCCTTCGTACACCACGTTGCGTTCGATGGTGTCGCCCGCAAAGGGCACGCCCTCGGCCTTGCAGACCGCGGCAATGGCCTCCAGCGCCTGCCCGGCCACGCTCTTGGCTTCGGCCAGATAGGCCTGCAGGCCCACGGCCGACGCGTCACCGATGCCGATGTAGGGGAACGGATCGATCACATAGACGCCCACGATCTGCGCGCCCTGGCTCTTGGCCAGTTGGGCGGCGGTGTCGGCGGCCTTGCGGGCGAGTTCCGACCCATCGGTGGGGACGAGGATTTTCTTGAACATGGCAGATCTCCTGGTGGGTGATGTGAGGTCGCCGGCCATCCGCAGGGTGGGTGCACGTCCGGAGTGCACCCAGTTTAGTCAGACCCGGGCGCCAGCGGTCTGCGCCATGTCAAATCGCGCGCAGAAACCGCCGCCAGGGCAGCACGGTCAGCGCCGGCTCACGCCCACCGGCAGGCGCCCAGCCGCGTCCCAGTCGGGGCCATCGAACCATGCATCCCCATCCAGGTACGCGCGCAACATGGGCAGCGCGTCCTGCCCCCAGAACAGGCGGCCACCGCACGCCAGCGTGGGCACGCCGAACACGCCCGCGGCCAGCGCGACGTCGGTGTTCTCGCGCAGGCGCTGCTTGACGGTGTCGCTGTCCGGCGCGATCCAGGGCCGCTGGCGCTGTGCCATGTGGTCCTGCAGCAAGGCCTGCAATTCGGCCAGGCGCTCGGGCGCGGTCGGATCCTGCCCGCCGTGCCACACGTGGCGGAACAGCTGCTCGGTCACGTAGCGGTTGGTCGCGCCCGGCGCCTCGTCGGTGGCGGTGGCCAGCCCCAGGCGCAGCAACGCCAGCGGGTTGAAGGGGTGGGCCAGCGGCAAGTCCAGCCGCACGCCATGGTGGTGCGCCAGCCAGCGCACCTGGCGGTAGGTCCAACCGCGCTTGCCCGGGATTTCGGCAGGCCCCAGCTGGCCGTGGGCCTTGAGCAGCGCCGCGAACAGCACCGGCCGGTAGCGCAGGTCCACGCTCAGCCCCATCAGCGCCTGCGGCAGGCGTTCAAACGCCAGGTGCGCGTAGGGCGAGATCGGGTCGTACCAGAAGGTGATGTCGTGTGGCGTGTCGGTGTGCGGCATGGCGGCCCCGAGGTTCAGGCGACAGAGCCGAGCTGGCGCGCCTCGATGCGCTCCCACACCACCAGCTTGTCGGCGTCCGTCATCGCGCCCCAGGCTCGCAGTTCGTCCAGCGTGCGGTGGCAACCCTTGCAGCGGGTGCGCTCCAGGTCCAGCTCGCAGACCGAGATGCAGGGCGACGGCACACTCTGCTCAGGCTTGCGCCGGCGCATGTCGGCCAGGTTGAGTTTGGGCGTTGCGCTCATGACAGCACCTCCACGGCCACCGTCACCTCATGCACCGGCGCGCCGGTCAGGCGCACCAGGTCATCGGGCGAGAGCGGGAACACGCCGTGCGGATGGCCCGCGGCGGCCCAGATCACGTCAAAACGGAACAGCTCGCGGTCGATCAGCGTGACCGGCGGCGTGGCGTGCGCCAGCGGCGACACCCCGCCGATGGAAAAGCCGGTCTTGTCTTTCACGAAGTCGGCATCGGCCCGGCCGAGCTTGCCGCCGTCGGCGCAGACGATGGCCTGCACCTTCTTCTCGTCCACCCGCAGGTCGCCCGAGGTGACGACCAGCACGGCCACGTCGTCGCTCTTGCGGCGGAAGATGATGCTCTTGGCAATCTGGCCCAGCGCCACGCCCAGCGCGTCGGCGGCCTGCTGCGCGGTGCGCGCCGCGTCGTCCAGCATGCGCGGCGCATGCGGGTGCCCCAGCTCGGCCAGCACAGCGGTCACGCGCTGCACGCCGGGGGGGAGGGTGTCTTGTGCGGAATCGTTCATGGACTCGGATGTTAAGGGGCCTTGAAAGCCCCTGTGGTGCCCGCCAACCGCGCCACGCCACGCCGCCGGGCCGCCCCAAGGCGGGGCAGGCCCCGAACCTGGCAAGCGCCGGGTCCCTCCCCGGCACCAGGGCAGCGACCCGCGCAGCAGCGGAGCGTGGGGGTCAGGCAGACCTTTTGACCATGAACAGCCCGGCCCCCATGGCGATCAGCACGCCGCCGAACACGCGGTTCTGCGCGCGGCGGGCTTTGGCGGTGGCCAGCCAGCGCTGGGCGCGCGAGGCCAGGAAGGCGTAGCCGTGCATGACGATCACGTCGGTGAACAGGGTGGTGACCAGCAGGATGAGCAGCTGCAACCACAGCGGGCGCGCCGGGTCGATGAATTGCGGCAGCACGGCCACCACGAAGACGATGCCCTTGGGGTTGGTGACGTTGGTGAAAAAGCCCAGCGCCACGCGCTGGCGCACCGACGGGAGCCCGGCCACGGCCGGCGCGGCGGTGTTGCTGGTGGCGGGGGCGTGGTCGGGCGCCACCGGCGCCGTCCACTGCCGCCAGCCCAGCCAGATGAGGTAACAGGCGCCCACCACCTTGACCACGGTGAACGCGGTGGCCGATGCCACCAGCACCGCGCCCACCCCCACCCCGGCAATCAGCAGGATGGTGGCCACACCCAGCTGCAGGCCGAGGATGGTGGCGCTGGCGCCGCGCACGCCGTAGGCCAGGCCGTGCGTCATGGACAGCACCGCGCCCGAGCCAGGCGAGATGGCGATCACCCAGGCGGCCGCGAAGTAGGCGAGCCAGACGTGCAATTCCATCTCAGTTGTTCCTCTTGGCGATCAGCGCCCGCGCCACGCGCGAGCCGCTGGGCCGGCCCAGGTGCTCGCTGATGAACTGGCCGGCGTCCACCAGCGCGTCGAGGTCGATGCCGGTGGCGATGCCCATGCCGTGCAGCAGGTAGACCACATCCTCGGTGGCCACGTTGCCGGTGGCACCCTTGGCGTACGGGCAGCCGCCCAGCCCGGCCACGGACGACTGGAAGTTCCACACGCCCATCTGCAAGGCGGCCAGCGTGTTGGACAACGCCTGGCCGTAGGTGTCGTGGAAATGGCCGCTGATGTGGTCGATGTGGAAATGCTGGAGCGTCGCCTCGATGGCCGCCTGCACCTTGCGCGGCGTGCCCACGCCGATGGTGTCGGCCACGTCCACGCGCTGCACGCCGATGCCTTTCATCAACCCCGCCAGATACGCCACCCGCTCGGGTGCGATGTCGCCTTCGTACGGGCAACCCACGGTGCAGCTCATGGCGCCGCGCACCGCGATGCCAGCCGCCAGGGCCGCGGCCACCACGGGCGCGAAGCGCTCGATGCTTTCGGCGATGGAGCAGTTGATGTTCTTCTGGCTGAAGGCCTCGCTGGCCGCGCCGAAGACCACGATCTCGTCGGGCTGGTCCAACACCGCCGATTCGTAGCCCTTGAGGTTGGGCGTGAGCACCGAGTAGCGCACGCCGCCCTGGCGGGTGATGCCCTGCATCACCTCGTGGTTGTCGGCCATCTGCGGCACCCACTTGGGGCTGACGTAGCTGGTGACCTCGACCTCTTTCAGGCCCGCGGCCTGCAGGCGGTGCACCAGCTCGATCTTGACAGCGGCCGGCACCGGCTGCTTCTCGTTCTGCAGGCCGTCGCGCGGGCCGACGTCAATGAGGCGGACTTTCGATGGGATGTTCATGCTGTGTTTCTTCTTCAATAGCCGCGGACCGGATCGACCACACCCGCGATGGGTTGGCCCGCTTCCAGCGCGCGGATCTTGCCCGCGATCTGGGCGATGCTTTCATCGCGCAGCGTGCGTGCCGAGGTGTGCGGGGTGACGGTGATCTTGGGGTGGTTCCAGAACGGGTGCCCGGCCGGCAGCGGCTCGGTGCGGAACACGTCCAGTGTGGCCCCCGCCATCTGGCCGCTCTCCACCAGGGCCAGCAGGTCGTCTTCGACCAGGTGCGCGCCGCGCGCCACGTTGATCAGGTAGCCGCCCGGCTTCAAGCGCCCGAGCGTGTCACGATTGAGGATGTCCTTGGTGTCGGCAGTGAGCGGCAGCAGGTTGACCAGCACGCGGCTGTGGGCGAGGAAGCTGTCGAAACCGACCTCACCACTGTGCGTGACCACGCCCTCGATGGCCTTGGGCGTGCGGCTCCAGCCGTGTACCGGAAAGTCGAACACCGTCAGCGCCTTGGCCACCCTTTCGCCCAGCACGCCCAGCCCCATGATGCCGACCGGGCAATCGCGCCGCTCACGCGGCTTGCGGTACGACCATTTGCCGGCTTTCACATCGGCCTCGTACCCGTCGAATTCGCGGAAGTGGCGGATCACGGCGTGGCACACGTATTCGGCCATCTGCACCGACATGCCCGCGTCGTCCAGGCGCACGACCTTCACGCCCGGGGGCAGGCGCAGCTTGAGCAGCGCGTCGACCCCGGCGCCGATGTTGAACAGGCCCTTGAGCGTCTGCTGTTCGTCCAAAAACTGTTGGGGGGGCGCCCAGACCACCGCGTGGTCGGCCTGGGGCGCGCCGGCTTGCCAGACGTCCACGGTGGCGCCGGGCAGCGCCGCGCGCAGGCCCTGCAGCCAGGGTTCGGCCTTGGTGTCGGTGCAGCAGAAGGTGATGTTCATGCCGCGAGCTTACCCAGCCTGGAGCCGCCGGGCCGCCCCCAAGGCGACGAGCGCCCCCTCGGGGGGCAGCGTCGGACACGAAGTGCCGAGCGTGGGGGCACCCATTCTTGACGGGCGCTGTCACGCGCTGGCGGTGGCGATCTTCAGCAGCTCCGCGCCTTCGGTCACCTGGTCGCCGGGGGCGAACAGCAGCTCGGCCACGGTGCCGTCGGCCGGCGCGGCGATGGTGTGTTCCATCTTCATGGCCTCCATCACCGCCAGCGGCTGACCTTTCTTGACCGCGTCGCCGGCCTTGACGGCGAAGCTCACCACCTTGCCCGGCATGGGCGCGGTCAGGCGGCCGCCTTCGGCCGCCACTTCGCCCGCGTGGGCCAGCGCGTCCAGTTCGGTGATGACGGTGGCGCCCAGGTCGCAGAACAAGTGCACGGTCTCACCCAGCTGCCAGCTCTGCACCGTCTGGCGCAGGCCATTGAAGCGCAGGTCGATGCGCGTGCCGCTGTCGGCCGGCAGCGGGCTGAAGGCCAGCGGGCCGGCCAAGCCGCCCACCGACAGGCTCAGTGCGCCATCGTGCAGGTAGGTCAGCTGCGCGGTGAGGGAATCGCCCTGGTATTCAAAGTCGAAGCGGCGCTGCGTCAGGCCAAACGGCCGCCAGCCATCGGTGCGCGAGAACGGGTCCTTGCACTCCCCCGCTTTCTCATGCACCAGGGTCTGCGCCACGGCAGCTGCCACCGCCAGCGGTAGGCCGACCTTGTCCTGCTGGAACAGGTTCGCGGCTTCGCGAGGGATCAGCGCGGTGTCGAGCTTCGACGTCGCAAACGCGTCGGACCGCACAACGTACCGCAGGAACTGCACGTTGGTGGCCAGGCCGACGATGCGCGTCTGCGCCAGCGCGGCGTCCAGCTTGGCAAGCGCCTCTCCACGCGTGGCGCCGTGCACGATCAGCTTGGCGACCATGGAGTCGTAGAACGGGCTGATGGCGTCGCCTTCGCGCACGCCGTCATCGAAGCGGATCGCGCCACGCTCGAACGCCACGTGCGCCGGCTTGCGGTACACGGCCAGCCGGCCGGTGGCGGGCAGGAACTGGTTGTCGGGGTTCTCGGCGCAGATGCGCGCCTCGATGGCGTGGCCATGAATCTTCAGGTCGCCCTGCTGCAGCGGCAGCGGCTCGCCGCTGGCCACGCGCAGCTGCCACTCCACCAGGTCCAGCCCGGTGATGGCTTCGGTCACCGGGTGCTCCACCTGCAGGCGGGTGTTCATTTCCATGAAGTAGAACTTCATGTCCTCGGGCTTCTCGTAGCCGCCGGGCTGTTCGACGATGAATTCCACCGTGCCGGCGCCCACGTAGTTCACCGCCTTGGCCGCAGCCACCGCGGCCTCGCCCATCTGCTGGCGCAGCGCGGGCGTCATGCCCGGTGCGGGTGCTTCTTCCAGCACCTTCTGGTGGCGGCGCTGCACCGAGCAGTCGCGCTCGAACAGGTAGACGCAGTTGCCGTGCGTGTCGCCGAAGACCTGGATCTCGATGTGGCGCGGGCGCTGCACGTATTTCTCGACCAGCACCGCGTCGCTACCGAAGCTGTTGATGGCTTCGCGCTGGCACGATGCGAGCGCCGCGGCGAAGTCCTCGGCCTTGTCCACGGCCCGCATGCCCTTGCCGCCACCGCCGGCGCTGGCCTTGATCAGCACCGGGTAGCCGATGCGGTCGGCCTCGCGCTGCAGCAGCGCGGGGTCCTGGTCGGCACCGTGGTAGCCCGGCACCAGGGGCACACCGGCGCTTTCCATCAGCCGTTTGGACTCGGCCTTCAGCCCCATGGCCTGGATCGCCGAGGACGGCGGGCCGATGAAGACCAACCCGGCCTTGGCGCAGGCGTCGGCAAAGGCTTCGTTCTCGCTCAGGAAGCCGTAGCCGGGGTGGATGGCCTGCGCACCTGTGGCCTGCGCGGCCGCGATGATGCGCTCCCACTGCAGATAACTCTCTTTGGGCGCGCTGCCGCCCACGTGCACCGCCTCGTCGCAGGCCGCCACGTGCTTGGCGTCCGCGTCGGCGTCGGAATACACGGCCACGGTGCGTACGCCCAGGCGGCGGGCGGTGGCGGCGACACGGCAGGCGATTTCGCCTCGATTCGCAATGAGGATCTTGTTGAACATGGCAGAGGTCCTAGGCAGGAGCAGAAGCGGAGGAAAAGAGATCACGCAGACGCCGCAGCGCCGCGCGAAGGAACTTGAAGAGCAGCCAGGTGGTGACCCACATGACCAGCACTGCGACGACCACCACTCCGCCAAAAATCAGTGGCTCGTTGGTCGCCAGCCAGACGATGCCGATCACCAGCCCGTCTTCGAGCAGGCTCATGGCCACGTTGGAGAACGGCTCGGGCGAGGTGTTGATGGCCGCGCGCGAGGTGGTCTTGGCGGCCTGCGCGGTGGCGGCAAGGCTGCCGCCCAGCAGCGCACCAACGATGGCCATGGTGCCGCTGTCGGCCCCCAGCGCACCGGCGGCCAGCGCGGCACCGGCGGGGATGCGGATCACGCTGTTGACCAGGTCCCACAGCGAGTCCAGGCCCGGAATCTTGTCGGCGAAAAACTCCACGAACAACAGCGCGCCGCTGGTGGCCAGCAAGGCCGGGTGTTGCAGCACCTGCAGACCTTCGGGCAAAGGTATCCAGCCGATCCAGCCCGCGATACCGACGATGAACACGACCGCGTAGAGCCGGAAACCACTGGCCCAGCCGAGCGCGGCGGCCAGGGCCAACAGGCTGGGCATGTCCATGCGGTTGGCGGCGGCGCTCACGCCCTCGACCACCTGCGCGCCCACCACACCGCCGAGTTGCACCCCGGCGTCGGCCGCCTGCTGGCCGGCCTGGGCACCGAAGCCCCTGAGCCATTCGACAAAAGACGTCCAGATGCTGGTGTCCATGAGCGGTCCTCCTGAAGTGGAAGGGCCAGATTACCCCGCCAGCCAGGCGGGTTTGCGCTTTTGCAGAAAAGACGCCACACCTTCGCGACCTTCGTCACTCGCGCGGATGTCGGCGATGCCTTCCACCGTCGCCGCAATCAGCGCGTCGTCGATGGTGCGTTCGGCCACGTCCTGCACCAGCCGCTTGCAGGCGCGCACGGCGGCCGGGCTGGCGCTCACCAGCGCCTGGGCCAGTTCACCCACTTTGGCGTCCAGTGCATCGCCACCGTCGTCGCCCGGCACCAGTTCGTGCACAAAGCCGATGCGGTGCGCATCCTCCGCGCTGAACCGTTCGGCGGTGAGGAAGTAGCGGTGCGCCGCGCGCGCGCCCATGGCGCGGATCACGTAAGGGCTGATGGTGGCCGGGATCAGGCCCAGTTTGACCTCGCTCAGGCAGTAGGTCGCGGTGCGCACGCTGACCGCCATGTCGCACGCGGCCACCAGACCCATGCCACCGGCGAACACATCGCCCTGCACGGCCGCGATCGTCGGCTTGGGACATTCGTAGATGGCCTTGAGCATGGCCGCGAGCTGCCCGGCGTCGGCGATGTTTTCGTCGCGGGTGTAGTCGGCCATGCGGCGCATCCAGTTCAGGTCGGCGCCCGCGCAGAAGGCCGGGCCTTCGGCGGCCAGCACCACCGCGCGCACGTCGCCCATCGCTCCGACCGAATCGAACGCGGCCTTGAGTTCCTGGATCACCGCGTCGTTGAAGGCGTTGCGCACCTCGGGCCGGGTCAGCGTGATACGGGCGATGCGGTCTTGCACCGCGACGGTCAGGGCTTGGCTCATGGTTGCTGGGCTTCCAGTTGCAGGTGGTACACCCAGTCCAGCTCGGGGCCGGGCTGGCCCAGCGCGGTGAGCGCGGCGGTGATCTGACCACGGTGGTGGGTGGCGTGGTTGAACACGTGCGCCAGCGTGGCCGCAAACGGCAGCGACTGCGGCACGCCCTTCATGGTCCGGTAGTCCAGTTGGCCGTCAAACCGCTCGGCAGGCCAGCTAGCGATCAGGTGTTCCCAGTTGGCCGCGCCGCCTTTGATGGCCTGGCCCAGACGGGCGCGGTCGGGTTCGATTTCGGTGTCCAGCGCCAGCAACGGCGAAGCCCCCTTGGAAAAGCGCGCGTACCAGAGCAGGTGCTCGCCCACCAGCAGGTGGTTGAGCGTGCCGTGGATGCTTTTGAAGAACAGGCCCACGTCCTTGCGGTAATCGTCGTCGGACACGCGCGAGACCGCGTCCAGCAGGCGGTGCGTGGCCCAGACGTGGTAGCGCGCCTGGCGGGTGAAGTGGGCGATCGGATCCATGCCGGTGCTCACATGCGGAACAGGCCGAACTTCGTCTCGGGGATCGGCGCATTGAGAGAAGCGCTCAGTCCCAGCGCCAGCACGCGCCGCGTGTCGGCCGGGTCGATCACGCCGTCGTCCCACAGGCGGGCGGTGGCGTAGTAGGGGTGGCCCTGCACTTCGTACTGTTCCTTGATGGGGGCTTTGAACGCGGCCTCTTCTTCGGCGCTCCAGCTGCCGCCCTTGCCTTCGATGCCGTCGCGCTTGACGGTGGCCAGCACGCTGGCGGCCTGCTCGCCACCCATCACGGAAATGCGGGCGTTCGGCCACATCCAGAGGAAGCGCGGGCTGTAGGCGCGGCCGCACATGCCGTAGTTGCCGGCGCCGAAGCTGCCGCCGATGATCACGGTGAACTTCGGCACGGCGGCGGTGGCCACGGCGGTCACCATCTTGGCGCCGTTGCGGGCGATGCCCTCGTTCTCGTACTTGCGCCCGACCATGAAGCCGGTGATGTTCTGCAGGAAGACCAGCGGTGTCTTGCGCTGGCAGCAGAGCTCGATGAAGTGCGCGCCCTT
>CALRYD010000030.1:0-52323 GCA_943372305.1 Hydrogenophaga intermedia | reverse complement strand
GGCATGCCGTTGGCTCTCAGGTTGAGCGAGGGGTTAGGCATCACCGCGTAAGCGCACGAAAGAACCTGCGGTACGGTTCGATGGACCATGTGAAGATGCTGCTAACAGAGAGAACGGCAACCGGAATCGCCCACAAGGCGGTGACAACGTACGCCAGCAAGTAAGAAAACGACTTCTGCGCGTTCCAGATTCCGTCGTCCTGCCCGTAGTGCCCAGAGGAGAAGAGGACAATTCCGAAGTGCGAGAAGAAGACAGGCACTGAAAGTAGAACAAGAAAAGCGAGTATGAAAAAGAGCTTGACTGAGTAGGCGAAGATCGTCACGCCAGCGTCTGCAACGCCAACGCCTTCGAGGTTCTTGCGAACAAACGCCCAGGTAAAGAAGCCGCCAAGGCCGAAGATGGCCATGAGATCGGCAATGACGCCAAGTGTGTCTTTCAGGGTTAGGTCGGCCATGGGTGCGTTGTGTGATGCCTAACTTAGATATATCCCGCAAAACGGCGGATAACATCGGATGCAGTCGTTAAACAAAGTTGCATGAATCCTCCAAAAGCCTATTCAAATCAATCATGTACAGCATCAAGCTGGATGCATGATCAGGTATAACAAAAAAGGCAAACCCGACTGGTCTTGGTTGCCGTCTGCGAAGCAGTTTAGCGACGAGTCGTGGAAACGAATGGCAGACCCTGCTGGCGCTCGGCAACCCTTGGTCGGCGAATGAGGGATCGAGGGCGGCAGACCGCTCCGGGTCGCAAGAAGCCATCCGCCAATGTGTTGACATTGGGTGAACCCAATGTCAAGCGCCGGCCGCAAAGCCGCTGACACCTGTCGGCACTGATGGCCCATAACCTCAACAAAATCAAAAGCTTACTTGCATTGACCTCCCGCTGAACCACCCTGGCACAGCGGTTGCGATGAAGGGCTCAGGCCATCTTGCCTTTGCCCTGATTCAGAGGTCCCCATGAGCATTGAAACCACTCTCATCGCCCGCCCCAGCTGGCCGCCCTGCAGGCCGCCGAACCGGTAGTGGTCACCGACACGCGCGACGCCGACAGCTTTGCCGCCGGGCACATTCCCGGCGCGGTGAACATGCGCGAGGTGTTCACCTCCTTGGCCACGTCCACGCACGCCGGGTTGATGGCGTTGAAAGCGTCGTGCAGGTATTGAAAGGCGTTCCATGTCTCTCACCCCCTCCCGCGCGCTGCCGGCCCTGGCGCTGTGATGCGCCGCCCCATGGGTCCACGCGGTGGACTTCCGGTTTCAGGCCGTCACGCCGGGCGCATACGCCTTCGTCGGTGAAAAAGGTGGCCGCACCCACGCCAACGAAGACCTGCACGCCAACATCGGCCCGGCGTTCAGCGGCGACACCGTCTACGTGGACCGCATGCTGGGCGTGATCCCGGTCAGCCACACCGGCCGCTGGCTGGCCAGCTTCGCCGCGCTGGAGGCGCTGCAGCCCGCGCGCATCGTGCCTGGCCACGGCGACGTGTGCGAGCTGCCCCGGGCGCAGGCCCAGACCCACGACTACCTGCAGGCGCTGCGCACGCACATGAAGCAGGCGGTGGACGACGGCACCGAGATCGGCGCGGCCATCAAGACCTTCGATGCCAGACCCTGGATGGGCCGCTCAACGCCGCGGACCTGCACCCTGGCAACGCCAGCCGCACCTATCTGGAGCTGGAACGGGAGTGAGGCGGCCGCGTCAGGCGGCCTGAACCGGAATCACCTTGCGCGGCGGCCGTTCGGGCTTTTCGGCCCGCGCCCGCAGCTGACCGCAGCCACCGTCCACGTCCTGCCCGGCGGACATGCGCAGCTTGGTCAGGATGTGGCGGCGGTGCAGGCGGCGCGCCATGTCGGCCGCCTTCTCCCAGCTCGGCCGCACATAGGGCATGCCTTCGGTGGTGTTGTACGGGATCAGGTTGAGGATGGCGTACTTGCCGGTGAGCAGGCGCACGATGCCCTCGATCTCGTCGTCGCCGTCGTTGATGCCGTCCAGCAGCGTCCACTGGTATTGGATCGGGTAGCCGGTGGCGCGGGCGTAGGCCTCGCCGGCGTCCACCAGTTCTTCGGGCGAGAGCAGCGGCGCGCGCGGCAGCAACTCGCGCCGCAGGTCGGCCTTGGTGGTGTGCAGCGACAGGGCCAGCGCTGGCTTGACGGCGCCGCGCGGCAGTTCGTCGAACACGCGCGCATCGCCCACGGTGGAGAACACCAGGTTCTTGTGGCCGATGTTGCCCGCCGTGCCCAGCAGCTCGATGGCCTCCATCACGTTGTCCAGGTTGTGCGCGGGTTCGCCCATGCCCATGAACACCACCTTCTTCACCGGCCGGCGGGTGCGGGCCAGCGCCACCTGGGCCACGATCTCGGCGCTGCCCAGCTGGCGGATCAGCCCTGTCGTGCCGGTCATGCAGAAGCGGCAGCCCACAGCGCACCCCACCTGGGTGGACACGCACAGCCCGGGCGTGCGGTCGGGCAGCAGCAGCACGCTTTCGACCAGCTGGCCGTCGCCCAGCTTCACCAGCAGGCGTTCGGACCCGTCGTCGCCCGGGTGGGCCGATTCGAGCTGGGCGAGGCCGGCCAGATCGGCTTCGAGCGCCGGCAGTGCGGCGCGCAGCGTGGCGGGCAGGAAGTGTTCGATCTGCCGCTTGCCCGCCGTCTGCGGCAGGGCGTTGCTCCACAGGCGGAGCACGCGGTGCTGGTGTTTGGGCAGGGCGCCAAGCGATTGCAGCCGCTGGCGCAGGTCGTGGATGCGCATGAAGGTATTGTCCCCCCTGCGCCGCTGCGCGGCTTCCCCCAAGGGGCCACGCCAGTGGCCCGGCAAAGCCGGTTCCACGGCGTGTGCTGGCGAGCTTCCCTTCATGCCGCATGGTGTCGCTGATCGGCCGACAATCTGCGCTCCAAGGAGACCCCACGATGAAGTCCGTTTCTTTCATCCAGCGCAACACGCAGGGCCACTGGGTCGGCGATGGTTTTCCCGTGCGCACCCTGTTTTCATACAACGACGACCCTGCCGCGTTCTCGCCTTTTCTCATGCTCGACTACGGCGGCCCGGTGGTCTTCGAGCCGACGACGAAGCGGCGCGGCGTGGGCGCCCACCCGCACCGCGGTTTCGAAACCGTGACCATCGTCTACGACGGCGAGGTCACGCACCGCGACTCGTCCGGCGGCGGCGGCACCATCGGCCCCGGCGAGGTGCAGTGGATGACCGCGGCCGCGGGCATCGTGCACGAGGAATTCCACAGCGAAGCCTACGCCCGCACGGGCGGCCCCTTCCGCATGGTGCAGCTGTGGGTGAACCTGCCGGCGCGCGACAAGATGGCGCCGCCCGGCTACCAGGGCATCGCCGCGGCGCAGATCCCCACGCTGCCGCTGACCGATGTGCACGGCGCCGCCGCCGGCACGGTGCGGCCCATCGCCGGCACCTTCGATGGCGCCACCGGCCCGGCGAGAACCTTCACGCCCATGCAGGTGTGGGACGTGCAGCTCAAGGCCGGCCACACCGTCACCCTGCCCGCGCCCGAGGGCCACACCACGGTGCCGCTGGTCTACCAGGGCCGGGTAAAGACGGCCGACGGCCAGGAAGCCGGCGACGCGGAAATGATCGTCTACACACGCGACGGTGCAGGCGTGCAGCTCACCGCCCTGGCCGACACCACGCTGCTGTGGCTGTGCGGCGAACCCATCGACGAGCCGGTGGTGGGCTACGGCCCCTTCGTGATGAACACGCCGCAGGAGATCCAGCAGGCCTTCGTGGATTTCCAGTCCGGCCGGATGGGAAGGCTCTGACATGCTGGAGATGCTGATCACCGCGCGCCACGGCGACCTGGGTCACGGGCTGACGGTGCGGCGCGTGCTGCCGTATGCAAAGCGCCGCCACGTGGGCCCCTTCGTTTTCCTCGACCATGCCGGGCCGGTGACGCTGGCGCCTGAACACCTGCGGGGCGCCGACGTTCGGCCTCACCCGCACATCGGCCTGTCCACCGTGAGCTACCTGCTCAGCGGCCAGATCACGCACCGCGACAGCCTAGGCATCCGGCAGGACATCAAGCCCGGCGACGTGAACTGGATGACCGCCGGCCGCGGCATCAGCCATTCCGAACGCTTCACCCACCCCGAGTCGTTCGCGGGCGGCGGGCTGGAGCTGATGCAGTTCTGGGTCGCGCTGCCCGAGGCCGACGAGGAGTGCGAACCCGCCTTCACCCACTACCCGCAGGCCCTGATGCCCGAGCGGGAAGCGGACGGCGTCTGGTGGCGCCTGTTCGCCGGCAGCGCCTACGGGCAGACCACCCCAGTGCGCACGCATTCGCCGCTGTTTGCGCTACACGCGCAGCTGCAGCCGGGCGCCACGCTGGCCCTGCCCGGTGGCCACGCCGAGCAGGCGGTGTACGTGGCGCGCGGCGCCGTGACGCATGCCGACGCCCCGGCCGAACCGGGCCAGCTGCTGGTGTTCACCGGTGAAGGCGACCACATCACGGCGGGGGCCGACGGCGCCACGCTCATGGTCTTCGGCGGCCAGCCGCTGGGCCAGCGCCACATGTTCTGGAACTTCGTGTCCTCGCGCCAGGAGCGCATCGAACAGGCCAAGGCCGACTGGCGCGCCGGCCGCTTTGCCCTGCCGCCGGACGACCACGACGAATGGATTCCGCTGCCCTGAGGCTGCGGGACCCGCCCCGTCAGACGCCGAGGTAACGCCCGGGCCGGTGGTTGAGCGTGAGGATCGCGCCGATCGCCACCGCGCCCAGCACCGACTGCAGCACCCGCTCGGGCGGCACCACCGCCAGCGCGGCCAGCACCACCAGGATGTCCACCGCCATCTGCACATGGCCGGCGCGCGCGCCACGCGTCTGCTGCAGCCACTGCGCCACGATGTTGACCCCGCCCACGCTGGCCTGGTGGCGCAGCAGAGCCAGCAGCCCAAAGCCGATGAGAAAGCCGCCCAGCACCGAGGCCACCCAGGGGTTGAGCAGCTCGAAGCGCACCACTTTGGGGGCGAGCGCCGTGAACACCGAGACCAGGGTCACCGCCACCAGGCTCTTGAGCGTGAAGGCCGGCCCCAGCCGCCGCCACGACAGCCAGAAGAACGGCAGGCTGAAGCCGAAAAAACACAGCGCCAGGCTCCAGCCGGTGGCGTAGCTCACCAGAAAGGCCACGCCGGCCACACCGCCGGTGAGCAGGCCGGCGTGGGCGAACATGATCAGCCCCAGCGCCACGAACAGCGAACCGGCCAGCAGGGCGTGGCCGTCGTCCAGCCAGGAGTGGGTGAGTCGGGCAACGGTGGCTTTGGTCATACCAAAGGTTTAGCACGAGGCGTGCCGCCGCCCGGATCCCGAATCCCGGCGCATTTGTTCACACCGCATGGCGCGGGCGGCGCGGCACAATGCGGCCATGTCCCTGATCGACAAGTTCTTTGGCAAATCCCCCGAGGCCGATCCACCCGAATCGCGCCTGCCCGCCGACCGCCGCGCGCTGGTGGACGCATCGGGCTCGGCGCACGAAGCGGCGCGCCTGCTGCGTGCGCCCACCGCGCTGATGCAGCTGAGCGAGACCGAGGCGTTGACCGTGGTGAGCTTCATGCGGCCGCGCCGCTACAAGGCGGGCGCCACCGTCATCCGCCAGGGCGAGGCCGACGACACCGGCTTCATGGTGCTGGTGCTCGGCGGCGAAATCACGGTGGAAAAGCTGCAGGCCAGCCGCAACGCACCGATCACGCTCAGCGTGCTGGGGCCGGGCAGCCTGATCGGCGAGATGTCGCTGGTCGATGGGGAGGCCCGCTCCGCCAGCTGCACCGCCAGCACCGACGTGACCTGCGCCGTGCTCACCCGCGAAGCGCTCGAAGCCTTGATCGCCGAACAGCCCGCCACCGCCGCCAAGCTGATGACGGCCATCGCCAGCCGCCTGGCCGAACGGCTGCGCGAGAGCGGGCAGAAGCTGCAGGTGTACGCGCGGCTGGTGCTGACGCTGCAGCAGGAGATCGACGTGCTGATGCCAACACCGGAGAAGCGCCGCTAGTCTCCAGGCGCCGTTGGGCGGAAAAAAGGCCCGGTCACCTGTTCGGTACCGGGCCACAAACCGCACCTTGGGCGCGGCACTCAGGGAAACACTGTTCAGGTGTTCGGCGCGGTCTTGGAGCTCCAGATCATGGTGATGACCAGGATGCCCATCACGACGCCCAGCGACACCGCCACCGGGATCTTGAAAACGTCGATCAGCATCATCTTGGTGCCGATGAACACCAGGATCACGGCCAGGCCGTAGTTGAGCAGGTGGAAGCGGCTGGCCGCGGCCTGCAGCAGGAAAAACATGGCGCGCAGACCCAGGATGGCGAACACGTTGCTGGTCAGCACGATGAACGGGTCCTTGGTGATTGCGAAGATGGCCGGGATCGAGTCCACCGCGAAGATCACGTCGGTCAGGCCCACCATGGCAATCACCATCAGCAGCGGCGTGGCGATGCGCTTGCCGTTCTCGACGGTGAAGAACTTCTCGCCGTCAAAGTTCTTGCTCACCGGCATGATGCGGCGCAGCAGCTTGAGCGCGGGGTTGTCGTCCAGGCTTTCTTCCTTGCCAGCGGCCCACCACATCTTCACGCCGGTCAGGATCAGGAAGGCGCCGAACACGTACAGGATCCAGTGGAACTCCTCCAGCAGCCAGGCACCGACCAGGATCATGATAGTGCGCAGCACGATGGCGCCCAGGATGCCGATCATCAGCACCCGTTTCTGGTACGCCGGCGGCACCGCGAAGTAGGTGAAGATCAGCAGGAAGACAAAGATGTTGTCGACCGCCAGGCTCTTCTCGATCAGGTAGCCGGTGAGGAATTCGAGCGCCTTTTCGTTGGCCACCTCGACAGAACCCGTGGTGTCCTTGATGGCCCACCAGAACATGGCGTTGAAAACCAGACTGACCGCCACCCAGGCGAGCGACCAATTGAGCGCTTCCTTGACGCCGACCGCATGGGCGCCCTGTTTGGAGAGCACGACGAAATCGACGAACAGGGCGACCAGCACGACAGCGACGAAGACGCCCCAGAGCCACAGGGGAGCAATGGTATCCATGAGTGATAAGACCTTTTTAGAGAGGACGGTGTTGATCGGATGACGAACACCCTCCAAGGTCTGGCCGGAACCGGGCGTGGTGCCTGGTCCGGGACATCCGGCGGCCTCGGTATGAGGGCCGCGTACTGACGAATGCCCCACCCGCCGAAACCGGGCGTTGCGTCCGGTGGCGGGCTGGTTACTCCCCTTGATGGGAGCCGCGATTGTGGGGTTGGCCACCTGGCCTCACAAGGTGAAAGACCTTCAGTATTTTTCTGATGGTTGCAGCGAAACACTCAGACCGGCATCCGGTTGGGCGCTGATGCCCTGCCCGCGCCACCACCCGTGGATCGGGTGGTGGCGACCGCCTCGCCCCGTTCAAGGCAAGATCACCCCTCGTACCCACGGCTTCGCCCTACCCCATGCCACCGCTCCTGCTCCCCCTGGTCATGCTGTGCACCGCCCCCCTGTGCTGCGGTCTGAGCGCCGCCGCGGCCAGCCGCGACGATGCAGCGCCTGGCGCCGGCACCGACAGCGCCGAAGGCTTCTGGATGGCCACCATGACCAGCGGCATCAACGTCAAGTGGGCCATCCTGGACGACGGTGAAACCTGGGGCATCTACGAAGCCCAGGGCACCGTCCTGGGCGCCTTCCACGGCGCCACCCGGTCGGCCAACGGTGCGCTGCACGGCAGCGGCCGGGCGTTCGACATCCCGTCGAACACCGTGGGCGCCACCAGCCTCACCGGCAGCTACATCGCCCGGCAGGCCATCACGCTCACCACTGCGTTTGGTGGTCAGGTCAACGGCCGCTACGCGTCCGGCTACGACCAGCCGGCCCGCCTGACGGACCTGCAGGGGCGCTACGCCGGCGACGCCCTGGGCAGCCACGGTCCGGTGATCGGCATGGCGATGAGCGTGGCCAGCGACGGCGCCTTCGTCATGACCTCGCCCGACGGCTGCGCCGCCAGCGGCACCGCCACACCCCGCCCGGGCGGCAAAGCGGTGTTCGACGTGCACCTGCGCTTTGCCGGCAGCGCCTGCGCCCTGGGCGACGGCGCCACCGCCAACGGCATCGCCCACGTCAGCACCGCCGGCGGCGAGCTGTTCGTGCTGGCAATGAACGCGGCGAAGACGGATGGGTGGATGTACCTGGGGGCCCGGAGCGCCGACTGAGCAAGCGACGTCGCCGGTGCGTCAGCGGACGATCTTGCGCTCGATGGTGGACACCACACCCGCCCGCAACGTGAAGACGGTGAGCGTCTGCGGGTCACGCGGGTGAGGGAAATAGGCCCAGGTCTTTTCTTCCGGCTGGCCGCGCACGTTGCGGATGAAGGCTTCGTGGTCGGGCTTGCCCACGCGCAGCAGCACCTCGCCCTCGTGCATGCCCTGGCTGATGAACCGCCGGTCCCGGGCGTCCTGCGCCGCCACGGCGACGGAACACGCCAGCGCGCACACCGACGCCACCCACCGAGTCTGTTGACTGTTCATGGCCTTCCCCTGTTCGTGCTGCCCCCTGCACGGCAAGGCACCCATCCGATTTTGCGGCGCCGGTCCAGCGGGCGGCAAGCCCATCTGTCCGCTGTCAGCGGGCGAATCGGGGACGGTGGCTGGTGTCTCTGCGCGTGCGGTTGATACGCCGGATCCCCTGAGGCGAAGGCCTTCAGGCCGCTTCCTTGTAAAACACCGTCCGCCCCACCGCCCGCGGCGCCTGGCTCGCCACCGCGTCGTGGATGGCGCCGATGTGCTGGGGCGTGGTGCCGCAGCAGCCGCCGACGATGTTCACCAGGCCTTCGGCGGCGAATTCGCGCAGCAGGCGGCTGGTGACATCTGGCGTCTCGTCGAAGCCGGTGTCGCTCATGGGATTGGGCAGGCCGGCGTTGGGGTAGCAACTGATGAAGGTGTCGCCCGCGACTTTGGCCAGTTCCTGGATGTAGGGGCGCATCAGCGTGGCGCCCAGCGCGCAGTTCAGGCCCACGGCCAGCGGCTGGATGTGGCGCACGCTGGCCCAGAAAGCGGTGACGGTCTGGCCGCTGAGGATGCGGCCGGACGCGTCGGTAACGGTGCCGCTGATGATGACCGGCAGGCGCTCGCCGCTCTTTTCAAAGTACTCGTCGATGGCGAACAGCGCGGCCTTGGCGTTGAGGGTGTCGAAGATGGTTTCGACCAGCAGCACGTCGGAGCCGCCTTCGACCAGGGCTTCGACCTGCTCGTAATAAGCGGCGCGCAATTGCTCGAAGGTGACGTTGCGGGCGCCGGCGTCGTTCACGTCGGGGCTGATGCTGGCGGTCTTGGGCGTCGGGCCCAGGGCGCCGGCGACGAAGCGCGGCTTGTCCGGGGTCGAATACTTGTCGCAGGCCTCACGCGCCAGCCGGGCGGAGGCGAGGTTCATCTCGCGCGCCAGGTCGGCCATGTCGTAGTCTTCCTGCGCAATGGTCGTCGCGCCGAAGGTGTTGGTCTCGATCAGGTCGGCGCCGGCCGCGAGGTAGCCCTCGTGGATGTCGCGGATCACGTCGGGGCGGGTCAGGCTCAGCAGCTCGTTGTTGCCCTTGACGTCCTTGTGGAAGTCCTTGAAACGCTCGCCGCGGTACTGCGCTTCGCCCAGCTTGAAGCGCTGGATCATGGTGCCCATGGCGCCGTCGAGGATGGCGATGCGTTGGGACAGGATCTGGGGCAGCGCGTGGGCGCGGGTGTAGACGGGCGTTTTCATGATGCCGCGATTGTAGGAACCTGGGCACCGTCCCCCGCTTGGTGGGGGCTTGGCCAGGGCGTCACAGCGCCAGTGTGTAGCGCTGTTTCTCCAGCCGCGTCGCGCCCTGCCGGTCGTAAAAGCGGATGGCGTCGGTGTTCCACACCGGGGTCTGCCATTGCAGCTGCGCGCAGCCGAGCGCGCGCGCGTGGCCGGCCACGGCGGCCAGCAGCTCGCGGCCCAGCCCCAGGCCGCGAGCCGCCGGTTCCAGGTACAAGCAGTCCAGGTGCAGGAACGGGGCGCCGACCAGAGTAGAGAAGTCCGGCGTGGCGCTGGCGTAGCCCACCGCATCGGAGCCCAGCCACCCCAGCCAGGCGCGCAGGGGACCGGCGTCCAGCGCGTCGGCCAGGCGTTCGGTGTGGCCCTGCGGTGAGTACGGGATGCGCTCGTAAGCCGCATGGGCCGCGCACAAGCGTGCCAGGGCCGCGGCATCGGCGGCAACGGCCGCGCGCACCGCCCAGCCCGCGGGGGGCTGGCGGCGGTTCAGCATCCGCACTCGATGGCGGGGCGGGCGGCCGGCATCTGGCCGCGGTCGGGGCCGGTGGCCACAGGCTGTCCGTCGCGGATCCAGAAGTCCAGCCCGCCCAGCATTTCCTTGACCTGGAAGCCCAGCCGCGCCAGCTTGTAAGCGCCCTTGGTCGAGCCGTTGCAGCCGATGCCGTCGCAGTAGGTGACGTAGACCTTGCTGCGGTCGAGCTGGGCGGTGCTCTGCTCGTCCATGGTGCGGTGCGGGAAGCTGATGGCGCCGGGCACGTGGCCGGCAGCGTAGTGCGCGGGCGAGCGGGTATCGATGACGACGATGGCGTCGACGCCGTTGCGCAGGTCTTCGGCCACGTCCCAGGCGTCAGCGTGGTAGCTGAGCTTGGCGGCCATGAAGTCGCGCGACTGCTCGGGGGTGGGGGCGGGAAAGGCCAGGACGTTGGAAGCGACAGGGGCGGCGGTGTGTGACATGGGGTTCCTCCGTGGATCAAGGGGTTGCGATGGCTGCAGTGTGCGCCGACTTGGTCTTATCGATAATTCCAATTCATCACGCCCGATAAGACCAAATCACGCCATGACCACATGAAGCCCCGCCTGCTGCTCACCCTGTTCGAAGGCCAGACCGGCGGCGGCCGGCGCGAGCGCCTGTGCGCGGCCCTGCGCCAGGCGGTGCGCAGCGGCCAGGCCCGGCAGGGCGAACGCCTGCCCAGCAGCCGCGACCTGGCGCGGGACCTGGGCCTCTCGCGCGTGACGGTGGAGGCCGCCTACGCCCAGCTGGAGACCGAGGGCTACCTGCGCCGCCAGGTGGGCCAGGGCAGCTTCATCGCCATCGACATGGGGGCGGCGGCCACGCGCGCGGCGGTGCGCGCGGCTTCGGCACGGGCCGCACCAACGAGCACCGCGCTGTTGTCGCAACGCGGCCAGCGCATGGTGGACACCGGCGGCTGCACCGAGCCGGACCGGCCACGCGCCTTCGTGGCCGGCAGCCCGGACCTGCAGGCCTTTCCCACCGACCTGTGGCGCCAACTCATGCAGCGGCGGCTGCGGCGCGACGCGGCGGCCCTGATGTTCTACGGCGACCCGCAGGGCCTGCCCGCGCTGCGCGAAGCCATCGCGCGCTACCTGGTGCAGTCGCGCGGGGTGCACTGCACTGCGGCCCAGGTGCTGGTGCTCACCAGTTCGCAGCAGGCGCTGCAGCTGCTGGCGTCCACGCTGCTGGACGAGGGCGACGCGGTGTGGATGGAAGACCCCGGCTACCCGGGCGCGCGCACCGCGTTTGCCGCCGTCGGCGCGCAGCTGGTGGACATGGCGCTGGACGAGCAGGGCGCCACGCTGGACCCTACCCGCCCGACGCCGCGCCTGGTCTACCTCACGCCCTCGCACCAGTTCCCCACCGGGCGGGCCATGTCGCTGGAGCGGCGGCTGGCCTTCATCGCCCACGCGCGCGCCAGCGGCGCCTGGCTGATCGAGGACGACTACGACAGCGAATTCCTCTACGACCACCAACCCACACCCGCGCTGCAGGGGCTGGACGAACAGGGCCGGGTGGTCTACATCGGCACCTTCTCCAAGTCGCTGTTCCCGTCGGTGCGGCTGGCCTACATGGTGCTGCCCGAGGCGCTGGTGGCCCCGCTGGTGACAGCGCGCACCATCGTCGACGGCCACCCCTCGCAGCCCATGCAGGCGGTGGCGGCGGACTTCATGGACCAGGGCCACTTCGCGGCCCACCTGCGGCTGATGCGCCAGCTCTACCGCGGCCGGCGCGACGCCTTGCTGCAGGCCCTGCACAGCCACCTGCCCTGGGCCGAGCCGCTGGACAGCCGCGGCGGCCTGCAGATGGCGGTGCGCCTGCCGCCGGGCAGCGAACAGCGGCTCACCCGCGCGGCGGCCCAGCGCGGCATCGCCACCCCCAGTCTGGGCGCGCTCTACCACTCGGCGCCGCGGGTGGAAGGCTGGCGCCTCGGTTTCGCCGCCCTGGCGCCCGAGGCCATCGAGGCAGCGGTGAAGACGCTGGCCGCCACCCGGACAGGAAGCGTCTAGTGCCTAGAGCGTCGCCGCCAGGCGGGCCGCCTGCTCGATGGCGCGCTTGGCATCGAGCTCGCCGGCTTCCAGCGCCCCGCCGATGACGTGGGCCGTCTTGCCCAGGGCCGACAGCGCGTCGGCCAGCGGGCGGTGCGGCAGTTGGCCGGCGCACAACACCACGGTGTCGCACGGGATGCAGGTCGGGTCCTCGCGCTTCTCGCCGTAGGACACCCACAGGCCTTCGTCGGTGATGCGCTCGTAGTTCACGCCGCCGACCATCTGCACGTTTTTGTGTTTCAGCGCGGTGCGGTGGATCCAGCCGGTGGTCTTGCCCAGACCGGCGCCCAGCTTGCCCGCCTTGCGCTGCAGCAGGGTGACCTGGCGCGCCGGCGCGGCCACCTGCGGCTTGGTGGTGGGCAGCCCGCCGACCGCCAGCGCCGGGTCGGCCACGCCCCACTCGGCTTGCCAGGCGGGCAGGTCCAGCGTGGTCGAAGGGCCGCTGTGCACCAGGTACTCGGCCACGTCGAAGCCGATGCCCCCCGCGCCGATGATGGCCACGCGCTCGCCCACCGGCTTCTTCTCGCGCAGCACCTCGATGTAGCTCAGCACCTTGGGATGGTCCTGGCCGGGGATCTTCGGGTCGCGCGGGCTCACGCCGGTGGCGACGATGACCTCGTCAAAACCGGTCAGGTCCTGCGCCTGCACGATGCGGCCCAGCTGCAGCTGCACACCGGTGGTCTCCACCCGGCGGCGGAAATAGCGCAGCATTTCGTGGAACTCTTCCTTGCCCGGGATCTGCTTGGCCATGTTGAGCTGGCCGCCGATGTCGCTGGCGGCGTCGAACAGCTGCACCGCATGGCCGCGCTCGGCCAGCAGGGTGGCCGCCGTGAGACCGGCCGGCCCGGCGCCCACCACGGCGATGCGTTTGGCCTGGGGCACCGGGCGGAAAACCAGCTCGGTCTCACGGCAGGCGCGCGGATTGACCAGACAGCTGGCCGTCTTGTTCACGAACACGTGGTCCAGGCAGGCCTGGTTGCAGGCGATGCAGGTGTTGATCAGGTCGCTCTGCCCGCGTACGGCCTTGTTGACGAACTCGGCGTCGGCCAGCAGCGGGCGCGCCATGGACACCAGGTCGGCCACGCCGTCGGCCAGCAGCTGCTCGGCCACTTCGGGGGTGTTGATGCGGTTGCTGGTGACCAGCGGGGTGGTGATGCCGGCGGCCGCAAATTCGGCCTTCATCTTCTGCGTCACCCAGGCAAAAGCGGCGCGTGGCACGCTGGTGGCAACGGTCGGGATGCGCGCTTCGTGCCAGCCGATGCCGGTGTTGACGATGCTGGCGCCGCCCCGGGCCACCGCCGTGCCCAGCTGCACCACCTCGTCCCAGCTGCTGCCACCGGGCACCAGGTCGAGCATGGACAGGCGGTAGATGATGATGAAATCGCTTCCGACGGCCTCGCGCGTGCGCGCCACGATCTCCAGCGGCAGGCGCATGCGCTGGCTGTAGTCGCCGCCCCAGGCGTCGTCGCGCCGGTTGGTGGCCAGGCTGAGGAACTGGTTGATGAAGTAGCCCTCGGAGCCCATGATCTCGACGCCGTCGTACCCCGCTTCGCGCGCCTTGGCGGCGCAGTTGACGAAGGCGCGGATCTGGCGCTCGACGCCGCGCGCGCTCAGCGCGAAAGGAGTGAACGGCGATATGGGCGACTTCAGCCGCGAGGGCGCCACCGCGAACGGGTGGTAGCCGTAGCGGCCGGTGTGCAGGATCTGCAGCGCGATCTTCCCGCCGGCCTGGTGCACCGCCTCGGTCACCACGCGGTGGCGCCGGGCCGCGCCCGAGGTGGACAGCGTGCCGGCAAAGGGCTTGGTCCAGCCGGCCACATTGGGCGCAAAGCCGCCGGTGACCATCAGGCCCACCCCGCCTTCGGCGCGCTCGCGGAAGTAGGCGGCCAGCTTGCTGAGATCGCGCCCGTCTTCCAGGCCGGTGTGCATGGAGCCCATGAGCACCCGGTTCTTCAGCGTGGTGAAGCCCAGGTTCAGCGGGGCCAGCAGGTGGGGGTAGGGAGCGGTGGTGGCAGGTGTGGTCATGGGCAACGGGTGGGCAGGGGCTTCGCAGGCGCCGAGACTACCCGCAGCGCGCCGGGCACCGTAGAGGAACCGGTCTATGCATCCCCGACAATACGGCCCCATGAAACACCTGCTCCCGACCGACGCCTGGGCCTGGCTGCAAGACCAGACCGCGCAACGCACCGCCAGGGGCCTGGAGCCGCCGCTGTTCGTCGATGTGCGCATGGAGATCGAGTCGCTCTACGTGGGCCGCCCGCCCGGCGTGGTGCACGTCGCGTGGTACGAATACCCGGACCTGACCGCCGACCCGCAGGCCTTTGCCGCGGCGGTGGAACGCGAGGCCGGCGACAAGGCGCGGCCGGTGCTGCTGATCTGCCGCAGCGGCAAGCGCACGCTGGACGCCGGCGCCGCACTGGAAGCCACCGGCTTTGCCGAGGTCGCCCACGTGCTGCACGGTTTCGAAGGCGACCTGGACGACGACTTCAAGCGCAGCAGCCTCAACGGCTGGCGCCACGACGGCCTGCCCTGGGAACAGATGTGATCGACATTTCGTCCGAAGGCGAAACGCTGGAAGCCTGCGCAGCAGTGCTGCAGGAGGTCTTCGGCTACGAGGCCTTCCGCGGCCCGCAGGCCGGCATCGTCACGCACGTCAGCGAGGGCGGCGACGCGCTGGTGCTCATGCCCACTGGCGGCGGCAAGAGCCTGTGCTACCAGATCCCGGCCATCGTGCGCCAGCGCGCCGGGCATGGCGTGGGCATCGTGGTCTCGCCGCTGATCGCGCTGATGCACGACCAGGTGGGCGCGCTGCTCGAAGCCGGCGTGGACGCCGCGTTTCTGAACTCCAGCCTGACGCCCGACGAAGCGCAGCAGATCGAACGCCGCCTGCTCAAGGGCGAGATCACCATGCTCTACGCCGCGCCGGAGCGGCTGACCACGCCGCGCTTCCTGGCGCTGCTCGACTCGCTGCACGAACGCGGGCTGCTGAGCCTGTTCGCCATCGACGAGGCGCACTGCGTGAGCCAGTGGGGCCACGACTTCCGGCCCGAGTACCGCGCCCTGGTGGTGCTGCACGAACGCTACGCCGACGTGCCGCGCATAGCCCTGACCGCCACGGCCGACGACCTGACGCGCGAAGACATCGTCACGCACCTGCAGCTGCAGGACGCGCGGCGCTTCGTCAGCAGCTTCGACCGCCCCAACATCCGCTACACCATCGTCGAGAAGAAGGACGGCACGCAGCAGCTGCTGCGTTTCATCCGCGACGAGCACATGAACGCCCAGGGCCACGACGCCGGCATCGTTTACTGCCAGTCGCGCAAGCGGGTGGAAGAAGTGGCCGCCTTGCTGGTGGACCACGGCCTGAACGCCCTGCCCTACCACGCGGGGCTGGACTCATCGGTGCGGCAGAAACACCAGGACCGCTTCCTGCGCGAAGAGGGCCTGATCATGGTCGCCACCATCGCTTTCGGCATGGGCATCGACAAGCCCGACGTGCGCTTCGTCGCCCACCTGGACATGCCCAAGAACATCGAGGGCTACTACCAGGAGACCGGCCGCGCCGGTCGCGACGGCGAGGCGGCCGACGCCTGGATGGTCTACGGCCTGCAGGACGTGGTGAACCAGCGCCGCATGATCGACGAGAGCCCGGCGGGCGACGAGTTCAAGCAGGTGCTGCGCGGCAAGCTCGACGCCCTGCTGGCGCTGGCCGAAGCCAGCGACTGCCGGCGCGTGCGGCTGCTCAGCTACTTCGGTGAACCCAGCCAGCCCTGCGGCAATTGCGATAACTGCCTGCACCCGCCGGAGCTGCACGACGGCACCGAGGCCGCGCGCAAGATGCTCTCGTGCATCTACCGCGTGCAACAGGCCAGCGGCACCGCCTTCGGTGCCGGCCACCTGATGGACATCCTGCGCGGCAAGGTGACCGACAAGATCACGCAGTACGGGCACGACAAGCTGAGCACCTTCGGCATCGGCGCCGACCTGTCGGAGACACAGTGGCGCGCGCTGCTGCGCCAGTTGATCGCGCGCGAGGCGGTACGGGTGGACGACGCGCCCTACAACACCCTGCACCTGACCGATGGGGCGCGCCCCATCCTCAAGGGCGAGGCGCAGGTCTGGCTGCGCCAGGTGAGCGAGGGCAAGGCCGGCCGCGGCACCCGCAGCAGCCGCAAGGCCACGCGCGAGGCGGTGGCGCCCGATGGCCAGCCCCTGCCGCTGGCTGGGCGCGAGTGCCTCGACGCCCTCAAGGCCTGGCGCGCCGAGGTGGCGCGCGAGCACAACCTGCCGGCCTTCGTGATCTTCCACGACGCGACGCTGCGCGCGATCGCGGCCCAATTGCCGCAGTCGATGGACGATCTGGACGGGATCTCCGGCATCGGCCAGAAGAAGCGCGAGGCCTACGGTGCCGAGGTGCTGCGGGTCGTGAGTGCTTTCGTTTGATCGGCTGGCCGCCTACGCCGCAGCCTGCGAAAACCTCCGTCTGATCCGCTGAAATCTTGATGACCGTTCGTCGGGGCGGCTGTATTTTTTCCCGAATTCCTACTTCAGGCCCCTGGGGGGGCGCCGAAGTGATGGGGGAAGCCGGCAAAGACCTTGCCTGTGCACCCTTTGAACACCTCGGGAGACCCCTCATGTTCTTCAAGCTGCTGCCCTGGTTCAACAAGACCAAAGACGCCAAGTACAGCGACACCCAGGTGCTGGAGCTGGACTTCCTCGTGGACGAGTTCCACGACGCGATGGCCGACATCCAGGACCCCCAGCGCACCCGCCTGCACGCGGCGCTGATCTCCTGCCAGAGCCCCAAGGACCTGTGGTTCCTGCGCGGCAAGCTGTTCAACCTGATTTCCAAGCACCACTGCGAATACGTGGCGCACGAACGCGTCGCGCGGCTGGACCACAAGCTGCGCTTTTTCGTCGACCACCACCCGGACCACACGCCCGAGGAACTGCCTTCTGGGCCGATGGCGTTGTTGCACTGAGCCCCCCCCCGCGCCGCCTGCGGCGTCACCCCCAGGGGGCGGCGCTGGCGGCCCGGCAAAGCCGGTTCCGCGGCGCCCTTGAAAAGACACCGCGCACCACCGGTTCTTGTTTTCCGCTTGTCTCCTCTCCGCCCGTCCTTGTGACGGGCTTTTTTTTGTGGGTGGGCGAGCGGGGTCCGGTTTTCTAGAATCGGTTCATGTCATCAGCCTTGCCCATCCTCGTCCTCAAGACCGGATCCACCCATGCATCCATCCGCGAGCGCCTGGGGGACTTCGAGGACTGGATCGCGGCCGGCCTGCGTGCCGGTGGGGCGGAGGTGGTGGTGCACGACGCCACCGCGGGCGATGCGCCACCGCCCGCCCACGGCACCGTAGCGGGCGTGGTCATCACCGGCTCGCACGCCATGGTGAGCGAGCGCGAAGCCTGGAGCGAAGCCCTGGTGCCCTGGCTGCAGGCGGCTGTGGCCACCGGCCTGCCCACGCTGGGCATCTGCTACGGCCACCAGCTGCTGGCGCACGCGCTGGGCGGCGAGGTGACCCACCACCCGGAGGGTGTCGAGATCGGCACCGTGACGGTGGAGCAGCACGCAGCGGCCGCCAGCGACCCGCTGCTGGGCGGGCTGCCCGAGACCTTCCCGGCGCAGGCGGTGCACTGGCAGTCGGTGCGGCGCCTGCCGCCGGGTGCGGTGCTGCTGGCCGGCAGCGCGCACGAATCGCACCACGCCTTCCGTATCGGTGAGCGGGCCTGGGGCGTGCAATTCCACCCGGAGTTTTCCGACACCGCCTTGCGCGCCTACCTCGACGGGCTGGGGGATTTGCTGGCCGACGAGGGTCTGGACGCGGCGGGCATTGCCGCCCGCCTGCAACCCACACCAGACGCAGCGTCGGTGCTGCCCCGCTTCGCCCGGCTGGCCCTCGCCTGACGTGTCTCGGCCAGCGATCACGGTGGAACCGGCTTTGCCGGGCCACTCGTGATGCCCCCTTGGGGGGGCTGAGGGCTGCGGCTCCAAGTCTGCCTGCGCAGACTTGGACAGCCTGAAGTGCCATCGGCTCCGACGGGGGCGCGGCCTGCAAGGCACGCGCGCAGCGCGGCGCGGGGGTGGGCCTCAGTGGGTGAAGCCGATCCCTCGGGATTCGCGCACTTCGGGCTTGATGCGGTGCTCGGCTTCCAGCTGGGCCAGGAATTCCTCGGGCGCCAGCGTCTCGGCCAGGATCTCGACCTGGCGCTTGACCGCCGCGAAGTCGCCCGGGCACAGCTGCTCGAGCTTCGCCAGGCGTGAACGCAGGGCATCGGTCAGCGCCGCCGTGTCGCCGCCCAGCGCCTCTACCACGAACATGCGTTCGCGCTGTTCCCGCGTGAGAGGCCGGAAGCGGATCTTGAAGGTGAAGCGCCGCAGCGCCGCCTGGTCGATGCTGTCCATCAGGTTGGTCGTGCAGACGAAGATGCCGTTGTAGCGCTCCATGCCCTGCAGCATCTCGTTGACCTCGGTCACCTCGTAGGTGCGCTGGGCGTTGCGCCGGTCCTGCAAGAAACTGTCGGCCTCGTCCAGCAGCAGCACGGCCTTTTCGGCCTCGGCCTCGCGGAACATGGCGGCCATCTGCTGCTCGGTCTCGCCCACGAACTTGCTCACCAGGTCGCTGGCGCGGCGGATCATGAGCGGCCGGTCCAGCTCGCGCGCGATGTGCTCGGCCAGCGCCGTCTTGCCGGTGCCCGGCGCGCCGTGGAAACACAGCGTGCCGTGGCCGCGCGCCTTGAGCGCCGAGACGATGCGCGGCACCTCATAGCGCGATTCGACGTTGAGCATCTCCAGGCTGTACTGCGTGGGCGAGGGGCGGATGGCCGCGTCGGGCTGGCGGCCCAGCGCCTGGTCGGCGTTGCGCAACTGGCGTTCGATCAGCGCATCCAGCACCGCGGGCTCGGCCGCGGCCTTGCGCCGGCCCGACCCTTTGGCCGGCGCCGCGACCAGACCCGCAAAGCGCACCGCGGTGCGGATCTGCGCCGGCGTCAGGCCCTTGCGCGCGGTCAGGCGCGCCACCAGCGCGTCACTCACCGCCACGCCTTCGAGCGTCTTGCGCACCAGCTGTTCGCGCGCGCCAGGCGGCGGGCTCTTGAGTTCCAGGTGGTAGGCGAAGCGGCGCCGGAAGGCCGGGTCGATCTGCTCGATGCGGTTGGTCACCCACAGCGTGGGCACGGCGTTGGATTCCAGGATCTGGTTGACCCAGGCCTTGCCGCTGACGCTGTGGCTATGCGGCGCGCTGACCTGCTCGGCGCGCGCCATCAGCTGGGCAGCTTCGCTGCTGATGGGCGGGAACACGTCCTCCACCTCGTCGAACAGCAGGGCCGAATGCGCCGTGCCCTTGAGGAACACCTGCGCGATCTGCAGCGAGCGGTAGCGGTCGCGGCCGCTCAGGGCGTTGCCGTCGCGGTCGGCGTATTCCACCTCGAACAGCTCCAGCCCGGCTGCGGCGGCCACCACGCGCGCCAGCTCGGTCTTGCCGGTGCCGGGCGGTCCATAGAGCAGCACGTTCACGCCGGGCTCCTTGCGGGCGACGGCTTCGCGCAGCAGGCCCACCAGCATTCGCACGTCTTCGGCCACGTAATCGAAATCGGTCGGGCTCAGGGCCGAGCGCGCGGCGGGACGCGTGAACACCGCCATCAGCTCGCTTTCGCTGCGGTATTCGCGCATCAGCACCGGCGGCAGCTTTTCGCTGACCTTCATCAGGTCGGCCAGGTCGGTGATGTTGTGCTCTGAGATCAGGTTCTCCACCATGCCGATGCGTTCGAGCCGCGAGCCGGCACGCAACGCTTCACCGACCTCGCTGGCCTTGACGCCGGCCACATCGGCGATGGCCGCGTAGGCCTCGGGCGCGTTGTTGACCTTGAACTCGACCAGGATGGAGCGCAGGTCGCGCTGGTAGCGCGCCAGCGTGCCGTAGAGCAGCAGCGCGCGTTCGGCGCGGTTGAGCTGCAGCAGGTTGGCCAGCGCGTCGATGTTCTTTTCCACCAGGGTGCTCTGCTTCTTGAGCGCCTGACTCAGCCAGTCGCCGGTCACGGCCAGCACCGACAGGAGGTCTTTGGGCGACTCTTTGGCGTATTCGTCCAGGTAGAAAAACAGCGTGCCTTCTTCGTACGGTCCGCGCCAGACGCCATAGCGCTCCATGAACGCGGCGGTGGTGAGCTTTTCGTGGCCGCTCCAGAGTTCGTTGTCCTTGCAGCGGCGGCCCAGGAATTCGCGCACCCGTACCAGCACGGTGTGCGGCCACACCAGGTGGCGGCCGGCCAGCGCCAGCAGGGTGTTGAGGTCGCGCCGCACGTTGAAGCGTGGTCCCTGGCGCGCTGCGAGGGTGAGCACGAAGTGCGAGCACATCAGGTCCAGCACCGGGGCCTGGCGCAGACCGGGCGGCAGGAAGATGCGCGCGTCCGCTGCCGACGCATGGCGCGGCTCTCCCGGCGGGCGGGGAGCGCCCTCGGTCGGCTGCGGCAACAGGCGTTTGCTCATGCGGACACCTCCTCAAGGGGGAAGACACGGCCGGGGCACCCCGACCGTGAGCGGACCATAACCCAGCTTGATCGCACATGGAAGTGTCTGATGCGGCCGGTGTGACGGAATGCAGGGACTTTCCCGCAAGGACTGCACGCCCCCGGGCGTTCACAATCGCGCCATGCTCCAGCTCGCCGACATCCAAGCCGCCGCCACTCGCCTGCAAGGCCAGGTCCTCGACACCCCCTGTGTGGAATCGCGCACGATCTCGCAGATTGCGGGTTGCCAGGTGTTTCTCAAGTTTGAAAACCTGCAGTACACGGCGTCGTTCAAGGAACGCGGCGCCTGCAACAAGCTCGCGCAGCTGACCGCCGACGAGCGGGCCTGCGGCGTGGTCGCCATGAGCGCCGGCAACCACGCCCAGGGTGTGGCCTACCACGCCCAGCGCCTGGGGCTGCGCGCGGTCATCGTCATGCCGCGCTTCACGCCCGGCGTGAAGGTGGAACGCACGCGCGGCTTTGGCGCCGAGGTGGTGCTGCACGGCGACACGCTGGACGAAGCCCGCGCCCACGCCCGCTCCCTGGCGCAGCAGCAGGGCCTGGTGTTCGTCCACCCCTACGACGACGAAGCCATCGTCGCCGGCCAGGGCACGGTGGCGCTGGAAATGCTGCGCGAGGTGCCCGACCTGGACACGCTGGTGATCGCGGTCGGTGGCGGTGGCCTGATCAGCGGCATGGCCACGGCGGCCAAGGCGATCCGGCCCGGCATCCGCATCGTGGGCGTGCAGACCGAGCGCTTCCCGGCCATGTTCAACGCCATCAAGGGCACCCACCTGCCGCAGGGCAGCAGCACCATCGCCGAGGGCATCGCCGTCGGTTCGCCGGGCGAGATCACCCAGGCCATCGTGCGCGAGCGGGTGGACGACATGGTGCTGGTCGACGAGGGCGATATCGAGCAGGCCATCGTGATGCTGCTGGAGATCGAGAAGACCCTGGTTGAAGGCGCGGGCGCCGCCGGCCTGGCGGCGCTGCTCAAGCACCCCACGCTGTTCTCCGGCCAGCGGGTGGGCCTGGTGCTGTGCGGCGGCAACATCGACCCGATGCTGCTGGCCTCCATCATCGAGCGCGGCATGGTGCGCGCCGGGCGGCTGGCGCGCATCCAGGTCAACGCGCGCGACGTGCCGGGCAACCTGGCGCGCATCACCAGCGTGGTGGCTGAGGCCGGTGCCAACATCGACGAGGTGCACCACCAGCGCGCCTTCACCCTGCTGGCGGCGCAGAACGTGGCCATCGAGCTGGTGCTGCAGACCCGCGGACGCGAGCACGTGCAGCAGGTCATCGAGGCGCTGCGCGCCGCCGGTTTTGACACGCAGCTGATGTGACGCCATGACGAACGCACTGCCCGACCCCATCACACCCGCCACACTGCAGGCCTGCCTGGCCGACTGGTTCGCACCCTGGGTGCAGGAACTGGGCCTGACCGTGGAAAGCCTGGCCGACGGCGAAGCCACGCTGCGGCTGCCGTTCGACGAGCGGCTGGCGCGCATCGGCGGCATGGTCTGCGGCCAGGCGCTGATGGCCGCGGCCGACACCGCCATGGTGCTGGCCATCGTCACCCAGCTGGGCACGCGCCGCCCCATGACCACGGTGCAGCTGAACACCAGCTTTCTCAAGCCGCTGGCCGGGCAGGACGCACGGGTCACGGCACGGGTGGTGCGGGCGGGCAAGAGCCTGGTGTTCGGCGAGATCGACATCGTGGCGGTGGGCGACGGCAAGAGCGTGTGCCGCGCCAGCACCACCTATGCCCTGCTCTGACGCGGCCCACGCCGGACAAACCCGCTGCCCGTGCGGGCGGCTTCTGGCCTAAAATCGCGTTGATTTTTGTCAATCGAACCGGAGCTTCCCATGTCCAACCCGCAACAACACAACCACAGCGACCAGCCCCAGGACGTGGTGGAGTCCATCGTTCCCCTGATGCCCGTGGTCTTGCCCGTGGCCGGTGCCGTGCTGATCTTCCTGCTGGCCTTCATCGCCGTGTTCATGGCCTGATCGCCGCACAACCGCCTGTATCCAAGCCGAAGGCCCCGCTGGGGCCTTCGGCTTTTTTTGTTGCCCAACGCGTCACGGATCACCGAATACCCACATGAGGTTATGCGGTTTTTGCATGTAACTGTGTGGTAACTGACGGGGGGCTTTTTTAAAATCGACGGATCAGGCCGACACACGGACCAGAGCCGGGGGATCACCCGCCCCCTTTCTGGCAGCCGCGCTGCAAGCGCCAACGCCTTGCAGCCCCGAGCGCCGACCGCCTTTGTTCGCCCAAGCGACCCTCAACAGCCGCCCGCCCAACCGTTTGTGGCCCGCGGCTGTTGCTGTCTCTTGAGCCCGCCGGTTTACAAACTTCTGGAGTCTGATCCATGAACTCTCCCGTGATGCAGGGCCTCAACCTGAACGCCCCCGCCTATGTGAAAAACGCCAAGCTGGTCGCCTGGGTGGCCGACATGGTGGCCCTGTGCAAGCCCGACAGCGTTTACTGGTGCGACGGCAGCCAGGCCGAATACGACCGCCTCTGCCAGGAACTGGTCGATGCCGGCACCTTCAAGAAGCTGAACCCCGCCAAGCGCCCGGGCTCCTTCCTGGCCTGGACCGACCCGTCCGACGTGGCCCGCGTGGAAGACCGCACCTACATCTGCTCCGAGCAAAAGGAAGACGCCGGCCCGACCAACAACTGGATGGCCCCGGCCGAGATGCGCCAGACGCTCAACCCGCTGTTCGACGGCTGCATGAAGGGCCGCACCATGTACGTGGTGCCGTTCTCCATGGGCCCGCTGGGTTCGCACATCGCACACATCGGCATCGAACTGACCGACAGCGCCTACGTGGTGGTGAACCAGAAGCTGATGACCCGCATGGGCAAGGCCGTGTACGACGTGCTGGGCGACAGCGGCGACTTCGTGCCCTGCATGCACACCGTGGGCGCACCGCTGGCCGACGGCCAAAAGGACACCACAGCGTGGCCGTGCAACCCCAAGGTCAAGTACATCGTGCATTTCCCCGAAACGCGCGAGATCTGGTCCTACGGCTCGGGCTACGGCGGCAACGCGCTGCTGGGCAAGAAGTGTTTTGCGCTGCGCATCGCCTCCAACATGGGCCGCGACCAGGGCTGGCTGGCCGAGCACATGCTGATCCTGGGCGTGACCAACCCCGAGGGCAAGAAGTACCACGTCGCGGCCGCTTTCCCCAGCGCCTGTGGCAAGACCAACTTCTCCATGCTGGTGCCGCCCGAGAGCGCTTTCCCTGGCTGGAAGGTCACGACCATCGGTGACGACATCGCCTGGGTCAAGCCCCACGCAGACGGCCGCATGTACGCGATCAACCCCGAAGCGGGTTACTTCGGCGTCGCCCCCGGCACCAACATGCACACCAACCCGAACTGCATGCGCTCGCTGGACAAGAACGTGATCTTCACCAACGTCGCGCTGACCGACGACGGTGACGTGTGGTGGGAAGGCATGGAAAAGGACACCGGCTCGCTGCCGGACCACCTGATCGACTGGCAGGGCAACGACTGGACGCCGGGGATTGCCAAGGAAAAGGGCAGCAAGGCCGCGCACCCGAACTCGCGCTTCACCGTGGCCGCCACCAACAACCCGGCGTTGGACCCGCAGTGGGACGATGCCAACGGTGTGGCGATCGACGCTTTCATGTTCGGCGGCCGCCGCAGCACCACCGTGCCGCTGGTGACCGAGGCCCGCAGCTGGACCGAAGGCGTCTACATGGCCGCCACCATGGGTTCCGAGACCACCGCCGCCGCCTTCGGCGCGCAAGGCGTGGTGCGCCGCGACCCGTTTGCCATGCTGCCGTTCTGCGGCTACAACATGAGCGACTATTTCCAGCACTGGCTGAACGTGGGCGAGACCGTCGCCCAGTCCGGCGCCCAGCAGCCCAAGATGTTCTGTGTGAACTGGTTCCGCAAGAACGCCGACGGCAAGTTTGTGTGGCCCGGCTATGGTGACAACATGCGCGTGCTCAAGTGGATGATCGACCGCATCGAAGGCAAGGCCCAGGGCCAGGCCACGATGTTCGGCACGGCCCCCGCCTACGCCGAGATCAACTGGACCGGCCTGGACTTCAGCGCCGAGCAGTTTGCGCAGGTCACCAGCATCGACAAGGCCGCCTGGGCCGACGAGTTCAAGCTGCACGACGCCCATTTCGAACAGCTGGCCTACCACCTGCCCAAAGCGCTGGTGGACACCAAGAACGCACTGGAACAGCGCCTGGCCACGGCCTGACCGCCCGGCCACAAAAAAAGCCACCCTTGCAGGTGGCTTTTTTTCGTCTGGGCCTGCAGGTGGCCGGCGCTCAGCAGTGCCGCAGATGGGTGGCGTTGCGGCGTCCGTCGGCCAGGCTTTCCGGGAAACGCCCCCAGGAGGCCGCCCAGCCAGCTTCATCGTCGAGGGCGCGTGGGATGGTCGGCACGCATTCGGCCGTCACGCGGTGGTCGGCGCGGGCGGCTTTCCAGAGCCGGAGTTCGGCGTGGGTCTCGTCCACTGCATCCGACCAGACGTTCAACGCGTGGCACACGCGGCGGGCCACCTGGCGCGCCGGGCCGGACACCGCCAGCGTACCGGCCAGGATCACCAGCCACAGCGCCAGCCAGGCGAGGAAGACGTGCTGGTCGGCCCAGTCGCCGAGCAGGCGGTCGGCCAGCGACACCATCGCGGCCACCGCTGCGGCGGCGAGCAACGTGGACAGGCCGCGTGCACCATCGAGGCGGCTGCGCAATCGCAGGTCGCGCGCCTCAACGGCAGCACCGAGGCCCAGGGATGAGGGCGAAGGCGAGAAGACGCTGTTCATGTTGGCTCTCCTGGTCGGTGGGAGTGGATCAGAGGTACGGCAGGTAGCCGGCCTGGCGACGCGCCACCTGGCGGGCAAAGCGACGGGCCGAGGCACCGGCGGCGATGCCCGAGTCCATGCCCAGCGGCGCCAGGGCCTCGGTGAAGTCGTGGGCCGGCACGACCGGCTGGGTGGCGGCATCGGCTTCGACGGCCGCGCGTTCACGCGCCTGGATCAGCTCGGCCTTCAGACGCGGGTCCTGCTTGGCGAGCTCCCAGAGGCGGGCTTCGGCGCGGGCCTCGGCCAGCGAACGCGACCAGCTGTCCAGCGCGCCCAGGGTGCTGCGCGCCAGGCGTCGGGCGGTCCCGGCCATCAGGGCACTGCCGGCAAAGATCACGACCCACAGGGCCACCCAGCCCAGGAACAGGTGGCCGTCGGCCCAGGTGTCGATGAGCTGGTCGGCCAGCACCACCAGCGCGGCCACGGCAGCGGCCAGCAGCATGGCGGCCAGACCGCGGGCGCCGTCAAAACGGCGGGCGCTGGCGCTGCCTTCGGTGGCGGCCTTCAGATCCAGCGACGCGGGGGCGGGTGAAAAAACAGTGCTCATGGCGGACTCCTTCGAAAACAAAATGTCTTGTGGACGGACGAATACTAGGGAAAACCCCCATGTCACGCCAATTTATTTTTGTGATGCATTACATTCAACATTCGAATGAATGAGTTGAACTTCCGCACCCTGGACTTGAACCTGCTGCGCGTCTTCGACGAGGTGATGGCCGAGCGCAACCTGACCCGCGCGGCCCACAACCTGGCCATGACGCAGCCGGCCGTGAGCAACGCGCTCAAGCGGCTGCGCGAAGCCCTGGGCGACGAACTGGTGCGCCGGGCGGGTTACGGTGTGGAGCCCACGGCCAGGGCGCTGGCCCTGTGGCCCACGGTGCGCGACGCCCTGGGCCAGCTGCGCGAGTCGCTCGCGCCTGGGGGTTTCGACCCGGCACAGGCGCGCAACGCCTTCGTCATCGCCATGGCCGACGCCACCGCCGCCAAAGTGGTGCCGGGGCTGATGGACATCCTGGAAAACGAGGCACCGGGCGTGAACCTGCGCGTGCTGCCGCTGACCACGCGCGACCCGCGCGAACTGCTCGAATCGGGCTCGGCGGACCTGGCCATCGGCCACTTCCCGGGCGTGATCGCCGAGCTGACCGCGGTGCACCTGCAGGAGCACAGCCCGCGGTTTCTCTTCCAGCGCCTGTACGACGGCGAATACGTCGTCGTCATGCGCCGGGGCCACCCGCTGGCCGGGCGCCCCATCGACCTGGACGCCTACTGCGCCGCTCGCCACCTGCTGGTGAGTTTTTCCGGCCGTCCGTTCGGCTTCGTGGACGAAGCCCTGGCCGCGCGTTCGCTCCAGCGGCGCGTGGTGCTGACCGTCAACCAGTTCTTCACCGCCGGCCGCGTGGTGGCCACCACCGACCTGCTGACCGTGCTGCCGCGCCACTTCGTGGGCGCCACCGGCATGGAGCACGAACTGGCCCTGTGCGAACTGCCGCTGCCCGTGCCCGCCGTGCACGTGGACGCGCTGTGGCACCGCCAGGCCGCGCACAGCAGCGCGCACCGCTGGCTGCGTGAGGCGGTCACCCGCGCCTCGGCCAGCGGCTTTGCCACCGGCCACGGCCCGACCCCTGTTCCCGCACCGAAACCATGAAGATCCAGCTGCTGAGCGACCTGCACCTGGAAGCCGACCCCGGCTTCACCGCCACGCCGGCGCCCGACGCCGATCTGCTGGTGCTCGCCGGCGACGTCGGCTCCTACCAGCGCCGCAAAGACGGCAGCGCGATGCCCGAGGCCGACTGGGGCCTGCAGCGCTTCTCGCCGCTGCCGCAACACGCCGGCTGGCCGGTGCCGGTGCTGTTCGTGCCGGGCAACCACGAGTACGACGCACTGGACATCGACGACGCCCACACCGGCCTGCGCGCGGCCTGTGATCGGCTGGGCATCCGCTGGCTGGAGCGCGAAACCGCGATCATCGACGGTGTGCGCTTCGTCGGCACCACGCTGTGGAGCGACTACGACACCTTTGTGCCACCCGCCGCGCCCTTGACCGAACGGCTGCGCCAGCGGCACAAGGCTTTTCGCGCCGCCAACTTCTACCTCACCAAAATGGCCGGGCAGCGCCGCGGCGCGCTGTTCGACGCTGCCGCCATGCGAGAGCTGGCGCTGGAGTGCCAGACCTGGCTGCGCGAAGCGCTGGCGTCACCACACCCGGCCGGACCCACGGTGGTGGTGACGCATTTCGCGCCCACGCTGCACAGCGCCGACCCGCGCTACGGCCACAGCCCGGGCACGGCGGGCTTTTGCAACGCGCTGGACGACCTGCTGCCGCTGGCCGACCTGTGGCTACACGGCCACCTGCATTGCCCGACCGACGTGCGCGTGGGGCGTTGCCGCATCGTGGCCAACCCGCTGGGTTATGCCGGCAAGGGCGAGCAGCTCACGTTCAGCCCCACACTGACGGTGCATGTGGAAAACCGGTAGCGAGACGCCAGAGTCAGCCCGTACACTGGCCGACTGGTTCAACTGGAGACGATTCCATGAAAATTCTGCTCGCCGTCGACGGCAGTTCGTACACCAAGAAGATGCTGGCCTACCTGACCACGCATGAGGAAATGTTTGGCAGCCACAACGAGGTGACCCTGTTCACCGTGCAGGCACCGCTGCCCCCGCGGGCACGCGCCGCCGTGGGCGCCGATGTGGCCAACAGCTATTACGCCGAAGAAGCCGCCAAGGTCACCGATCCGGTGGTCAAGTTCCTCAAGCGCCACGCCATGGAACCCAAGGTGCTGCACAAGGTCGGCCAGCCGGGCGAACAGATCGCCAAGGCCGCCTCGGCCGGCAAGTTCGACCTGGTGATGATGGGTTCGCACGGCCACAGCGCCCTGGGCAACCTGGTCATGGGTTCCGTGGCCACTCAGGTGCTGGCGCACTGCGACGTGCCGGTGTTGCTGGTTCGGTAACGGAAACACCCCCTGCGCGCCTGACGGCGCTTCCCCCTCTGTGGCGCGCCTGCGGCGCTTCGAGGGGGACCGCACCTGCGGTCTGGCGGAGCCAGTCCCGCGGTGCGACTGGATGCAGACACGGTTTCCGGACACGGCACCGCTGCTCGCGACGCTTGCAGCACATTGGACAAAGCCGGCGTCCGCTTCCGCAGCTGCTTTCTCATCCCAGATCCCCAATACCCCGCATCCGGCGCAAGTGTCTGTGCCAGTGCACCCGTGGAACCGGCTCCGCCGGGCCACAGGGTGCGTCCCCCTCGAAGCGCCGCAGGCGCGCCACAGAGGGGGAAGCCGCGCCAGCGGCGCAGGGGGTGGTTACTTCTTCAACCCGTCGAAACAAGTGGTCAGCACCATCTCGATGATCTGCTCGTCGGTGTAGAGCTCCGAGCCCTTGAGGAAGCCCAGCACCGGATCGCAGGCGCGGGCGTAAAGGGTGTAGAGCACCGCGATGGGGGGCAGCGCGGGGTTGAGGCTGCCATTGACCTGGGCGGCGTCGATCCAGCCCCCCAGGCGATCGCTCACGTCCATCAACCCGTCCACATAGGCCTTGTTGGTCGTCAGCGCGGCCCGCAGGGTCGAGTTCTCGCTCGGCAGCGACGGCATTTCGCCGGCCAGCTGCACCTGCATGGTCCAGCGCGCCACGTCACGCAGCAGCTCCAGCGGCGGGCGCTGCACGTCCAGCGAATCGAGAAACGCACGGGCGCGGTCCATCACCCGCACCATGGCCGCCGCCGCCAGGTCTTCCTTGCTCGGGAAGTGCTTGTACAGGCTGGCCTTGGCGATGCCCACCTCGGCCGCCACTTCGTCCACCGTCATCGCCTCGAAGCCTTTTTCTGCCAGCAGGCGGTTGACCGCCGAGACGATGGCGTCTTCGCGGGCGATGTGCATCTGCTCCCGAAAACTCCGTTTGGGGGCAGGGGCGGCGGCGGGCTTCTGAACGACGGTGACCATGGTTGACCTTTGTGTAGGGCTCGAATTCTGCCCGATTTCGACGGACAGGTCGATAACCCCACTGAAAAGTTGCATTACATACTGAATAGTATCTTTTTGATCTCATTTGAATATCATGCGACTCCACAGACCGATCGGTAGCAAAACAGACGCAAGCGTCCAGAGCTCTTGGCGGCTGTCCCAACCTCCAGCGCCAGAAGGACTTCGTGATGAAGATGCAACGCAGAACCTTGCTCCTGGGCACCGCCCTTGGCGCCGCAACCACCCTGCTCGCCGCCTGTGGCGGCGGCGATGAAGACCACAACCCGCTGGACACCATCGTGGGGGTGGCGCAGGCCAACCCGCAGTTCGGCACTCTGGTCGCCGCGGTGGTCAAGGCCGGTCTGGTCGACACCCTGTCCGGCAACACCTTGCTCACAGTGTTCGCCCCGACCAACGCCGCCTTCGACGCTGCCGCCACGGCCCTCGGCTTCCCTGGTGGCGAAGCCCTCGTCTCCGCGCTGTCGCCGGCCACCCTGACCAGCATCCTGACCTACCACGTGGTCGCGGGCCGCAACCTGTCGACCAGCCTGAGCGCTGGCAACCTGCCCACCCTCTACAACTTTGACGGCTCGGCCACCACGCTGGGTCTGTCGCTGACCGGGGGCGTGTCGCTGACCGACGCCGTGTTGACCACCGCCACCGTGACCACCGCCGATGTGGCCGCTCGCAACGGCGTGATCCACGTGGTCGACAAGGTGCTGGTGCCGCCGGGCGTCTTGAACATCGTCCAGATGGCGCAGCTGAACCCCACTTTTTCCAGCCTGGTGGGTGCGGTGGTCAACGCGGGTCTGGTCGGCACGCTGAGTGCTTCTTCACCCCTGCTGACGGTGTTCGCACCCGTCAACGCAGCGTTTGCCGCCATTGCCTCCACAGTCGAAGGCCTCACCACCGAGCAGTTGACCACCGTTCTGGCGCACCACGTGGTGGCCAGCCAGGTGCTGTCTTCTGGCATCCCATTTGGCGCGGCCGTCCAAACGCTGGCCGAACAGGACATCACGATCAACAGCAACGCGACTGCGCCGGCGATTGCCACCATCACCGACGCCTCCGGCACGACACCAGCAGCCAACATCGTCGCGGTGGATGTGCGCGCCAGCAACGGCGTGATCCACGTCATCGACCAAGTGCTGATACCGGTCCTGCCGCCAGTCCCCGTCTGATCCCTGACAGTCACTTTCCCAACCCTTTCCCCTTTCCCCTGTCCCTCTGTCCCTCAACCCTATGGAGATTTCCATGAAAAAGACCCTCATCGCTTCCCTGATCGCTTTCGGCGCCCTGACCTCGGCCCACGCCAAGGACATCGTCGACACCGCGGTCGCCGCCGGTTCGTTCAAGACGCTGGCCACTGCGCTGCAGGCCGCTGGCCTGGTGGACACGCTCAAGGGCAAGGGCCCGTTCACCGTGTTTGCCCCCACCGACGAAGCCTTTGCCAAGGTGCCCAAGGCCGACCTGGACGCGTTGCTGAAAGACAAGGCCAAGCTGACCGCCGTGCTGACCTACCACGTGGTGCCGGGCAAGGTCATGGCCAAGGACGTCAAGGCCGGCAAGGTGAAAACCGTGCAGGGCAGCGAACTGACCGTGAGCACCATGGGCGGCGTCAAGGTCGACGCGGCCAACGTGGTCAAGACCGACATCGTGGCCGACAACGGCGTGATCCACGTGATCGACAGCGTGGTGATGCCCAAGTAAGCACCCGCCCCGCAACACCAGCCCCGCCTCGGCGGGGCTTTTTCATGCCTTGTCGGGTTGCCGCAGGTTCTGCGCCGCCGCCCCGCGCAGGGCGCTGCTCAGCGCGTCCAGCACGTCGGAGCTGAGGTTCCAGCAATGCCAGTACAGCGCCACGCCCAGGCGGTGGCGCGGCGTGACGTGGACCAGCTCACCGCTGGCCAGCAGATCGCGCACACCCAGCTCGGGCACCACGCTCACGCCCCAGCCCGCGCGCACGGCGCGGATCTGCCCTTCGCTGGAGGGCACGAACAGCTGCTTGAGCATCACCCGGGGCAGACCGAAGGCCTGTTCCACAAAGCTGTGCTGCAGGTGGTCCTTGCGGTTGAAGGCGATGAAGGGCAGCTTGTGGAAGTTGTGGGCGTTCACGCCTTTGGGGCAGTTGCGCGCGGCAAAGTCGGCCGCCGCCACCGCCACGTAATCCATGGTGCCCAGCGGTTCCATCTTGCAGCCGCGCAGCGCCTGGCCGAGCGAGGTGACACAGCCCAGCACCTGGCCTTCGCGCAGCCACTCGTGGGTGAATTCCTGGTCGTCGGCGATGATCTCGATCGGCAGCCCGCCCTGCGCCAGGGGGCTGAGCGCGGGCAGCGCCCAAGTGGCGATGCTGTCGGCGTTGATGGCCACCGAGATGCGCTCTTCCTCCCGCCCGCCGCCGGTGGAACTGGGCGCCAGTTCCTTGAGGTCCTTCTCCAGATCGGCACGCAGCAGCCGCATCATCTTGGCGTGCTTGAGCATGAGCTGCCCGGCCTGGGTGGGCTTGAGCGGGCGGCTGCGCACGATCAGCACCGTGCCCACCTGCGCCTCCAGCGCGCGCAGCCGCTGCGACACCGCCGACTGCGTGATCGACAGGCGCTGCGCCGCGCGTTCGAAACCGCCCTCTTCGATGATGGCGGCCAGGCACTCCAGGGCATCGGGATCAAAGGTGCTCATGTCTCTTTATTAGTGGCTCTGATGTTTTTGATTTTAAGTTAATCTCACTTCACGAAGCACGCGCTTTTTTTCATACTCTCGTCCAGTTTTTCCATTTTTTGGCTGGAGCGGATCATGAAAGTCGTGGTTCTGGGCGCGGGCATCATCGGTGTGAGCACGGCGTGGCACCTGCTGCAACGCGGGCACGAAGTGACCCTGGTCGACCGCCAGCCCGATGCGGCGCTGGAAACCAGCTTCGGCAACGCGGCGCAGATCTCGGTGAGCTATTGCGAGCCCTGGGCCAACCGCGAAGCGCCGCTCAAGGCGCTCAAGTGGCTGTTCGACCCCGAAGGCCCGCTCAAATTCCGCCCGCAGCTGGACCCGGCCCAGTGGGCCTGGGGCCTGCAGTTCCTGGGCCAGTGCAACGACGCTGCTTTTGAGCGCAACGTCGCGCAACTGGTGGCCCTGGGCAGTTACAGCCACTCGGCGCTGAAGGACGTGGTGGCCAGCACCGGCCTGCGCTACGACCGGCTGACCAAGGGCATCGCCCACTACTACACCAGCCAGAAATCGTTCGACGAAGCCGGGGGCGCCGCCGAGCTGATGCGCCGCCATGGCGTCAACCGCAAGGTGGTCAGCAAGGACGAGCTGCTGAAGATCGAACCCGCGCTGCGCGGCTTTGCCGACCGCATCGTCGGCGGCACCTACACCGAGAGCGACGAATCGGGCGACTGCCTGGCCTTCACCCAGCAGCTGGCCCGCCTGTGCCGCGACAACGGCATGCAGGCGCTGATGGAACACGACATCCTGCAACTGCAGGCCAGGGGCGGCGAGATCAGCGCCGTCACCGTGCGCGACCGCCACACCGGCCTAACGCGCCAGCTGCAGGCCGACGCCTACGTGGTGGCCGCCGGTTCGTACACCACGGCGCTGATGAAGCAGGTGGGTGTGCGCGTGCCCATCTACCCCGGCAAGGGCTACAGCGCGACGCTCAAGCTGCTCAAACCCGAAGCGGCCTCGCAGGTCAGCCTGCTGGACGACCAGCTCAAGATCGCCATCTCGCGCCTGGGCGACCGCCTGCGCGTGGCCGGCACCATCGAGCTCGGCGGTTTCGATCTGTCGCTGGACACGCCGCTGGCCCAGACCCGCGCGCGCATGCTGGTCAAGCGCATCGAGGAAGTGTTCCCTGGCGTGGCCGACACCCGCACGCCCGAAGAAGGGGGCGACCCGCAGTTCTGGACCGGTCTGCGCCCGGCCACACCGACCAACATCCCGCTGATCGGCCGCACGAAAGTGGGCAAGCTGTGGATCAACGCCGGCCACGGCACCCTGGGCTGGACGCACGGCGCCGGCTCAGGCAAGGCGCTGGCCGAACTCATCAGCGGCGAAGTGCCGGCGATGGATTTCGGCTTTGCCGGGTTTGGTCGCCGCACCGGCCGCGACAACGGCGGCATGCGACTGAGCCGGGCCTGAACGGGGACCGGGCATCAGTCCCCGTCGATGAAGCCGCGGGCTTTGAGGTCCTGGCCGCTCAGGTACTCGCGCACCACCAGCAGCACGATCACGATGGCCACCACCAGCACGCCGGCGGTGATGGTGATCTTGAGGAAGATGTCCGCATCGAGCATGCCCAGCCAGAGCTGGGCCAGTGCCAATGCCGCCCAGGCCAGTGCAATGCCCAGCGCGGCCACGACGCCGGCTTTCACTGCTCGCGCTCCAGCACGACCACATAGGCCTCGCGCCGCCACAGCAGCAGCATGCGGCGGATGTCCTTCTCCATCGTGACCACGCGCCAGCCCTCCCGGGCGTTCTTGTTGAGGAAGTCCGTGAACCGGACCGGATCGACCTTGGATGCGCCCAGCAGCAGAGAGCCGAGCATGCCTTCCTGGTAGATCACCACTTTGTATTGCTTCATGACTTGTTGTCCTTCCCTGGATAAAAAGTTGTGGGGATCGATGAAAAACGGGGGCCGTGCATGGCGATCAGGCCACGCACGAACGGTGGGTTGAGGCGAGTCAACCCGCCTTCTTGACCTTCACCGGCACCGGGCCCGCGGGCGCGCCCTCGGGGCGCAGGCGCTCGCTCATCCAGCGCAGCAAGTCCAGCCACATCTGGCGCATTTCGCTGTCCAGCGGGGTGCGGATGGCGCTGTTGAGTTCGATGGTCACCACCGGCATGCCTTTGTGGATGCCGCCGAAGTTGCCCAAGCTGCCGGGGAAGATGCCAATCTGGTCCAGGTAGAGCCGGCCCAGGCGCGCCGGCGGCACGCTGGGGCCGTCGAAGTCCAGCATGCCGTAAGGCGCGTGGATGCTGACGATCAGGTCGGGCTTGAAGCGCTCCATCTCGTCGTGCAGGTACTTCGATTCGGGCTCGGACAGCGGCGCCGGGCCGGGCCAGCGGCGCGGGTCTTTCTTGGTGCGGTCTTCCCAGTAGACCTTGGCGTCGCGCTTCCAGTTGGGCGTGGGGAAGTTGCGGTTGAGGTCCACACCGTTGGCGTTGACGCGCTTGGCCGGACGGGCCATCAGACCGTCGGGGTTGAGCGCCGGGATGAAGCGCCAGTGCGCGTTGGACGGCGTCTGCACCGCCAACTGGATCCAGTGCAGCGCCAGCGAGGCCGAGGACAGCTCGTCGCCGTGCATGGCGCCCACCACCAGCACGCGGATCTTGGGTTCGGGGGCGACCACGTCGCGCATGTACAGCGTACGGCCCTGCACCGAGCGCCCTTCGGTGGGCTGGAGCTGGGCCGCGTTGCAAAGCAAGGACTTGACGTTGGGCAGGCGGGCGACGAATTCGACGCAGGGGTCGGCGGCAGGCGACACGGCGCTGGCCGCGAAGGGCAGCAGCGCGGCGGCCAGCAGCGTCAGGGCGTGAGAGGCGTAACGGCGGACAAACATGGGCGCCATTCTAGGGAGCCCGCGTGAAGCCCCCGGGCGCCACCCGTCACCGGATGTGACGCCCCGCACGGCGACTGGCGTTCAGTCTTTCTCGCCCGGCTCGTACAGCGTCTCGCGGCCCATGCGGTCGAGGATGAGTTCGGCCGTCCAGGGCAGCATGAGCGCGCCGCAGCGGCTGTCGCGGTACAGGCGTTCCAGCGGCAGGTGCTTGAGCATGCTCTGGCCACCGCAGGTGCGCAGGCCTAAGCGCGCGATGTCGTTGGCGCCCTCCATCACGCTGTAGTGCGCGGCGTACAGGCGCAGCTTCTCGTCCTTGCTGGGGTTGGGCTTGGCCTCGGCGATGGCGCGGGCGAAGATGCTCTTCATGTTCTCCAGCTGGATGCGCATCTGCGCCACCGCGATCTGCTTGGTGGCGAACTGGCGGCGCTTGACCGGCGGCTCGCCCGGCACCTCGCCGCGCAGGTACTGCACCGTGAAGTCGTAGGCCGCGTTCGCCACGCCCAGGTAGGTGGGCGAGAGCGTGAAGAACATGGCCGGCCAGGTCTGCGCGCCCTTGAAGTAGATGCCGCGCGGCATGAGCTGTTCGGCGTCGCTGACGAACACGTCCTTGAACGTGAGGTTGCGGCTGACGGTGCCGCGCATGCCCAGCGGGTCCCAGTCGCCGCTGATGGACAGGCCCGCCGTCGTGGCCGGCACGCTGATGTATAGGGTGTCGCGCGGGTCCGGGTCCTTGCCTTCGATGTCTTCGGTGCACAGGATGCCGTAGTAGTCGGCCGCGCCCGAGAGGCTCGCCCAGATCTTGCGGCCGTTGATGAGCCAGCCGCTCTGTCCGTCCTGCACCACCTTGCGGGCGCTGGTGCCGAACGGCGCACGGCCGGCCGCGGCCGCTGTGCCTTCGCTGAAGGGCTGGGCGTAGAGCTTGCCCCCGCGCACGATGCGGTCGAAATGCAGGGTGCGCCGCGCCGCGTGTTCGCCACGCTCGGCCTCGCTCATGGCGATGCCGTCGGCCAGCACACCGGTCCACATGGTGCTGCAGATGTGCATGTTCCAGGTGAGCGCGGTGGCGCCGCAGAAGCGGCCGATTTCAGCCGCCACCATCATGTAGGTGGGGTAGTCGGCGCCCGCGCCACCGAACGCGGTGGGCACACAGAGGCTGAGGAAGCCCTGCTCGCGCAGGTCGTCGTAGTTGGCGAACGGAAAGCTGGCCTCGCTGTCCCATTGCACGGCGCGCGCGGCAAATCTGTCCCTGCCCAGCGCATGGGCCTTGGCCAGCCATTCGCGCTGCAGCGGGGTGAAGGGCATGTCGCCCACGGCGGGCGTGAAGTCCAGCCCGGTGACGGGGTTGACGGGGCGGGTGGTCATGGTTGGTCTCCTCTGGTTTTTGTCGGGCTCAGTGCAGATCGGGGCGGTGCCTGGGCGGCCGCTGGCGCAGAAAGTCCAGCAGGATGCGGTCGAACTCGTCGGGCGCTTCCAGGTTCATCAGGTGGCCAACGCCGGGCATCTCGACGTAACGCGCGTTCGGGATCTGCTGCGCCATCTGTTTCATCACCGCGGGTGAGGCCACGCGGTCGAACTCGCCACCCACCAGCAGCGTGGGCACGCCGATGTGGGCCAGCGCGGCCTGGCGGTCGAAGGTGACGATGCAGTCCAGCGCGCGGCGGTAGGTGGCGGCGGGCACGCGCGCCATGCACTGCTCGGCCAACCGCACGCCCTCGGGGAGCGAGCCCGGGCCGACCATCTGCGGCACCAGTTTGGCCGCCATGTCGGCCATGCTCTGGCCCGCGTCCAGCGGCGCGGTGCGCTGCGCGATGAACTGCTGCGCCCAGGCGTCGGCGCTTTGGCCATCACTGCGTTTGCCGAACGCGGCGGAGGTGCCGCAGAGCATGAGCTTGCTGACCTTGTCGGGACGGCGCGCGATCACTTCCTGCGCCACCATGCCGCCCATGCTGTGCCCGACCAGCACGACGCTCTCGCACTGCAGCGCGTCGATGAGGTTCACACAGCTTTGCTCCAGGCCCTTGAAGGTGTAAGGCTCGATGGGCGCGCTGTGGCCGTAGCCCGGCATGTCCCAGGCCACCGCGCGGTAGCCGATCGAGGCCAGGGTTTCGACCTGCGGTGCGAAGGCCAGGTGTCCGCCACCGATGCCGTGCAGCATGAGCACCGTCTCGCCGGTGCCCAGGGTCATGAAGGTAGGGATGGTGTTCAATCCACGACCTTTCCGGCATCGACAACGACCGTGCCGTCCAGCGCCACGGTGCAGTCGCGCATGGGCCAGTCGAAGTGGCCGCGGGTGTAGCGGCCAGCGGTTTCGTTGGCGCCGGTGCTGTAGAGGAAGTTGCCTGCAAAGGCGCGCAGCTCGGTGCCGTTGAAGTCGCGCTTGTCGTACAGCGCCATGCTGTCCCAGCGCGCGGCGTCGCTCAGGCCGTAGCCGACGTGCGACACCGCGTAGGCAGGACCTGGCGCCCTCACGCTCCACCGCTGCGCGGGTCGCTGCCCCCCGAGGGGGCTCGCGTCGCCTTGGGGCGGCCCGGCGGCGACACGGTCTTTCTCGTCCCACGCCGCGAAGTACGAACGCAGCAGGTCCGCGTCGACACCGCCACCGTCGATATGGGTCACGTAGTCGTTCTCAACGGTCAGCGTGATCGGACGTTCGATGTAGCGCTTGAAGGTCAGGTTGACGTCGCCCTCGGCCAGCACGAGCCGGCCGCTGACGCTGCCCGCCGCCGGGAAGGCCAGCACCAGGCCGCCGGGCCAGTGCGTGAGCGTGCCGGGGCGCGTGGTGCTGCCCCAGTTGCCGCCGACCACCGCGCCCTGCAGCGAAATGCTCAGGTCGGTGCCGGCGGCCGACGTCACGCGCATGGCTTTTGCGCCGCGCAGACGTTTGACGTGTGCCTTGACGCGCGCTTCCGTCGCGTCGTCGGGCAGCAGGCGCGCCAGCGCCTCGGGGTGCTCGTTGCTCACATAGACGATGCGCGGCTGCGTGATGCCGTTGCCTTGCAGGATGGCGGGCAGCTCGGGCGCGTGCATCAGGCCTTCCACCGTGCAGTCCACCACCAGCGTGCTGGCCTGCAGGGCCGCGATCACCGGGCCCAGGTGCTGGATGGCGGGCGACGCACCGGTGGAACGCGTCACCGGTTCACCCACCGCGCCAAACACCGAGGGCAGCGTCAGCACAAAAGGCCGTGCACCCAGGCGGGCCGCCGCCAGCCGCGCCAGCTCGATCAGCACCGGCCGGCTCTGGGTTTCACCGAGAATGGCCACCGTGTCCTGCGGCTGCAACGCGCAACGGCGCAGCACGGTGTCGAAGGCGTCGAGCCACGCCGGCTCAATCCGCTCCTGAAGCATGGGCTGTCTCCTGTTTTGGTCCGGATGCCAACAGGGATTTGGCACTGGTGGACACATTATTCATGAATTTTCATATAAATTGGCGCCATGTCCCCCTCCCGTGCTGCCGGCCATTCGGCCCGCCCCCCTGACTTCTCGCCGCGCGACTTCCGCGCCGCGCTGGGCATGTTCGCCACCGGTGTCACCATCGTCACCGCCTGCAACGACCAGGGTGAGCCGGTCGGCCTGACGGCCAGTTCCTTCAATTCGGTCTCGCTCGATCCGCCGCTGGTGCTGTGGAGCCTGGGCCAAGGGGCCGGGTCGATGCCGGTGCTCGCCAACGGTCGGCACTACGCCATCCATGTGCTGTCGGCCGACCAGAAAGACCTGGCCGAGCGCTTCGCGGCGCGCGGCGTGGACCGCTGGGCCGGGGTCGACTACACGCTGGGCGTGGGCGGTGCGCCGCTGCTGGAAGGTTGCGTCGCGACCTTCGAGTGCTTCAACCGCAGCCAGTACACCGAGGGCGACCACGTCATCTTCGTCGGTGAGGTCGAGCGCTGCACGCGCCGGCCTAGCGCCTCACCCCTGCTCTACCACGGCGGCCGCTTCTACACCGAACACCCGCTGCAGGCCGACGCCAGCGCGCCGCAGGCGCCCGACGGCCGCTTCGTCGGCAGCTACCTGGGCTACCTGCTGGGCCAGGCCAGCCACGCGGTCTACCGCGACTTTGAAAACGCCATCGCCGCGCAGGGCCTGACCCACATCGCCTGGCGCGTGCTGGCGGTGCTGCACGACGCGGCGCTCGCGCCGGGCAGCGCGGGCATCCCCATCGGCCAGCTGGCGCACGACGTGCTGGCCAAGCAGCCCACCGTGACCAAGCTGGTGCAGCGCATGGCCGACGACGGTCTGGTGGCCCAGCTGGCCGACCCGGCCGACCAGCGCCGCACCCTGGTGGCGCCCACCGGCGAGGGCCGGCGCATCGCCGCCGCCTTGATCGCCCAGGCTCGCGAGCAGGAAAGCCGCCTGCTCTCGCGTTGGTCGGCCAGCGAGGCCGAAGCCCTCAAGCGCCATTTGCAACGACTCGTGAACGAAGAGCCCCCACGCTCCGCCGCTGCGCGGGTCGCTGCCCCCCGAGGGGACTGATCCGGCTTGGGGCGGCCCGGCGCCGGATCGCCCGCTCACCCGTTGCGCTACCCTTCTGCCCCCATGACCGCCGTCCAACGCAAAGACCACCTCGACACCTTCGCCATCACCCTGCTGGTGGCCTGCTGCGCGTTCTGGGGTTTCCAGCAGATCCTGATCAAGTTCGCCGGCCGCGAGATCCCGCCGCTGTGGCAGGCCTCGGTGCGCATGGCTGGTGCCACGGCGCTGCTCTGGCTCTGGTGCCAGTTCCGGGGCGTGAAGCTGTTCACCCGCGACGGCTCGTTCCGGGGCGGCCTGCTGGTCGGCCTGCTGTTCGCGGCCGAGTTCTGCCTGATCTACCTGGGCCTGCAGCACACCAGCGCCTCGCGCCTGACGGTGTTCCTCTACACCAGCCCGTTCTGGGTCGCGGTGCTGCTGCCGCGCTTTGTGCCCTCGGAGAAGCTGCGCAAGGTGCAGTGGATCGGTCTGGTCATCGCCTTCAGTGCCGTGGGCATCGCGTTCAGCGAAGCGTTCACCCACAGCTCGATGCCGGGCCAGTGGAAGGGCGACGCCATGGGCCTGGCGGCCGGCATGTTCTGGGGCCTGACCACCATCGCCATCCGCACCACCAAGGTGGCGACCATCCAGGCCGAAAAGTCCCTGTTCTACCAGCTGGGCGTGACCGCCACGGTGTGCCCGCTGCTGTCGCTGGCGCTGGGTGAAACCTGGTCCTTCGATTACTCGGCCCTGGCCTGGGGCTCGGTGTTCTTGCAGACCGCCGTGGGCGCGTTCGCCAGCTACCTGGCCTGGATGTGGATGCTGCGCCACTACCCCGCGACGCAGATGAGCACCTTCACCTTCCTCACCCCGCTGTTCGCCCTGGTGTTCGGCGTGGTGCTGCTGGGCGAGCCGCTGACGCTGCAACTGGTGCTGGCGCTGGTGGGCGTGGCGGCGGGGATTGTTCTGGTCAGTCGCAAGGGTTGAGCGGCCCCTTGGTCGCTGCTTCACCGCGTCGTCAGGCGCCGTCCTCGCAGGCCAGGAATCCGCCGGTGTCCGGGTCGCGGACAAACGCCGCGCCAGCGGGCTCGTCCAGCAGGCCGACGAAGCTGTCGTCCAGGTTCAGGACCACACCCAGCGACACGTAGGCCAGGTTGTCGGCGTCGTCCATGTAGGCCTGGTCCTCGTCGTTGGCGGTGATGCGCCAGCCGCTGTCGTCCTCGCCGTCCGGTTCTTCGCGGTAGAAGTAGCCCACTGGTGCACCGTCGTCCAGCACGCGGCGGGTGACGAAGCAGCGCAGCGCGTAACGCTCGGCCAGGCTGTCTTGGTCGTCTTCGAGCTGGGTGTTGACGATGTGGTAGGCCTCGAAGGCCACCGCGTCGCCGAGCCGCAGGTCGGTGATGTGCCGGGGCTGGTTGTCCAGCCGCCCCTTGAAGTGCCCCTGCGGCAGCACCTCGTCCACGATGACCCACATGCGTTCGGCGGCGGGTGCATCGGGTGCGCTGCTCTCGAAGCGGAAGATGAGCTTGACCACATCCCCTGGGGCGAGGCGGGCGATCACTGCTGGCGAAGGCTTGTAGAAGGTGTAGCGGTATTGGGCCGCGAGCACGTCGGCGTTGTCCAGGGTCCAGGTGGGCATGGGGTTGCGGGTGAGTGGGTGGGGGTCGGATGGGGGGCGGTTCAGGCCAAGCCCCGCAGGATGTCCAGACGGTTGGCCGGCGCATCGGGCGCCAGGAAGTCGGGGATGGTCCGCGGTGTGCGCCGCGGTCGGCTCAGCAGGGCCACCGGCCATTCGGTGATGCGTTCCTGCCGCACATGCACAAAGCAGCCGTCCTCGGGCTCGTCGATGTATTCGCGTTGCAGCACCAGGGCCAGGGGTTGCTCAGCGCCTGCCGTGCGGTCGGCAAAGGTTTGAGCCTCGTGGTGGCTGGCGAAGGCGTGGAAATAGTCGCTGCCCTCGCAGACGTCGGGTGCGCCTTGCTCCGGATGGCACCAGACCCGGTATTCGAGCACCTCGTCCCACACATAGCCGCCCCCCGCGAAGGCATGTGCCGGGTGGTCGCCGACGCGCGCGGGGTCCAGCACCGCCGGGGCGGCCCCCTGCAACGGGCCGCTCATGTGTCGCTCCCCCAATGGCCGGTACGCACCCGCCCGGCCAGCCGCCCGACGGCCCAGCTCAGTGGCAGCGACACCACGAAGCCCACCAAGGCAAACGGGGCGACGTAACCCTGGTGCAGCGCGGCGAGCACCTGGAACATGAAGGCACTGGCCAGTGCCATGGCCACGACCGCCCAGCCTCCACGGTACACGCGCCGGTTCGCCAGCCACGCGATGGCGACAGTCACCAGGCCAAGCACGGCCAGACCCATGCCGGCGTCGCTCATGTCGCGCGCCCTCCTGCGGTCCGCCGCGGCCCACCACGGCGGGCGGCCTCGCCCCCGCACCGTTGCCTCACCCAGTTTCCCATGCGTCCTCCGTGGGCTGCATTGTGCCGGGCACGCGTGGCGCATCGTCGGCGCTGGCCGGGCTACAGCGTGTCCAGCGCGATGCCCTCGTGCTGCGCCACCATTTCCAGCGCCTGCTCGAACAGGGCGCGGGCCGAGCCCGACACCGCGCTGAGCCGCGCGTGCAGGTGCGCGTCCTCCAGGCTGTTGTTCAGGCAGTCCTGGCTGTACTGTTCAAAGCTCGCCAGCTGAGCGATGAGCTCGGCCACGTGGCGCGGGCATTCGCACAGCACGTTGGTGGAAATGTTGGCCACGCGGGCCAGGGTCTCATCGCTGTATTTGCGCGGCGGGATCATCACGCCCGGTTGCAGCTCGCCCATGGGCTGGCGCGTGTCCACCAGCAACTGCGAGCGGATCAGGTCGGCCAGCTCACTGTCGGGGATGGGCTCGCGGCGCACGATCATGCCGCCGAGCTTCATCGCCTCGACCACGCCGTGCGGGCCGAAACCGTAGAGCACGATGACCTGGGGAATGCGGTGCTGTTCCACCAGGCGCCGCAGGGCGGCGTGCGTGGCGGGTTGCAGCGAGTTGACGCGCACGACCAGGATGTCGGGCACCGCGCTGAACGCATGGGCCGGCGCGTCGGCCAGGTCGTTGACCGTGTCGGTCACGCGCACGCTCACCCCCGCCAGCCCCTGCAGGAACCCGGCCGTCTGGATGCGCGAGGCCAGCGCCAGACCCACCACCGCCATGGCCACGCTGCGCGCGCCACCGGCGGCGGCCTGACGCTGCGACTGGGCCGATCGCTGCCCGTGCAGCAGTTCGCTCAGGCGCGGCGCCTCCAGCCGGGCGATGGTGCTGATGGCGTGGCCGGCCTCGGTCAGCTGCCGCAGCAGCGTGGCGCGCAACACGTCCTCCTCCTGGTAGAGGCGGTGGCTGCCGCTGGTCTTGCGGGGCTGGAAGGCGCCATAACGCGACTCCCACACCCGCAAGGTGGCCACCGGCACACCGCTCTGTGCAGACACACCGCCGATCCTGAACAACGCCGATTCGTCTTGCATCTGAAGCACCTTTGTATAGGTAATGAGTAGGTATATGCGCGCAATCCAGTGTGGAATTCTATGCAAATCGACATTTGACTGTAGATTACGAGGCCTATACCCCCACGAAAGGTGAACATGTTGTCCAGTAAAACCAGGCTGTCGGTGAAGGTGCTGGTGGCCATCGCGTCGGCCCCCCCTTCCGAAACCGTGACGGTGCAGGCCATGTCGGACCGCCTGCACGTGTCGGTCTCCCACCTCGAATCCATCGCCTGCACACTGCGGCAGGCCGGGCTGATCCGCTCGATGCGCGGGCCCGGCGGGGGTTACCACATGGCCTGCGATCCCCAGACGCTCACGGTCTGGGACGTCGTGCAGCGCGTGGACCCGGCGTTCCAGCAGCCGGCGGTCAATCCGGCTTCGCCCATCGCATCACTGGAGGTGTCCATCCACGCCACCTTCGTGGCGTTCCTCTCGTCGCGCACCATCGCCGAATTCGTCGTGTCCGACCTGGAACGCCCGACGGTGCGCACCGCCCGCGTCACCGGCCTGCGCCCCAACCCCATGCCGCGCAGCCGGCGACCCACGGCACCCAATTCGGTGTTCGAGCTGAGCGCCTTCCCGCTGCTGCGGGCGGCCTGACGACCCCCCGCCATGCGCGCCACCGAAACGCCCGACACCCTCACCGTGCTGTACGACGGTGCCTGCCCGCTGTGCCGGCGCGAGATCGCGCACGTGCAGGGCCTGGCGCAGCGCCGTGCCGACAGCGGCCTGTGCTTCGTGGACATCAGCCAGGCGGCTGGGGCGGATGGTTTTTCAGACGCGGAGCGCGCCCGGCTGCTGGCCCGCTTCCACGTGCAGCGCGGCGACGGCGCGCGGCTCGACGGTGCCGCCGCCTTTGTGGCCATGTGGGACCGGCTGCCCGGCTGGCGCTGGCCCGCGCGCCTGGCCCGGCTGCCCGGTGCCCTCACCCTGCTGGAATGGGCCTACCGCGGCTTCCTGAAGGTACGGCCGGGGCTGCAGCGCCTGGCCAGCCGCTGGGACTGAACAGGTATCCACACCACAGGGTTCGCCTGGTGAGCGTGCAGCCGCACGCGCCGCGACACGTCGCCCAAGAGACCGCCTCGCGCGTCCCGCCCAACGCACCCAACACACCCGACGGTCACCTGGCGCTGACGGGCTGTGCGGTCTTCTCCAGCTTCGACAGATCAAACCCCTGCGCCTGCAAACGCCCCAGCAGGGCCTGGTAGGCCGCCGGGTCCACCGTGGGCGTGCGCGACAACACCCACAGGTATTCGCGGCTCGGTTCGCTCACCGCGACCAGCTGGTAGGCGGGGTCGAGGTCGATGACCCAGTAGTTGCCCCAGACCATGGGCAGCCACGACAGCCAGGCGGGCGCGAAGCGCACCTCCAGCTTCGGCGAGCCGGCGGGGCCGTCCTGCCGCGCGCGGCCCACGGCTTCCATCCACTCGCCATGGGCCTGGCGGCAGCGGTTGATGACATCGAGCTGGCCGTCCTCGCGCTGGCGGTACTGGGCCTGGGTGTCGGACGCGCACCTCGCCTGAAAGCGGTTGGGGTACTTGGCGATTTCGTACCAGGTGCCCATGTAGCGGCCCACGTCGAGCCGCTCGATGGTCTGCAGCGGTGCGGCGGGGCCGCGTGCCGGGTCGCTCTGCGCCAACGACGACAGCGGGCTGAGCAGGGTCAGCGCGAGGGCCAGACCCGTCAGGCGGACGGGCAACGGGGTACGGGCAAGGGCGTGGAACATGAGCAGGCTCCCCAGATGAAAACCGCAGTGTGCCGTGTTGTACGCTTGGCCGTACAGACGCAAACCGCCGCTACGCCGGCTTGCACATCAGGGAGAAAGCAGGGTGAGGAAGCCACAACGCCGCATTCAGGAACCGCGCATCACGCTGGGGGAACGCGTGGTGGGGGCGCTTCTGACGCCCTTGCTGTTCAACGCCGCCGTGATCATCTCGGTGGCCATGCTGTCCAAACGCACCCACTACATGCTGTTCCACCTGGGCAGCGTGTACCGGTCGCTCGGTGCTGGCGCCAGCATGTTGCTGGTCGCGCCTGCGGTGGTGGGTTTCGTCGCTGGCGCCGATGGTACGGCCCGCATCTTCGGCCACGCCTTCTGGACCAACCACGAAAATCACCGCAGCGTGCTGGCCACCGCGCTGGTGTGGGCGGTGTTCGCCGCCGCGGTGTTCTGGGTCAACACCCGCGTCGCCGGGTAACGGCTCAGAAAGGCTCTCAACTCTTCTTGGCCAGCCCCAGCCGTTCGATGGTGGCCTTCTCGGCCCGGAAGGTGCGCTCGGCGTAGGCCGTGTAGTCGGCTGTGCTCATGTAGATGTCGGGCATGAAGAACTTGTCCAGCGTCTCCTGCACCTTGGCATCGTCCAGCGTCTTCCTGAACGCGTCGTGCAGCACCTTCACCACGGCCGGGTCCATGCCCCTGGGGCCGCCGATGCCGAACGGCGATTCGGTGATGGTGTCCCAGCCGCTTTCCTTGACCGTGGGTGCGTCGGGGAAGGCCTTGTTGCGCTTGCTGCCCAGCGTGGCCAGCAGGCGCAGCTTGCCGCTCTGCACGTGCGGCGCGAACTCGGTGGTGCCGCTCATGACGCGGATGTGCCCGCCCAGAATGGCCTGCAGGATCTCGGCCGAGCCCTTGAACGGAATGGGGTTGAGCTGGATGCCGGCCTTGTCGCTGAACTCTTCGATGGCCAGGTGCGGCGTGGTGCCCGTTCCGGTGTGACCGTACTCGAGCTTGCCGGGGTTGGCCTTGGCGTAGGCCACCATTTCCTTGAGCGTCTTGAACGGCGCGTCTGCCGTGCAGGCGATGCCGAAGGTGTAGCCCGTGAGGCAGACGATGTGGGTGATGTCCTTGACCGGGTCGAAGGACATGGTCTGCATGTGCGGCAGGCGGTAGATGCCCAGGGGCAGCTGCGTGAGGGTGTAACCGTCGGGTTTGGCGCTGACCATGGCCGCGGCGCCCATGGTGCCACCGGCGCCCGGCTTGTTCTCGATCACCACCGGCACGCCCAGTGCCTTGCCGGCGCTTTCGCCAAAGGCGCGCATGACCGCGTCGCTGCTGCCACCAGCGGGCCAGGGCGCGATGAGGGTGATGGGGCGGTTGGGGTACTTGTCCTGCGCCAGCACGTGGGCCGGCAGAATGGCCGGCGCCGCGAAGGCGGCGGCGGTGGTGAGGACCTGGCGGCGGTTGAGGGCAGCGGGGCGGCGGGGAAGGCTCATGGGTGTCTCCAGCGGTGGTTGTGGTGATCGGCCGACCCGCGAACATAGCCCGTGCCGCGCCCGCTGGGAACCGGGGCGGCCCCGGGGCGCGACCGGTTTCGGTCACCCGTGCGACGCAGGCCGGCGCTGCATCAGCCCGCGCGCGCATGGTGCGCTGCGGCGAACGCGACGTACCAGTCCAGGCAGCCCGGGTTGGCCATGGCTTCGCGGTTGATCACCTTCTCCAGCGGCTGGCCCAGCAGCAGTTTCTTGATCGGCAACTCCTGCTTTTTGCCCGAAAGGGTGCGCGGGATCTCGGCGACCTGCAGCACCTCGTCGGGCACAAAGCGGGGCGACAGCGCGGTGCGGATCGCGCCGGCGATCTTGGCGGTCATCGCATCGTCCAGCGTGAGGCCGGGCCGCAGCACCACGAACAGCGGCATGTGGCTTTCCCGGCCCAGGTATTCGAGGTCGACCACCAGGCTGTCGAGCACCTCGGGCAGGGCCTCGACCGCGCTGTACAGCTCGCTGGTGCCCATGCGCAGGCCGTGGCGGTTGATGGTGGCGTCGGAGCGGCCGTAGATGACGCAGGAACCGTCGGGGTGGATGCGCAGCCAGTCGCCGTGGCGCCAGACGGCGCCGGCTTCAGCGGCGAGATCACCGCCGCCTGGCTTTCGACCATGACCCGCCGGGTACATGTCGAAATAGCTGCCGATCAGGCGCTGGTTGTCGGTGTCGCCCACAAAGTACAGCGGCATGGACGGGATGGGCTGGGCACACACCAGCTCGCCTACGGCGTCGACGACCGGCCGGCCCTGCTCGTCCCAGGCCTCGACCGCACACCCCATCAGCCGGCACTGCATGCGGCCGGGGGTCTGTGGCAGCTCGCGATTCCCACCGATGAAGGCGCCAGCGAAATCCGTTCCCCCTGAAATATTGCACCACCAGATATCGCGTTGGGCTTCTGTCTGCTCGATGGCAGCGAACTGGCGCGTGCCCCAGTTCTGCGCATCCTCCGACAGCGGCGAACCCGTGGTACCCAACGCGCGCGCCTTCGACAGATCGCCACACGCCGAGAGGTCCACACCCGCCTTCAGGCAGTTCGCAAAAAACGCCGCACCAGCACCGAAGAAGGTGACGCCCTCTCGCGCAGCGAAGCGCCAGAGCACGGTCCAGTCGGGATGCTCTTTCGACCCGCCGGGGTTGCCGTCGTAGATGACGCAGGTGGTGCCGTTGAGCAGGCCGCTGGTCTGGGCGTTCCACATCACCCAGCCGGTGGAGCTGTACCAGTGGTAGCGCTCGCCCCAGCTGTTGGGCGCGTAGCTGCAACCCACGTCGTTGTGGATGGTCTTGAGCGCCAGCGCCACGATGACCGTGCCGCCATGGCCGTGCACGATGGGCTTGGGCAATCCCGTGGTGCCGCTGCTGTAGACGATCCACAACGGGTGTTCGAAGGGCAGCCACAGCGGTTCGAAGGCGGTGGTGGCCGCGTCGTCGCGCGCCACGGCGGTGCTGAAGGCGGTGCACGGCTGGGCCGACTCCAACGCATGGTCCACCGCAGCGGGTTCTTCGGCGAGGTTGGTGTGCAGCACCACGTGGCGCACGGTGGGCAGGGCCGCGCGCAGCTCGGCCACCACAGCCAGGCGGTCGTGGTCTTTGCCGCCATACGTCACGCCGTCGCAGGCGATCAGCGCCACCGGTTCGATCTGCCGGAAGCGGTCGAGCACGGCGTTGGTGCCCATGTCCGGGGCGCACACGCTCCACACGCCGCCGATGCTGACCACCGCGAGGAACGCGACCATGGTTTCGGGGATGTTGGGCAGGTAGGCGGCCACGCGGTCGCCCGGCTGCACGCCCTGGGCCTGCAGGTGCAGCGCGAGCGACGCGACCTGGCGCCGCAGTTCGGGCCAGGACAGTTCGCGCCGCTGGCCCTTTTCGTTGTCCGACACCACCGCCGCGAAGCCGGCCGCGTGGGCCGCGTCGACATGGCGGAACACCTGCCGCGCGTAGTTGAACTGCGCCCCCGGGAACCAGCGCGCGCCGGGCATCACGTTGCGCTCGAGCACCGCGGTGTGCGGCGTGGGCGAGTGCAGGTCGAAATGGTCCCAGATGCTTTGCCAGAACGCGTCCAGCTCGGTGGTGGACCAGCGCCAGAGCGCGTCGTAGCTGTCAAAGCGCAGACCCCGCTCGCGGGCCAGCCAGTCCTGGTAGAGGCGGATCTGAGGAACGAAAGGCGCAGTGGGCTGGCTCATGGCTGGGCTCTGTGAAAGGTGCTCGGACCGGCCGCGCCGGCCGGTTTGTTTCGGTCGCGCCAGCGTAGCAGCGCGCCGCCCCGGCGGTGGTTGCCCAAGGCGACACCAACGGGGTGCTGCGCTATAACGCCCGCATGAGCCACCTGCCCACCCCCGCACTGGAACCGGTCTTCGACCTCACCGTCACCGTCGCCACCCCCATCGAGGCGGGCACCATCACCGGGCTCAACAGCCGCGGGCGGCGGCGCATCATCCCCATCACCGGCGGCACGGTGCGCGGCCAGCTCAACGGCGCGGTGCTGCCCGGCGGGGCCGACTTCCAGCTGGTGGTCAGCGACACCTGCGCCGACCTGGACGCGCGCTACCTGCTGCGTCTGGACGATGAAGCCTGGACCGGTGCCCACGTGTTCGTGCAGAACCGCGCCCTGCGCCGCGCCAGCGCGGAAGACACGGCCCGCCTGGTGCGCGGCGAGCCGGTGGACCCGGCCGCCATCTACTTCCGCTGCGCGCCCACCTTCGAGGTCTCGCACCCCGCGCTGGCCTGGATGACCGAGAGCCTGTTCATCGGCACCGGCGCCCGCTTCCCGGACCGGGTGGAGATGCGCTTCTTCCGCGTCGCCTGAAGCCCCGGCCACCCGCTGCTGCCAAGGCGCCGCCGACCTCGCGCGGCGGGCTTGTCGCGCGCGCGTCGTGGCGGCACGCCCCTTGCTGCAGCGCAAGCTGCGCCCCACCGGGGTGCACGGCACAATCGCCGCCACCCAAGCTTTCTCATCAACAACAACAGGAGTCCTCATGGGCCTATTGAGCTGGACCGAAAAATCCCCTTCCACCCTCGCCAACGGCGGCGTCATCGGCCCCGATGAGCGCCTGCCCTGGGCACAGACCGGCGTGATGGGTGTGCAGCACCTGATCGCCATGTTCGGCGCCACCGTGCTCGCCCCCATCCTCATGGGCTTCGACCCGAACGTCGCCATCCTCATGAGCGGCATCGGCACCCTGATCTTCTTCCTCATCACCGGCGGCAAGGTGCCCAGCTATCTGGGTTCGAGCTTCGCCTTCATCGGCGTGGTGATCGCGGCCAGCGGCTACGCCGGTTCCGGCCCCAACGCCAACATCGGCGTCGCGCTGGGCGGCATCATCGCCTGCGGCCTGCTCTACACCCTCATCGGTGTGGTGGTGCAGGCCATCGGCACCGGCTGGATCGAGCGCTTCATGCCCCCGGTGGTCACCGGCGCGGTGGTGGCGGTGATCGGCCTGAACCTGGCCGGCATCCCGATCAAGAACATGGCCCCGACCGACTTTGACAAATGGATGCAGGGCATCACCTTCGTCTGCGTTGCGCTGGTGGCCGTGTTCAGCAGCGGCATGGTGCAGCGCCTGCTGATCCTGGTCGGCCTCATCGTGGCCAGCATCGTCTACGCCGTGCTCACCAACGGCATGGGCCTGGGCAAGCCGCTGGACCTGTCGGGCATCGCCAACGCCGCCTGGTTCGGCATGCCCAACTTCAGCGCGCCGGTGTTCAGCGCCAACGCCATGCTGCTGATCGCGCCGGTCGCCATCATCCTGGTGGCCGAGAACCTGGGCCACATCAAGGCCGTGACCGCCATGACCGGCAAGAACCTGGACCCGTACATGGGCCGCGCCTTCATCGGCGACGGCATCGCCACCATGGTGGCCGGCAGCGCGGGCGGCACCGGCGTGACGACGTACGCCGAAAACATCGGCGTCATGGCCGCGACCAAGATCTACTCCACCGCCGTGTTCCTGGTGGCCGGTTGCATGGCCGTGCTGCTGGGTTTCAGCCCCAAGTTCGGCGCGCTGATCCAGGCGATCCCGCTGGCCGTCATGGGCGGCGTGTCCATCGTCGTCTTCGGTCTCATCGCCGTGGCCGGCGCCAAGATCTGGGTCGACAACAAGGTCGACTTTTCCGACAACAAGAACCTGCTGGTCGCCGCCATCACCCTGGTGCTGGGCACCGGCGACTACACCCTCAAGTTCGGCGACTTCGCACTCGGTGGCATCGGTACCGCGACCTTTGGCGCGATCCTGCTGTGGGCGCTGATCGGCGGGAAGAAGGCTTGATCGACTTGAAATGAAGACCGGGGCGGCTGTCAGCGCGGCAGGCAGCCCCGGCTGAAAAGTGGATGAGCCAAACGCTCAGGCACTGAGTTCGCGCAACACCTCGGGATGCGTCACTGCCACGCGCAGCAGCGTTCTGGCGGCCCCGGTCGGGGAACGGCGCCCCTGCTCCCAGTCCTGCAAGGTGCGGGGCGACACCCCCAGCATCGACGCAAATGCCTGCTCCTCGGCTGCTTCGGGCAGCTTCACCTGGGTGGTGCGGTGCGCGCCGCCTGGCCGCGCTTCATCTGTGGCACGGACGCCAGCGAATCGTTCTGGAAAATCAAGCCGACCCGCGCAATGGGTTCGGCTTGATTAAATTGGTTGCATTCATTGCGTCGACACCAGCTGCGCAATGATTGAGCCCACAGACAGCGCCAGCGCAACTAGTGACACCCCAAGCGACCAAGCAAATTTGGAGTGCTCTTGGTCGTGGCCGGCAAGAATGGCTGCCAAGTACGGCAGATTGATCGCGTGACGCAACTCGCCAGCTGTCGGTGCGAACAGATGGACATAACTGTTTTCACCGGTTTGGTACCGGTATTTATGGTCAAGGTGGTAGTAGAGGTAGCCGAACAGGACATGCTTGTCGGTGCCAAGCCTAGCTGCGACAGCTTCAATGTCTATTGCGACCATGACTTTGCCAACATCCGAACCTTCCAAGGGGAAGGACGGCTCGTACGCGTTGTAGATGCTACGGAGCACCTGTCTTTCAGTGGGAATGCGCTTTGGCATAGTGGTAGACCTTGACGTATTCGGGAATCATTAACTATGCCTGTCGATTTGGCGGATAGCGTGGCCGAAGACAGTTGAAATAGGTCCTGGACAACAAACACTTGCCGCATTGGACGGTCGTTTTGTACAGGAATAACCGACTCAGCTCAGCCGTTATCTGTCAGACCCTGGGATTCAAACACCCCCGACCGCGGTGGCCTAGGTCGATCCCATTCAAGCCCCTCCCCCGCCGGCCGATAAACAGACAAGCCCCGCTTTCTGTTTCAACGCCACGCCATGGACTCCACCCTGCCCGACAACCCCGACGACGACCTCGGCCATTACCTGCAGCTGATGGTGGCGCACGGCGCGTCGGACCTGTTCCTCTCCAGCGGCAGCGCCGCGGCGCTGAAGATCCAGGGCGTGGTGCGCCGGCTGCCCGAGGGCGCGCTGGACGCGACGCACACGCAGCGGCTGGCGTATTCGGTGATGCGCGAGGCGCAGATCCGCGAGTTCGAGTCGACGCTGGAATGCGACCTGGCGATTGCGCTGCCGGGGCTGGGGCGCTTTCGGGTGAACGTGTACCGCCAGCGCGGCGACGTGGCGGTGGTGGTGCGGCACATCAACGCCAGGATCCCGTCGCTGGAGCAGCTGAAGCTGCCGCCGGTGCTGCGCCAGCTGGCGCTGCTCAAGCGCGGGCTGGTGCTGGTGGTGGGCGCAGCGGGGTCGGGCAAGTCGACCACGCTGGCGGCCATGCTGGACCACCGCAACCACAACGCGGCCGGGCACATCCTGACGGTGGAGGACCCGATGGAGTTCGAGCATGGGCACGGCACCTGCATCGTGGACCAGCGCGAGGTGGGGCTGGA
>CALRYD010000029.1:0-55203 GCA_943372305.1 Hydrogenophaga intermedia | reverse complement strand
AGCGACAGCGATGCCGTGCCTTCGCCGAAGAACTCCACGAACTTGCCCACCACCTTGTGCCGGCGCAGGATCTCGGTCACGGTGAGCACGAGGTCGGTGGCGGTGCAGCCTTCGCGCAGCCGACCGGTCAGCTCAAAACCCACCACGTCGGGGGTGAGGAAGTACACCGGCTGGCCGAGCATGGCGGCCTCGGCCTCGATGCCACCCACGCCCCAGCCCACCACACCCAGTCCGTTGATCATGGTGGTGTGGCTGTCGGTGCCCACCAGGGTGTCGGGGTAATACAGGCCGCCCTTGAGGTGCACGCCGGGCGCCAGGAACTCCAGGTTGACCTGGTGCACGATGCCAAAGCCTGGCGGCACGACGCCAAAGGTGTCGAAGGCCTGCATGCCCCACTTCATGAACTGGTAGCGCTCTTTGTTGCGCTGGAATTCCAGGCGCATGTTGAGGTCCAGCGCTTCGGGCGTGCCGTAGTGGTCCACCGTGACCGAGTGGTCCACCACCAGATCGCCCGGCACCAGGGGTTCGATCTTTTTCGGGTCGTGGCCCAGGCGCTGCGCGGTGCTGCGCATGGCTGCCAGGTCGGCCAGCAAGGGCACACCGGTGAAGTCCTGCAGCACCACCCGGGCCACGGTGAACGGGATCTCGTCGGTGCGCTCACCTTGGGGCTGCCACTGGGCCAGCCGGGCCACATGCTCGGGCGTGACGCGTTCGCCGTCGCAGTGGCGCAGCACGCTTTCAAGCACGATGCGCAAAGACACCGGCAAGCTGCTCACACTGGGAAAGGTCTTGGCCAGCGCCGGCAACGAATAGAAGCGACCGCTCTTGCCCGATGCCGTTTTGAAGGATTTGACCGTTGACGCAAACGGGTGGGCAAAGCTGGCGACGTGCACGAGGGGCTCCTGACGGGATCCGGCGGTATGGCTTCATTCTGGCAGCGGCACACTTCACCGCACTGGCAGTAATGGCATGCGCGCGGGCATCGCTGGGCTCCGGGGGTTGAGTACCGGGGGCTGGAGAGGTGGTGCGGTTCAGACCGGTACAGGCGTGGCTGGACGGCCACCCTGGCGCTCAGCCCGAAGGTTTGCGCGGCTTGTCACGCCCTGGCGACGGCTCGATGGGGCAACCCGGTTGACCGGGCCGGCACGCTTGTCCCGGCCGTGCGTTGTCGGGCCGCGCTGACCGGGACTGGCCCGGTGGCACGGCCCGCTGTGCGTGGCCAACCTGGCGGGGCAGTGGCATACCGTGTGGTGCTGCGGATGGCCCGCCCACCTTCAGGTGCTGGCGGCTGACCGCTTCACGCGGCACATAGGGATCGTGCGCCTGGCGGATCTCGCGCTGGTGCTCCACCACGATGGGGTAGCGGTCGCTGGGGTACTTCTGCTGATAGCGTGGCAAGGGCGCCGGTGCCGGGGTGCGACGGTGGTCCCAGCGGTCCCAGTCGCGGTGGCGCTGCCCCCATTCCCGGCCCCAGTGTTCGCCCCAGCGGGGAGGGGCGTCCCGGTTCCAGCCCTGGAAGTACACCGGCGGCTGGGCGTAATAGCGCACCGGAATGCGCAACACGAACAGCGGCACCTCGTCCCACCCGGCCCGGTCCCACGGGCCGTTGTACCAGCTGCTGACGTACCAGTTGTCCTGGGCATAGACCCAATAGAGGCCGTCGTAGAAGAAGTAGTTGAGGCCGGCCTGAGGGTCGTGGTAGACCGGATACCCCGGTATGCGCACGAGCATGGGATAGGACGGCATGTTCACGCCGATCTGCACCCCGGGCAGTCCGATCTGTACGCCCACGGTGACCTGTGCCTGCACCATGGCGACGGGCGCCAACCCCATGGACAGGACCAGTGCCAGGGCGCGCCACCGGGCACCGTTGGACCGCCTGATCACAGGCGCCCCGTCAACACCAGCACCAGCAGGATGATCACGACCACCCCCAGCAGGCCGCTGGGCCCATAGCCCCAGCTTTTGCTGTGGGACCAGGTCGGGATGGCGCCGACCAGCATCAGGATCAGCACGATCAGCAATATGGTTCCGAGGCCCATGGTGTTCTCCTGGCAAGTTGAAAGGTTCAGTTAGTGGGTGTGGCGGCCGGCGGGATCACGATGACGTTGGTGACGCCACCGGTTTTGCCCGGCTCACCCGGGCTGCCGGTGCTTCCGGTACTGCCTGTGCTGCCGGTGTAGCCCTGCTCACCCTGGCTACCGGTGTTGCCCTGGTTGCCGGTGTAGCCCTGTTGTCCGGTGGCGCCCGTGGCACCGGTTTCACCCGCCGGGCCGGCGGGGCCGGGCACCGTCACCACCACAGGGGGCGGGTTGGAAACCACCGGCTGGCGGTCGCAGGCGGCCAGGCCGAGCGTGGACGACATGACCAGCAAAACAAGCACGTGTTTCATGAGGGATTCCTTTGGAATGGGGGTCGGGCGGCGCGGGCGGTCGCCCGGGCCACGGGGTTCGTCCGGTCGGGACCTTGAAGGCCACGACCAGCACCCTTGCAGGGTAGGCCGCCACACGGTCGGGGTCTGTGCGCTGACGAACACGGGTGCCTGCGCCGCCACCGGTCCATTGCGGGACAATTCACACCGTGATGAAAGCCCCCGAACTGCTCCTGCCCGCCGGCACGCTGCAACGCATGCGCGCCGCCTACAACTTCGGCGCCGACGCCGTCTACGCCGGCCAGCCGCGCTACAGCCTGCGCGCGCGCAACAACGAGTTCCGCATGGAACAGATCGCGCAAGGCATCGAAGAAGCCCACGCGCGCGGCAAGAAGTTCTTCGTCACCAGCAACCTGATCGCCCACAACGACAAGCTGCGCACCTACCTGCGCGACCTGCAGCCGGTGGTGGAGCTCAGGCCAGACGCCCTCATCATGGCCGACGCGGGCCTGATCATGCTGGTGCGCGAGCAGATGGAAAAAGGGCTCTGGCCCGAGGTGCCGATCCACCTTTCGGTGCAGGCCAACACCACCAACAGCGCGGCGGTAAAGTTCTGGCAGAAACAGGGCGTGAGCCGCATCATCCTCAGCCGCGAACTGAGCCTGGATGAGGTGGCCGCCATCCGCAACGACTGCCCCGACATCGAACTGGAAGTCTTCGTGCACGGTGCGCTGTGCATCGCCTATTCGGGCCGCTGCCTGCTGTCGGGCTACTTCAACCGCCGCGATCCCAACCAGGGCACCTGCACCAACGCCTGCCGCTGGGGATACAAGACACAGGCCGCGACCACCGACACCGACACCGGCGATGCCGCCCCGGTCGCCACGCTCGACGGGTTCAACTTCGCGCAAGAAGACGAGGAAGCCGCCAGCGCTTTCTCGACGACGGGATCAGGTCAGCGCCACCCCGAAGCCCACAAGGTCTGGCTGATCGAGGAAGCCGGCCGCCCTGGCGAGCTGATGCCCATCATGGAAGACGAGCACGGCACCTACATCATGAACAGCAAAGACCTGCGCGCCGTCGAGCACGTGGGCAAGCTGGCGGCCATGGGCATCGACTCGCTCAAGATCGAAGGCCGCACCAAGAGCCACTACTACGTGGCGCGCACCGCGCAGGTGTACCGCCGCGCCATCGACGACGCCGTGGCCGGAAAGCCCTTCAACCCCGATCTGCTGCTCGAACTCGAAGGCCTGTCCAACCGCGGCTACACCGGCGGCCTGCTGGAGCGCCGCCCGGCGCAGGACTACCAGAACTACATCAGCGGCCACAGCGAAGGCCACCGCAGCCAGTTCGTGGGCGAGGTGCTGCAGGTGCGCGAAGACGGCTGGGCCGAGGTCGAGACCAAGAACCGCTTCGCGGTCGGTGACCGGCTGGAGGTCATCCACCCCGGCGGCAACCGCGTGGTCGAACTGACCGCCATGCAGAACCTGGACGGCGAGTCCATCACCGTGGCTCAGGGCAGTCCGGTCAAGGTCTGGGTGCCGCTGGCCGCGCCCAGCGAGGGTGCGCTGATCGCGCGGCTGCTCGCCTGATACGGCCGCTTCCCGTCCTCAGCGCGCCGCGTCGCGGAAAAACGCGATGCGCTCTTCGTCCGCTGGGTGCGACGCAAGGCCGAGGCCGGCGAAACCGCGATTTTCGGCTGGTCGCTGGTCGGTGCCCGCAGCAGGACAGGCCGAGGTTCCACCTGCTGAAACAGGTTTGAGCACGGCATCCCCGCAGCGCTGGAACAGCGCAATCCGTTCGAAGAGCTGGACCATCACCGCCGGTGACATCCCGGCGTCGCGCAGCACGTTCACGCTGTAGGCGTCGGCCTCGCGTTCGGCACCTCGCGAATAGTGGGCCTGACCCAACCAGAGTGGCACCGTCGCCAACACGCCGCTGTAATCACCCCAGAGCGCCGACGTGACGAAGCCCAGCACGCCGACCTGGACCAGCATGCGCATGCCGTGCCGGTGCTGCACATGGCCGAGCTCGTGGCCCAGTACCCCTGCGATCACTCGGGTGTCGTGCTGCAGCAGCCGCACCATGTCGTCCGTCAGCACGATGGCGCCCCCTGGCAGGGCCATCGCATTGGGTCCGATGGACCGGCTGTCGCGGATCATCAGCCGCGAGGCACGTACGGTCAAGCCACGGGCCATCTGCGCCGCGGTGTGCGCAGCCAGCACCTGCTGCCAGCTCTGTTCGATGGCCTGCTGCTCCTGCGGGCTCAACCGGCTGGGTTTGAGGAATTCGTCGACCTGGGCCAGAACCGTCTCGCCGATCTGGTTTTCGATGCTGTCGGGCACGTGATCGGCGGCCAGACGTGCCACCCAGGGCAGTCCCCAGGCATAACCCGCAGCACTGACCAGCACCATCAGGCCCAGGCTGAAGAGGACGCCGCGCCAGCTTTGCTGGGCCTTCACCACCAGGGACTCGGTTTGTCCGCCGGCACGCACCCAGGCGTCCCAGGCCTGTGCGTCCGCACTCTGGATACTGCCGCCATCGGGAAGCTGGGCAGTGCGCAGACCGTGGCGGGTGCGTTCGGGCCACTGCACCCTTCGGGCGTCCACCGTCTGTTCGCCGGCTTCGGTGCTCAGATGCAAGCGCTGGCCGTCCAACCAGGCCTGCGCGGCGTGCGGCCGGCTGCTGCGTCCGTCAAAGTAGCGCACCGGCAAGCGCTCGGGCAGCTGCGGCGGCGCGGGCGAAGGATGACCGTTCAAAGGCCCACATCCATACCGAAGAAGTCCCCGGCCGCGTCTCCGACGGCTTCTTGCGGGGCGCCGATTTCCACAGCAAGCAGGGCCTGCAGGTCGGTCACGCTGCGGATGTGCACCGCATCCAGCCGCAGCCGCGCCTTGGCAATGGCAGCGAAGGGCCAGTAGAGCCCCAGCGTCAGCGCGATCAGCACACCGTTCTTGGCGCTGAGCCAGAACATGCGCGGAAAGCTCAAATCGCTGACGAATCGCATGCGCGAATTGCCGGTCTTGGTCCAGACCAGGTTCTGCAGGCGCGTGGTGAACCACGGGCTGAGGCCAAACATCAGCAAGCCCCAGCACAGCAACAACACCACCGGCACCCAGCGCAGCAGCGGGACGAGGGCGGCGCGCGTATCGGTGCTGCTGGAGATGAAGGCCCACACCAGAAGGGCGCCTACCCCGACCAGGCCCACCACCACCAGCAGCGGCTTGGCAGCCAGGGCGTAGAAGGACTTCACGGGGGCGCGGAAGTCCGTCTGCAGCTCCCCGATCGCGTAGTGCCGGTGCTGATAGGCCTTCATGCGCCAGAGCAGCCAAGGCAGGGCACCGACAACGACCACCGTCATCACAAACGCCGCGCCGACCACCCATGAAGGCGGCGCGGCGCCCTTGTGTCTGTCCGGGCTGAACTGCACCAGCAGCACGAAAGGCAGAACAGACAGCAGCAGCGGCAGGAAAACCGCATAAGCATCCTGCAAGGAGCCCGTGAAGCGAAAGCGCAACCCACGCCAGCTTGTGTTCGCCATGCGGAACATCATGGACGACCGCCACAGGGCAGGCCACAGCCCCGCCAGCACGAGAAAGGCCACGACGCCCGCGACCGCAGAGAAGTTACTGGCCCAGTTGTACAGCCCGAACAGCACTCCAACGAGCATCCAGCCCTTGAGCATCTGGCGCGGATTGCCGTGAAAGCCGAGAGGATCACCATCGACCAGGGTGTTGCCCCAGAAGTACCGCAATCGCCGCACCTTGGCCCAGGGCCAGTACAGGCCCAAGGTGACAACGAGCAGCAGCAGGTTGACGATCCAGATCCGGAAGTACTCGCTTCCGGAGCCGGTGAACTCGATAGGCAGGTGGCGAACGGTCGTCGCCAGCGTCGGTTCGACGCGGTTTTCTTGGTGATCCATGGAATGACGGGACAGTGGTGACAGCACGCGCATTGTGCCCGCCTCAGCCAAGGTCCCTCAGGGCGGCCATCGCGCCCCGGCATCCGCCGGGCGCTTGCTCAGCTGACCTGCCGCTTGTCCATTTTGCGGGCCAGGGTGCGGCGGTGCATACCCAGGCGCCGCGCGGCTTCCGAGATGTTGAAGCCGGTCTCGGCCAGCACCTCGTGGATGCGCTCCCACTCCAGCGTCTTGATGGAACTGGGTCGGTTGGAGATCTGCACCTCGGTGTTGCCGGTGTGCTGCCCAAACGCTTCTTCGATGTCGTCGGTGTTGGACGGCTTGGCCAGGTAGTGGCAGGCGCCGAGCTTGACCGCCTCCACCGCCGTGGCGATGCTGGCAAAACCGGTCAGCACCACGATGCGCATCGCGTCGCTGGCCAAGTGCAGCGCCTGCACGCAGGCCAGGCCCGAGGCTTCGCCCTTGATCTTGAGATCCACCACGGCGAAACCGGGGGTGCATTGCTGAAGCACTCCTTGCACCTCGGTCAGGCTGGCGGCCTGGAGCACGCGGTAGCCGCGGCGCTCGAACGAGCGGCTGAGGGTGCGCGCGAAGGCTTCGTCGTCCTCCACCAGCAACAGCAGTCGTTCTTCAGTTTCCATGGTCGTGTGCCGGTGGCCCTTGCAGGGCGATGGATGACAGGGGCAGGGAGATCGTGACTTCGGCCCCGCCCCCGGGGAGGTTGCGCGCCGACACGTTTCCGCCGAGCGTGCGCGCCACGTTGAACACCAGGAACAGGCCCAGCCCGGCGCCCGGCCGCTGCTTGGTGGACTGGTACGGGGTTCCCAGACGGGCCAGGATCTCCTGCGCGAAGCCGGGACCCCGATCGGTCACCACCAGACACAGGTGATCGTCCTGCTGAGCTGCGGTCAGTCGAACCCAGCCGGGCGAGACCTCCCGTGCATTGTCCAGCAGGTTGAAAACCATCTGTTTGAAAGTGGTGTCCGACACCATGGGAATGTCTTGCGCCAGGGTGTTCTCGCACACAAACTGGTCGATGGACCGGGTCTCGCGCCATTCCTGGGCCAGCGTGTCCACGAAAACCCGCACGGTGGTCAGTGCCGAAGCCTCGCTGCGGGCTTCACCGGCCGACAGCAGGATGCCGCTGACGATGCTCTTGCATCGCAGCATCTGGGTCTGCATCTCGGCAATGTCGTCCCGCAGCGCGGCGTCGCCCGCCAGGCGCGGGTCGCGCGCCCAGTCGCCCAGGATCACCGCCACGGTCGACAGCGGCGTGCCCAGCTCGTGGGCGGCGCCGGACGCCAGCAGCCCCATGCGCACGATGTGATCTTCCTCCGCCCGGCGCCGGCGCGCAGCGGCCAGCCGGGCATCGCGTTCGCGCAGGTTGTGCTGGATCCGGGTGATGAAATAGCTCACCAGGGTGGCGTTGAGCACAAAGCAGACGATCAGACCGGATGCGTAGAGGCTGGAGAAGCCGTCCTTGAGGTCGTGCACCAGCGGCAGCGGCTGGTGGTAATGCGTCAAACCGGCCACGCACAGGGTGGTGAGGATCACCATGGACCAGATGTAGGCCCCGCGCAGCAGCACCGCCCCCAGGGTGACCTGCAACAGGTAGAGAAACACGAACGGGTTGCCGATGCCGCCGCTCAGGTACAGCTGCGCGGTGAGCACGCCCACGTCCACCAGCAAGGCCACGAACAGCTCCGACGCGTGCACCGGCAGCATCGGGCGCAGCTTCAGGCGCAGCATGCTGATGGCGTTGAACAGCACCAGACCGCCGATCACCACCAGCATCTCGCGGTACGGCAAGGCCAGGCCCAGGGCGAGGTAGGCCGCCTCGATGGTGACCACCTGGCCGAACACCGCCGTCCAGCGCAGGTACACCAGCTGCTGGAGGTTCTTCAGGTCGGCGGCCGCGTGAACCGAGCGCGCCGTGTCGGGCATCGTGGCGCTGGGTGATTCAACGGGTGGAGGGGTCATGGGCAGGAGAACGGGGATGGGGAGAGGCGGGCACCCGACGGCGTTCGTAGCCTGCCACAGCCCAGCCAGCCCCCACGACCATCAGGGCCAAGGCGTACCAGGTCAGGGCATACACCAGGTGGCTGTTGGCGAAGCGGACCACGGTCAGACCGGGCCGGGGCCAGACAGCACCTGCACCAGCATCGGCAACGGCACCGGTAACGGTCTGGCCAGGCCGTCCGGCGTCCACAAAGAACGGCGCCGCTGGCGCGATCTGGGCCGCGCGGCTCATGGCGGCCACGTCGCGCGAGTACCAGCGCTGCTGCAACGGATCGTTGGCGCGCAGGAAACCGCCATCCGGCTCGGTCATCCGCAGCAAGCCTTGCACCACCGTGCGCTCGTCGGCGGCGACGGCTTGGGCGGACGAACCCAGCCAATGCGCGCGCTGCGCCTGTGGGACGAAACCCCGGTTGACCCAGACGGCTGGTGCACCGTCGGCCTGCAACGGGGTCATGACCCAGAAGCCGCTGCCCAGTTCGCTCACCGCCTGGACCAGCAGGGTCTGGCGGTACAGCCAGCGCCCGTGCAAAACGACGGGCAGGTATTCGTGGCTGGACGCGCTGACCGCGGGCCAGTCGGCCGGTGGCGGCAGGGGCACCGGGGGCGACCCCACACGCTGCTCCACGCGCTCGATCAGGTCCAGCTTCCATGCACGGCGCTGGATCTGCCAGGTGCCCAGCGCCACGAACGTCAGGAACAGGACCAGCAGCAAGGCCGCGACGGTCCAGCGCTGCCACTGGCGGCGGTGGCTGGGCATGGACGCCTCAGGAACCGAGTCCGCCAGCGGCGCCAGACGGCGGCACCAGCGGGAGATGCGCCGGCATCATGTTGCTGTTCATGTGGAACATGACCCACAAAGTGCCCGCGATGGCGATGGCCACAAAGACCACGGTGAAGAGAGTGGACAGCATCGCCCAGCCGCCATCGACCTTGCCGTTCATGTGCAGGAAGCACACCATGTGCACCACGATCTGCACCACAGCGAACGCCCCGAGCACGAACAAGGCGGTGCGGCGGTCGGTGATGACGTCGACCATCACCAGCCAGAACGGGATGGCGGTCAGCACGACCGACAGCAGGAAACCGGTCATGTAGCCGGAGAACGTGCTGTGCGGGCCCACGTCGCCGTGGTGTGCACCGCCGTGGTGGTCGGTGTGGTGTTGGCCGTGTGTCGTCTCGTGCGTGCCCATCACAGCACCCCCATCAGGTAAACAAAAGTGAAAACGCCGATCCAGACCACATCCAGAAAGTGCCAGAACATCGACAGGCACATCAGGCGTCGCTGGTTCTCGTGGATCAGACCGCGCTGGCCGATCTGGACCATCAGCACCACCAGCCAGACCAGACCGAAGGCCACGTGCAGCCCGTGGGTGCCCACCAGGGCAAAGAAAGCCGACCAAAAGGCGCTGCGCTGCGGACCGGCGCCCTGCTCGATCAGGTGGTGGAACTCGTAGAGCTCCAGCGCCAGGAAGCACAGGCCCAGCAGACCGGTGACACCCAGCCACAGCAAGGTGCCCTTCACGTCGCCCAGCTGCTTGCGCAGCATGGCAAAACCGAAGGTGATGGACGAGAACAGCAAGAAGGCGGTGTTGATCGCCACCAGCTTCAGGTCGAACAGGTCGGCGCCGGTGGGACCGGCGGCGTAGCTGCGGCCGAGCACACCGTAGGTGGCGAACAGGGCCGCAAAGATGAGGCAGTCGCTCATCAGGTAAAGCCAGAAACCGAGCGAGGTGCCGTTTTCCGGGTGCGGCTCGTGCGCGAGGTGGTAGGAGCGGGACGGCAGTGCGGCGCTGGCCGCGCCGGCCTGGAGGTGAAGGTCAGACATGGTGGGCGAGCAGTTGGGTGCGGGCGTTTTCCGTGGCCGTCACTTCGTCGGCCGGGATGTGGAAGTCGCGCTGGTAATTGAAGGTGTGGACGATGGCGGCGGCCAGCAGGGCCACAAAGGACAGGCCGGCGAGCAGCCACATGTGCCAGATCAGCGCGAAGCCCAGCACCAGCGAGAGCGCCGACAGCACCACACCGGCGGCGGTGTTGGCCGGCATGTGGATGGGTGCGAAGCCGGTCAGCGGGCGCTGGTAGCCATGCTTCTTCATGTCCCACCAGGCGTCGATCTCGTGCACCACCGGCGTGAAGGCAAAGTTGTACGCAGGCGGGGGCGACGAGGTGGCCCACTCCAGCGTGCGACCGTCCCAGGGATCGCCGGTGACGTCACGGTTCTGGTCGCGCCGCAGGATGCTCACCGCGATCTGGATCAGAAAGCAAACGATGCCCAGCGCGATCAGGAAGGCGCCGAAAGCGGCCACCTGGAACCAGATCTGCAACGAGGTGTCTTCGAAATGGTTGGCGCGGCGCGTCACGCCCATCAGGCCCAGCACGTACAGCGGCATGAAGGCGACGTAGAAGCCCACCACCCACAGCCAGAAGGAGCGCACGCCCCAGGTGCGGTCCAGCGTGAAGCCGAAGGCCTTGGGGAACCAGTAGTTCATGCCGGCGAACAGGCCGAACAGCACGCCGCCGATGATGACGTTGTGGAAGTGCGCGATCAGGAACAGGCTGTTGTGCAGCACGAAGTCGGCCGGGGGCACCGCCAGCAGCACGCCGGTCATGCCGCCGATGGCGAACGTCACCATGAAGGCCACGGTCCACATCATGGGCAGCTCGAAGCGGATGCGCCCCTTGTACATGGTGAACAGCCAGTTGAAGATCTTCGCGCCGGTGGGGATCGAGATGATCATGGTCGTGATGCCGAAGAAGGCGTTCACGCTCGCACCCGAACCCATGGTGAAGAAGTGGTGCAGCCAGACGATGTACGACAGGATGGTGATCACCACCGTGGCGTAGACCATGGAGGTGTAGCCGAACAGACGCTTGCGCGAGTAAGTGGCCACCACCTCGGAGAAGATGCCGAACGCGGGCAGGATCAGGATGTACACCTCGGGGTGGCCCCAGATCCAGATCAGGTTCACATACAGCATGGCGTTGCCGCCGAGGTCGTTGGTGAAGAAGTTGGTGCCGACATAACGGTCCAGCGACATCAGCACCAGGGCGACGGTGAGCACGGGGAAAGAGGCCACGATCAGCGCGTTGGTGCACAGCGAGGTCCAGGTGAAGACCGGCATCTTCATCAGGCTCATGCCTGGTGCGCGCATCTTGACGATGGTGACGATCAGGTTGATGCCCGAAAGCGTGGTGCCCACGCCCGCGATCTGCAGCGACCAGATGTAGTAGTCCAGCCCCACGCCCGCGTTCTGGGCCCCGAGGTTGGACAGCGCCAGCCAGCCCGAGGTGGAGAACTCGCCCAGGAACAGGGACGCCATCACCAGCACGGCGCCGGCGGTCGTCATCCAGAAGCTGAAGTTGTTCAGGAACGGGAAGGCCACATCCCGCGCGCCGATCTGCAGGGGCACGAGGTAGTTCATCAGCCCGGTGACCAGCGGCATGGCCACGAAGAAGATCATGATCACGCCGTGGGCGGTGAAGATCTGGTCGTAGTGGTGCGGCGGCAGGTAGCCCATGTTGTCGCCAAAGGCTATGGCCTGCTGCAGCCGCATCATCACGGCGTCGGCGAAGCCGCGCAGCAGCATCACCAGCCCCAGGATCATGTACATGATCCCGATCTTCTTGTGGTCGATGCTGCAGAACCAGTCCCTCCACAGCATGCCCCAGAGGCGGTACTTGGTGATCAGGGCAAAGGTTGCGATGCCACCGAGGACCACGGCGACAAAGGTCCAGAGGATGATGGGATCGTGCGCCATGGGAATGGCGTCCCAGGTGAGCCGACCCAGGGCCCAGTGGGCTTCGGAAGGGAGGTTGGATGACATGGTGTGGGTTCCGGGAAATCGATCCGCGGCCTGCGCACCGGCAGGCGGCGGATCAGAAGGTCATGGGCGATCGCTGGCGTAACGGGCCACCTTGGCGTCCAGCGCCGCGATGACCTGGACGGACTCTTCTGCAGTGCAGATGTCCTGGGGCAGGTTCAACCCCTGGGCCCGTGCGTAGGCCTCTCCGCCCATCGCGTCGATGGCCATCATGTGGTGCATGCACATCTTTCCGTCTTCCACGCAGCGGTTGAGCACCTTGTCGTAGAGGCCGGTTTCGACCGTGGCGAAGCGCTGCACCGGGTCGCGCTGGCTCGGCTCGGCCAGCTTCACGTAGGTGCTGCGGTCCAGGGTCCGGCCTTCGGCCTTCGCCTTTTGCACCCACTGCTCGAAATCCCCATCGCTCAGGCCGTGGAACTTGAAGGTCATGCCCGAAAACCCTGCCCCGCTGTAGTGGGAGGACTTGCCCTCGTACACGCCGGCTTTGTTGATGACCGCATTGAGCTCGGTCTGCATGCCGGGCATGGTGTAGATCATGCCGGCCAGGTCCGGCACGAAAAACGCGTTCATGGTCGTGGTGGACGTGAGCTTGAACAGGATGGGCCGGTTCACCGGCGCCGCCAGTTCGTTGACGGTGGCGATGCCCTGCTCCGGGTAGAAAAACAGCCACTTCCAGTCCATCGCCACCACCTGCACCTCCAGCGGCGGCACGCCGGGCTGCAAGGCCTGCGTCGCGGAAATGCGGTCCAGCGGCCGGTAGGGATCGAGCTTGTGGGTGCCGATCCAGGTGATGGCGCCCAGCGCGATGATGATCAGCAGCGGTCCGCTCCAGATCACCAGTTCCAGCACGGTCGAGTGGTGCCAGTCGGGCGCGTAATCCGCCTCGGTGTTGGCGGTGTTGGTGGCGCGGTACTTCCAGGCAAACCACAGCGTCAGAGCGATCACCGGCACGATGATCAGCAACATGAGCAGGGTCGCCTGAACCACCAGTTGGCCCTGCTGGGCCGCAATGTCACCGGCGGGGTTCAGCACGACGGCCTGGGCGCAACCGGTCAATCCGGCGATCGCGGCGGCCGCTGCCGTCCAACGGAGCACCCGCCACGGCAGCTGAAGGCTTTGACGAAACATGGGGAACCAGACTTTCTTAGGGGTAAATGCGGATGACAAACATCAAAACATCCCCGAATTTACCGACCCCCACCGTTTTGTCGATTGGACATTTTGTCCAATGTCAATTCGCCGCTGGCGCTTTTGCACTAAGCGGCGCCAGGAAAACCCCAGATTGCCACCGCCCGGATCGGCGTGTAAAAGGGTGCCTAAGACATCACTTTTTTTCGGACATCTGCTCATGACCCTCACCGCCCAGGCCCGCCTTCACCCGGCCGGCTTTCAAGAAAGCCCGGCAGCCCTCTCGCGGGCCGACACGCATGAAGAAGTCACCTCCGGCGAGATCGCGGTCGGCGTGGTGATCGGGCGTGCCTCCGAGTACTTCGACTTTTTCGTCTTCGGCATCGCGTGCGTCCTGGTCTTCCCGGGCTTGCTGTTTCCGTTCCTGTCGCCGCTGCAGGGCACGCTGTCGGCCTTCGCCCTGCTGGCCGTGGCCTTCGTCGCCCGACCGGTGGGCACAGCCCTGTTCATGGCGGTGCAGCGGCACTGGGGCCGTGGCACCAAGTTGACCCTGGCGTTGTTCCTGCTGGGCATCTGCACCGTCGGCATGGCGTTCCTGCCGGCACACGCCACCCACGGCAACGCGGTCATCGTGGCGCTGCTCCTGCTGCGCATCGGTCAGGGCCTGGCGCTGGGCGGCTCCTGGGACGGGCTGCCATCGCTGCTGGCCATGTCGGCCCCGCCCGAGCGCCGCGGCTGGTACGCCATGCTCGGCCAGCTCGGCGCGCCCCTGGGCTTTGTGCTCGCGGCCGGCCTGTTTGCCTACCTGTGGGGCAGCCTGAGCGAACAGGACTTCTTGGCCTGGGGCTGGCGTTACGCGTTCTTTGTGGCCTTTGCCATCAACGTGGTCGCCTTGTTCGCGCGCCTGCGTCTGGTGGTGGGGCAATCATACGAGCGGCTGCTGGCCGAGCGCGAACTGCAGCCGGTGGCAGCAGGTCTGGTGTTGCGGCAGGAAGGCGGCAGCGTGCTGCTGGGCGCATTCGCCGCTTTGGCCAGCTTCGCCCTGTTCCACCTGGTCACGGTGTTCCCGCTGTCGTGGATCGTGCTGAAGGGCAGCCAGCCGGTGACCGAGGTGCTGGGCGTGCAGGTGATCGGCGCCATCCTGGCCGCGGGTGCGGTGATGCTCTCGGGCTGGCTGGCCGACCGGGTGGGGCGACGCAACCTGCTGGGCACCATGGCGGTGCTGATCGGCGTCTTCAGTCTGCTCACGCCATGGATGCTGGGCAACGGCAGCGGTGGCAACAACATGTTCCTGCTGTCCGGCTTCGTGCTGCTGGGCCTGTCGTATGGCCAGGCCTCGGGCACGGTCACGTCCAATTTCTCGCCCCAGTTCCGCTACACCGGCGCGGCCCTGTCGACCGACCTGGCCTGGCTGGTGGGCGCCGCCTTTGCCCCGCTGGTGGTGCTCGGGCTGTCGGTGCAGTTCGGGCTGGTCGCGGTCTCGGTCTACCTGCTCTCGGGCGTGGCCTGCACCCTGGGCGCGCTGCGCATCAACCGGCTGATGGAGCGACAAGGGGCCTGAACGCCCGCCGGGCTCGGACCCGAGTCAAGTCCACGCAGGGCACAGGGTGAGGGCCTGATGATGGGAGCACCAGGGGCACCGACCTTGCAGGTGGCCGATCAACGCCGACGGGGCATGCCCTCAGTTTTGCAGGCGGGCAGCCGATACACACGGCATGTCCCGTCTGTTGCAAGCCCCCTGCGTCCGCCTGCACCCTGCCCTGTTCTGGTTGCTGCTGTGGTCGATCGCCTGGCCGGCGCTGGTGCTGGCCGCCGTCCCGCAGGTACCAAAACCGGAATGGACGACCTCCCCCGACGGGCAGTGGCTGCACCAGCGCAGCACGGGCCTGGTCTGGCAACGCTGCGTGGTCGGCATGCACTGGAACGGCAAGGATTGCGTCGGGCAGCCTCAATGGGCCGATCACTTTCTGGCCTCGACCCTGGCCCGTCAGCGGGCCAAGGCCGACGGTCTGTCGTGGCGCCTGCCCCACCTCAAGGAGCTGCAACAGCTGACCCAGGCGGGCAGGCAGAAAGAGAAGGGCCAGCCCAAGCTGCTGCCTGAATCCACCGAAGGCTGGGTCTGGACGGCCACCGTTCCCATCGAATTGCGCAGCGTCAACCCTTACAGCTACGGCAACGTGATGAACGGGGTGACCGGCCAGAACGTGAGCCAGATGAAGTTCCTGCACGCTTGGGTGGTCAACACGGCCACCGGCGAATCGCGCGACGACGTGCTCAAGCGCACCCCCATGTTCGTGCGCCTCGTGCGCAAGTCCGACGAGCCCTGAAGCGTTTGGCGTGTCACCATGGACGGGTGTTCAACCACCCCTGGAGCCTCCCATGAGCGACCACAGCACCCAGATCAGCGGCCACCGCGACCAACAGGTGGGCGGCAACGAAACCCTGGCGGTCGGCACCGACCTGAGCATCAGCATCGGCCGCAACCGCGTCGAGACGGTGGGCAAAAGCAGCCTGCTGACCGTGGGCAAGCAGCTGCGCGTGGAGGCGGCCGACGAGATCGCACTGGTGGTGGGCGCTGCCAGCCTGGTGCTCAAGAAAGACGGCAGCATCGTGCTCAAGGGCAAGAACATCGACCTGATCGGCGCAGGCAAGATCAACGTCAAGGCCAGTGGCGACCTGACGCTCAAGGGCAGCAAGATCGTGGACAACTGAGGCGGCGTTCACGCGGCGACACGGTGGACATCGCCGCGGATCGCTACCATCGGTCCATGTCCCTTTGCCCGACCACACCCGTGGCCCACGCTGTGCTGCAGCAGCTGGCCGCCATCGCACAGCGCCACCCATGCCCCCGCGTGCGCCGCCTGCACGTGCCCCGCCGTGCGCCGGACGCAGGCGCACACGATGCCGAGTTCTGCGCCATCGAGCTGGAGGACGGCGCCTTTGGCCTGTCCTACGTGCTGCTGGGCGACACGCTGCAGGCCTTGCTGGCCACCCACGGCAGTGCGCCAGGCGCACCGCTGGCCGGCGCCGACGCCATGGCGCTGGCGCAGCGCCTGGCCGACGGCAGCGAGGTGGAACGCGCCATCGCGCTGGCCGCCATCAACGCACTGACCGACTCGGTCTGGCGCCGCGTGGGCTACGAGCCACCACCCGCCGGCAATTCGCTGGGCGACGTGGTGCTGGGCCCGCAGGACCACCTGGGCATGATCGGCTTCTTCCCGCCGCTGGTGCAGCGCGTGGCCGACGCCGGCGGGCGCCTGTCTGTGGTGGAGATGAACCCCGAGATGGTGGCGCGCCAGCACGAGCGCTATCCGAACATCACCATCGGCCTGGACCGCGCGCTGCTGGCGCCTTGCAACCTCGTGGTGGGCACCTCCACCATGCTGCTCAACCACACACTCGATCAGATGCTGGCCGCAGCCCCACTGGCCACGCGCTTTGCGGTCATCGGCCCGTCGGCCGGGTTGTGGCCCGACGCGCTGTTCGAGCGCGGCGTGACGCTGCTGGGGGGCACCCGCGTGACGGACTCCACCGCGTTCGCAGGCGCCATGGCCGCTGGCGAGAGCTGGAGCCAGGCCACGCGCAAGTTCGCCATCGCCAACGACAGCTGGGGAGGCTGGCAAACGCTGACCGGCAGCTGAACGGGATCGAAGGCAAGCCCGGCTTTTTTTCCAGCAAGGGCACAACGGCGTTTTGTCGAGTCCTCAGGCACGTTGCACGCCATCGCATCCGAATAGCCTTAAATGCATTCCCTGGATGTTGAGGGCGAGTGGCAAAGCCAAACAAACACACCAGTCGTTCAGGTAACCCGGGTAAGGCTCGTGAAACGGCGATCTCTCATGCTGGCGGTTGCCCTTGTGCCGCTCGACTAGGACCTCGCATGCAGGATCACGACGTTGGGCAGGCCGATGGGCGACACCCCCGATCGGTAGCAGAGGCGACCAAAACCCTCGGTCTCCAGCAAATCCTCGAAAGGCAGTTCGGGAAAACGCACACCAGCACGATGAACCTCGGCCGCCACGAGAAGCATCGTGCCCCCGACCGAGGTGAGCGGCACCCGATCAAGAAAACGCAGATCGTGAAGATGGCGACGGCGGTCGTAATCGGCCGGGGGCATGAACAGCCCCCCGCTCACATGTTTCAGGTACCGGTGGTCACGCCGTTCACCGGGGTCGGTGAAGGCATTCAGATCGTAGCTGGGCCCATCCCATGACAAACGGCAATCGGGCACGACCACCTTGCGCCGCTCCGACAGAAGCCGGCGCAGGATTTGCGGTGGGTAATCGCAGACGTCGGCGTCGAGCCACAACACCCAGTCATCGTCGGGATGGATCCCCCGGTCGATCAGCTCGTTCCTGACCCTCGCGAGATGGGCGCGACGGGCACGTTGCAGTTGGGGAAGCCAGCGCCGCGCCCGATCGATCGGAGGACCTCCAGGACAAGCGATCACCCGGATGCTGTGGAACCGGTCCGCATACAGGCGACAGGCTTCGGCCAGCCGCTGTGCAGTGCCGTCCAGACTGTCACCCTCGCAAAAAGTCACCGACAGCTTGTCCGCCGGATAGTCCAGCGCCAGCAGCAACGCCAGACAGCGGTCAAGAAAGGGCTCGGCATCGCGCACCGGAATGAGTACCGAAACGCGGTCACCATTGGTCAGGGGACGGTGCAGACGGGTGCTGTCGATGGTGGATGCGGCGGCTGCTTGGGACAGGTACGCCCCCCGGGTGACGGTGTACGCTGCATGGCGCCAGATTGAGCGGACCAGGCGCGACACTGCCCCGACACGGCGCGCCGGCACCCAGCTGCCACGCCAGAGGTGGTTGGACAGCCGCAACGGTGACAGTGGCCCGTGCTCCGCACCGGACGACTCGATCCCGGCCGCGGTCAGCGGCGTGAAAAGATGGCAGGAATGCAGTGCCAGACCCGCAGGATCCGGATAGCTTTGCACCGCACCGGTGAGAACCATCGGCCCGGTCGATTCGAGCACGTGCGCGCGGGCGTGCGCGCAACGCTGGACATAGGCGATCAGATGCGCCCAGAACGGATGCCCTGCCGGGCCGGCCATGGTCCCGTTGAAGTAGAGGCGGTCCATGCCGTACGGCAGCGCATGGTGGGCATGCTCGACCGGCTCATCGCACAAAACCACGCGCCACTCTTGGGAGAGCGCCTCTGGCGAGGCCAGGCACTCGGTATCCAGATCAGCGTACACACCGCCGCAATGGTCCAGCACCAGATACCGGCCAAGATCGGCCCGCTGCACGTTGTGAGGATAGGAGACGTACAGCGCCTCCAGCTGGGGATAGTGGGTCCGCACCAGCTCGAGGAGGTCTGCGTCCGTCCACAACCGCCAGGTCCACCCCTCGCCCAACTTCTGCCAGCTGTCGCTGGCATAGGACGGAAGCTCCGCGCTTCTCCAGGTCTGGTGCACAAGCCGGGGAATGCCCTTTGGCCTGTGCACGTCATCATGGCTGCTCATGCCTTGCCTCCGGTGTGCCCGAGCGCTGCCGCGACCGCCTCACCCACCGCCTGCGGACCGTGCCGCTGCAGAGCAAAGTCGCGCGCAACCGCCACCAGGTCGTTGCGCAAACCAGGCGAGCAGGCCAGGCGAACGGCAGCCTCCGCAAACTCAGCGTCGCTCTCGGCTCGCAGAAACTCGCGCCCTGGAGACACCGCCAGCCCTTCGACAGCTTTGGCACTGGCAATGAGCGGCAGGCCAAGGGTCATCGCTTCCAGCACCTTGATCCGTGTGCCGCCCCCCTCGCTCAACGGCACGAGCGCCATGGTGGCACCTGCATAGAGCGGCGCCAGGTCGACCGGATCGGCCACGAGGCTGACGCCCGCGTCGGCTGCCAAGGCTGCGCGCAGCCTCCGGTCTGGCGCCCGCCCGGCCAGCGTCAGCCGGGCAGTCGGTACGGCACGCCGCACCAGCGGAAAGATGCGTTGCGCTAGTCGCAGGGCGGCGAGGATGTTGGGGCGGTAGCCCAGATGGCCGACAAACAGTGCATCGATCCCGTCGGCCCGCGGGCAGCCCTTGACCCCTATGCACCAGTCGGGCACCGGATTCGGTATGACGTGAACCGGCGCACCGTCGGGTGCCAGCTGGCGCAAGAGCTCGGCATCGGCGGTGGAGCAGGCCCAGACAGCGTCCACCGACCGCAACAGCAAGCGCTCGGCATCGGCCGCGCGGCGCCAGCGGCCTCGGCGCAGCAATGGTGCGAGCACCGGATGGCGCGCACGGTCTGTTTGTTGCAGGAGATCGCTTTCAACGTTGTGGGCATCGAGGATGACCTGTACTCCAGCCCCCACGAAGCGATAGGCCACGGCCGACAGATAGATACCTTCGACAAGCACCATATCGTCTGGAGCAGGATTGGCGCCATCTACGATGGCATCCAGCACGGCAGGGGGCACCTCGGCCTCTATAAAGGACGGCGCACGGGACGGTCGCAAACCAGAAGCCGCAAAGGTATCTGCCACGACCACGGTGACGACTTCCGCTCGCTCAGACAAAGCACGTCCGAGCGCATGGGCTCGAAGCTGTGCCCCTGAACCGTTGGCAAGTGGGCGCTCTGGCACAACATGAATGCAGCGCATCAGGTCAGCTCCTCGGACGGCCAGCAGCGAGCACCCAGTAGCCCAGCCGTTTGAAGTGGAAGTACAGCGACAGTGCCAGCCGCAACCTGACATTCCGCTGCCGGCGCAGGTAGGACACACTGTCGTCAAACAGCCCCGCCTTTGCACAGTGCCGCAGATAACTGCGACCCAGATGGCCTGCCATGGAGGGAAACCGGTCGCAGACATGCAACATCGCCCGAGCCCTCTCCAGTGCATCCAGACGCGCAGTGATGTTGGGCAGATCCTGCGGGCCGAAGTGCTGGTGGACGGTCACGCCGGGCCGGGCCGAATACCAGGCCCGCCGTCCCTGCTCGATCAGCCGGCAGACGTAGTCTGTGTCCTCGTTCATCGAGATGGCCGTGGTGAAGGGGCCGGTGGCTTCGGCAACCTCACGCCGGATCCAGAAGCCCATCCCGGTGCCGCACAGTTGCTTGCGCAAAGGTGCACTTGAAGACACGGGCCCCGTCGCAAAGCGTGGACGCTTGACTTTGGGCTGCCCTCCATCGGTGACAACGGCGCAAGCCGAAAAGCCGTAGTCAAAACTTCGCGCGGGACCAGAGAGTATCTCGCGGACATACTCAGGAGCCAGTTCGTCGTCGTCGTCGAGGAAAAAGATGACTGCCCCCCGGCTCGCCGCGATGCCGGCGTTGCGCGCGGCAGAGATGCCAGATGACACCTCTCGCCGAAGAAAGCGCATCGAAGCGTCAGTTCGCTCGTGAAGCACCTCGCTGGCAGGTCTCGTGCTGGCGTCGTCGACGATAAGCAACTCCCCTCCGGCAACCAGGCTGCGTTCCGCAGATGCGACCGCGCGGGGCAGGAGGCTGGGCCGGTCCTTGGTCAGGATGATGATCGAGTGGCTAGGCATGAGCGTCACGAAGGACAAGGCATTTCATCGGCATGAAGATAGCGCAGGCCGTTCGCTGCCCCATGCGCGACTCTCCGTTGGGGTGTGCCGACCTGGCCGGCCAGATCGATGTTGAACACAGCACCCTATCAAAACAAGGTCAAGTCCAGCGGTCGCTCAATCGCACGGCTGCAAGCTTCCAGAGCCTTGCGGTCACCCGCCCACAGGGCGGAGACCAGTGGCGCCAACTGGCCTTGTTTTTTCAGCCATGCGGCCACATCGTGGCCCTGTCCGGGCGCAATCACGAACTTGACGTGCGCGGCATCTGCCAGCGTGCGCCGCAGATGATTGAAGTGGATTCGATCATTGGCGTAGGCATCCCCCGTCACGATATGAAAAACACAGTCGGATCCAGCGATGATGGGTGTCAGGTCACGCTCAACGGAGTCCTTGATGCTCGGCCATTTGGCGGTCCAGTCCCCGGCTATCAGGATCTGCGGTACGAAGGCCACCACTTTCGAAACAGGGAGCTGGTCGGAGAAAAGGATCGCTCCGTATCCCCCCATGGAATTGCCCATCGACCAGACGGTCCGGATGTCATGCTCGGACAGGAAACGACGCACCACTGCTTCGATCCGCTCGCGCTTGCCTGGCGTCGAATACCAGCCACGATCTCGATCGGTGATGAACAAGACATGGTTTCGACCGTGGTCCGAGGCCACTCCCCTGAACTCCAGCTTGTCAGGGTGCAACGCGGCCCGCTGAAGGCTGGTGAAGACAAGCACGAGCCGCGCTGTACTGCCGGGCAACCAGGCCACGGACAGATCCCGCTCGCGGTGGATGAGCCGTGCCTCTGATGCGGGCGCAAGCCCCGTGAGCCAACGACGGAGTGAATAAGCCCACCACACAGGGCTGATGCGTTGGCGCTTCATGGATACAGAGGGCCATGCGCAACCAGCACCGCACGGTCTCCAGCTGCATGACTGGAGCGCGGGCTCAAATCAAAAACATCTTGAAACACGTACGAATGATACTGGACGGCCCCATCGGCTTCTAAAGCCCCAAGAGCGGTCAACCACAGCCACGCACATGCACACCGGCGACGCCCAAAAGCAGGACACCAAGCTGACCCCAGGTACAAACTCCGCCCGCGATGGAGCGCGCCATCCGTACCGGTTTGCCCTTGCGGCGCTGGTGCACAAAAAAATGGCCCCGAAGGGCCATTCTTGCAGTGCAACCGGAGCCTGATCAGGCGGTCACGCCCTTGGCGTTGTCCACGTACTCTTCGATCTGGTCGAAGTTCAGGTACTTGTAGATCGCCGCGCCGTCCTTGTTCACGATGCCCATGGCTTCATGGTACTCGGCCACCGTCGGGATCTTGCCCAGCTTGGACGCGATCGCCGCCAGCTCGGCCGAGGCCAGGTACACGTTGGTGTTCTTGCCCAGGCGGTTGGGGAAGTTGCGGGTCGAGGTGGACACCACGGTCGCGCCTTCGCGCACCTGTGCCTGGTTGCCCATGCACAGCGAGCAGCCCGGCATTTCGGTGCGGGCACCGGCGGCGCCGAAGCTGGCGTAGTGGCCTTCCTTGATCAGTTCGCTCTCGTCCATCTTGGTCGGCGGAGCGACCCACAGCTTGACCGGGATGTCGCGGCTTCCACCGAGCAGCTTGGCGGCGGCGCGGAAGTGACCGATGTTGGTCATGCACGAACCGATGAAGGCTTCATCGATCTTGGTGCCGGCCACGTCGGACAGGGTCTTGGCGTCGTCCGGATCGTTCGGGCAGCACAGGATGGGTTCCTTGATGTCGGCCAGATCGATCTCGATGACGGCGGCGTATTCGGCGTCCTTGTCGGCTTCGAGCAGCTCGGGCTTGGCCAGCCAGGCCTCGACCTTCTCGATGCGGCGCTGCAGGGTGCGCTTGTCTTCGTAGCCGTCGGCAATCATGTTCTTCATCAGAACGATGTTGCTGGTGAGGTATTCCTTGATCGGCTCGGGGTTGAGCTTGATCGTGCACCCGGCAGCGGAACGCTCGGCCGATGCGTCGGACAGTTCGAACGCCTGCTCGACCTTCAGGTCCGGCAGACCTTCGATTTCCAGGATCCGGCCCGAGAAGATGTTCTTCTTGCCGGCCTTGGCCACGGTCAGCAGACCGGCCTTGATGGCGTACAGCGGGATCGCGTGCACCAGGTCGCGCAGGGTCACGCCGGGCTGCATCTGGCCCTTGAAGCGCACCAGCACCGACTCAGGCATGTCCAGCGGCATCACGCCGGTGGCGGCGCCGAAGGCCACCAAGCCGGAACCGGCCGGGAAGGAGATACCGATCGGGAAACGGGTGTGCGAGTCGCCGCCGGTGCCTACGGTGTCGGGCAGCAGCAGGCGGTTGAGCCAGCTGTGGATCACGCCGTCGCCCGGACGCAGGGCCACGCCGCCGCGGCTGCTGATGAACTTGGGCAGTTCGCGGTGCGTCTTCACGTCGACCGGCTTCGGGTAGGCCGCGGTGTGGCAGAAGGACTGCATCACCAGGTCTGCGCTGAAGCCCAGGCAGGCCAGGTCTTTCAGCTCGTCGCGGGTCATCGGACCGGTCGTGTCCTGCGAACCCACGGTGGTCATCTTCGGCTCACAGTAGGTACCGGGGCGCACGCCCTGGCCTTCCGGCAGGCCGACGGCACGACCGACCATCTTCTGCGCCAGGGTGAAACCGGCTTTGGTGGCAGCGGGCACGGACGGCAGACGGAACAGGGTCGAAGCGGGCAGGCCCAGGAACTCGCGCGCCTTGGCGGTGAGCGAGCGGCCGATGATCAGGTTGATGCGGCCACCGGCGCGCACTTCGTCAAACAGCACGTCGGACTTGAGCTTGAACTCGGCCACGGTCTCGCCGTTCTTGACCAGCTTGCCGTCGTAGGGCAGCACGTCGATCACGTCGCCCATTTCCAGCTTGCTCACGTCCACTTCAATGGGCAGCGAGCCGGAGTCTTCCTGCGTGTTGAAGAAGATCGGGGCAATCTTGCCGCCCAGGGTAACGCCGCCAAAGCGCTTGTTGGGCACGAACGGGATATCCTGGCCGGTGGCCCAGATCACCGAGTTGGTGGCCGACTTGCGCGAAGAACCGGTGCCGACCACGTCGCCCACGTAGGCGACCAGGTTGCCCTTCTTCTTCAAGTCTTCGATGAACTGCATCGGACCGCGCTTGCCATCTTCCTCGGGCTTGAAGGCCGCGTCGGGGCGGGTGTTCTTCAGCATGGCGAGGTAGTGCATCGGGATGTCCGGGCGCGTGGTGGCGTCCGGGGCGGGCGACAGGTCGTCGGTGTTGGTCTCGCCGGGCACCTTGAACACGGTGACGGTGATCTTCTTCTCGACTTCGGGGCGGCTGGTGAACCACTCGGCGTCGGCCCAGCTCTGCATCACGTCCTTGGCGACGGCGTTGCCGGCCTTGGCCTTCTCGGCCACGTCGTTGAAGTAGTCGAACATCAGCAGCGTCTTCTTGAGCGCGGCGCCAGCCACGGCCGCCACTTCGGCGTCGTCCAGCAGTTCGATCAGGGGGTGCACGTTGTAGCCACCCACCATGGTGCCCAGCAGCTCGGTGGCCTTGGCCTTGGAGATCAGGCTGACCTGGAGGTCACCGTGCGCAACGGCGGCCAGGAAGCTGGCCTTGACCTTGGCGGCATCGTCCACGCCCGGGGGCACGCGGTGCGTGAGCAGGTCCATCAGGAACGCGTCTTCGCCGGCGGGCGGGTTCTTGATCAGTTCGATCAGGGCGGCAACCTGCTTGGCGTCGAGCGCCAGCGGGGGAATGCCCAGGGCGGCGCGTTCAGCGACGTGGGCGCGGTAGTCGGTCAGGAAGGTCGACATGGCGTTCTCCGGTGGGGTGGGTAGTGGGGTTGGAATGAAATCATGCAAGAAACCAGCCACGCACCGGCTCGGGCAAGGGGTGCCCGGTCTGGTGCGCGCGTTCGATCACTTGCCAGTAGTAGCGGTAGCTGGCGCGGTCGTGCAGGCGCCCTTCGTGCTGCACCGGCGCCCAGTCGGCCGCGGCGGCGCGGTCGATGATGGCCAGCGCGGTGTCGATTTCAGCCTCGGCGGGTGAAAACGCGGTGACGATGGTGCGGATCTGGTCCGGGTGGATGCTCCACATCCGCGTGTAACCCAGTTCGGCAGCGGCCTGCCTGGCCGCGTGCTGTAGCGCGGGCAAGTCCTTGAACTCGGTGACCACATTGTGCGAAGGCACCTTGCCGTGTGCATGGCAGGCGGCCGCCATCTCGACCTTGGCACGCAGCACGTGCGGATGACTGAACTGGCCGGCCAGCGTCATGGCCGACGCCGGGATCGCTCCACCATGGGCCGAGACAAAGTCCATCAGGCCAAAGCTCAGCGACTGCACGCGCGGATGCGCGGCAATGTCGAAAGCGTGGTGCACCGCGGCGGGCGACTCGATCAGCACATGCAGAGGCAACGCGGTGGCGCCGGCCGCATCCATCGCCGCCACGGCGCGCTCGACATCGGCCACCGACTCGACCTTGGGCACCATCAGGTGGCAAAGCTTGCGCCCTGCCTGGCCGGCGATGGTGGCCACGTCGGCCTCGAAATGAGGATGGTCGACCGGGTGGACCCGGGCGGCGACGCGGGCACCAGCCGGCGCACCGAGCGCCAGTTCGGTGACCATGGCCGCGTGCTCGGCCTCGCCACCGACCGGGGCACCGTCTTCGCAGTCCAGAGTGACGTCAAAGACACAGGCACCGAACTCGGCCGTCAGCTCGGCCTGCAGCTGCAGGCTCTTGCGCATCCGCGCGGGTGCACCGCTGTAGTGGTCACAGACCGGCAGCGCAAACGCGCCGGCCTGGGCCCCCACAAGAATGTCGCGCGGGTGCGGTTTCACTGAGTTACCAAGCGGTTACCAAATCAGAGCAGGTGTTTGACGCCGTCTTGCTCGCCCTGCAGCTCGGCCAGGGTCTTGTTGATGCACTCTTGCGAGAAGGCGTCGATCTCCAGGCCTTCGACGACCGTGTACTCGCCGTTGGCGCAGGTGACCGGGAAACCGAACATCACGTCCTTGGGGATGCCGTACCAGCCTTGCGACGGGATGCCCATCGTGACCCACTCGCCGTTGGTGCCCAGGGCCCAGTCGCGCATGTGGTCGATGGCGGCGTTGGCGGCCGAGGCGGCGCTGGACAGGCCACGCGCTTCAATGATGGCGGCACCGCGCTTGCCCACGGTGGGCAGGAACACGTCCTTGTTCCACACGGGGTCGTTGATCATGTCCTTGACCGACGCGCCGTCGATGGTGGCGAAGCGGTAGTCGGCGTACATGGTGGGCGAGTGGTTGCCCCACACGGCCAGCTTCTTGATGGACGACACGGCCTTGCCGGTCTTGGAGGCCAGCTGGCTGGCGGCGCGGTTGTGGTCCAGGCGCAGCATGGCGGTGAAGTTGCCGGGCTTGAGGTCCGGGGCGGCCTTCATGGCGATGTAGGCGTTGGTGTTGGCGGGGTTGCCGACCACCAGCACCTTGACGTCGCGGCTGGCCACAGCGTTCAGGGCCTTGCCCTGGGCGGTGAAGATGGCGCCGTTGATGGCGAGCAGCTCGGCACGCTCCATGCCGGGGCCACGGGGACGCGAGCCGACCAGCAGGGCGTAGTCGGTATCCTTGAAGGCGGTCATCGGGTCGCTGTGGGCTTCCATGCCGGCCAGCAGCGGGAAGGCGCAGTCGTCGAGTTCCATCATCACGCCCTTGAGCGCCTTCTGGGCCTTCTCGTCCGGGATTTCCAGCAATTGCAGGATCACGGGCTGGTCCTTGCCCAGCATCTCGCCGGAGGCGATGCGGAACAGCAGGGCGTAACCGATCTGACCTGCGGCGCCGGTGACGGCAACACGAACGGGCTTCTTGCTCATGGTGAAAACTCCAGAAAGGGCGTTGAGAAATAGAGAAAACCTGTGGGAATGAACCCGGACCAGGAGCCACGACTGCACGGGAGAGCCCGCAAAAAAGTGGTTCAGGGACAGCCCGTGAGTGTACCCGCGTAAACCCGTAGGCGTCAATTTGTCTTATGTCTTATATAAGATATGATTGACCTGACCGCCGACCGTTTCTGGCGGTACCATTGCGTCCGCAAAACCATGGCCACCCTGCCCGCCTCCCCCGCCGACCCCCTCCTGCCGGACCCGCCCGTGGGCGGCGAGCCCTCGGCACCGGGCGCCCCGGCCTTCAGTCCGCTGTACCAGCAGATCAAGACCCTGATCCTGCGCAGCCTGCAGGCTGGCGAATGGAAGCCAGGCGACATGATCCCCAGCGAACTGGAACTGGCCGCGCGCTTTCGCGTCAGCCAGGGCACGGTGCGCAAGGCCATCGACGAACTGGCCACCGACAACCTGCTGGTGCGCCGCCAGGGCAAGGGCACCTTCGTGGCCACACACGCCGAGCAGCACATCCAGTACCGCTTCCTGCGGGTGCTGCCCGACGCGGAGTCTGCCGACGCGCAGAGCCCTGCCGAGCGCCGCATCATCGAATGCCGCCGCCTGCGCGCGCCGGCCGAAGTGGCCCGTCAACTGGCGCTGCGCACCGGCGATCCGCTGCTGCTGGTCAAGCGGGTGCTGGCTTTTTCAGGCACCCCCACCATCCTCGAAGACATCTGGCTGCCCGGTGGCCCCTTCAAGGGCCTGACACAGGAAACCCTGGCAGGCGACAAGGGACCGATGTACGCCCTGTTCGAAGCCGAGTTCGGCGTGCGCATGGTGCGCGCGGTCGAACGCATCAAGGCCGTGGGCGCCGACGCTGACGCCGCCGTCCTGCTGGGCGTCGAGACCGGTCACCCACTGCTGAGCGTGGAACGCCTGGCCTACACCTACAACGATGTGCCCATGGAACTGCGCCGCGGCCTCTACCGCACCGACACCCGGCACTACCACAACGAACTGAGCTGAAAGAGGCGGTCAATGACACTGCTCGATAGTCTGCTGTCAGCCTCGGGTATGTTGCGTTGCAATAGAATTTCACGGCCTGTGGCTTGAGTTACCAACAAGTTACGAGCCACTGCCCCGACCTCCGTTTCTCGCCCCTCCATAAGAACCCAAGTTACCCAACGGAAGAAAGCCCCACCATGACCGAATTGAGCAAGAAGCGGCCCGAGTTCCGCAACATCAATGCGTTCAAGGACCTGACCACCTACCGGCTGCCCCTGGCCGGCTGGGTGTCGATCCTGCACCGCGCCAGCGGCGGCCTGATGTTCATCCTGCTGCCCCTGATCGTCTGGCTGTTCGACACCTCGGTGTCGTCGGAGATCTCCTACGACGTCTTCCAGTCGGCGTTCAGTGCAGGCCTGGGCTTCGTTCCCGGCTGGTTCATGAAGCTCGTGGCGCTGGCCCTGATCTGGGCTTACCTGCACCACCTGATCGCCGGTATTCGCCACCTGTACATGGACATGTGCCATGCGGTAAGCAAAGAGTTTGGCCGGGGCTCGGCCATCTTCACCCTGGCCCTGTCCATCGGCCTGACGCTGATCCTCGGCGCCAAGCTGTTCGGTCTCTACTGATTTCAGGAAGGCACACACATGTCTTACGGTTCCAAGCGCGTCGTCACCGGCGCCCACTATGGCTTGCGCGACTGGCTGGCCCAGCGCATCACGGGCGCCCTGTTCGCGCTGTTCACCCTCATCGTGCTGGCCAAGGTGATCTTCACCAGCGGCCCTCTGGGCTACGAAGGCTGGGCGGGTATCTTCGCCGCGCAGTGGATGAAGGCCCTGACCTTTGCCATCTTTGTCGCCATCACGTACCACATCTGGATCGGCATGCGCGACATCTGGATGGACTACGTCAAGCCGGTCGGTATCCGCCTGGCGCTGCACGTTTTCACCATCGTCTGGCTCGTGTCCTGCCTGGGCTGGGCTGTTCAAGTTCTCTGGAGACTCTGATCCATGTCCACCACCGCATCCCTCCCCAAGCGCAAGTTCGACGTGGTCATCATCGGGGCCGGCGGCTCCGGCATGCGAGCCTCCCTCCAGCTGGCCCGCGCCGGCCTCAACGTGGCTGTGCTCTCCAAGGTCTTCCCCACCCGCTCGCACACCGTGGCCGCGCAGGGTGGCGTGTCCGCCTCGCTGGGCAACATGAGCGAGGACAACTGGCACTACCACTTCTACGACACCATCAAGGGCTCCGACTGGCTGGGTGACCAGGACGCCATCGAATTCATGTGCCGCGAAGCGCCTAAAGTGGTCTACGAACTCGAACACTTCGGCATGCCGTTCGACCGCAACCCCGATGGCACCATTTACCAGCGCCCCTTCGGCGGCCACACCGCCAACTACGGTGAAAAGCCGGTGCAACGCGCCTGCGCAGCCGCCGACCGCACCGGCCACGCCATGCTGCACACCCTGTACCAGCAAAACGTGGCCGCCCGCACCACGTTCTTTGTGGAATGGATGGCACTGGACCTGATCCGTGACGCCAGTGGCGACGTCGTCGGCGTGACCGCACTGGAGATGGAAACCGGCGAGACCTACGTGCTCGAAGCCAAGACCACGCTGCTGGCCACCGGTGGCGCCGGCCGCATCTTCGCGGCGTCGACCAACGCCTTCATCAACACCGGCGACGGCCTGGGCATGGCCGCCCGCGCCGGCATCCCGCTGCAGGACATGGAGTTCTGGCAGTTCCACCCGACCGGCGTGGCCGGTGCTGGCGTGCTGCTGACCGAAGGCTGCCGCGGCGAAGGCGCCATCCTGCTCAACAGCAACGGTGAGCGTTTCATGGAGCGCTATGCGCCCACCCTGAAGGACCTGGCTCCGCGCGATTTCGTCTCGCGCTGCATGGACCAGGAAATCAAGGAAGGCCGTGGCTGCGGCCCCAACAAAGACTACGTGCTGATGAAGCTCGACCACCTCGGTGCCGAGACCATCCGCAAACGTCTGCCCTCGGTGGAAGAAATCGGCCACAACTTCGCCAACGTGGACATCACGCGCGAGCCCATCCCGGTCGTGCCCACCATCCACTACCAGATGGGTGGCATCCCCACCAACATCCACGGCCAGGTCGTCGCCCCCGATGGCAACGGCGGGCAACAAATCGTCAACGGCCTGTACGCGGTCGGCGAGTGTGCTTGCGTGTCGGTGCACGGCGCCAACCGCCTGGGCACCAACTCCCTGCTGGACCTTCTGGTGTTCGGCCGTGCGGCCGGCAACCACATTGTCGACTTCAACGACAAGAACAAGATCCACAAGCCCCTGCCCGCAGATGCGGCCGACAAGACCCTGGCACGCCTGGCGCGCCTGGACGGCTCCAGCAGCGGCGAGTACGCACAGGACGTCGCCAACGACATCCGCGCGACCATGCAGCAGCACGCAGGCGTGTTCCGCACCCAGGCGTCGATGGACGAGGGCGTGCAGAAGATCAATGCCATGCGCGCACGCGTGGACGCGATCACGCTGGCCGACAAGTCCAAGATTTTCAACACCGCGCGCATCGAAGCCCTGGAAGTGGACAACCTGATCGAAGCCGCTCAGGCCACCATGACGTCGGCTGCGGCCCGCAAGGAATGCCGTGGCGCCCACACGGTGAACGACTACGAGCGCCCCGCCGATGACGCACAGTACCCGCTGGGCCGCAACGACGCCGAATGGATGAAGCACACGCTGTGGGACAGCGCCACCAACAGCCTGTCGTACAAGCCTGTCAACTTGCAGCCGCTGACCGTGGCATCCGTGCCCCCGAAGGTCCGGACCTTCTAAGCCCCACGCCTCGCCTCACGAAGCCCGGAGAACAACACCATGGCCCTTCGCACATTCAAGATCTACCGCTACGACCCGGAAAAGGACGCCAAGCCGTACATGCAGACCATCCAGGTCGAGCTCGACGGCCAGGAGCGCATGCTGCTCGACGCCCTGATGAAGCTCAAAAAAGTCGATCCCTCCATCTCCTTCCGCCGCTCCTGCCGCGAAGGCGTGTGCGGATCGGACGCGATGAACATCAACGGCAAGAACGGGCTGGCCTGCCTGACCAACATGAACACGCTCAAGGGCGACATCGTGCTCAAGCCGCTGCCCGGCCTGCCGGTGGTGCGCGACCTGATCGTGGACATGACGCTGTTCTTCAAGCAGTACCATTCGATCAAGCCCTACCTGATCAACGAGACACCGGCACCCCAGCGCGAGCGCCTGCAGAGCCCCGAAGAGCGCGAAGAGCTCAACAGCCTGTACGAGTGCATCCTGTGCGCCAGCTGCTCGACCAGCTGCCCCAGCTTCTGGTGGAATCCGGACAAGTTCGTCGGCCCGGCCGGTTTGCTGCAGGCCTACCGCTTCATCGCCGACAGCCGCGACCAGGCCACCAGCGAACGTCTGGACAACCTGGAAGACCCGTACCGTCTGTTCCGCTGCCACACCATCATGAACTGTGTGGACGTCTGCCCCAAGAGCCTGAACCCGACCAAGGCGATTGGCAAGATCAAGGAGCTGATGGTCAAGCGCGCCGTCTGAGGCCGCCTGCACATCGACACACCATGGACACCAGCAGCCCCGGCGACGCCCTGCTCGATCCGCGAGCCCTGAGCAAGCTGCGCTGGCGCTGCCGCCGCGGCTTGCTGGAGAACGACCTGTTCATTGAACAGTTCTTCGCCCGGCACGAATCTGGCTTGACCGTCAGCCAAGCCGAAGCTCTGGGCGTTCTAATGGACCTCTCCGACAACGACCTGCTCGATCTGTTGCTGGTTCGCAAGAAACCCGAGGGCGATCTGGCCCGCCCCGACGTCGTGCACGTGCTGGGCATGCTGATCGCTGCCCGGCGACCCGTTTGAAGCCTCTCCAACAAGGAAACCGCATGAAACTCGTAGACAACAAAGCCACCCTGTCGTTCTCCAACGGCAGCCCCAGCGTTGAAATGCCGGTGTACGGCGGAAGCATCGGTCCGGACGTGATCGACATCCGCAAGCTGTACGCACAGACCGGCATGTTCACCTACGACCCCGGCTTCCTGTCCACCGCTTCCTGCCAGTCGGCGATCACCTACATCGACGGCGACAAGGGTGAACTGCTGTACCGCGGCTACCCCATCGAGCAGCTGGCCACCCAAGCCGACTACCTCGACACTTGCTACCTGCTGCTCAACGGCGAACTGCCCAACGAGAAAGAGCGCGGCGACTTCCACAAGCTCGTGATCAACCACACCATGGTCAACGAGCAGATGCAGTTCTTCCTGCGCGGCTTCCGCCGCGATGCCCACCCCATGGCCGTGCTGACCGGTCTGGTGGGCGCACTGTCGGCCTTCTACCACGACAGCACCGACATCAACAACCCGGAACACCGCCGCATCGCCGCGATCCGCCTGATCGCCAAGATGCCCACGCTGGTGGCCATGTCCTACAAGTACGGCGTCGGCCAGCCCTACATGTACCCGCGCAACGACCTGAGTTACTCGGGCAACTTCCTGCGCATGATGTTCGGTACCCCCTGCGAGGAATACAAGGTCAACCCGGTGCTCGAAAAGGCCCTGGATCGCATCTTCATCCTGCACGCCGACCACGAGCAGAACGCTTCCACCTCCACCGTGCGCCTGTGCGGCTCTTCGGGCACCAACCCGTTTGCGGCCATTTCGGCCGGTGTGGCCTGCCTGTGGGGTCCTGCCCACGGCGGCGCCAACGAAGCTTGCCTGAACATGCTGGAAGACATCCAGCGCCAGGGCGGCGTGGCCAAGGTCGGCGAGTTCATGGAGAAGGTCAAGGACAAGAACAGCGGCGTCAAGCTGATGGGCTTCGGTCACCGCGTCTACAAGAACTACGACCCGCGCGCCAAGCTGATGCAGGAGACCTGCAACGAAGTGCTGTCCGAACTGGGCCTGGAAAACGACCCGCTGTTCAAGCTGGCCAAGGAACTGGAAAAGATCGCCCTGGAAGACGACTACTTCGTGCAGCGCAAGCTCTACCCGAACGTGGACTTCTACTCCGGCATCGTGCAGCGCGCCATCGGCATCCCGGTCAGCCTGTTCACCGGCATCTTTGCGCTGGCCCGTACGGTTGGCTGGATCGCCCAGCTCAACGAAATGCTGGCCGACCCCGAGTACAAGATCGGCCGTCCGCGCCAGCTGTTCACGGGCGCCGCTCGCCGCGACGTGCCGGCCGGCTTCAAGCGCTGAGCGACACAACCAGGCAGGCCACCGCCTGCCCTGGGTCCAACGCCCGCACGCCACTGCGCTGCGGGCGTTGTCTTTTGAACGAATAAAATCGCGGGTTCCACAGACCCCACAGGACGCTCCATGGGACGCACGCTCTACGACAAGATCTGGGACGAACACGTCGTCCACACCGAAGAAGACGGCACCGCCGTTCTGTACATCGATCGCCACCTCGTCCACGAAGTGACCAGCCCGCAGGCGTTCGAAGGCTTGCGCCAGGCGGGTCGCAAGGTCTGGCGTGTGAGTTCAGTGGTGGCCACGGCCGACCACAACACGCCCACCACCGGTTGGGAGCAGGGTTACGACGGCATCACCGACCCGATCAGCAAAGAGCAGATCACCACGCTGGACAGCAACATCGCCGAGTTCGGTGCGGCAGCCTTCTTCCCCTTCATGTCCAAGCGACAGGGCATCGTGCACGTGATCGGACCGGAAAACGGCGCCACCCTGCCCGGCATGACCGTGGTGTGCGGCGACAGCCACACCAGCACCCACGGCGCCTTCGGTGCCCTGGCCCACGGCATCGGCACCAGCGAGGTCGAGCACGTCATGGCCACGCAGACCCTGCTGGCCAAGAAGGCCAAGAACATGCTGGTCAAGGTCGAAGGCCAACTGGTCAAGGGCGTGACCGCCAAAGACATCGTGCTGGCCATCATCGGCAAGATCGGCACCGCCGGCGGCACCGGCTACACCATCGAGTTCGGCGGCTCGGCCATCCGCGCCCTGAGCATGGAAGGCCGCATGACGGTGTGTAACATGGCCATCGAAGGCGGTGCGCGTGCCGGCCTGGTGGCGGTGGACGACAAGACCATCGAGTACGTCAAGGGCCGTCCGCTCTCACCCACTGGCGTGGAATGGGACCAGGCTGTGGCCTACTGGAAGGGCCTGCATTCGGATGCGGACGCCTCGTTTGACGCGGTGGTCGAGCTCGACGCCGCGCAGATCCTGCCGCAGGTCACCTGGGGTACTTCGCCCGAAATGGTGCTGGGCATCGACGCCCGCGTGCCGGACCCCGACAAGGAAAAGGATCCGAACAAGCGCGGCGCCATCGAACGCGCCCTGACCTACATGGCGCTGGAGCCGGGCAAGGCGCTGAACGACATCTTCGTGGACAAGGTGTTCATCGGTTCGTGCACCAACAGCCGCATCGAAGACATGCGAGATGCCGCCGCCGTGGTCAAGAAGCTGGGCCAGAAAGTCGCGAAGAACATCAAACTCGCCATGGTCGTTCCCGGCTCGGGCCTGGTCAAAGAGCAGGCCGAGCGCGAAGGTCTGCACGAGATCTTCAAAGCCGCTGGCTTCGAGTGGCGTGAACCGGGCTGCTCCATGTGCCTGGCCATGAACGCGGACCGCCTGGAACCCGGCGAACGCTGCGCCTCCACCAGCAACCGCAACTTCGAAGGACGCCAGGGCGCCGGTGGCCGCACGCACCTGGTCTCGCCTGCCATGGCCGCCGCCGCTGCGGTGTACGGTCACTTTGTCGATGTTCGTCAATTCGCCTGAAAGGACTCAATCCATGAAATCCATTGCTGCCCTGTTGTCGATGTTCTGCCTGCTGGCGCTGGCCGGATGCAACACGGTCCAAGGCGTGGGCCAGGACGTGCAAAAAGCCGGTCAGGTCCTGGAAGACGCCGCCAAGAAGAAGTAAATGAACAAGTTCACCGTGCACAAGGGCCTGGTGGCCCCGATGGACCGCGAGAACGTCGACACCGACGCGATCATCCCCAAGCAGTTTCTCAAGTCGATCCGCAAGACCGGCTTCGGTCCCAACCTGTTCGACGAGTGGCGCTATGTGGACCAGCCGGGCCAGCCCGGCGTGCCCGAAAGCCAGCGCAAGCCCAACCCGGATTTCGTGCTCAACCAGCCACGTTTTCGCGGTGCGTCCGTGCTGCTGGCGCGCAAGAACTTCGGCTGTGGCTCCAGTCGCGAGCACGCCCCCTGGGCCATCGACCAGTACGGCTTTCGCGCACTGATCGCTCCCAGCTACGCCGACATCTTCTTCAACAACTGCTTCAAGAACGGTCTGCTGCCGATCGTGCTGCCCGAGGCGGTGGTGGACCAGTTGTTCAACGAAGTTGCGGCCTTCCCGGGCTACGAACTGACCATCGACCTGGAGCGCCAGGTCATCGTCAAGCCGCAGGGCGAAGAGATCCCGTTCGACGTGCAGGCTTTTCGCAAGTACTGCCTGCTCAACGGCTTCGACGACATCGGACTGACGCTGCGCCACAAGGACAAGATTGCCGCCTTCGAAGCCGAGCGACTGACGACCAAGCCCTGGCTCGCACACACGATGGTGTCCTGACCGCACACCCCATCCACTTCAGACAGACAACACATGAAAATCGCAGTTCTCCCGGGTGACGGTATCGGCACCGAAATCGTGGCCGAAGCGGTCAAGGTCCTCAATGCACTCGATCTGAAGTTCGAGATGGAGTCCGCCCTGGTCGGTGGTGCCGCTTACGAAGCGCATGGCCACCCGCTGCCCGAGTCCACACTGAACCTGGCCAAGGCGGCCGATGCGGTGCTGTTCGGCGCCGTGGGCGACTGGAAGTACGACAAGCTGGACCGCCCACTGCGCCCCGAGCAGGCCATCCTGGGCCTGCGCAAGAACCTGGGGCTGTTCGCCAACTTCCGCCCCGCCATCTGCTACGAGCAGCTGGTCGGCGCCTCCAGTCTCAAGCCCGAGCTGATCGTGGGGCTGGACATCCTCATCATCCGTGAGCTGACCGGCGACATCTATTTCGGTCAGCCGCGCGGCCGACGCACCGCGGTGGACGGCCACTTCCCCGGCGCCGAAGAAGCCTTCGACACCATGCGCTACAGCAAGCCCGAGATCGAGCGCATCGCCCACGTCGCCTTCCAGGCCGCGCGCAAGCGCAACAAAAAAGTGACCAGTGTCGACAAGGCCAACGTACTGGAAACCTTCCAGTTCTGGAAAGACGTGGTCACCGAAGTGCACGCCCAGTACCCCGACGTGGAACTGCAGCACATGTACGTGGACAACGCGGCCATGCAACTGGTCAAGGCGCCCAAGGCCTTTGACGTGGTGGTCACCGGGAACATGTTCGGCGACATCCTGAGCGATGAAGCCTCCATGCTCACCGGCTCCATCGGCATGCTGCCATCGGCATCGCTCAACAGCCAGAACCAGGGCCTGTACGAGCCCAGCCACGGCAGCGCGCCCGACATCGCCGGCAAAGGTATCGCCAACCCGCTGGCCACGATCCTGAGCGCGGCCATGATGCTGCGCTTCTCCCTGAACCAGGAAGCCGCCGCGCAGCGCATCGAAGCCGCTGTGCAGAAGGTGCTGGCGCAAGGTCTTCGCACGCCCGACATCTACAGCGAAGGCACGACCAAAGTGGGTACCGCACAGATGGGCGACGCAGTGGTCAAAGCCCTGGCCTGATCCCGCCGTCTTCACCCATCAAAGGGCAGCACAGGCTGCCCTTTTGTTTTGCGGGACACGGTGTCAGCTGGCGTCAAGCCTCGCTCCGCTACAATTGGTAGCTATGTTTGCCACCAGCCCGTTCTTCCTGAACAACGCATCTGCCGCCACGGCAGGTGTCGCTGCGCGCGCAACCACCATCAAAACCACGACCATTAAGGGCTGATCCAGCCTGGTTCGTCGTGCGCCCTCCCCGGCCAGACGAGCCGGGCAAGTCGGTCTGGTCTGGACCTGTTTTATTCACTTGAAAGGGCATTCTCAATGAGCAAGTTGGTTGGTCTGGTCGGCTGGCGCGGCATGGTCGGCTCCGTGTTGATGGATCGCATGGTCGAGGAAAAAGACTTCGACCTGATCGAGCCGCTGTTCTTCTCCACGTCCAACGCGGGCGGCAAGGCCCCGGCGATGGCCAAGAACGAAACCACGCTGCAGGACGCGCACAACATCGATGCGCTCAAGCGCTGCGACATCATCCTGACCGCCCAGGGTGGCGACTACACCAACGAGGTGTACCCCAAGCTGCGCGCCGCCGGCTGGAACGGCCACTGGATCGACGCCGCCTCGTCCCTGCGCATGGAGAAGAACGCCGTCATCGTGCTCGACCCGGTCAACATGCCGGTGATCAAGAACGCTCTGGCCCAGGGCGGCAAGGACTGGATCGGCGGCAACTGCACCGTCAGCTGCATGCTGATGGGTGTGGGCGCGCTTTACAAGGCCGGTCTGGTCGAGTGGATGAGCACCCAGACCTACCAGGCCGCCTCGGGCGGCGGTGCCCAGCACATGCGCGAGCTGCTGACGCAGTACGGCACGCTGAACGCCGAAGTGAAGGCCCTGCTGGACGACCCCAAGAGCGCCATCCTGGAAATCGACCGCAAGGTGATCGCCAAGCAACGCAGCCTCACCGGCGCCGAAACAGCCAACTTCGGCGTGCCGCTGGGTGGCAGCCTGATCCCCTGGATCGACAAGGACCTGGGCAACGGCCAGTCCAAGGAAGAGTGGAAGGGCATGGCCGAGACCAACAAGATCCTGGGCATGGGCGAGGGCTTCGGCTCGGCCGCCATCCCGGTCGACGGTTTCTGCGTGCGCGTGGGCGCCATGCGTTGCCACAGCCAGGCCCTGACCTTCAAGCTGAAGAAGGACGTGCCGGTAGCCGACATCGAAGCCATGATCGCCGCCGACAACCCCTGGGCCAAGGTGGTGCCAAACACTCGCGAAGCGACCATCAAGGACCTGACCCCCGTGGCCGTGACCGGCACCATGACCATCCCGGTCGGCCGCATCCGCAAGCTGGCCATGGGTCCGGAGTACGTCGGCGCATTCACCATCGGTGACCAGCTCCTGTGGGGGGCCGCCGAGCCGCTGCGCCGCATGCTGCGCATCCTGCTCGACGCCTGATCCTACCCCTGCGCGTTACACACCAAGCCGGCCCGTGGGCCGGCTTTGTCGTTGCGCCACCACAACGCAAGCCGACCAACGGCAAGCTCCGAAACTCAAGCGGATTCTCAGCTTGTCACCGTAATGCGTTGATGTTATGGTCAATTCTCGGTTTTTTACGTCGAGGTTCACGTGCCCAACAACATCCGCCACACCCCGTTTTCACAGGTCTGCGCCAGCCCCCGAACATCCGGCTCGCGCGGCCTTGCACGGTTACATGCGGTGGCCGCTGCGGTGCTGCTGTGCACCAGCCTGAGCGTCACGAGCGAGGCGCATGCACTGGCCCTGGGCCGCATCGTGGTGCAGTCGGCCCTGGGTGAGCCGCTGAGGGCGGAAATCGACGTACCGGAGATCACAGCAGAAGAAGCCGCCAGCCTGCGCGTGGGTGTGGCGCCAGCCGATGCGTTCCGCACCGCTGGCATGGAGATCAACCCCGCGCTGGCTGAACTGCAGGTGAGCCTGCAACGCCGACCCGACGGTCGCCAGTACCTGCGCCTGACCAGCCCGCGCCCGGTCAGCGAACCCTTCATGGACATGATCCTGGAGGCCAACTGGGCCTCGGGTCGTATCGTGCGCGACTACACCCTGTTGTTTGATCCACCCAACCTGCGCCAGGCCGCCGCGGCACCGCTGGCTCCCGGCGTCAGTGCGCCGCTCCCCCCGGCAGCCCAGGCCCCCGCAGCGGTACAGGCACCCGGCCGCGCGGCACCGCTGCCCGTGGTGTCCGCCGCACCAACGCCAGCAGCCAGGGCAGAAGCCCCGCCAGCACGCCCGGCCCGCCCGGTGCAGCCACCTCGGCCCGCACCAGAACGTGCTGCAGCGCCGGCGCCTGCGGCGGCTGAAGGAAGCCAACAGCAGCGCGTGCGCGCTGGTGAAACGGCCAGCCGTATCGCTTCGCGCAACCTGCCAGCCAACGTGTCCCTTGACCAGATGCTGGTGGCCATGCTGCGCAGCAATCCCGATGCGTTCATTGGCGGCAACATCAACCGCATCAAGGCCGGCTCCGTGCTCGACATGCCGGGACAGTCGCAAGCCAGCGCCATTCCGGCCGATGAGGCCCGTCAAGTCATCGCCGCCCAGAGCCGGGACTTCAACGACTTCCGTCGCCGCCTGGCGGCCAAGGTGCCCACTGCGGCAGTGGCAACGGCCGACCGCCAAGCCACCGGTCGGGTGCAGGCCGAGGTGGAAGACAAGAAACCGGCACCGCCCACGCAAGACAAGCTGACACTGTCCAAGGGTGCAACACCGGCCCAGACCGCCCAGGAAGACAAAATCGCCCAGGAGCGCCAGACCAAGGAAGCCGCCAACCGCGCGGCCGAACTCTCGCGCAACATTGAAGAACTCGCCAAGCTGGGGACCAGCACCGCTGCGGCCACTGCACCGGCTGCGCCCGCCGCGGGCACCAGCACCACGCCAGGCCTGAGCGTGCCCGGCGCGTCGGCCACTGCCACGGCACCGGTGAGCACCCCCACAGCAGCGGTGGCCACGCCGACCGCCACCGTGGCGGCAGCCCCGACCGAAACGGCGGCACCGGCCGTGCAAACACCGACAGCGGCTGCACCGGTCCCCGCCCCCCTGCCCGCACCGGAAGCCGAAGAACCTGGCTTCGTGGCCCAGTTGATGCAGAACCCGCTGGTGCTGCCGGCCGCCGGCGGCCTGCTCGCCTTGCTGGGCGGCCTGGGCATCTACCGCCTGCGCCAGCGCAAAAAGGGCTCGGGTGTCGACAGTTCTTTCCTGGAAAGTCGCCTGCAGCCCGACTCGTTCTTCGGCTCCAGCGGCGGTCAGCGCATCGACACCGCCGAGGCCGCTGCATCGGGCTCTTCCATGGTCTATTCACCCAGCCAGCTTGACGCGGCAGGCGATGTGGACCCGGTGGCCGAGGCCGACGTGTACCTCGCTTACGGCAGGGACCTGCAGGCAGAGGAGATCCTCAAGGAAGCCATGCGCAGCACCCCGACGCGCGTGGCCATTCACAACAAGTTGCTGGAAATCTACGCCAAGCGCAGAGACACCAAAGCGTTTGAGGTGGTGGCCACCGAAGCCTTCGGTCTGACGCAAGGTCAAGGCCCGGAGTGGGAACACGCCTGCGAGCTGGGCAAGGAATTGGACCCCGGCAACCCGCTGTACCAACCCGGTGGCAGCCCGGCACCCAAGCCAGGGGCCCCGGCGGACGCGGCCACGCTGCCGTTTGGCAGCAGCACGCTGGCCCAGCACACCCGCCCTGGCGTGGCGTCCCTGCCGACCGAGGCCGCGGACATGGACCTCACGCTCGATCTGGACCTGGATGAGCCCTCGGGCCATGCCGAACTGACGGCCGCTGGCGCCCCTGCGAAGGCCGAAGCGGCCATGTCGGGTATGGACGACCTGAACAGCACGGAAGCCCTGACCAGCGCCTCCGCGCCGGCCGCCATCCAGGACACGTCGGGCCCCTCGTCCATGTCGATGGACTTCGATCTGGATTTCCCATCCGAGCCCATCGCTCTGACACCTGCCGCCGCGCCGACGATGGCCGCACAGGCGTCCGCTACATCCGACGCGCCGACGTTCGACGACAGCGAAGTGCTGCCGGACTTTGCACTGGACGCACCGCCGGTACTGACCCCCGTGACCACAGAGGCACCCAGCTTCGCCATGCCCGCGAACACGCCTGTGGCGCCGCCACCGGCCGACATGCTGGCCTTCGACCTGAGCGACATCAACCTCGACCTCACCGAAAAAGCGCCTGCACAGCCCGAAATGGAGGCGGAACCGTCCGGCCTGGGTGGCCTAACCGCCGAGAATCCGCTGGAAACCAAGCTGTCGCTGGCCGAAGAATTCCGCGCGATTGGTGACCTGGAAGGCGCCCGCTCGCTGGCCGAAGAAGTGCTGGCCGAGGCGTCGGGCTCCCTCAAGTCCAAGGCCAGTGCTTTCCTGAACGATCTGGCCTGATCGTCCGGACGAACGCGCTCTTGTTTCCCCAGACGCCGCCCGGCGACAGCGCCAGCCCTCCCGACGCCGCCAGCGCGCCTGCACCAGGCCAGCGGCGCATTGCGCTCGGAGTGAGCTACCGAGGCAGCGCCTACGACGGCTGGCAAAGCCAGCCCAGCGGCAACACCGTCCAGGACAAGCTCGAACGGGCGCTGGCCCAGTTCACGACACTGCCCTCGGTGCACACCCTGTGCGCCGGTCGCACCGACGCCGGGGTGCACGGGCTGATGCAGGTGGTGCACTTCGACTGCCCGCTGCAGCGCCCGGACACCGCCTGGGTGCGCGGGACCAACCGTTTTCTGCCGCCCGACATTGCGGTGCAATGGGCACGTGAGGTTCCGCCAGGCTTTCACGCCCGTGCCAGCGCCACAGCGCGGCGCTACGCCTATGTGCTGCTCGAATCGCCAGTGCGTCCGGGTGTGGACCACGGACAAGTGGGTTGGGTGTTCCGCCCGCTGGACCAGTCCGCCATGCAGCAGGCTGCGCACCACCTGCAGGGCGAGCACGACTTCACGTCGTTCCGGGCATCGGCCTGCCAAGCCCACAGCCCGGTCAAGGACATGCGGCGCATCACCATCGCGCGCCGTGGCGCCTACTGGCGTTTTGAGTTCGAGGCCTCGGCCTTCCTGCACCACATGATCCGCAACATCATGGGTTGCCTGATCGCCGTGGGCACAGGCAACCGGCCACCGCAGTGGATGGCCGAGGTGCTGGTCGCCAAAAACCGAGACGCGGCTGCACCCACCTTCTCCCCAGACGGTCTGTACTTCCTCGGACCGGTCTACGATCCGTCCTGGAACCTCCCCGACAGAACCCCGGCCTTCGACTGGTTACCCTGACCACCCCGCGCCGCCTGCGGCGTCACCCCCCAGGGGACGGCACTGGCAGCCCGGCAAAGCCGGCGCTGCGGTGCCCTTGAACAATTCACCTCTGCTGATGAACACCTTTCGTACCCGCATCAAGATTTGTGGTCTCACGCGTGAGAGCGATGTAGACGCTGCCGTGCAGGCGGGCGCAGACGCCATCGGTTTCGTGCTGTACCCGCAGAGCCCGCGCTTCGTGAGCCCGGAGCGCGCGGGTGAACTGGCGCGCCGCCTGCCGCCCTTCGTCACGCCGGTGCTGCTGTTCGTCAATGCCAGCCCCGAGTTCATCGCGCAAGGCGTGGCCGCCGTGCCCAATGCGCTGCTGCAGTTCCATGGTGACGAAACGCCCGCCGACTGCGCCGCCGCCGGGCGGCCCTTCATCCGCGCCGCGCGCATTCCCCCCGGCCCGGCCGGTGCAGGCTTCGATCTCCTAAAATACGCGTCAGACTTCGCCGCTGGGCAGGCCATCCTGCTCGACGCCCACGTAGAGGGCTACGGCGGCGGCGGTCAATCCTTCGACTGGAACGCTTTCCCTTGGTCACATCCGCTACTAAACGCCAGCTCTCGCCTCGTTTTGTCTGGTGGACTCACGCCTGCAAACGTGACCGATGGCATCCACCGCGTACGGCCCTGGGCCGTTGACGTGAGCTCCGGGGTCGAGGTGTCCAAAGGCATCAAGAACCCCGGCAAGATGCTCGCCTTCGTGGCCGCCGTGCGCGCGGCCGACCACCCGTCATCCCGTCCGAGCTGAACCCGCTGCAGGGTCGCTCGGGCCACCGCTTCGAGAACCCAATGGACACCTACCAGCAACCCGACGCCCGCGGCCACTTCGGCATCTACGGTGGCAGCTTCGTGAGCGAGACGCTCACCCACGCCATCAACGAACTCAAGGCCGCGTACGCGAAATACCAGCACGACCCCGAGTTTCTGGCCGAATTCCGCAAGGAACTGGCCCACTTCGTCGGCCGGCCCAGCCCGGTCTACCACGCCGAGCGGATGAGCCGCGAGGTCGGCGGCGCGCAGATCTTCCTCAAGCGCGAAGACCTCAACCACACCGGCGCCCACAAGATCAACAACGTGATCGGCCAGGCCATGCTCGCCAAGCGCATGGGCAAGCCGCGCGTGATCGCCGAGACCGGCGCCGGCCAGCACGGCGTGGCCACGGCCACCATTTGCGCCCGCTACGGCCTGGAATGCGTGGTCTACATGGGCAGCGAAGACGTCAAGCGCCAGAGCCCCAACGTCTACCGCATGAAGCTGCTGGGCGCGACCGTCGTGCCGGTCGAATCGGGCAGCAAGACGCTGAAAGACGCGCTGAACGAAGCGATGCGCGACTGGGTCGCCAACGTGGACAACACCTTCTACATCATCGGCACCGTGGCCGGCCCACACCCCTACCCGATGATGGTGCGCGACTTCCAGAGCGTGATCGGCAACGAGTGCCTGGTGCAGATGCCGCAGATGCTCAAGGAAGCCGGCTGCGAGGACGAGCAGCCCGACGCCGTGGTCGCCTGCGTGGGGGGTGGCAGCAACGCCATGGGCATCTTCCACCCCTACATCGACCACACCGGCACGCGCCTGATCGGCGTGGAAGCGGCGGGTGAAGGCCTGGACAGCGGCAAACACTCAGCATCGCTGCAAAAAGGCAGCCCCGGCGTGCTGCACGGCAACCGCACCTATGTGCTGCAGGACGACAACGGCCAGGTCACCGAGACGCACAGCGTCAGCGCCGGCCTGGACTACCCCGGCGTCGGCCCTGAGCACGCCTTCCTCAAGGACATCGGCCGCGCCGAGTACGTCGGCATCACCGACACCGAGGCGCTGGAGGCCTTCCACTACCTCTGCCGCACCGAGGGCATCATCCCCGCGCTCGAATCGAGCCACGCCGTGGCCTATGCCATGAAGCTGGCCAAGACGATGAAGCCGACGCAATCGGTGCTGGTCAACCTCTCCGGTCGGGGCGACAAGGACATCGGCACCGTGGCCGACCTGTCGAATGCCGACTTCTACTGCCGCCCCAGCTGCCGCGGCCAGTCCGTCAAGGGCGGCACCGAATCCGTTGTGAAGGTCTCCAAATGAGCCGCATCGAAAAAGCCCTGGCCGATCTGAAGGCCCAGAACCGCAAGGCGCTGATCCCCTTCGTCACCGCAGGCTTCCCCTACGCCGATATCACGCCCCAGCTCATGCACGGCATGGTCGAAGGCGGTGCCGACATCATTGAGCTGGGCGTTCCGTTTTCCGACCCGTCGGCCGACGGCCCGGTGATCCAGAAGGCCGGCGACCGCGCGCTGGCCTTGGGCATCGGCCTGGCGCAGGTGATCGCCATGGTGCGCGAGTTCCGCAAGGACAACGCCAACACGCCGGTGGTGCTGATGGGTTACGCCAACCCGATCGAGCGCTACGACCAGAAGCACGGCGAGGGCAGCTTCGTGCGCGACGCGTCGGCGGCCGGTGTGGACGGCGTGCTGGTGGTGGACTACCCGCCCGAGGAATGCGAAGACTTTGCCGCCGCCCTGCGCGCCGCGAACATGGACCTGATCTTCCTGCTGGCGCCCACGTCGACCGACGAGCGCATGGCGCAGGTGGCGCGTGTGGCCAGCGGCTATGTTTACTACGTCTCGCTCAAGGGCGTGACCGGTGCCGGCACTCTCGACGTGGGCCAGGTGGAAGCCATGCTGCCGCGCATCCGCGCGCACGTGAGCATCCCTGTCGGCGTGGGCTTCGGCATCCGCGACGCCGAGACCGCCAAGGCCATCGGCAAGACCGCCGACGCGGTGGTGATCGGCAGCAAGATCATCCAGCTGATCGAGAACGAACCGTTCGAAAAAGTCGTTCCGGTGGCAGCGCATTTCCTGCGCACCATCCGGAAAGCACTGGACGCATAATCCGCCATCTTTAAGCCGGCCCCAGAGACCGGCCCATCGTTAGGAGTTTCTGATGTCCTGGCTTGAAAAACTGCTGCCGCCCAAGATCACGCAAACCGACCCGACCGAGCGGCGCAGCGTGCCCGAAGGTCTGTGGATCAAGTGCCCCAGCTGCGAGGCCGTGCTCTACAAGACCGACCTGGAGAAGAACCAGAACGTCTGTCCGCACTGCAGCCACCACCACCGCATCGGCGCGCGTGCGCGCCTGAACGCTTTCCTGGACGCCGAAGGCCGCTACGAGCTGGCACAGGAAGTGCTGCCGGTCGATGCGCTGAAGTTCAAGGACAGCCGCAAGTACCCTGAGCGCCTGAAGGAAGCCCTGGAAACCACCGGCGAGACGGATGCGCTGGTCGTCATGGGTGGCGCGGTGCAAGGCATCAGCCTGGTCGTCGCCTGTTTCGAATTCGACTTCATGGGCGGCTCCATGGGCTCGGTGGTGGGCGAGCGCTTTGTGCGCGGCGTCGAAGAAGCCATCGCCCAGAAGGTGCCCTTCCTCTGCTTCACCGCCACCGGCGGCGCGCGCATGCAGGAAGGCCTGCTCTCGCTGATGCAGATGGCCAAGACCAACGCGTCGCTGACCCGCCTGGCCAAGAAGGGCCTGCCCTACATCAGCGTGCTGACCGACCCGACCATGGGTGGCGTGAGCGCCGGCTTCGCCTTCGTGGGCGACGTGGTGATCGCCGAGCCCAAGGCCTTGATCGGCTTTGCCGGCCCGCGCGTGATCGAGAACACCGTGCGCGTGAAGCTGCCCGAAGGTTTCCAGCGCGCCGAGTTCCTGCAGACCAAGGGCGCGGTGGACTTCATCTGCGACCGCCGCGAGCTGCGCAGCACCGTGGCCAGCACCTTGGCCATGCTGCAGCGCCAGAGCGCGGACGCCGTGGTCAGCGACTGAGGGTGACGGGTTGAGTGAAGCGGCCACGCCGCTGACCCTGCAGCGCCTGCCCCTGTTCCCGCTGCAGACCGCCCTCTTCCCCGGCGGCTGGATGCCGCTGCGCATCTTCGAGGTGCGCTACCTCGACATGATCAAGCGCTGCCACGCGGCGGGCGCGCCGTTTGGCGTGGTCTGCCTGAGCGCGGGTAGCGAGATGCGGCGGGTGGACCCGGCCGCGCCGGACGGCTTCGCCCACGAGGCGTTCTTCGACGTGGGCACGCTGGCCCGCATCGAGCAGATGGACACGCCACAGCCCGGCCTGATGCTGGTCCACTGCCGGGGACTGCAGCGCTTTCACATCGACGCACGCCACCGCCTGCCGCACGGCCTGTGGGTGGCCGACGTGAGGCTGGACCCAGCCGAGCCCTTGGTGCCAGTGCCCGAGCACCTGGCCTCCACCCGCGACGCGCTGCAGCGCGTGCTGGCGAACCTGCAGGAACGCGAGCCCGATGGCATGAACGAACTGCCGCTGCAGCCGCCCTACCAGTGGGACGACAGCGGTTGGGTGGCCAACCGCTGGGCCGAGCTGCTGCCGCTGCCGCCCGAACTCAAGCACCGGCTGATGGCGCTGGACAGCCCGTTGCTGCGGCTGGAGTTGATCTCCGATCTGCTCGACCAGATGGGCGTGGAGAGGTAAAAACCCCCACGCTCCGCCGCTACGCGGGTCGCTGCCCCCTAGGAGGCGAGGCCAGCCTTGGGGCGGCCCGGCGGCTGACCCTTTAGCCCCCATGCCCCGCCGCTGCGCAGGTCAGGGCAGCAGCGAGAGCGCGTGCATGTAGCGCGCGCTGACCATCAGTTGGTCCCAATCCATGGCCTTGCCCTGGGGCAGCAGCGCCAGGCGCCGCTCTTCGCTGGCCGGGTTGGGCTGCCAGTCGCCCTGCACCATGGCTTTGGACAGGGCTTCGATCGCCTCGTCGATGGGCGCGCCACCGTCGACCACGCTCTGGTTGCACAGCAGCACCATGTCGCCTCCGGCGCTCAGCGCGGCCAGCGCGGCTTCGGTGAAGCTCACGTCGCGTCCTTCGATGTGACGCGCGGCCTCCATGCTCAGGTCATCGCTGAAGATGGCACCGGTGAAGCACAGTCGGTGGCGCAGCACGTCCTGCAGCCAGCGCGGCGAAAAGCCGGCCGGCTTGCTGTCCACCTTGGGGTAGATCACGTGCGCGGGCATCACCGCGTCCAGGCTGGCCGAGAGCCAGCCGTACGGTGTGGCGTCTTCGGCCAGGATCGCCTTGAGACTGCGTTTGTCCACCGGAATGGCCAGGTGCGAGTCGGCCTTCACGAAGCCGTGGCCGGGGAAGTGTTTGCCGCAGTTGCCCATGCCGCTGCTGCGCAGGCCGGCCATCAGCGCCTGCGCCAGCAGGCTCACCACCCGCGGGTCGCGGCCAAAGGAACGGTCGCCGATGACCGAGCTTTCACCAAAGTCCAGATCGAGCACCGGCGTGAAGCTCAGGTCCACGCCACAGGCACGCAGTTCGGCGCCCAGCACGTAGCCCGCGGCGGTGGCGGCGTTGGTGGCGCGCAGCGCCGGGCCGCCCTCGCCTTCGCCCTTGCGCGGCGACGACAGCCACAGCTGACCGAACGCTGCCATGGGCGGCAGGTGGGTGAAGCCGCCGGTGCGAAAGCGCTGCACACGCCCGCCCTCGTGGTCCACCGCGATTAGCAGGTCGGGCCGGACCGACTTGATCTGCCGGCACAGGCGGGTGAGCTGCTCCCGGTCTTGCCAGTTGCGGCCGAACAGGATGACGCCGCCCACCAGGGGGTGCGCCAGGCGGGTGCGGTCGGCGTCCGTCAGGCTCAGGCCGGCCACGTCGATGATCAGGGGTGCTTGCAGTTGCATGTCAGTCTTTCTCCACCACGACGAAACTCGCCGCGTAGTCGGTTTCATCGGTCACGGTCACGTGGGCGCGCAAGCCCTGGGCTTCGAACCAGGTCTTGAGCTCACCGTGCAGCACGATGAACGGTTGCCCGCTGGGCTGGTTGCCAATTTCGCAGCGGCGCCAGGTCATGGGCATGCGCATGCCCAGGCCCACCGCTTTGGAAAAGGCCTCCTTGGCCGAAAAGCGCGTGGCCAGGTAGCGCATGCCCCGCTCGGGCCATCGTTCGCTGCGGCGCTGCCAGACAGCGAACTCCGCATCGGTCAGCACTTTGCGCACGAAGCGTTCGCCCTGGCGCTGGAAGGTCGCCTCGATACGGCGCACGTCGCAAATGTCGGTGCCGATACCGAAGATCATGTCAGGCGAAGGCTTCGCCGATGCAGCGGTTGTAGTCGGCCACCGTGGCGGTGTAGCCCAGCTCCAGCGCGTCGGCCATCAGCGCGTGGCCGATGGACACCTCCTGCACGCCGGGCACGGTGCGCAGGAAAGCGGTGAGGTTGTCGCGGTTGAGGTCATGGCCGGCGTTCAGGCCCAGGCCAGCGTCCAGCGCTGCCTGGCCGGCGGCACGAAAACGCTCCAGCTGCTCAGCACGCTGCGGCGTGTGCCAGGCGGCGGCATAGGGTTCGGTGTAGAGCTCCACGCGGTCGGCCCCCACCGCGCGGGCGCCGGCCATCTGCTCGGGTTCGGCGTCCATGAACAGGCTCACGCGCAGGCCCAGGGCTTGGGCCTCGGCGACCAGCGGCCGCAAGCGCTCGGCGTCCTGGGGGAAGCTCCATCCGTGGTCGCTGGTGAACTGACCCTCGCTGTCGGGCACGAAGGTCAGCTGGTGCAGCGGCAGGCCACGGGCTTTGACCTCGCGTGCGATGGCCATGAGGTTGTGGAAGGGGTTGCCCTCGATGTTGTATTCGCGGTCGGGCCAGGCCTGCATCAGCTCGGCCAGATCGAACACGTCGTGGCGGCGGATGTGGCGCTCGTCGGGCCGCGGGTGCACGGTGATGCCGCGCGCACCGGCCTGCAGGCACAGCGTGGCCGCCCGGGTGACCGACGGGATGCCCAGGTGGCGCGTGTTGCGCACCAGCGCGACCTTGTTGAGGTTGACCGACAGCGCGGTGCGGTGGATGGCTTGGGGCATGGAACGCTCAGGTCGGGGAAGGCTCGGAACGGTGGGGGGCGGGCGGGATGCGGGGCCGGCCGATGGCCTGCATGTCCAGCATCAGCTGGCGGGTCTGGAACACCCGCACGCCGCTATGGTAGTGCAGCAGATGGCGCAGCTGCGGCTGCAGTGCCTGCTGGGCTCCAGCGCAGGCGCGCAGGGTGGCGATCAGCGGGTCGTGGCTGTCCAGGGCCTGCTGCAGGCCCAGCCATTGGGCACCGCTGAGGTGGTGGGCATCGTCGGCGTGCGCCGGGCGCAGCCCGCTCTCGGGCACCAGCACATAGGCCAGTGCGGCGTCCAGCGGCTCCAGGGAGCTAGTTTCGTGGGCCAGGTCGGGCAGCAATCCCATGTCGCGCAGCAGCAGCAGTTCGAACGCGCGCAACACGAGCTGTTGCGCATCGGCCCGTTCGGCCAGCAGCTGCACCGCCAGGGTGAAGTGGTCGAACAGGCCGGCGTGCGGGTCGTCGCGCGCCAGCAGGCGCATGAGCAGTTCGTTGAGATAGCCACCGGAGATCAGCGCCTCGCCGGTCGGCATGACATGCCCGCCCTGCCACTGGGCCGCCTTGAGGGTGCGCACCTCGGCATCGCCGCCCCAGCTCAGCAGCAGTGGCTGCAGCGGCAGCAGCACGGGGCGGAACTGCGAGGTCGGTTTTTTGACGCCCTTGGCCACCAGCGCGATGCGGCCGTGGTGGCGCGTGAAGACTTCGAGGATGAGACTGGACTCGCTCCAGTCGTAGCGGTGCAGGACGAACGCGGGTTCTTCAGAAGTCCGGCGCGTGGCCATGCAGCATCACTCGTAGCCGAAAGAGCGCACGCGGGCATCGTCGTCCGCCCAGCCCGAACGCACCTTCACCCACAGCTCCAGGAACACCTTGCAGTCCCAGAGCTTCTCCAGCTCCTGGCGCGCCTCGGTGCCGATGCGCTTGAGCTTTTCTCCGCCCTCGCCGATCACCATGCCCTTGTGGCCTTCGCGCTCGACCACGATGGTGGCGGCGATGCGTTTGAGCTGGCCTTCCTGTTCGAACTTGTCGATGACCACGGTGGAGGTGTAAGGCAGCTCGTCACCGGTCAGGCGGAACAGCTTCTCGCGCACCATTTCGGCCGCCATGAAACGCTCGCTGCGGTCGGTCAGCTCCTCGGGGTCGTGCATCCAGGGCTGTTGCGGCAGGTATTTGGCGCAGATGGCGAACAGGCGCTGGATGTCCTTGCTCGCCTTGGCCGACATCGGCACGAACTCGGCAAAGTTGCGGCGCTCCTGCATGGACCGCAGCCAGGGCGCGAGGTCGCCGCGGCGGTGCACGAGGTCGAACTTGTTGGCCAACAGGATCACCGGCACGTTATCGGGCAGCAGGTCCAGCACCTTGGCATCGGCCAGGTTGAAGTGCCCGGCCTCGACCACGAACAAGATCAGGTCCACGTCGGCCACGGCGCCCAGCACCGTCTTGTTCAGCGATCGATTGAGCGCGTTGCCATGACGGGTCTGAAAGCCCGGCGTGTCCACGAACACGAACTGGTTGGCACCTTCGGTGCGGTAGCCGGTGATGCGGTGGCGCGTGGTCTGCGCCTTGCGCGAGGTGATGCTGATCTTCTGCCCCACCAGGGCGTTGAGCAGCGTGGACTTGCCCACGTTGGGCTTGCCCACGATGGCCACGAAACCGCAGTGCTGCTGCGCCGGGTCCACTGGCTCGGCCGCTTCGGGCACCGGTTCGGCTTCGGGCACGGCCACGGCGGGCGTCTTGCCCAGCGCCTGGGCCAGCATGGCGTCGAGCTCGGCGTTGGCGTCGGGCGCCAGGGTCGGGGTTTTCGGGGGTCGGGCCATGAGGGGCAACAGTCAGGAAAAGGGGTTGTGATGCTCAGGCCGCAGAGCGGCTGGTGTCGGAGCCATGGAGTCGCTGCAGCATGGCCGCGGCAGCGGCCTGTTCGCCGGCGCGGCGTGAGGCCCCGATGCCACGCTCGCTCTGTCCGGTTTCCTGCACGGTGCACTCGACGTCAAAGGTCTGCTTGTGCGCCTCGCCCAGCGTGGCCACCACGCGGTAGGCCGGCAATTTCATTTTGCGCGCCTGCAGCCACTCCTGCAATTCGGTCTTGGGGTCTTTGCCCATGGCGCTCATCTGCGCGCTGAGCTCGACGCCCGCGTACAGCCGGCGCACCAAGGCATTGGCGGGCTCAAAGCCTGCATCGAGGTACACCGCACCGATCACCGCTTCCAGCGCATCGGCCAGGATGGAGGGGCGCTTGTGCCCGCCCGAGCGTTTTTCACCGTCGCCCAGGCGCAGGCAGTTGGACACGCCCAGGCTGGTGGCGATCTGGAACAACGTGTCTTGCTTGACCAGATTGGCCCGAACGCGGGAGAGATCGCCCTCGGGCAACTGGCTCAGGCGTTCAAACAGCAGGCCGGAGATGGCCAGGTTGAGCACCGAGTCGCCCAGGAATTCCAGTCGTTCGTAGTGGTCGCTGCTGAAACTGCGGTGCGTGAGCGCGCGTTCGAGCAACTTGGGGTTCGCAAAGGGGTGCAGAAGGCGTTTTTGCAGCGCCTGCAGTTCGGGACTCACGAGACCTGGCACCCGCTGCGCGGGTCGGCGCTCACTGGGAGCGCCCTTCGTATTTCATGACCAGGTAGGCCGGGCCCGCCAGGTGGATCTCGCGGCTGTACGCGAACGACACGACCACACGGTCGCCTTCCTTGCCCACTTCCAAGTCCTTGCCCGAAATGGAGCGGATGTCATCGATCTGCGACGCCTTGTCGAAAATCGAGCGCACTTCGGACACCGTGGTGCCTGCGGCGGCTTTCTGTGCGGCTTTCTGCACGGCCATGTATTCAATGTAGGTAGGCACGATCTGCGCGACCACCACGCCAGCAAACGCCAGCACGATACCCACGACCAACAGACCCAGGAAAGTCAGGCCCCGCTGCTGCTTGTGTTGCATGTGTTCCATCTCCAGAGGTTCAAGCCATCACTCGAATGAGCCGAAGCGCCCGAGGTCGCCGAAATTCATCCAGACGAAGAAGGCGCGGCCCACGATGTTCGCCTCGGGGACGAAGCCCCAGTAGCGCGAATCCAGCGAATTGTCCCGATTGTCGCCCATCATGAAATAGTGGCCCTGTGGCACTTTGCACACCACGCCTTCGACGGTGTAGTTGCAATGGTCACGGTATTTGAAGTCGGCCGCACCAGGCACGAAGGCCGGACGATCGTCGTCGTTGAGGGTGCCGTAAGTGCGGCCACCGAGCTGTTCCTGGAACGCTTTGGCGTACCGCATGGCGTCGCTGTCAAAGAACTCGGGCTGCGCCTGCTTGGGCACCGGTTTGCCGTTCACCGTCAGCTGCTTGTTCAGGTAAGCCACCTCGTCGCCGGGCACACCAATCACGCGCTTGATGTAATCCAGGCTGGGCTTCGGCGGGTAGCGGAACACCATCACGTCACCGCGCTGGGGGTCGTGGTTGGCGATGATCTTGGTGTTGATCACCGGCAGGCGCACACCGTAGTGGAATTTGTTGACCAGGATGAGGTCGCCCACGCGCAGCGTCGGGATCATGGAGCCCGACGGGATCTTGAACGGCTCGAACAGGAACGAGCGCAGCACGAACACCGCCAGAATCACCGGAAAAAGACCAGCGGTCCAGTCCAGCCACCAGGGCTGCATCAGCAGCCGCTGACGCGCGGGTTCCACGTCGCCTTCGACTTGGCTGAAGCCCTGCTTGAGCAGCGCGTCCTTGCGGCTGTTGTGCTCGTCGAGCATGCGCTGGGCCGCGGCCCGGCGCTGCGGCAGAAACACCAGTTTCTCGGCCACCCAGTACACACCGGTCACCACGGTCGCCAGCAGCAGCAGCAGGGCGAAATTGCCTTCCACCGCTCCGGTGTACCAGGCCCCTGCGTAGCCGACAAAGGCCGCCAGGACCACCGCGGTGATCGCGCTCATGGTGTGCTGCATCACTCCTCCACCTGCAGGATGGCCAGGAATGCTTCCTGCGGCACTTCGACCGAGCCGATCTGTTTCATGCGTTTCTTGCCTGCTTTTTGTTTTTCGAGGAGCTTGCGCTTGCGGGTGATGTCACCGCCGTAGCATTTTGCCAGCACGTTTTTGCGCAGCGCCTTGATGGTCTCGCGCGCAATGACGTTGCCGCCGATGGCCGCCTGGATCGCCACGTCGAACTGCTGGCGGCTGATGATCTCGCGCATCTTGGCGGCCACGGCGCGGCCGCGGTACTGCGACTGCGAGCGGTGCACGATGATGGACAGCGCATCGACCTTCTCGCCGTTGAGCAGGATGTCGACCTTCACCACGTCAGACGCGCGGTACTCCTTGAACTCGTAGTCCATGGATGCGTAGCCGCGGCTGACCGACTTGAGCTTGTCGAAGAAGTCCAGAACGATCTCGCCAAGCGGCATGTCGTAGGTCAGCATGACCTGCTTGCCGTGGTAGGCCATGTTCAGCTGCATGCCGCGCTTCTGGTTGGCCAGCGTCATCACCGCGCCCACGTATTCCTGCGGCATATAAAGATGCACGGTCACGATGGGCTCGCGGATCTCTTCGATGCGTCCCTGCTCAGGCATCTTGGACGGGTTCTCGACCATGATGACCTCGCCATCGGGCTTGACCACCTGGTAGACCACGCTGGGTGCGGTGGTGATCAGGTCCTGGTCGAACTCGCGCTCCAGGCGCTCCTGCACGATCTCCATGTGCAGCAGGCCCAGGAAACCGCATCGGAAGCCGAACCCGAGCGCCTGCGACACCTCGGGCTCGTAGTGCAATGCGGCATCGTTGAGCTTGAGCTTTTCCAGCGCATCGCGCAGCGCGTCGTACTCGCTCGCCTCGGTGGGGTACAGACCGGCAAACACCTGCGGCTGCACTTCCTTGAAGCCGGGCAGCGCCTGCTCGGCCGGGCCCAGATTGTTGGGCAGCTTCTTTTCCAGCGTGATGGTGTCGCCCACCTTCGCCGCCTGCAGTTCCTTGATGCCGGCGATGATGTAACCCACCTCGCCCGCCTCCAGCGAATCGCGCGGCTGGTTGGCCGGCGTGAAAACGCCCAGGTTGTCGGCGTTGTAGACCGTGTTGGTCGCCATCATCTTGAAGCGCTCGCCCTTGCGCAGGTGGCCGTCGACCACGCGCACCAGCATCACGACGCCCACGTAGGTGTCGAACCAGCTGTCCACGATCATGGCGCGCAGCGGTGCGTCGGGGTTGCCCTTGGGGTGCGGGATGCGCGCGACCACGGCTTCCAGGATGTCTTCGACGCCCATGCCGGTCTTGGCAGAGCAGGGAATGGCGTCGGTCGCATCGATGCCGATCACGTCCTCGATCTCGGCCTTGGCGTTGTCGGGATCGGCGTTGGGCAAGTCCATCTTGTTGAGCACCGGCACCACCTCCACGCCCAGATCGAGCGCGGTGTAGCAGTTGGCCACCGTCTGGGCTTCGACGCCCTGGCTGGCGTCCACCACGAGCAGCGCGCCTTCGCACGCGGACAGTGAACGCGACACCTCATACGAGAAGTCCACGTGCCCGGGCGTGTCGATCAGGTTGAGGTTGTAGACCTTGCCGTCACGCGCCTTGTACTGCAGCGCGGCGGTCTGTGCCTTGATGGTGATGCCCCGCTCTTTCTCGATGTCCATCGAGTCGAGCACCTGCTCGCTCATCTCGCGGTCGGACAGGCCGCCGCAGCGGGAAATGATGCGATCGGCCAGCGTGGACTTGCCGTGATCGATGTGGGCGATGATGGAGAAATTGCGGATGTGATGCATCGGGAAACCGGCTCGAATGGGGCGCTTGGCACCGGGGTGCAGGCCTGCGCGCGAAGGCCATAAAAAAGGGCGCGTCAGCTGTTGACGCGCCCTAACCAACAATCAATGGCAACTGCGATAGTTGGGGTTTCATTGTAGGCAAAAAGCCCAGAATGCACACCCTCGGATCGGCCGCCGAGGCTTGTTGCAGCGCAGCAACATAAAAATTAATCACAACTTATCCACAGGTCATTGCACAACTCTGGTGGGTCTGCTGTGGATGTCATCTGGACAAGCTGTGCACTTCCCGCATCGTGAACCGCGACGCCGGATGAACAGCACAAAGCCGGTCAGTTATGCCCCGATTTTATCGAATTCGATCGGAGAGCCATTCTTGATTGTGAGCATTCACTGACTTTTGGCGATTTGAACAACCCCAACCAGTGGTCGGCCGGTGTGGCAAATCGGCCACCAGCGGTCTAAAACCCCTGAAACCCGGGCTGAACAGGGGGTTATTCCATCCCCCGTTCAGCCCGCCCAGGTCAGCGCGCCGGGCGGATGACGGCGTACTGGGCCCACTCGCCGCGCCGAAACAGCACGTTCACCGGTCGTGTTTTGTCCAGTCGTGCCAGCGCAGCTTCAAACTCCTTGACGCTGCCCACCTCGGTGTTGGCCACGGCCACGATCACATCGCCCTCGCGCAGACCGGCACGCGCGGCAGCACCGTCGGCCGACACCACACGCACGCCGCCCTTGAGGTCCAGCTCTTTCTTTTGGGCGGCATTGAGTTCGGCCAAGGTCAACCCCAGCGACTGCGCTGCAGCAGAAGCCTGCGGCTTGGTCGGCTCGGGAGCGGCGGCGCGCTGTTGCGGGCGATCGGCCTCGAGTTCGGCCACGGTCACCGTCAGATCGCGCTGCCCACCCCGACGGAACACCGTGAGCGTGCTCTTGCTGCCCGGCTTGGTGTTGCCCACCAGGCGCGGCAGATCGACCGACTTGTCGATGGTCTGACCGTCGAACTTGAGGATGATGTCGCC
>CALRYD010000028.1:0-57074 GCA_943372305.1 Hydrogenophaga intermedia | reverse complement strand
TACGGCGCCGACGCGCTGCGCTTCACCTTCGCCGCGCTGGCCTCGCTGGGCCGCAGCATCAACTTCGACAGCAAGCGCTGCGAGGGCTACCGCAACTTCTGCAACAAGCTCTGGAACGCCACCAAGTTCGTGCTGATGAACTGCGAAGGCCATGACTGCGGCCTGATGGAGCACACCAAGGCCGACTGCGACGTGGGCGGCAAAGCCCACGGCTACATGAGCTTCAGCCCGGCCGACCGCTGGATCGTCTCCAAGCTGCAGCGCGTCGAGGCCGAGGTCGCTCAGGGCTTTGCGGAATACCGCCTGGACAACGTGGCCAACACGGTCTACGACTTCGTCTGGAACGAGTTCTGCGACTGGTACCTGGAAATCGCCAAGGTGCAGATCAACACCGGTAACGAAGCGCAGCAACGCGCCACCCGCCGCACCCTGATCCGCACGCTGGAGACCATCCTGCGCCTGGCCCATCCCATCATCCCGTTCATCACAGAAGAGCTGTGGCAGAAGGTGGCGCCCGTGGCCGGCCGCGGCGGCGAGTCGGTAAGCGTGGCGGCCTACCCGGTCAGCCAGCCCGAGCGCATCGACGAGGCCGCCGAAGCGCAGGTCGCCAAGCTCAAGGGCCTGGTGGATGCCTGCCGCACGCTGCGCGGCGAGCTGAACGTCTCGCCGGCCACGCGCCTGCCGATGTTCGTGGTGGGCGACACCGACTTCATGCGCGCCAACGCCGCGGTGCTGCAGGGCCTGGCCAAGCTGGCCGAAGTGAAGGTGTTCGACGACGAAGCCGCGTGGGCCGCCGCCGCGCAGGCCGCGCCGGTGGCGGTGGTGGGCGAAGCCCGCCTGTGCCTGTTCATGGAGATCGACGTCGCCGCCGAGAAGGTCCGCCTGACCAAGGAAGCCACGCGACTGGAAGGCGAAATCACCAAGGCCAACACCAAGCTGGCCAACGAAGCCTTCGTGGCCAAGGCCCCGGCCGCGGTGCTGGAGCAGGAACGCAAGCGCGTGGCCGACTTCGGTGCCACTTTGACCAAGGTGCGCGAGCAACTTGCGCGCCTGGGTTGAAGGAAGCACTCCCTGCGCCGCTGACGCGGCTTCCCCCTCCGTGGCGCGCCTGCGGCGCTTCGAGGGGGGCGCTCCCTGTGGCCCGGCTGAGCCGGTTCCACGGGAGCCCTGAACGGGGGCAGGTGCTCCGCCAGGGTTTGTGCTGATGCCGCTGTGGCGGCCGAAAACAGACACCTCGCGCCGGAGGTGGTGCTTCGTCTACCTGCGGTGCATGGACAGCGAGCCCCATTGCGAGGCGGTGAACGCCTGCGGGTCGTCCTGATCGGTCGAGTATTCGAGACTGTCGAGCACCGAAAAGTCGCTGACCTTGGCCTCGGCCTGGGCGGCCATGGGCGAGAGCGTTTCGTGGATGCGGTGCGCCACGTACCAGCTGGCACGCAGCTTGGCCTCGCGCGTGTGCGATCCCAGGCGTGGCGTCAGGTGCAGGTTGGGCACGCCATACAGGGGCGTGCCTTCGGCGGCAAAGGTCGGGCTGGCACCGTCCATGAGGCAGGCGTCGATGCGGCCATCGGTCAGGGCCAATGCCAGCGCTTCGGGCTCGAACAGCGAGCTGCGGCTCACGCCCACCCAGAGCTGGCCAGGTTTGCAATGGTTGAGCACACGTTCGTTGAGCCAGCCTTTGAAGCGTGAGGCGTAGACCACCTGCAACGAGACCGCATCGGAGCGGCCCAGCAGCTCGTGCAGCGACACCGGCTCGACCCCCAGCTTGTCCCAAATGGGCGCTGCGTGGTGCACCGCCGGGTCGTAGCCCACCAGGCGCACACCCAGCCCCTTGAGCATGGGCGCCAGCGTATGGGCCACGGGCGCCAGACCCAGCAGGCCGATGGTGCTGCCGCACAGCTCGCGGCCCATGCGCACCTGCGAAATCTTGCGCCCCAGCAGCGCGCTCACCATGCCGCGGCGGTAAAGCATGAGCAGGCCGTACAGGAGGTATTCGGCATTGGATCGCACCGTGGCGCTGCGCGCCTGCACCACCCGCACATTGCGCTTGGCACAGGCGTCCAGGTCGGTGTTGTCGCTGGAGATCTGCATGCGCGCGACCACCTCCAGCTTGGGCGAGAAGTTCAGAAACTCCTGCGACACGATCACGTGCGGCGGCAACACGATCGCGCGCGTCTTGTAGGTGGCCTTGCGCAGCTCGATCGGATCGTCACCGAGTTCGGGACGGAACGTGACCTCATGCCGCTCCTGCAGCCACTGCAGGGCTTCGGGGACGAGGGGGTCGATCAGCAGGACTTCCATGGAGCAGAGGCGGACGGCCGCAGCGTTGGGGGCAGACGGCCCCCAGCGGCGATCAGCGGCGCTTGAGAACGGTGAAGTGTTCGCTGCCCGCGGTCTGCTGCGACACCAGTTCGTTGCCGGTCTGCTTGGCAAAGGCCTGAAAGTCGCGCACCGAACCGGCGTCGGTGGAAATCACGCACAGCGTCTGACCGCTGACCATCTCGGACAAGGCCTTCTTGGCCTTGAGAATGGGCAGGGGGCAGTTCAGGCCGCGGCAATCGAGTTCTTTGTCGGCGTTCATGGGTGGAGTCCTCTTTGGCCCAGATTCTATGCGCGCCGCGCCAAGCCAGGCCGCCTCACGCGGCGGTCGGGCCCGGCGCGGGGTCGGACGGCGGTGCGTCCATGAACGTGGGCTCGACGCCGCGCGAGCGCAGCCAGTCGGCCAACGCGAAGCCGGTGCCTGCGCGCCAGCAACGCACCTGGGCCGGTTCGAACAGCTTGTATTCCGCCAGCTCAGGGGACAGACGCACCACCCCGTGTGCCTGTGCGTGGTAGGTGATCAGCACCTGGTTCATGCGCTGGAAGTCGTGCACGCCCACCAGGTTGAGCGCTGTGGTGTGCAGGCCGGTTTCTTCGGCGATCTCGCGGCGAATGCCCTCTTCCGGCGTCTCGCCCGCCTCCATGAAACCGGTGATGAGGCCGAACATGCGGTTCTGCCAGGCGGCGTTGCGCGCCAGCAGCACGCGCCCGTCCAGTTCGACGATGGCCGCCAGCACCGGCGTCGGGTTGTTCCAGTGGGTGAAGTCGCAGACGGTGCAGCGCAGCCGCTGTTTCGGGCCCCCGTCCTCCTGACCCGTGATCAGGGCCAGCGGTGCGGCGCAACAGGGGCAGAAGCGATAGACCGTCTCCATGTCAGATGCCCCCGTACCAGCAACCCCACCTGCTGCGCCAGCAGTGACCCAACCCAGGGACACCGCCGGGCAGGCTTTGCCAGACGGCTGGTGTCGCCCCCTGGAGGGGGTCGCGCGCAGCGCGGCGGGGTTGTTTCATGTCAGGCCGGGAACACGCCGGTCGAGAGGTAGCGGTCGCCGCGGTCGCAAACGATGAAAGCGACGGTCGCGTTCTCCACTTGCGAGGCGATCTGCTGCGCCACCCAGCAGGCACCGGCGGCCGAGATGCCGGCGAAGATGCCCTCTTCGCGCGCCAGGCGGCGGCACATCTCCTCGGCATCGCTCTGGCTCACATAGACCAGTTCGTCCACGCCCGACGGGTCGTAGATCTTGGGCAGGTACTCCTGCGGCCACTTGCGGATGCCGGGGATGCGAGAGCCCTCGCTGGGCTGGGCGCCGACGATGCGAATGCTCGGGTTCTTTTCTTTCAGGAAACGCGAGACACCGGTGATGGTGCCGGTGGTGCCCATGGCGCTGACGAAGTGCGTGATGCGCCCGCCGGTCTGTTCCCACAGCTCGGGGCCGGTGGTCTCGTAGTGGATGCGCGGGTTGTCGGCGTTGGCGAACTGGTCCAGCACGCGGCCTTTGCCCTCTTTTTCCATTTTGTCGGCCAGGTCGCGCGCGTACTCCATGCCGCCGCTCTTGGGCGTGAGGATGAGCTCGGCGCCGAAAGCCTTCATGGTCTGGGCACGCTCGATGGACAGGTCCTCCGGCATGATCAGCACCATGCGGTAGCCCTTGATGGCGGCCGCCATCGCCAGCGCGATGCCAGTGTTGCCGGACGTGGCTTCGATCAGGCTGTCACCGGGCCGGATGTCGCCGCGCTCCTCGGCGCGCTGGATCATCGACAGCGCGGGCCGGTCCTTCACCGAGCCGGCCGGGTTGTTGCCTTCGAGCTTGCCCAGCACCACATTGCCACGGCTGCGATTGGCCTCGGCACCGATGCGTTGCAGGGCCACCAGCGGGGTGCGGCCGATGGCGTCTTCAATGGTCGGGTAGTTCATGCACCTCACTGTGCCATAATTTCGAGCTCTTCCAAGACACCCGCCCGGGTGGCGAAATCGGTAGACGCAGGGGATTCAAAATCCCCCGCCAGAGATGGTGTGTCGGTTCGAGTCCGACCCCGGGCACCAGATTCAAGGCCGTGCAGCGCCCGCTGCACGGCCTTTTGTTTGCTCGGCTGCTTCGCCAGCGGCCCGCAACTCTTCCTGGATCAGGCGCTGGTAGACCTTGGGCAGCTCGCGGCTCATGCTGTTGGTCTCGATACCGTAGCCCAGGCTGGTCCAGGTGCCCGAGAGGCGCCGCAGCACGGGTTGTATGCGCCCCTGACGCAATTGGGCCGATACGTTGGCCCAGCGTCCATCCTGCAGCCACGCGTGCACCACGGCGTCCTGGTAGACCGGCGCGAAGCTCAGGCCGGTGGCGTCCAGCGCGTCGTCGGTGCGCTGCGGGTGGTAACGGGCCGCCAGTTCCAGCCAGGTGCTGTAGAGCAGCTGGTAGCGGCCCGCGGCGGTGGAGCAGTTGCCCCGGTTCGGCCCCTGACCGATCGCTTCGCAGCGGTTGGGGTGGCGGTCCAGCGTGCCCACGTAGTCACCCCCGTAGACCACGTGGTAGGGGCGCATCACATTCGATTCACTGGCCGAGATGGTGCGCATAAGCGCGCGCAGGTAGGGATCGCCGCCACTCATCACCAGCGGCTGCGTGCCCGGCAGCAACAGCCAGGGGCGCCACAGCCAGAGCAGGGCCAGCATGACGAGCACGGCCGCCAGCGGCAGCGCCAGGCGGGCGCGCCAGGGCGAATCCCAGAAGGCACTGGGCGGTGGCGGCGTTTCCAGGGGCTGGGACAAGGTCATGGGTGGCAGCGGACGGCCAGCGCGGTGCTGACACAATGGCCGCATTGTCTAACACGCCGCCCGCGCACCGCGTCCCATGCTGCTTGCCCTCCCTGCCCTGCTGACCGGTTTGCTGCTGCTGGTGTGGGCCGCCGACCGCTTGCTCGAAGGTGCCGTGGCCCTGGCCCGCAACGCCCGGCTCTCGCCGCTGCTGGTCGGGCTGGTGGTGATGGGCTTCGGCGCCTCGTCGGCCGAGCTGGCGGTGGCCACCGCCGCGGCCGCGTACGGACACCCGGCGCTGGCGCTGGGCAGCGCCTGGGGCACCAACATCGTGGGTCTGTCGCTGGTGCTGGGCGTGACGGTCATGGTGCACCCCATCAGCGCGCGTTCACCGGTGCTGCACCGCGAACTGCCCCTGCTGCTGGCGGCCACCGTGCTGACCGGCCTGCTGCTGTGGGACGGCGTGCTGTCGCGGCTGGACGCGGCCCTGTTGCTGGCGGCCTTCGTGGCGCTGCTGGTGTGGTCGTGGCGGCAGACGCGCCGCACCGAACCCGACGCGCTGGCCGAGGAAGCCACACTGGAACTGCACACCCACCCACTGGGCACCGGTCACGCGGTGCGCCGGGTGCTGCTGGCCCTGCTCGTGCTGACCGCCGGAGCCGCCTTGCTGGTCTGGGGTGCGGTGGAGGTGGCACTGGACCTGGGTGTGAGCGACCTGACCATGGGTCTGGGCGTGGTGGCCCTGGGCATCGCGTTGCCCAGCCTGGCCACCTGCGTGGCCGCGGCCCGCAAGGGCGAGGACGACCTGGCCCTGGGCCAGCTGCTGGGCGCGGGCCTGTTCAACACGCTGGCGGTGGCTGGGCTGGCCGGCCTGATCGAGCCTCTGGACGTGGACACCACCGTGCTCTGGCGCGACCTGCCGGTCATGGCCGGGCTCGCACTGGTTCTGTACCTGCGGGGTCGGGACGAAAACCAGCCCACCCAACTGGGCCCCACCACCGGTCGTGCGCTGGTGGCGGTCTACCTGCTGCACGCGGCGGCGATCGTCGTCACCTCGGGACCTGGATAAAACAAGCGCCCCCACGCTCCGCCACTGCGCGGGTCGCTGCCCCAGGAATGGGAGGGGTCCCGGTCCTTGCCGGGTCCAGGGGGCTGGGCCTGCCTTGGGGCGGCCCGGCGGCTGGCCCGATCCGCCCCCATGCTCCACCGCTGCGCGGGTCGCTGCCCCAGGAACGGGAGGGGGCCCGGTCCTTGCCGGGTCCAGCGGGCTGGGCCTGCCTTGGGGCGGGCCGATCTTCCCCACGCTCCGCCGCTGCGCGGGTCGCTGTCCCAGGTCAGCCGCGCAGGCCCTCGGCCACTGTGGGGAAGCGCAGGCGCAGGCCCAGCTCGGCCTTCATGCGCTGGTTGTGCAGGCGGCGCGATTCGCTCATGAAGCTCAGCAACATCAGGGGCAGCTGGTCGCCTGCCGCATCGCGGGCGATGCGCGGTGGGCGCGGCAAGCCGTACAGGTCGGCCGCCAGATCGAAGTAGTCGCCCATCCTGAGTTCGGTGTCGTCCACCACATTCACCACGCGCTGCGGCCGCGCGCGCCAGAGCGCCAGCACGCAGGCACGCGCCAAGTCGTCGGCGTGGATGTGGTTGGTGTAAACGTCGTCTTCGGCGCGCAGCACCGGCGTACCGCGCTCCAGACGGGCTCGCGGCGTGCCGCCTTCGCGATCGGGTGCGTAGATGCCGGGAATGCGCAGCACCGTGCTGCGGCTGCCGGTGATGCGGCCGAACCAGCGCACCGTGGCCTCGGCGTCCACCCGGCGCCAGGCGCGTGGCGTCTGCGGTTGCGCAGGGCTGGCCTCGTCCACCCAGCGGCCGGCACAGTCGCCGTACACACCGCTGGTGGAGCCATAGACTAGGCTGGCCGGCGCACCACGGCGCCACAGCGCGTGCGTCAGGGCGCGGGTGCGGGTGTCCAGGCGCCAGTCCTGCCCCTCGCCCGACGGCGGCGGCGCCAGGTGCAGCACGCGCGTGCCCAGTCCGGCCAGGCGTCGCAGCGAGGCCGCCTGGTCCAGATTGCCCAGCAGCGGCGTGATGCCTTGTGCACGCAGTTCGGCACAGCGTTCGGCGCTGGAGGTCAGCGCCAGCAGGCGCACCTTGCGCCCGTTGCCCAGGGCGCGCGCGGCGCGCTGGCCCACATCGCCACAACCGACGATCAACACCCGCTCGCGGCGGAAACGGGCGGGCAAGGCTCCAAGAAATGTCATGTGCTCGGAATTTGGGAGAATCGAAAAAGGCCAGAAGGCGTCTGATGCGTTGTGTTCAGCGTCTGTTCATTTGTCTCACTGTAGTCTCATTCCCATCATGACCTTCACCATCACCGTGCAGCCCAGCGGGCGCGCATTCCAGGCCGACACCACCGAAACCCTGCTCGCCGCCGGCATCCGCCAGGGCATCGGGCTGCCCTACGGCTGCAAGGACGGGGCTTGCGGCTCCTGCAAGTGCAAGCTGGTCAGCGGCAGCGTGAGCCACGGCCCGCACCAGGCCAAGGCCTTGAGCGAGGCCGAAGAAGCCGCCGGCTATGTGCTGACCTGCTGCGGCACGGCGCAAAGCGACGTGGTGCTCGAATCGCGCCAGGTGACCGAGGCCGGCGCCTTCCCGATCAAGAAAATGCCGGTGCGTGTGAGCAGCCTGGAGCGCGCCTCGCACGACGTGATCGTGCTGCGCCTGCAGCTGCCGGCGGCCGACGCCTTCCAGTACCACGCGGGCCAATACGTGGAGTTCCTGCTGCGCGACGGCGACCGCCGCAGCTATTCCATGGCGAACGCACCACACACGCAGGCGGCCGGCCCGCAGATGGAGCTGCACATCCGCCACATGCCCGGCGGCAAGTTCACCGACCAGGTGTTCGGCACGATGAAGGATAAGGACATCCTGCGTATCGAAGGTCCGTACGGCAGCTTCTACCTGCGCGAGGACAGCGACAAACCCATCGTGCTGCTTGCCTCGGGCACGGGCTTTGCGCCGATCAAGGCCATCCTGGAACACATGGCCCACAAGGGCATCAAACGCCCGGCCACGCTGTACTGGGGCGGCCGTCGCCCGGCCGACCTGTACCAGGCCGCGTGGATCGAGGCGCAGCTGGGCGTGATGGCGAACCTGCGCTATGTGCCGGTGATCAGCGACGCCCAGCCCGAAGACGGCTGGACCGGCCGAACGGGCTTTGTGCACAGCGCTGTGCTGCAGGACATGCCTGACCTGTCCGGTCATGAGGTGTACGCCTGTGGCGCACCCATCGTGATCGAATCCGCCCGGCGCGACTACGTCGCCGCAGGCCTGCCCGAAGAAGCCTTCTTCGCCGATTCCTTCACCTCTGCGAAAGACAAGCTGTGAACACCACGCGCCGCCAACTCATCGCCCTCACCGCAGCGGCCCTGCTGGCCGCGCCCGTTCTGGCACAGGACAAGGTCACGCGCATCGTTGTGCCGTTCGCGGCCGGCGGCCCGATCGACGTCACGGCCCGCGTGCTGGCCGAAGCGGTCAAGGGGTCACTGGGCACGGTGATCGTGGAGAACCGGACCGGTGCGGGCGGCAACATCGGCATGAGCGCGGTGGCCAAAGCCGCACCTGACGGGCTCACGCTGGGCATCGCCACCACGGCGTCGCACGGCATCAACCCCTGGCTGTTCAAGCAGCTGCCCTACGACCCAGTGAAGGACTTCACCCCCGTCACGCAGATGCTGCGCGTGCCCAATGTGCTGGTGATGAACGCCGATGCAGCGAAGCGCCTGAACATCAACACCCTGACCGACCTGGTGAAGTACGCCAAGGCCAACCCGGCCAAATTGAACTACGGCTCGGGCGGCAACGGGAGTGCTGGCCACCTGGCGGGCGAGCTGTTCAAACAACAGGCCCGCGTGTTCGCGCTGCACATTCCGTACAACGGCGGCAACCCGGCGCAGCTGGGCCTGTTGTCGGGCCAGGTGGACTACAACTTCGACAACCTGGCCACGGCGGCGGCCAACATCCGTGCCGGCAAACTCAGGGCCCTGGCCGTGACCACCGCGCAACGCTCTGCCGTGATGCCCGAAGTGCCCACCGTGGCCGAAACCCTGCCGGGCTTCCAGATCGACACCTGGTGGGGGCTGGTGGCCCCTGCGGGCACGCCGGTCGAAACGGTGCGCAAGCTGAACGCTGCGTTCACCGCCGCGCTGAACACGCCCGAGGTGAAGAGCCGCTTTGCCACGCTGATGGCCGAGCCGGCGCCCAACACGCCCGAGGCCTTTGCAGTGTTCCTGGCCCAGGAGCGCAACCGCTACGAAAGCGTGGTCAAGCTCAGCGGCGCGAAGGTGGACTGAGCGGACACCCCCACCAGACAAAACGGCACCCTCGGGTGCCGTTTTGTCTGGTGGGGCCGAGGCCTCATTCGGCCAGCAGCTTCTTCACGTCCCCCGCGAGCGCGGGTGCGCCGCTGCCATAGCGGGTGTACAGGCGCACCCGGCCCTGGGTGTCGTACACGTAGCTACCGGCCGAGTGGTCCATGGTGTAGCTGGTGGGGGTCGGTCCATCGACCTTCTTGTAGTACACGCGAAAGCGCTTGGCCAGGTCGGGCAGACCGTCGGCGGTCGTGTAGAGCGCGAGGAAGCTCGGGTCGAAACTGGCCATGTACTCCTTCATCACCTGGGGCGTGTCGCGGGCCGGGTCCACGCTCACGAACAGGCCCTGGAGCTTGTCGCCGTCGGCGCCCAGCAGGCGCTTGGCCTCGGCCAGCTCGCTCAGCGAGGTGGGGCACACGTCCGGGCACTGGGTGAAGCCAAAAAAGACCACCACCACCTTGCCCTTGAAATCGGCCAGGGTGCGCTGCTGACCGTTGTGGTCGGTGAGCTGGAAGCCGTTGGCGTACTCGGCGCCGGTGATGTCGATGCTGGTGAACCCCGACGCGGTCGCGTCAGCGGGTTTGTCGGAACAGCCCGCCAGCAGGGCCGCACAGAGCCCTCCGAGCACAGTGAGTCGGCGCAGAGCATTCATGGCAGGTAGTGGTCGATCAGAAGGGCCGCGAACAGCAGCGACAGGTGGATGAGCGAAAAGCGGAAGGTCTTGCGGGCCAGTCCGTCGGAATAGTTTCGCCACAGCGCGAACGCATAGCCACAGAACCCGATGGACAAGGCCACCGCGACCGCCAGGTAGAAGTAGCCGCTCATGCGCATGATGAAAGGCATGAGGCAGGCTGCGAACAGCACGAACGTGTAGAGCAGGATCTGCAGCCGGGTGAATTCGGACCCGTGCGTGACCGGCAGCATGGGCAGACCGGACTTGCGGTAGTCCTCCACACGGTAGAGCGCCAGCGCCCAGAAATGGGGCGGCGTCCAGAGGAAGATGATGAGGAACAGGATCAGCGCCTCCGGCGAAACCACCCCGGTCATGGCGGCCCAGCCCAGCACCGGCGGCATGGCGCCCGAAGCGCCGCCGATCACGATGTTCTGCGGCGTCAGCGGCTTGAGGATGACGGTGTAGATGACGGCATAGCCCACGAAAGTCGCGAAAGTCAGCCACATGGTCAGCGGGTTGACCCAGAGGTACAGGATGGCCGAGCCGGCCGCGCACAGCAGGGCCGAGAAGGTGAGCGTCTGCGCGTTGCTCAGCTGGCCCTTGGCGGTGGGCCGCCAGGCGGTGCGCTTCATCTTGGCGTCGATGTGCTGCTCGACCACGCAGTTGAACGCCGCGGCGGCCCCCGACACCAGCCAGATGCCGAAACAGGCGATGGCGGCTAGCTGCACCTGCGACCAGCTGGGCACACCGGGCACGGCCAGCACCATACCGATGAGGGCGCAGAACACGATCAGCTGGATCACGCGCGGCTTGGTCAAGGCATGGAACTGGCGCCAGACCGGCTGGGCAGCGGGCAAGGCGGTGGAAGTGGGCGCGGAGCTCATCAGGTCAGGCGGGAAATGTTGAATTTGGATGCGCTCACGGTGTCGTACGCGGTGCGGGTGCCGAAGATGGCACCGGTCATGACGATCACCAGCCCGGCGGCGCCGCCGGTGTGGGCCACAGCGGCCAGCAGGGGCCAGTCGAGCACCACGTTGCTCACACCGGTGAGCAATTGCCACAGCGCCAGTGCCAGAAGCCACCGTGCCGTGGGCCGGGTGTCGCGTGCGGCCCAGAGGCGCCAGACCAGCCAGCCCAGCGCGATGAAGACCACGTAGGCGCTCAGTCGGTGCACGTAGTGGATGGCCGTGAGGGCGGCGAAGGGCAACCCGTCGCCAGTGTGGGCCATACCGAGGTCGCGCCAGAGCGCAAAGCCGTGTCGCAGGTCCATCTCGGGCCACCAGCTGCCCTGGCAGGTCGGGAAGTCGCTGCAGGCGAGCACTGCGTAGTTGGTGCTGACCCAGCCGCCCAGGGCGATCTGCAACCACAGCAGTGCGTAGACGAGCCCCAAGGCAAAGCGCGTGCCGTTGTGTAGTTGGACCGGCCCGGGGCTGCCCGGTGCGGCCAGTGCGTACGCCACGGCTTGCGCACGCAGCAGCGCCAGCAGCACCATTCCACCCAGCAGGTGCAAGGTGACGATGGCGGGAAACAGCTTCATGGTCACCGTGAGAGCGCCGAAAGCGCCTTGCAGGCAGACCCAGAACAGCGTGACCATGGGCCACCAGTGGGAGACCGACAGGCGCTTGCGCTCAACCCAGCTCACGCTGGCCAGCACGAGGATGAGCACACCCACACCGGTGGCCAGGTAGCGGTGGATCATCTCGATCCAGGCCTTGGAATGGGTCACCGGGCCGGTGGGCATGGCCTCCTGTGCGGCGCTGATGTCTGCACGCGCCCCAAGCGGGCTGGCGCTGCCGTAACAGCCCGGCCAGTCCGGGCAACCCAGGCCCGAATCGGTCAGGCGTGTGAAGGCGCCGAACAGCACCAGATCGAACGTGAGAAACAGCGTGAGCAGCGTGAGCACGCGCAGGCGCTGCGCCGCCGGTGCATGGCGGTTGCGCAACCACACCCAGGCCAGCGGGCCGAGCGCGATGACGACGCCCAGCAGCATCATGCGGGCCAGCGGCGCGAGATCGTAAAGCGGCTGTGTGGTGTCCATGGTGCGAACGGCCCGGTCAGCGGCCCACGGCCGGTGCGACGTCGGTCGAGCGGCCGGATTTGTCCCAGAACGCCGAGGCGCGCAGCAGGCGATCGAGGTCGCGCTTGATCTGTTTGGGGTCGGCGTTGGCGGGGAACCGCATCATCCAGTTGCCGATCGGGTCGACCACGTACAAGTGGTCTTGCAGACGCTGACTGGAAGCGGGCTGCAACCAGTTGCCCAGCGCTTGGGGATCAACCTGCAACACCGTGGCCGCTGCGGTCGCGGCCTTCAGGGGCTCGGCCAGTGGCTGTGCGTCGGTGCGCAGCCAGACCCATTCCAGCCGGTCTTTTTCTTTGCCCAGGCCTTCGCGCAGCTGGCGCTGCACATAAAGGTGCTTTTGACAGAGATCGTCGCAAGACGAGTCCGCGACGCTGATGAGCAACCATTGGTCTTTCAGCCCGGTCAGCGGCACGCTGCGGCCTTGCGCGTCGATGCCCACCATCGCAGGCAGGGGACGCTGCGGGTCGATCAGCTCGCCGTAGTTTCGACGCCCCTCGGGGCGGATCACGTAGTAGGTGAGGTACGAAGCGATCACCGGCGAAGCGCAGACCAGCAACAGGGCGATCATCTTCCAGCGGCCGACACGTGTCTTGGCGGCATCGAAGGTGCCGTCCTGCTCGGGTGTGGGCAGGCTGTGCACGGTCAACGTCAGGGGTTCATCGGGGGTCTGTGCCATGGGTGCGGCGCCGGGAGCGCGGAAGAAAGATCTGGAACCAGAGGTAGAGGGCTGCGGTCACCGCGCACATGGCGAACCATTGCACGGCGTAACCGTAGTGTTTGTGAGCGTCGCCGACGAAGCGCGGCCAATCTCTCACGAGACCGGCCTCTTCCGGCCCCGTCTGCAGTACAGATACCCCCTGCAGCATGGACAGCCGCTTTTCGGCTGCCAGTTGTGCCAAGTTGACATTTTGCCGGATCGCCCCCTGTGCTCCGGCGCCCAGCTCAAAAAGCTGGCTGGGCGGCGGGGCCAATCGCCCCACCACCGCGACCTCGTCGACCGGGGTCGGCAGGTCGGGCAGGCGGGTTCGGTCAAGGAAGTCGCGCGCCACCCAGCCACGCTGCACGAGCACCGCGCGGTCGCTTCCGGTCAGTTGCAGCGGCGTCAACACCACAAACCCGGTTCGGCCATTCATGGGCCGGTTGTCCAGGAACACGGTGGCACCAGGGACCCAGTGACCCCGCAGGGACACCGGGCGGTGAATGGCCTCGGCTGGCGCGGTCTGTGCCAGCAACTCCCCAACATCCAGTGGTGGCAACGCACCGCGGGTGGCGATGCTTTCCTTCAAAGCATTTTTCTGCGCAGCGCGCGAAAGCTGCCAGATGCCCATGGATGCGGTCACGCCTACGGTGACCAGGGCTGCGATCAAGACGATCCAGAAACGAGCGGAAGCACGCGGACTCATGGTCGGCGACTCCGGTCACCCCCGTCGCTCACAGACGTTTCGCGTCCACGCAGCACGGATGAACCGATCCATCGATAATGAGGAGATGACATATCTTGTGATTGTGGCCTTTGTGGCGATCATCGGCAGTTTGGCGGCCGCGCTGGTGTTCATGATGCGGGGGCATGGTGTCGCTACCGATGCAGACGAAACCACACCGCGTAAAAACCACATGGCCCGCGCCCTGGCGTTCCGCGTGGGGTTCTCCATCCTGCTGTTTGTGGTGGTGCTCGTGAGCTACCTCATGGGCTGGATCCAGCCCACCGGCGTTCCCATGCAACCCTGATCGCACGCGGACCCACCCATGAAAAAAAAGCGCCTGTCGGCGCTTTTTTTATGGCCGCAAACGTCGTTTGCACGACGCCTGTACGGCTTCACATCCAATAGACGAGGATGTACAGGCCCAACCACACGACGTCCACGAAGTGCCAGTACCAGGCAGCTCCCTCGAAGCCGAAATGGCGTTGCGCCGTGAAGTGCCCCTTCTGCAAGCGCAGGGTGATGAACAGCAGCATCAGCATGCCGACAAACACGTGGAAGCCGTGAAAGCCGGTCAGCAAGAAGAAGGTCGAACCGAAGATGCCGGAGTTGAGTTTGAGGTTGAGGTCGGCGTAGGCGTGTGCGTACTCATAGCCCTGCACGAACAGGAACACGATGCCCAGGATCACCGTCATCCACATGAAGGCGATGGTCTTGCTGCGCTGACCCGCTTGCAGCGCGTGGTGGGCAATCGTCAGCGTGACACCCGAGGTCAGCAGCAGCGCCGTGTTGATTGTCGGCAGCCAGAACGGACCCATGGTCTGGAACGGCTCGACGATGCCAGCGGGCGATGCGGTGGCGCCCACTTGCGAAGAAGGCCAGACCGCCGAGAAATCGGGCCAGATCAGCGCGTTTTCAATGTTGCCCAGGGCCGGCACGGAATGGACCCGGGCCCACCACAGCGCCGTGAAGAAGGCGCCAAAGAACATCACCTCGGAGAAGATGAACCAGCTCATGCTCCAGCGGTACGACAGGTCGATCTTGTGACCGTACAGCCCACCTTCGCTCTCTGCCACGGAGTCGCGGAACCACTGGAACAGCACAACACTCCAGAACGTCAGGCCAAACGCGAGCGAGTACATGCCCCAAGCGGAACCGTTGATCCACTGACCGGCGCCCAGGATCACGAAGAACAGGCCAAAGGATGCCATCACCGGGTGCCGCGAAGGTCCGGGGACAAAGTAGTAGGGCGTCGTGCCGTGTGTTGCTGCTGACATGCTCACTCCTAAGTGCTTGCGCTTGTTTGAATGGAAATTCGAGAAAAGTTGAAGGGGTGGTGGATCAGCTCACCACCCAGTTGACCAGAAGCATCAGGCCAAATACAAAAAGCAATGCCATCGCCACACCCACCGCCATCAGATGCAGGGGGTTGAGCTTGGCGACATCGTCCTGAAAATCGCTGCGACGGCGCACGCCAAGGAAGCTCCATAGCACGGCCTTGACCGTGTCCCACAGACTGGCACGGCGTTGGTGGGCGGGCAGGCTCACACCGCCCCCTTGACTGCGATCGGCTCGGCCGGCCGGATCGCCACGTCTTTCGGGGCCGCTGGCACCGGCACACCCACTTCAAAGAAGGTGTAGGACAACGTGATGGTGGACACATCCTTGGGCAGCTTGGGATCGATGACAAAGGCCACCGGCCAGGCTTTCTTTTCACCCGGCGCCAGCGTGTACTGCGTAAAGCAGAAGCACTCCAGCTTGTTGAAATGCGCCATGGCCTGCTTGGGCGCATAACTCGGGATCGCTTGCGCGGCCATGGTCCGATCCTGTACGTTTTGAAACTCGTACATCACCGTGGTCAGCTGACCAGGGTGGACCTGCAGACTGCGCACCTCGGGCTTGAAATGCCAGGGCCCGCGCACGTTGACGTCGAACTCCACGGTGATGGTGCGGGAAACATCCACCTGGGTGTTCGCAGGCACCTTGGAAGCGTTGCCGGGCACCTGACGCTCTCCGATCGCCAGCACGTTGATACCCGTGGCCTCACAGATGGCCCTGTAAATGGGCACCAGCGCATAGCCGAAAGCGAACATGCCCAGCGTGATCACGCCGAGCTTGCCGACCATCTTGAGGTTTTCGCGTTTCAGCGCCATGGAGAAAAAGTACCGAGGTTGCGGATGTGCTGGGCGGGCTCAGCCGCCCAGCAGCACCAGCTTGCCCACGAAGCCAGCGAAGAAGACCAGTGCCACCGAGGCCAGGATCAAACCCAGCCGCAGGTTGTTTTTCTTTTGTTCAGGCGTCATGGCCATACAGGATGTGAAGCTTCGGAATCAACCGATCACCTTGGTGGCGGTGGCATCCAGTTTGGGCGGGTTCTCGAAGGTGTGGAAAGGCGCAGGAGACGGCACTTCCCACTCCAGGCCCTCGGCACCTTCCCAAGGCTTCTGCACCGCCTTCGGACCCTGACCACGCATGGCGGGGATGATGACGAACACGAAGAAGTACACCTGTGCCAGACCGAAAGCGAAGGCGCCCACCGATGCAATGGCGTTGAAGTCGGCGAACTGCATGGGGTAGTCGGCGTAGCGACGCGGCATGCCGGCCAGACCCAGGAAGTGCATCGGGAAGAAGGTGATGTTGAAGGAGATCATCGACCACCAGAAGTGCAGCTTGCCGCGGGTTTCGCTGTACATCACGCCGGTCCACTTGGGCAGCCAGTAGTAGATGCCGGAGAACATGGCGAACAGCGAACCGGCCACCAGCACGTAGTGGAAGTGGGCCACCACGTAGTAGGTGTCCTGGAAGTTGATGTCGATCGGCGCCATCGACAGGATCAGACCGGTGAAACCGCCGATGGTGAACACGAAGATGAAACCGACGGCCCACAGCATGGGGGTCTCGAAGGTCATCGAACCCTTCCACATGGTCGCGATCCAGTTGAAGATCTTCACGCCCGTGGGCACGGCGATCAGCATGGTCGAGTACATGAAGAACAGCTGGCCGGTCACCGGCATGCCGGTGGTGAACATGTGGTGAGCCCACACGACGAAGGACAGGATGGCGATGGAGCCCGTGGCATATACCATGGACGCGTAGCCGAACAGCTTCTTGCGAGCGAACGCGGGCACGACCTGGCTCACGATGCCGAAGGCCGGCAGGATCATGATGTAGACCTCGGGGTGGCCGAAGAACCAGAAGATGTGCTGGTACATCACCGGGTCACCGCCGCCGGCGGGGTTGAAGAAGCTGGTGCCGAAGTGGCGGTCGGTCAGCGTCATGGTGATGGCGCCGGCCAGTACGGGCATCACGGCGATCAGCAGGTAAGCGGTGATCAGCCATGTCCAGCAGAACATCGGCATCTTCATCAGCGTCATGCCAGGGGCGCGCATGTTGAGGATGGTCACGATGATGTTGATCGAGCCCATGATCGACGAAGCACCCAGGATGTGCATGGCGAAAATGCCTGCGTCCATCGAGGGGCCCATCTGCAGGGTCAGCGGGGCGTACAGCGTCCAGCCGGCGGCGGGTGCGCCGCCGGGCATGAAGAACGAGGCGACCAGCATGAGGGCGGCCGGGATCATCAGCCAGAAGCTGAAGTTGTTCATCCGGGCGAAAGCCATGTCCGACGCGCCGATCTGCAGCGGGATCATCCAGTTCGCAAAGCCCACGAAGGCCGGCATGATGGCGCCGAACACCATAATCAGGCCGTGCATGGTGGTGAGCTGGTTGAACAGCTCAGGGTTGACCAGCTGCAGGCCCGGCTGGAACAGCTCGGCACGGATGCCCAGCGCCAGCACGCCGCCGATCATGAGCATGGTGAAAGCGAACAGCAGGTACAGCGTACCGATGTCTTTGTGGTTGGTCGCGTAAACCCAACGACGCCAGCCGGTCGGGGCATGGTGGTCGTGATCGTGTGCGTCGTGGTGGTCGAGAACTGCACTCATCGTTGTTTCCTTGGAGATTCTGAATTCTTCAGCTCACTGCTCACTTGGCAGCGACCACGGCCTTTTGCTGGGTGGCCACCCAGGCGGTGTATTCCTCGGCCGTCACCACCTTCACGTGGATCGGCATATAGGCGTGCTCTTTGCCGCAGAGTTCGGCACACTGGCCATAGAAGTCGCCAGTCTTCTCGGCGCGGAACCAGGTGTCGCGCACGAAGCCGGGGATGGCGTCCTGCTTGACGCCGAAGGCCGGCACCATCCAGGCGTGGATCACGTCGTTGGCCGTGGTGATGATGCGGACCTTCTTGCCCACCGGCACGACCAGGGGGTTGTCCACCTTCAGAAGGTAGTTGTCGGTGGCAGGCGGCTTGCCGCTGTTGGACATTTCACGGTGGCTGTTGTCCAGGGTGGACAGGAAGGCAATGCCTTCGCCTTCGCCCTTGATGTAGTCGTAACCCCACTTCCACTGCATGCCCGTGGCCTTGATGGTCAGGTCGCTGTTGGTGGTGTCCTTCTGGGCCACCAGCACCTTGGTGGCCGGCAACGCCATGCCGATCACGATCAGCAGGGGGACGATGGTCCAGCCCAGCTCCACCCAGATCGGCTCGGCCAGCTCTTGCGACTTGTGGCCCACCGACTTGCGGTGCTTGAGGATGGAATAGAACATCACGCCGAAGACGATGATGAAGATGACCGTGCAGATGGCCATCATGAACCAGTGCAGCCAATGCTGTTCTTCCGCGATCTTGGTGGCTGGAGGAGCGAAGTTCAGCTGGTTGACCGCGGGCCCGCCCGGCAGGTCGTTCACGGCATGGGCCGCCTCCGTCACCCAAACGCCGGCACCCAGCGCAACGGTCGAAGCCGTCGTGCGCAGCGTTTTCAGTCGGTTTCGCAGGAAATCACCCATCGTTTTCGTCTTGCTCACTTTGTTGCGCCTCGAATATAAGTATTGATTTATATCAATCCCGATTAAACAAAAATCCCAAGCTCCACACACTCAGGGAATACCCACGCCCGTACCCGACCGCCTCAATCCTGAAGCGCTGTGCGGATTTCCCTGGCCAGCACCGGCCGCAGATCGGCTCGCAGAAAACGCCCTACCTGCACCATCTGTCCGCCTCCCCGCACTTCCACCAGCTGATCACGCTCCAACGGTGGATTCACACGCACCATGTGGCGGGCAAATTCGCACCGCTGCAAGCGGCCAGCGCTTTCCTGCTCAATCACCAGCCGCCCCTGACCGACACTGATACGCTCACGGTCGGTGGCATGTCGTGCATGCACCAGAAAGGCCAGCCCCACCGCCATCAGTTCGACCGCCGCAAACGGAAGCACCAGCGTGGCCCCTTGGGACCAGAAAAATCCCGCAACGGCCAATGACACGCAAGACAACGACAGGTACATCGCCATCAACTGCCGCGGAGTGAGCGAGCAATTGCGACGCATCAGCCAGTGCATGCCATCCGCCGAGCGGGTGGCCAAAGAGGATGCGTTGTGCACCTGACTCACTGTGGTTTCACCTGGACAGAGCTTCAGCCGACACACCGAACCGCGCTCATCCAAGGGACACGCGCCTTCCGGGCTTGATTTATGTCAATTGTAGCGGTGTAAAACATGCTCTCAATCGACCAAAGGCGACGCGCGTCCATGGGTAATTGACACAACGCAACCCGCACTGGGCAGACGGGTGCTACCTGCTGTCAGCCGCGCCCGGCGCGCAACATGGCTCGCATCGCATCCATGGAGACCGACTGCGAACTGGACACCGGCACACGCGGCACTGGCTTGTAGGCGTGCCCGTAAATGATTTCAAAACTCAGCAGCAGCCGCCCCTGATCGTCACGGGGCAGCCTGGCTTCCAGCGCCCGCAACAATTGCGCCCGCCAGCTACGCCCTCGCAGCGCCGCATGGCGGTTCACACTCAGGTTGCGCCCCAAGCCCCGCAACTCCTGCAGCAGCGCCGGCGCGGATGAATACGACAAGGTGATGCGCTCCATGTCCATCACCGGCTCGGCAAAACCACTGTGCACCAGCATGTCACCCCAATCGTGCATGTCGGTGAAGGCATGCGCCGGATCGGGCCATCCTGCCTGTGCGTAGACCGAACGCAGTTCGCGCAAGGTATCGGGCCCCAGGCAGGAAAACATGAGAAAGCCGTTGGTCTGGATCAGACCGTGCCAGCGCTTGAGCAAGGGCTGGGGCTGCGGTTCGTGGTGCAGCACCATGTTGGCCCAGAGCATCGCCACCTGCTCATCAGCCGGCAAAGCCTGTGCAGCTTGCGAACGGCGCCACTGCAAAGGGTTCCAGGAGCGGCCTGCGCTTTCGCGGGTGGCCTGCAGCGCCAGAGGCAGTTGTTCGGCCCGCACATGCCACGACGCCTGTGGCAGCTGTTCACGCAGACGGGCGTGGGTCTGCAGACCACCCAGCACGGGCTCCCAATGCAGCCAGCTGGTCGGCGGTTCGCGAAACCATTGTAGGCGCTGGGCCATGCGCGTGGCCACCTCCTCGTGCAACCAGGGGCTTTCGGTGCGCGGCAGCCGCCACCAGCGGCGCGCAGCGGTTGCATCCATCCCCGGCACGGCAGAAGTTGAGGTGGCGTCGGGGTTCACGGTGGCACTGGTCGGCGGCTGAGAGGGCGCCAGTATATTGGCCGCATGTTGAGCCTGCATCCGCTCCTGAAGGTGTCACGGCATTTGCCGGGTCGCTGCCAGGTGTGCCAGCGCTGGCCGGCCGAGCCGGTGTGTGCCACCTGCCTGCAACGGTTTGCCCAGCCCCGCTGGCGCTGCCAGTGCTGTGCGGTGCCGATGCCGCACGACAACCCCTTGTGCGGGGCGTGCCTGACCCGTCCTACTCCCGCCCCCGTGCAACGGTGTGTCGCTGTGCTGGACTACGGCTACCCGTGGGACGGGTTGATCGCGCGCTGGAAGTTCGGCGGCGACGCCGGCTGGTCCGGCCTTTGGGCCGACCTGATGATGCGCGACACACAGGTGCTGTCGATGCTGCACGCCAGCCACTTGCTGGTACCGGTCCCGGTGGGGCCCATGCGGCTGGCCGAGCGCGGATTCAACCAGGCCTGGGAACTGGGCAGCGCATTGCTGCGCCGCACCACCCATCCTCGCCCGCGGGCGCTGTCCGATGCACTGGTGCGCCTTCGCGACACCCCCGACCAGCACAGCCTTCCCCGTGCACAGCGCCTGCAGAACCTGCGCGGCGCCTTTTCCGCGCATCCGCAGCATGTGCCCGCACTGGCCGGCGCACACGTGCTGCTGGTGGACGACGTGAGCACCACCGGCGCCACACTGGAAGCGGCCGCGCAGGACTTGCTGGACGGCGGCGCCGCGCGGGTGCACGCATTGGTACTGGCTCGCACACCTGCCAACGAACCGGGCTCCGGGCCATGACAAGCATCAGGTCCGCCAACCCCCCAACAAGCGCTGGTGTGGCCTGCGCCTGACAGCTGCGAAAAATGCAGCAAACAAAGCGGCGCATGTGGCTATTCGAGGCTTATCATCGCCGCCGTGCAGGGAGGGACAACAGACCAGAACACTGGCACCCGACAACGCCTGAGTGCCTCACCGGACAGGCCCGCTTGCAACCATGTTCCACATCGTCCTCGTTGCGCCCGAGATCCCGCCCAACACGGGCAACGTGATCCGCCTGAGCGCCAACACAGGTTGCTCCTTGCACCTGGTCGAGCCACTGGGCTTCTCGATGGACGACAAGCAGATGCGCCGCGCCGGGCTGGACTATCACGAGTACGCCACGGTGCGCCGCCATGCCGACTGGGCCAGCTTCCTGCACACCGAAAACCCCGATCGGCAACGCCTGTTCGCGCTGACGACCCGGGGCAGCCACAACGCCTTTGACAACGCGTTCCAGCCGGGCGACTGGCTCGTGTTCGGCTCTGAGACGCAAGGACTGCCCGCCGACCTGCGCGAGCAGTTTCCAGCCACACAGCGCCTGCGATTGCCCATGATCGAAGGCCAGCGCAGCCTGAACCTGTCCAACGCGGTGGCGGTGGTCGTGTTCGAAGCCTGGCGCCAGCAGGGTTTTGGAGCCACGCCAGCGTGAAGCCCGTCACCCCGTCCGCTTTTTCCATCTCGTGGTGGCACACCACTGATGCACGCTCTGTGCGTCAATGCCACAAGGGTCCAACGGCGCCACAAGGCCTGCCACCCCACCGCCACCACACGGCCCGTCGCGCCGTCCGGAGAACACTGTGATCGCCAACTTCGCCCGTTTCATCAAGGGGTCGCTCAAGCCGCGCGCTCCTGGACGGCGCGCCCCCAGCCTCAAGGATCTGCAATCGATCCAGACCGCCTTGCTCCAGTGCATCACCGACTGCGACAAGGTGCCTGCACAGCGCCTGCGCCACAAGATCGAGCAGGCCAAGTCGGCCCAAGAACTCTGGCTGCTGCGCAACGACGCCTATCAACTGATTTCCCAGCAGACCAGCCAGGCGGTGGCGGCCGAACGCATCAACGCGCTGATCACCCACTTCGACGGCTGGCTCGAACCGCGTCAGCTCGTGCGCATCAAGTGAGGACGCTGGTGCCGCCCAGCCCCCGTCGGTGCGTCAGGGGTATCGCCGCACCAATGCTTCGGCCACGCAAACCGGTTTGCTCACACCCTCGCGCTCCACCTGGACCTGCCAGGTCATCTGCAGGCCCTGCCCATCGATGGGCTCTGCCGACAGCAGCGTCATGCGGCCGCGCAAGCGGCTGCCCACCGGCACCGGTGCGGTGAAGCGAACCTTGTTGAGGCCGTAGTTCACGCCCATCCCCGATTGGCGCACGTCGAAAGACGATTCGAAGAAAACCGGCAGCAACGACAGCGTGAGAAAACCGTGTGCGATCGGTGCGCCAAAGGGCCCCTGCTTCGCACGCTCCACGTCCACGTGGATCCACTGGTGGTCACCGGTGGCCTCGGCAAAACGGTTGACCTGTTCCTGGGTGATGGTGACCCAGTCGCTGACGGCCACTTCCTGGCCCACGCAGGCGGCCAGATCGGCCAGGGTTTCAAAGATTTTCATGCCGCGGACTCTAGCGTCCGGGCCGACCTCAACGTGTCCGCGTCGGGACAGCGCACGTCACGCGTTGAGCCACTTCGTGAGGCCCTGCCACTGCTGCAGGTCTTTCTCCACCCGACTGGGCGCAATGTCGAACAGCGTCAGGCCGCGGGCGGCCAGGTGGATGTAGTTCTGCGTGTCGCGCAGGTAGGTCAGCACCGGCAGCCCGAGACCGTTCACGAACTCGTGCAGCTTCTCGGCCGCGATGGTGCGCTCGTCCACCCGCATGCCGACGATGCCGACCTCCAGCCGATCGCCCCGCTTGGTCTCGGCCAGCTCATCGAGGAAAGCCCGCGTGGCGTAGATATCGAAGATGCTGGGCTGCAATGGCACCAGCACCTTGTCGGCGAGCTTGAGCACGTCCTTGAAACGCCAGCCGTGCAGGCCGGCGGGCGTGTCCAGCACCACGTGCGACACATCCTTGGGCGGGCGGGCGATGAAGTCGCTGGAGAGCTCCCAGGTCCGGATCGGCCGCGCCGCTGGCGGACGCAGGCGCAACCACAATTGCGAGGACTGCTGCCGGTCTGCGTCGCCCAGCATGACCGCATGGCCCTGGCTGGCGAAGTAACCCGCCACATTGGTCGAAAGCGTGGATTTGCCCACGCCGCCCTTGGGATTGGCCACCACCACCACCGGCATTCCGACCTCCTGCTTGAAATGGACAACAGCCGTGGATGTTAGCGCCAGGCGTCCCACAACAGCTTGCAGCCGGTGAGGAACATGCCGGCATACACCAGCCGGTAAAACATCACCGGGTTGATGAGGTGCGCGATGCGCACCCCCACCCAGACGCCGATCGGCGCAAACGGCAGCAGCGCGAGCGAGGTGGCCATGTTGCGACCATCCAGCAGACCCAGCCACGCATAGGGCACCCACTTGCTGAGGTTGATGAAGAAAAAGAAGAACGCCATGGTGCCGGTGAACAGCACCGGCGAGAGCCTGAGCGGGATCACATACGCGTTGATGGGCGGCCCGCCCGCATGCGCGATGAAACTGGTGAAGCCCGACGTGGCGGTCAGGACGGCGCCCAGCCACTTCGGCGGCGGCGGGCTGTCGGCTTTGGGCGGAAACAGCAGGCGCTGCGCCAAGAACAGCAACGTGACCCCTCCCACCACACCGGCCACCACCTTCGCATCCAGCAAACGGAACAGCAGGGCGCCCAGCGCGATGCCCGCCAGGCCACAAGGCAACAGGAACTTGAGCAGCGCCCGGTCCACGTGCTTGCGGAAAGCGGCCATGCCCAGCAAGTCCATCACCAGCAACACCGGCATAAGGATGGCAGCGGCCTGCGGCACGGTCACGGCCAGCGCCATCATGGGCACCGCAAGCGATCCGAAGCCCGCACCGAAGCCGCTCTTGCTCACCCCCAGCAGCAGCACGGCCGGAATGGCGACCGCGTAGAAAAACGGATCGGTGATCAGGGCAAAGCCGGTCACACGCGCTCGAGCACGACCGCGATGCCCTGCCCCACGCCGATGCACATGGTGCACAGCGCGTAGCGCCCGCCCGTGGCGTGCAGGCGGTTGACCGCCGTGGTGGCCAGACGCGCACCGCTGGCGCCCAGCGGGTGCCCCAGGGCGATGGCGCCGCCCCAGGCGTTGACGCGTGCATCGTCGTCTTGCAGGCCCAGCTGGCGCAGCACGGCGAGCCCTTGCGCCGCAAAAGCTTCGTTGAGTTCGATCACGTCCAGCTGGTCGAGCGTCAGGCCGGTGAGTGCCAGCACCTTCTGCGTGGCCGGCGCCGGGCCGATGCCCATGATGCGCGGCGCCACACCCGCCGTGGCCATGCCGACAATGCGGGCCTTGGGCGTCAGGCCGTTCCTGGCCGCAGTGGCTTCATCGGCCAGCAGCAGCGCGCAGGCGCCGTCGTTCACGCCACTGGCGTTGCCGGCGGTGACCGTGCCGTCCGGCTTGACCACACCTTTGAGTTTGGCCAGCGCCTCCAGGCTGGTTTCGCGCGGGTGTTCGTCGGTGTCGACGATGACCGGGTCACCCTTCTTTTGCGGGATGTGCACCGGCGTGATTTCGCGGGCGAGGTGGCCGGCCTTGATCGCCGCGACGGCATTCATCTGGCTGGCGAGGGCCATGCGGTCCTGCGCTTCGCGTTCGATCTTGAAGTCGGTAGCCACGTTCTCGGCGGTCTCGGGCATGGAGTCCACACCGTATTGCGCTTTCATCAGCTTGTTGACGAAGCGCCAGCCGATGGTGGTGTCGTAAACAGCGTTGGCGCGGCTAAAGGCGCTCTCGGCCTTGGGCATGACAAAGGGGGCGCGGCTCATGCTTTCGACGCCCCCGGCGATCATGAGACCGGCCTCGCCCGCCCGGATCGCCCGCGCAGCCGTGCCCAGCGCGTCCAGCCCCGAGCCGCACAGTCGGTTGATGGTGGCACCGGGCACTTCCATGGGCAGACCGGCGAGCAGGCTGCTCATGTGAGCGACGTTGCGGTTGTCTTCGCCGGCCTGGTTGGCGCAGCCGAACAGCACGTCGGTAACGGCCGCCCAGTCAACCTTCGGGTTGCGCGCCATCAACGCCTTGAGGGGGATCGCGCCGAGGTCGTCGGTGCGCACCGAGCTGAGCGCGCCGCCGTAGCGGCCAAACGGGGTGCGGATCGCGTCGCAGATGAAGGCTTGGGTCATGGTGGATATCTCCTCTTTTGGAATGCGGCTGGACCCGACTGTACCCAAGCGCACCGGGCGGGCAGGCTGCTTGCGGGACAATCTCGACATGTTCAGCCCGTCACAAGCCGATGTGCGCCGCTTTTTCTGCGCGGTGTACGACAAACAGCGCCTGCACCAACCCATGGAGGCCATCGAGATGATCGCGGCCCAGTGGATGAGCGAGCACCCCGAATACCACGCCGACTTCGCCGATGTGGAGGCCGCGCTGGCGGCCATGGGGCAACCCGACGCCGAGAAGACCAACCCGTTCCTGCACCTGTCCATGCACCTGTCGGTGAGCGAACAGTGCAGCATCGACCAGCCGCCCGGCATCCGCCAGGCGGTGGAGCTGTTGACCGCGCGCCGCGGCGACCTGCACGCCGCCCACCACGAAGTGATGGAGTGCCTGGGACGCATGATCTGGGAAAGCCAGCGCAGCGGACGGCCACCCGACGGCCAGGCCTACATCGAACACGTGCGGCAACGGGCCACCCAGGACTGAAACAAAAAAGCCGCTCGGTGAGCGGCTTTTTGGAAGGGGCGCAGCTGGATCAGCGGAAGCGCGACTGGGGCACGGTCCTGAGTTCGGTCTCCAGCGAGCCCAGGTACTTGGCGATTTCGCGCAACTCGGCTGGCTTGAACTGCTTGGCCATGCCGGCCATGATGGGGTTGGCGCGGCCCACCACGTTGCTGCCGTCGACGGTGTAAGCCTTGAGCGCCACGTACAGGTAGTCGGCGTGCTGGCCCGCGACCTTGGGGTAGCTCGGGTCGATGGGTTTGCTGAAGTTGGCACCATGGCAGGAGATGCAGGCGCCCTTTTCCAGCAACGCCGCCACGGCGGGGCTGGGTGCCTTGGCCGTCTCGGGCACAGGCTTGCCGCCCTGGGCCGCGTAGAAAGCGGCCAGATCGGCCATGTCCTGCTCGGACAGCGATCCGGCGATGCCGCGCATGGAGGGGTGCTTGCGTTCGCCGGTCTTGTAGGCGTTCAGCGCAGCGACGATGTATTTGTCCGACTGGCCCGAAATCATCGGCACCTTGTGGATCTCGGGAAAGCTGTTCTGGTAGCCCTGAATGCCGTGGCAGCCGATGCACATTTCGGCCTTCTTCTGACCGGCAGCAGCGTTACCGGTAGCGCCTTGCGCATGTGCACCGACCGCGGCCACAGAAAAGGTCGCAGCGGCGACAAGGGAACGAAGCATCGTGGGCAACAGTTGGTTCATTTGGCAAGCAGAATGAAGATATCGATTGATAAAAATCAATCCGTGATTATATAGACTCACCCATCACCAGCCACTTATTGATAACCCTGATGCCGCACTGCAGCACGGGGCCACACTCCCGTCACACACCCCGCCCAAACCATGAAATTCCAAGGCTCACAGAACTACGTTGCCACGCAGGACCTGATGCTGGCTGTCAACGCCGCCATCACGCTCAAGCGACCGCTGCTGGTCAAAGGCGAGCCAGGCACCGGCAAGACCATGCTGGCCGAAGAGGTGGCGCAAGCACTGGACATGCCGCTGCTGCAGTGGCACATCAAAAGCACCACCAAGGCGCAGCAGGGCCTGTACGAATACGACGCCGTGAGCCGGCTTCGGGACAGCCAGCTCAACACCGGCGACAGCGCTGAACGGGTCAAGGACATCCGCAACTACATCGTGCAGGGTGTGTTGTGGCAGGCCTTCACCGCCGACCAGCCGGTCGCGCTGCTGATCGACGAAATCGACAAGGCCGACATCGAGTTCCCGAACGACTTGCTGCGCGAACTCGACCGCATGGAGTTCTACTGCTACGAAACGCGCGAACTGATCAAGGCCAAACACCGGCCGCTGGTGTTCATCACCTCGAACAACGAGAAGGAGCTGCCCGACGCCTTTCTGCGCCGCTGCTTCTTCCACTACATCAAGTTCCCCGAAGCCGAGACCATGAAGAAGATCGTGGAAGTGCACTTCCCCGGTTTGAAGAACGAGCTGCTGACGGCGGCCATGAAGACCTTCTACGACGTGCGCAACCTACCGGGTCTGAAGAAAAAGCCCAGCACCAGCGAGCTGATCGACTGGCTCAAGCTGCTGATGGCCGAAGACATCCCGCTCGAAGCACTGCAAAGCGCCGACAGCAAGGTGAGCGTCCCGCCGCTGGTGGGTGCGCTGCTCAAGAACGAGCAGGACACGACCCTGTTCGAGAAGCTGGTGTTCATGAACCAACGGAACCGATGAGCCACCGGCCCGTCGGCGGAGGTCCGTCATGCTGATCGACTTCTTCTACACCCTGCGTTCGGCCAAGCTGCCGGTCTCGGTCAAGGAATACCTGACGCTGCTCGAAGCCTTGAAGGCGGACGTGGTGGGCCCGACCAACCCCGACGCCTGCACCATGGACGACTTCTACTTCCTGGCCCGCACCGCGCTGGTCAAGGACGAGAAGCACTACGACAAGTTCGACCGCGCCTTTGCCGCCTACTTCAAGGGCGTGGAGCTGATCGCCGACTTCACCAAGCCCATCCCGGCCGACTGGCTGCGCCAGGAGATGGAGCGCATCCTCTCGGCCGAGCAGATCGCCGACGCACCCAAGATGGACTGGGACGAGCTGATGGAGACGCTGAAAAAGCGCCTCGAAGAGCAAAAGGAGCGCCACGAGGGAGGCAGCAAGTGGATCGGCACGGGCGGCACGTCGCCCTTCGGCCACGGCGGCAAGAACCCGCAGGGTATCCGCATCGGTGGCAAGGGCGGCAACAAGTCGGCCGTGAAGGTCTGGGACCAGCGCGCCTACCGCGACTACGACGACACGCAGGAACTGGGCACGCGCAACATCAAGGTGGCGCTGCGCCGCCTGCGCAAGTTCGCGCGCGAGGGCAACGAACTGGAGCTGGACCTGCCCGACACGATCCGCTCCACCGCGGCCAACGCCGGCTGGCTGGACATCAAGATGATCCCGGAGCGGCACAACAACGTGAAGGTGCTGCTGCTCATGGACGTGGGCGGCACGATGGACGAACACATCCAGCGCGTTGAGGAACTGTTCAGTGCCGTCAAGAGCGAGTTCAAGCACCTGGAGTTTTATTACTTCCACAACTGTGTTTACGACTACATGTGGAAGAACAACAAGCGCCGCTATGCGGAGAAGTTCCCCACGCTGGACATCATCCGCAAGTACAACAAGGACTACAAGCTGATCTTCGTGGGCGACGCCACCATGAGTCCCTACGAAATCCTGCAGCCCGGTGGCAGCGTGGAATACAACAACGAGGAAGCCGGTGCCGAGTGGCTGCAGCGCCTGACGCACGCGTTTCCCAAGTTCGCCTGGATCAATCCGGAACCACAAGGCGTGTGGCAGTATCGGCAGAGCATCAGCATCGTCCAGCAGCTCATGGGCCAGCGCATGTACCCGCTGACCTTGAAGGGCCTGGAAGACACGATGCGGCTTCTGTCGAAATGATCACCGCATGACCTCTGCCCTTTCGCGCCGTGCCGGCCGCGCACGGTGGCCTTTGCTGGCCTTGTGGTCGCTCGCCTGCTGCTGGCCGGTGTGGGTACTGGCGCAAGCACCAGCGCCGGTGCCGACCGAAGCCCCGGCGACGACCCCACCACCACCCGCCAGCGACACCACCACAAAGACGGCCGACACCGCGTCCATCGAGCCGCGCTTTGACGTGGACGTGCAGGCCAGCGCCGAGCTGCGCGACTTTCTGCTGCGCCACCTGGAGCTGATGCGTTTTCGCCAGCTGCCCGACCTGGAAGCGGCCGAGCTCGCCCGCCTGCTCGCGCGTACGGACGAAAACCTGCTGGACCTGCTGGGCACGCTGGGCTATTTCTCGCCGCAGGTGCGCATCGAAGGCCCGCTGCCGGGTGGTGCCACGGCGCTGGGCACAGTACGCATCGCGGTGGAACCCGGTCCGCAGACGCGCATCGCCAGCGCCGAGGTGTATTTCCGCGGTGACATCGCCGACCACCCGCAGGCGGCCGACCAGCGCGAAGCGGTACGCCGTGCCTTCACCGTGCGCGCGGGTCAGCCCTTCACCCAGGCCGACTGGAACAGTGCCAAGACCGGCGCGCTGCGCGCGCTCACGGCCCGCCGCTATCCGGCCGGGCGCCTGTACAACAGCCTGGCCGACGTGGACACGAGCGACCACAGTGTGCGGCTGGCGGTGGAACTGGACTCCGGCGCGCCGCTGCGCATCGGCGAAGTGCGCGTCGAAGGGGCGCAGCGCTATGACACCGCGGTGGTCGAACGCCTGGTGCGCCTGAGCGGCGTCACCCCGGGCAGCGACTACGACCTGGCCCGCCTGCAGGACGCGCAGCAGCGCATCGCCGACACGGGCTACTTCGAGTCGGTCTACGTGTCGGTGGACCCGGGCGTGGACCAGACCAGTGCGCCCGTGGTCGTTCAACTGCGCGAGGCGCAGCGCCAGAAAATGGTGCTGGGCATTGGTGGCAGCACCGACAGCGGCGCGCGCCTGTCCGTCGAACACACGCACCACCGCGTGCCCGGCATCGACTGGCGGGCGGTGAGCAAGCTGCAGCTCGAACGCGACGACCAGCAACTCTCCACCGAATGGAGCGCGCCGGTCGATGACAAGGGCTGGCAGTGGATCACCAGCGCCTTGGTGGCACGACAGATCGATGGCTTTGACACCACCACCAGCCAGCGCCTGCGCCTGGGCCAGGGCCAAAGCAGCGACACGCTGGACCGCAGCTTCTTCCTCCAGTACGACCGTGCGCGCTCGGTGAACACGGTGGTCAAGAGCCTGGGCACCGATGCGGCCGAGGCGTCGCTGACCGCCAACTACGCCTGGACACGCCGGCGCTTTGACAACACGCCATTCCCGCAGAGCGGCTATGGCCTGGGCCTGGAGCTGGGCGCCGGTTACACCCTGGTGGGCGAACGCCGTCCCTTTGGCCGCACAGTGGGTCGCTGGCTGGGCTACTGGCCGGTGGGCAGCGCGCTCGCTCGGGTCGCTGAGCGCACACCGCTGGGCACGGCCCGCGCCAGCGAGTCCAGCGGCAGCGGCTGGGGCCGCGTGGCGCTGCGCGTGGAGGCCGGCGCCGTGTGGGCCAAGGCCGACACGCCGGTGCCCGAAACCCAGCTCTTCCTGACCGGCGGCGACACCAGCGTGCGCGGCTATGCGCTGCGCGACATCGGCGTGGCGCAGGCCGACGGCGGCGTCTCGCCCGGCCGCTACATGACGGTGGGCAGCGTGGAATGGCAGATCCCCATCTGGCGCAACGGCCAGCGCACCCCCTGGGAAACGGCGCTGTTCGTGGATGGCGGCTCGGTGGCCGAGAAGATCGCCGACCTCAAGGCCCGCTGGGGCGTGGGCGCCGGCGTGCGCTACAACAGCCCGGTCGGCCCGCTGCGGCTGGACCTGGCCTACGGCGTGCAACCGCGCGCCTGGCGGCTGCACTTCAACGTCGGCTTCGTTTTCTGATGGCCGCTCAGGACCCGTCCCCCTCTTCCGATGACGCCGCCGCTGCGCCCGCGCCGCGCGGCTGGGCGCGGGCCGCACGGCAGACCCTGCGCGGTATCGGCTGGTTCGGCCACTGGCTGCCCGGTGCTGCGCTGGCCTTGCTGCTCGCCGGTGGTGTGGCGGGCTGGGTCTGGTCGGGCAGCGACGGATCGCTGGCGCGGGCGCTGGGCTGGGCCCAAGCCTGGGTGGCGGACGCGAACAGCCCAAGCGGCCAGCTGCAGGCCAGCGGCGCGCAGGGCAGTCTGCGCGAAGGCGGCCAGGTGCAGCAACTGCGCTGGACGCGCCCGGGTCTGGACGTGCAGCTGCAGGGCCTGCGCGTGCAGTGGACCAGCGACCAGTTGATCGACGCCTTGCTCGGCCGCGGCCTGCAGATCGACACCCTGCACCTGGACAGCGTGCAGCTCAACGACACCCGGGAACCCACGCCCACCCAGCCCCTGACCGAGCTGGTGCTGCCGCTGCCGATGAGCCTGCCCTGGTCGGTGGACCGTCTGCGGATCGAAGGGCGGCAGACGCTGGCCCTGGACGACGCGCGCGGCCATTACCGCTACGGACCGGCCGACACGGCCGACCGCAGCGCCTGGAAAGAATGGGGCAGCGACCACGCCGCGGTGCGGGACGCGCACCACCTGCGCATCGACGCCCTGTCGCTGGCCCAGGGCCGCTACCAGCTGCAGGCCGTGCTGGGCGCGCAGGCGCCCATGCCGCTGCACGCGTCGGCCCAAGGCCAAGTCCTCACCACCGTGCCGGGCGGCAGCAGTCTCAGCCTGCAGGCCACGGCCGGCGCCAGCGGCCAACTGTCTGGCCAGAGCGCCACGCTGGACCTGACCGCCGAAGTGAACAACGGTCCCACGCCCGGCGCCGCTGGCCAGGGCACACCCACCCTGGTGGCCAGCGCCCGCCTGCACCCCTGGGCAACGCAGCCCCTGCACACGGTGGACGCCCGCGCCCACCGGCTGGACCTGGCCACGCTGTGGCCACAGGCGCCGGTCACCGCCCTGTCGGGCACGGTGCAGGCATCGCCCGAGGGCGGCGCCTGGCGCGCCCGGGTGGACCTGCGCAACGGCGCCAGTGGCCCCTGGGACCGGCAACGCCTGCCGCTGGACAGCCTGCAGGCCGAAGTTCAGCAACAGGGTGCGCAATGGGTCGTCCCCCAGCTGCAAGCGGCGCTCGGCCGGGCACGGCTGCAGGGCAGCGGCCGCTTCCAGCCCGCCCTCGATGGCGCAGCCGCGCAATGGCAGGGCCAGCTGCAGGCCAGCGCGCTCGATCCGGCCCAGCTGTGGAGTCCGCTGGCCGCGGCCGCGCTGGACCTGACCGCCAGCGCGCGCCAGCACCCCACGCAGACCGGCACCATCGAACTCACCGCGCAACTGCAACCCGCCCGCGGCGTGGCACCGCCAGCAGCCACCGCCGGTCTGCGGCTGCGCGAACTGCGCCTGCAAGGCCAGTGGCAGGCCGGCAGCGGCCCACAGGGCGGCGGCACGCTGCGACTGGACGAGGCCTTGCTCGACGCCGCCCAGGCAAGCTTGACAGCCCAGGGCGCGGTGGACGTGACCGCCACAACCTTCAGCGGCAGCACCACGCTGCAAGTGCCTGGCGCACAGGGTCGCTGGGCCGGTACCCTGGCCCACGACAACGGGCAGGGCGACCTGAGCCTGCGCGTGGACGCGGCCGACACCCTGCTGGAGTGGGTGCGCAGCCTGCAGCAGCTGCCGGTGCTGGGCCCGCGCCTGCGCGAAGCACTGGCGCAGCGCCCCGCCCTGCGCGACCTGCGCCTGACCGGCCAGGCCAGTCTGCAGGCCCAGTGGCGCGGCGGCCTGGCCGAACTGGGCTACCCCGCGCCCCGCAGCGGCGCGCGCACCGCCGTACCCCTGCAACTGCAGGCCGCACTTGACGTGCCCCAACTGAACGGCCCCAGCCACACCAGCACCGGCAGCCCCACCGTGGCCACGCCTGGCTGGGCGCTGCGCAACGTGCAGCTGCGCACCAGCGGCAGCCTGACCGACCTGGCCGTGCAGCTCAGCGGCGATGCGTCGCAAGGCCCCTGGACTGCTGCGCTGCAGACTCAGGGCCGTGCGCAACGCCTGTGGCCCCTGCCCGGCGCCACCGGCGAGCCGGGGCGACTGGCGCTGGACACCTGGCAGCTGCGCGCCAGCGACGCCCGGCAACCTGCACGCGTGGTGGACTGGGCACTGCGCAGCCTGCAGCCCCCTACCCTGACTTGGCGCCAGACGCCGGCCGGCATCGCCTTGCAGACCGGCCCAGCGCAATGGCAGCTGCAGCCCACCCTGCGCGGTGGCGCCGCGGGCGCGGTGCTCGCCCCCGTCACGCTGGCCTGGGACCAGTTGGCCTGGCAGGCCGGCGCGCTGCAGACCCGGGGCCGCCTGAGCGGCCTGCCACTGTCGTGGATGGACCAGCTGGCGCGCGCCGAGGGCAACGCATCCGGCCCCGTCACCCGGGCCGGACTGAGCGGCGACCTCGTGTTCGACGGCGACTGGGACCTGCTGCTGCCCTTGCAGGGCAGCGAACCGCTGCGCCTGACCGCCCAGCTGCAGCGCCGCGGCGGCGACCTGGCCCTGCTGACCGACCCGGATGCCAGCGCCGGCACATCGCCTGCGGGCAGCGGGCAGCGCCTGCCGGTCGGCATCCGCAGCGCCAGCCTGAACCTCAGCGCCCAGGGCCGCAGCGTGACGGCACGCCTGCGCTGGGACAGCGAACGCCTAGGCCAGGCCAGCGCCGACCTGGGCACCGAACTGGCCACCGCCCCGCCGGCCGATGGCGCCCTGATCGACCGCTGGTGGCCCGCCAGTGCGCCCCTGAGCGGCACCGTCAGCGCGCGCCTGCCACAGGTGGGCGTGTGGTCCGCCCTGGCGCCGCCGGGCTGGCGCATGCGCGGCACCCTGCAGGCCGACGCCAGCCTAGGTGGAACCCGCGCGCAGCCCAACTGGCGCGGCACCCTCCAGGCCGACCAGCTGGCCTTGCGTTCGGTGGTCGATGGCTTCGAGTTCACCCAGGGCCAGCTGCGCGCCAGCCTCGACGGCGACCGCCTGACCATCAACCGCTTCGATCTGCAAGGCCCGCTGGGCGGCGCGCTGAGCGCTACCGGACAGGCCCAGTGGCGCCTGGTGGACGGGCTTCGCCAGCCGCTGATCGATCTGCAGTTGCGGGCCACCAGTCTGCGCGTGTCCAACCGGGCCGACCGGCGCCTGACGCTCACGGGCCAGGTCGCGGCGCAGCTGGCCGGTCCCAAGCTCCAGATCCGCGGTCAGCTCAAGGCCGACTCGGCCCTGTTCGTCCTGCCCGACGAAACCACGCCCACGCTCAGCACCGACGTCGTGGTGCGCGGCGGCCGCAACCTGCAAGCCGTCACCGGCACGGTGGCGCAGGTGCAGCCCGACGTGTCGGTGGACATGGACCTGGGCCCGCAGTTCGAAGTGCGTGGGCGCGGTCTGCAGGCGCGCCTGACCGGGCAGCTGAACCTGCGCAGCACCGTGGCCCTGCCCGCGCCCCGCGTGTTCGGCGAGGTGCGCACCGCCAGCGGCAGCTACCGCGCCTACGGCCAGCTGCTGAGCATCGAAAACGGTGCACTGGTCTTCAATGGCCCCTACGACGACCCGGCGCTGGACATCCTGGCCATCCGCCCCATGGGCAGCAACACCGAACAGCGCGTGGGCGTGCAGATCAATGGCAGCGCGCAGGCGCCGCGCGTGCGGCTGGTCGCCACACCCGATCTGCCGGACAGCGAAAAACTCGCCTGGCTGGTGCTGGGCCGCCCAGCCACCGGTGCCGGCGCCGAAGCTGCCGTGCTGCAGCAAGCCGCGCTGGCCCTGCTGGCGGGCAACGACGGCGCGCTCAACGGTGGCCTGGCACAGGCGCTGGGACTGGACGAAATCTCGTACCGCGGCGAAGCCACCAACGCCGACGGCAGCACCAGCGCCGCCGCGGTGACGCTGGGCAAACGCATCTCCAACCAGCTGTACCTGAGCTACGAAACCGGCCTGGGCGGCGCCATGGGCACGGTGTCGGTGTTCTACGACGTCTCGCGCCGCCTGACGCTGCGGGCTCGCGCGGGCGAAGAGAACGCGCTGGACCTGATCTTCACGCTGCACTACGACTAGAGGGATGGAGCCTCCACGCTCCGCCGCTGCGCGGGTCGCTGCCCCAGGACCGGGGAGGGACCCGGTCTTTGCCGGGTACGGGGGCTGATCCGGCTTGGGGCGGCCCGGCGCCGGATCGCCCGGCCCCACGCTCCGCCGCTGCGCAGCCTCGGAAAAGGGCGCACTTACAATCCGGGCTCTTTCTACCCGCCGCCATAGTTCAATGGATAGAACGAGCGCCTCCTAAGCGCTAGATACAGGTTCGATTCCTGTTGGTGGTACCACCCCTGGCAGGCTTCAGCCGTCCAGATGCTCGTGGTGGGCCTGGGCACCGCGCTTCCAGTACGCGGCCGCGCGCACCGACAGGCGGTCCAGCCCTTTCTCTTCCAGCAACAACCGGCGCACGGCCACCATCTCGGTCGCTTCGCCGGCGCACCAGGCGAAACCCTCTCCGTTCAACGGCGGCAAGGCACGCAGCGCGCCCAGACACTGGGCCAGGTCGTTCACCCACAGCGGCTGTCGGCCGTTGGTGTAGTGCAGCGTCACGCGGTCGGCGGCGTGCGGCATCTGCACGATGGCGAACACCGTGGCGTTCGCCGGCAGCTCCTCCAGACGCCGCGCCACCGCTGGCAGCGCGCTGCTGTCGCCCACCAGCAGGTGCCAGTCCAGGTCGGGCGGCACGACAAACGAGCCGCGCGGCCCGCCGATCACCACCGACTGCCCGGACTGCGCCTGCCGCGCCCAGCGCGCTGCGGGCCCGTCACCGTGCAGGGCGAAGTCGATGCTCAGCGCACGGGCCACGGGGTCGAAGTGCCGTGGCGTGTAGTCGCGTGCCACCGGGTCGGCACCATCTTGGGCCGGTACGAAGAGCTTGACGTGGTCGTCGAACGAGAGACTGACGAAATCGGCCAGTTCATCACCCCCGAAGGTGACGCGGCGCAACCCGGGGCTGAGGGCCTGCACGCGCACCACCTGCAGCGTGCGGCGCTTGAGTTCGTGGCGCACGCGCTGGACGCGGCTGGCGGCACACAAGACAGGATCGTTGCTCATGCGGCCATCCAGCGAGCCAGGCGCGGCTTGATCACAAAACCCATCAGCAGCCCGATGGCAAAGCCCGCCGGCAAGGAGCGCACGAACGCGGTCGCCCACTGGGTGAAGAACGCGCCGCCCAGACCGTGGTTGCTGAGCGTGACCACGCAGGACAGCAGCAGTTCCATGACCACCGCGGTGCACACCGCCAGCAGCACCGTGGCGGGCACGCGCGGCCAGGTGGCCAGGCGCGGGCCGAGCCAGCGGTCCAGCCCCATCAGGGTGAGCATGCCCAGCGGCATGACCGGTAGTGCGGTGGCAAACGCTTGCATCCAGCGCGCATAAAAGCCGGCGCCACCCCCGAGGTTGAGCCAGGTGATCAGGCCGCTGAGCACCAGCGCGATGGCCGGCATGACGGTGACCAGGGGCAGCAGGCGGCGCAAGCGAAAGCGCGCGAGCGACGCAGAAACAGGGATCGCTGGCTCGGGGGACATCACAAAAGAGGTTTTCATAGGAAGGTATTTGGTTGACAATGTCAACACCATAACAGAACTGGTTGACTATATCAACCAAAAGGCCATGAGCACACGCCCCCCCTCGCGCCAGCTGGCCGCGCTGACCACCCTGATGACACTGTTCGGCGGGGTCAAGAAAGCCCTGCGCCACCAACTGCACACCGAGGCCGAGCCCGCCGTGGCCCCCATGCTGCTGCGCATGCTGCAGCTCTGTCAGCGACACCCTGGCATCACGCAGCAGGGGCTGGCCCAGCGCACCGGGCGCGACAAGGGTCAGGTGGCTCGGTTGATCCGCGAACTGTTGGACGTGGGCCTGCTGAGCCGACAGGACAACCCCGACGACCGGCGCAGCCACCACCTGCTGCCCACCGAGGCCGGTGTCGCGGCGGTGGCGCGCTTCGAGCAGGCCGAGGCCGAGGTCGCGCGCTTGTTGTTCGGCCACCTCACCGCGGCCGAGCTGGGCGGTCTGACCGCGCAACTGGGCATGCTGCGCGAACGACTGGACCAGCAAGCGCCCGAGCACGACACCGACTGACGCATGCACCCCTGGAAGGGCCACACGCTCGACCCGACAGTGCACGATCAAAGCCACGCCAGGAATCGCCATGAAAAAACCCTCCCTGCCAACCCTGCTGCTGAGTCTGGCCCTGGCAGCCGCTCCTGCAGCGGTACACGCACAGGCAACCGTGGTGCAAACGCCGTACAAGCACCCCAAGGCGCTGTTCGACATCTACCTGGACCACCCGGCCAAGATGGGCGCGGCGCTGTATTGGCTGCGCTCGTTCGTGAACCCGCTGCTGGAAGCACCCTACAGCTTCTTCAACGACGACATGAGCGTGATCGTGGTGCTGCACGGCACCGAGCTGGTGACGGTGGCGCGCAAGAACGAAGCGAAGTACGAGGACATCGTCCAGCGCATGCGCTACTACGCGGACCACGGCGTGAGGTTCAAGGTCTGCGGACTGGCACTCAGGGACTTTGGCTACACCCCGGCGGACCTGCAGCCGTTTGTGGAGGTGACCCCCTCGGCCATGACCGAGCTGGTGCACTGGCAGAACCAGGGTTATGGGCTGATCACGCCGGTGGTCACGGACAAGAAGCTGTCTGTCGAAGAGATCCGTTAGCCCCCACGCTCCACCGCTGCGCGGGTCGCTGCCCCCCCCAAGGGGGCTGGGCCTGCCTTGGGGCGACCCGGCGACCGGTGTGACCGGTCCGGCGGTCAGCGCTGGCGCAAGGTGCGGCTGAGCAGGATGACCGGCCCCAGCCCGACCAGCACCAGCGTGAGCGCGGGCAGCGCGGCTTCGCCCAGGCGCTCGTCGCGCGCCAGCTGGTAGGCCACCACGGCCAGGGTGTCGCTGTTGAAGGGGCGCAGCACCAGGGTGGCGGGCAGCTCCTTCATCACGTCCACGAACACCAGCAACGCCGCAGCGGCGGTAGACCGTCTGAGCAAGGGTGCGTGCACCCGCCAGGCCAGGCCCAGACCGGTGGTGCCCAGCATGCGCGCCGAGTCGTCCAGGCTCGCGGGCACGCGGGCGTAGCCGCTCTGCACCGACTGCAACGCCACCGCGGTGAACCGCACCAGGTAGGCCCAGACGATGCCCAGCACCGTGGCCGTGACCCAGTAGCCCACGCTGGTGTCGGGCCGCACCGCCTGGACCCAGCCCACCGGCAGCAGGATGCCGACCACAATCACCGCGCCCGGCACCGCGTAGCCCAGGCCGGCCAGCTGCACCACGCCGCGCGTCAGCGGCCCTGGCCGGGCGCGCAGCGCAAAGGCCAGCGCCAGCGCCAGCCCGGTGGCGAGCAGGGCCGACAGGCCGGCCAGCCAGACGCTGTTGCGCGACCACTGCACGAACATGTCCCAGGGCAGTTCGTCCCAGCCGCCGATCAGTGGGCGCAGCATGAACAGCACCGGCAGCACGAAACCGAACACGATGGGCAGCGCGCAGACCAGCACCGCCAGCCACGCGCGGACGCCGTGCAGCGGCACCGGCTGGGCCTCTGCGCTGCCGGCGCGCTGGCCGCGCAGCGCGGCAAAACGCATGCGGCGCTGGGCACGGTGCTCGGCCCACAGCAGCAGGCCAACGGTGGCCAGCAGCATGGTGGCCAGCTGGGCGGCGGCCAGGCGGTTGTCCATCACCAGCCAGGCCTTGTAGACGCCGGCGGTGAAGGTCTGGATACCGAAGTAGCTGGCCACACCGAAGTCGGCCAGGGTTTCCATCAGCGCCAGCGCCACGCCCGCGGCCACCGCCGGGCGGGCCAGCAGCAGCGCCACCTCGCGGATGCGGCGCCCCAGCGGCGCACCCAGCAGGCGGGCGGCTTCCATCAGCTGTGCCGCGCGTTCGGCCAGTGCGGTGCGCGCCAGCAGGTACACGTAGGGATACAGTGAGAAGGTGAACACCCAGACCGCGCCGGGCGTGTTGCGCACCTCCGGGAACACCCGGCCCCGCAGTTCAAACGTCTCGCGCAACCAGACCTGCAACGGCCCGCTGAACTGCAGGAAATCGGTGTAGGCGTAGGCCACCACATAGGCTGGCATGGCCAGCGGCAGCAGCAACGCCCATTCGAAATGGCGCCGGCCAGGAAAATCGAACAGCGTCACCGCGCTGGCCGTGGCCATGCCCACCAAGCCTACGCCCAGCGCCACACTCAGGCACAGCACCAGCGAGGTGAGCGTGTACTCCGGCAGCACGGTCTTCGCCATCTCGCGCAGGATGTCCAAGGCCACCGCGTCCAGCTGCAACCAGGACGCGGCCAGCGCCAGCACCGGCAGGGTCAGCAGCAGGGCAAACGCGATCAGCAGGAACGGGGGCAGCCAGCGGGGCATGGGGAGCGTGCGGTGGGCTTTCGGGCCGTGGGAAGGACGTTGCGGCAGTGGGGCACCCGTCGGGAACGGCCGGCCAACACAAATGAGAATTGTAGTTATCTACAATCGAACCCATGTTCCTCCATGTCGCCCAGCTCAGCGTGCAGTACCCCGGCCAGGCCCAGGCCGCGGTGGACGGCGTGTCGCTGGGCCTGCGCGCCGGCGACATCGGCGTGCTGATCGGCCCCTCGGGTTGCGGCAAGACCACGCTGTTGCGCGCGGTGGCCGGGCTGGAACGCGCCAGCAGCGGCAGCATCCGCCTGCAAGGCGAACTGGTCAGTGACGGCGCGCACCACGTGCCGGCCGAGCAGCGACGCATCGGCATGGTGTTCCAGGATTACGCGCTGTTCCCGCACCTGGACGTGGGCCGCAACGTGGCCTTCGGTATCCACCAGCTGCCCAAGACCGAGCGCGCCGCGCGCGTGGCCGAGGTGCTCAAGCTGGTGGGCCTGGACGGCATGCAGTCGCGCTACCCGCACGAACTCTCGGGTGGGCAGCAGCAGCGCGTGGCCCTGGCCCGGGCGCTGGCGCCCAGCCCGCGCCTGCTGCTGCTGGACGAACCGTTTTCCAACCTCGACGTGGACCTGCGCGAGCGCCTGGCGCACGAGGTGCGCGCCATCCTCAAGGCGGCCGGTGCCACGGCCCTGTTCGTCACGCACGACCAGCTCGAAGCCTTTGCCATCGGCGACGTGATCGGCGTCATGCACCAGGGCCACCTGCACCAGTGGGACGACGCCTACGCGCTCTACCACCGGCCGGCCACGCGCTTCGTGGCCGAGTTCATCGGCCACGGCGTGTTCGCGCCCGCGCAGATCCGCCAGCAGGACGGCGAGGTGGTGGTGCAGACCCCGCTCGGCGCGCTGACCGACGTCGACGAATGCCCGCTGCCCGGCGCCTACGAAGCCGGCCTGTGCGACGTGCTGCTGCGCGCCGACGACATCGTGCACGACGACGCGGCGCCGGTGAAGGCGCAGATCGTGCGCAAGGCCTTCCGCGGGTCCGAGTTCCTCTACACCCTGCGCCTGGCCAGTGGCGAAACGGTGATGACCCACGTACCCTCGCACCACGACCACGCGGTGGGCGAATGGATCGGCATCCGCCCGCAGGTGGACCACGTGGTCACCTTCGCGCGTGGCGGCGCGGCGGGCTCGCCTCCGGCAGCGGCCGCCGGGCGGGGCTGATTTAGCCGTCGACAGGCGTCGCCGGCCGAGCCCGCAGGGGCACCATCACCTGCCCGGCCCGAATGCCCTGCAGCAGTTCGGCCTCGACACCGAACACCCGCTCGATATGCGGCAGCGTGAACACCGAGCGCGCATCGCCCTGTACAACCAGCTGGCCGTGCTGCAACAACAAGAGCTGGTCGGCATAACGCACCGCGGCATTGAGGTCGTGCAACACCACAAGCGTGATCAGTGAGCGTTCGCGCGTGAGCTGGCGCACCGTCTCCAACACCTCGATCTGGTGACGCAGGTCCAGCGCGCTGATGGGCTCGTCGAGCAGCAGCACGCGCGGCTCAGCGACCAGGGCCTGGGCGAGGAACACCAGTTGCCGTTGCCCGCCACTGAGTTCGCTCAGCCAGCGCCCAGCCAGGTGGGCGATACCCAGCCTTTGCAGGATGGCGTCCACCGCGGCCAAGTCGGCGTCGACCACCTGCCAGCGCAAACGGCCCACACACCCGAGCAGCACGGTTTCCACCACCGTCAGAGCAGCGCTGGCGGCTGTGTCCTGCGGCATGTAGCCCATGTGGTCATTGCGCCTTTCGGTACCCGCCAGTGTCACACGGCCGCCGTGCGGCAGGAGGCCAGCCAGACAGCGGATAAGCGTTGACTTGCCCGACCCGTTGGGCCCGACCAGGGCAGCGACCTGACCCGCTGGCAGCGAAAGGTCGATCGCGTGCAGCACGGTCTGAGTGCCGTAGCGAGCCGAGAGTTGTTGTGCGACCAGGTTCACCAGTGGCTCCTTCGTGAGCGCAGCACCAGGGCCACGAAGAACGGCACGCCGATCAGCGAGGTGATGATGCCGATGGGAAAGACAGCACCAGGCATCAGCGTCTTGCTGGCCACCGATGCCACCGACAGCAGGGCCGCGCCGGCCAGTGCTGAAGCGGGCAGGAACACGCGTTGGTCCTCGCCCACCAGCATGCGTGCAATGTGCGGCGCCACCAGTCCCACAAAGCCGATGGTGCCGACAAAGGCCACCGAGACCCCGGTCAGCGCCGAGATCAGCGCGAAGCAACGAATCCGCAACGAACGGACATTCACACCCAGCCCCTCAGCACGCGCGTCGCCCAGCTTGAGCGCCGTCAGCCGCCAGGCCATGGGCCAGAGCAGAGCAGCCCCGAACACCAGCACAGATGCCATGATGGCCAGCTTGGTCCAGGTCGCTTTCTGCAGGCTGCCGAACAGCCAGAACACCACCTGCTGCAGCGCCTCGGGCGAGGCGATCAGCTGCAGCAGCGAGGTCAGTGCCTGGAACAGGAACAGCAGCGCGATGCCGGCCAGCACCAGCGCCTCGGCCGTGGCGGCGCGAGCCCCACCGATCAGGTAGACACCGGCACAGGCCAGCGCCGCGAACAGGATGGCCATGACCGGGATGCTCACCGTCTCGGGCCAGGGTAGCCCCGTGCCCAGCACGATGACCAGGGCTGCACCGAAGCCTGCCCCGGCCGAAACGCCCAGCGTGTAGCTGGACGCCAGCGGGTTGTGCAGGATGGTCTGCATCACCGCACCCGACAAACCCAATGCCGCCCCCACCACGAGGGCGGTGCAGGCCACTGGCAGGCGGATGGACCAGACGATGGCGGTGACGCTGGCGTCACGCCCCTCGCCCAGCAACACGGTGCGCGCCACCTCGGCCACCGGCAGAAAGGCCGGACCAGTGGCCACGTCGAGCAGAAAGCCGACCAGGGCCAGGCCCGCCAGGGCAAGCGCCAGCACCCAGCGCCGCCACCAGGTGCGGCGGTAAGCCTGTGCAATCGAGGGCAACAGGGCCACTGAGGAGGCGGTCATCAGGGTTTGATGCCCTGCATCCACACGCCTGTGTAGGGCACGGGCAGGTACTTCTCGTGGTAGGCCTTGAAGCTGGCCACCGGGTCCACGTCCTTGAAGGCCTCGGGGTAGAGCTGCTTGCCGATGTACTGCATGGCCACGTAGTCGAACAGCGTGCGGCACAGGCCGTGCTCGATGGCGTGCACCTGGCCGGTTTTTACGGCGTTCAGGCCCGCCCAAGCGGGACGCTGGGCATAGGGCGCCAGCGTGCTTCGGGTGATGTCGGCGGTGGCCTCATAACCCGTTTTCACGGCCTTGGGTCTGTTCACCCAGGACGAGCCGGCGATAAAGATCAGGTCCGGGTTGTCGGCGATCACCGCTTCCGCATTCACCGGACCCCAGGGGCCGGGCAGTTTGCCGTCGGCCACGTTCACCGCGCCCAGGAGGGTGACGATCTTGCCCCACATGGTGCCGCTGTAGCTGTTGCCCACGGTGTCGGCGCCAGCCTGGCCGAGCTCAACGTAGACCTTCTTCTTTGCACCACCCGAGGCCTTGGCCACGCGCGCCATCACGTCCTTGTACTGGCGCTCGTAGAGCTGGGCCAGTTCTTCGGCGCGGGCTTCGGTGCCCATGACCTTGCCCATCACGCGGGTGGAGGCCAGGTGGCGTTCGAGCAGCTGGGCGTTGTAATCCACCACCACGATGGGGATGCCGGCCGCCTCAATCTGGTCGCGCGCGGTCTGCATGGCCTTGTAGGTCCACTCGGCCATGAACAGCACATCGGGCTTGAGCGCGATCACCTTTTCGGCGCTGAAGGTGCCGTCGTCGGAGTGGCCGATGTCGGGCATGGTCTGCAAGTTGGGAATAACCGCCGCGTAGCGCTTGAAGATCACCGGACGCCAGCCTTCGAACGGCGCACGCGAGATGCCCACCACCTTAGCCCAGGCGTCTTTGCCGGCCACTGCGGTGAACTCTTCGTAGTTGAAATTGACCACCACGCGCTGCACCGGCGAGACCACCTTGACCTTGCGGCCGATGGCGTCGGTGACTTCGATCGTGGCGGCCCAGGCGTGGCCCGCAAACACGCTGGCCAGGACCAGCCACACCACACGGGAATGGCGGAAGAAAATGGAAAGAAATGACATGGAAGGCACCTTGAGGGCTTGTTGGGTCTGAGACAGAGATCAGTGTTTTGCGGCGGGCGCATGACCGGCATGGGCACCGGCCCCGTGCGCATGACCCGCCTGCACCTTCACCACGCCTTCGAAACTGGCGAACAGTTGGCGTTGTCTGGCGGGCAGGCGCGCCTCGGCCGCGCCCACCGCAGCGGCCAGCTGGCGGGCCTGCGCGGCCGGCACACCCGCAGACGCCAGCACTTCGGTCTGCAGCAGGCCGTCGCCCGCGCACAGAGTGATGGACCAGCCCGCCTTGTCCTTGTGCAGCAGAGCGCGCCCGCCGCGCGCCTGCTGGGTCCAGCCGGCCACCGCGTGTTCGCCCACGATGGTGACCGGCGCCACCTTCAGCGGGGCGTCGGGGCGGTCGAACTGCCGCTTCATGCTGTGCTCGATCTTGTGGGCTTCACTCTCGTGGGCGGCAGCCAGCAATGGCACGGACAGGGCAATGGCAGATACGAAGGCGAGCAGTGCGTTTTTCATGGTTACGTTTCGTCAGGGGCTTTGATGAAATGGGTTGTCATGCAGGGCCGGACAGTCCGGGCGGCGCGCGCATGGCAGACATCAGCAGCACCCGCCAGATCAGGTCATCCAATGCTGAAAAGCCAAGACCTTGGAAGGGCACGGTGTCGCACCAGGGGGACGCGGCGCCCAAGCCGAGCCAGGCGGGCGGGCTGATGGCCAGGTGGGCACCTGCCCACACGCAAGTCTGCAGGGCAGCGGCGTATGCCTCTGTGCTCTCTTCCCCCTCATCCCTCGCAGCCACACCGGCCCACTGCAGACCTTGCGGGGTGCAGATCTGCACCAATGGATCGGCGCTGATGTACGACACTACCCAGGCCTCCAGCGGAACGTGCACCGCAGAGAAAACGGAGCTCAGCAGCAACAAGCCAAGACATTGGCGGACACGGGCGGTGTGCAGGGGCCAGGGACTGCGAGCGTTCATGGCTCAGTGCTGATGACCGGCCGTGCCGGCGCGCGGCATCTGCACCCAGACTGTGACCTCGTGCACACCGGCTTTCTCGAAAGTCAGCGTCACCGGGAATCGGTCGCCGTCCTTGAGCGGGGCCTTCAGGTCCAGCAGCATCAGGTGATAGCCGTCGGGGGTGCCGTGCTTCATGGTCACCGCAGCGCCTGCGGGCACCTCCAGCGCCGGTATAGCGCGCATCTGCATCACCTCGCCCCGTGCACCCTGCAGCATCTGCATGCGGTGGACTTCGACGCGCCCAGCCACCGGGGTGCTGGCCGACAGCAGCTGGTCGGCGCTGTTGCCCGTGTTGCGGATGCCTTTGAAATACACAGCCCCGGTGGTCAGCCCGGGCCGGGAGGGAACCGAGTAGGGGTGATCAATTCGCAGATCCCCTGCTTTGAAGTCGTAGGCCGCAACTGGAAGGGCAAACGCCAAGGACAGAAACAGCGTCTGCAAGTTCAAGGTTCTTCTCTTCATGGACAAGATCTCCTGGATCAGCCCAGCCGGCTCATCGCCCGCCGGGCGGTGGCGTGCGCCGCGCGCACCATCTCGGCGTACATCTCGGTGAGGAACTCGCGCGCGATGCGCGGCGCCTTTTCGGGCGAGCCGGCGTTGAAGGGTGGCTGCGGGTCGTACTCCAGATAGAGCTGCACCGTCTTCGCATAGGCGGGCGATCGAAGCCGTGCGATGAGAGAGAGCCCGAAGTCGATGCCCGCGGTCACTCCGCCGCCGGTGATCCGGTTGCGGTCAATCACCACCCGTTGACGGCTGGGCTTTGCACCCAGGTCCTTCAATACATCTCTGGTGGCCCAGTAGGAAGCCGCTCGGTAACCCTTGAGCAAACCAGCGGCACCCAAGATCAGTGAGCCGGTACAGACACTGGTGACGTAACGCGCCCGGGCACCGTGTTCAGCCAGGAAGGCCAGGACCTCAGGGTCTTCCATCACCGTGAGCGTACCGGGCACACCACCGGGCACGAACAGCACGTCGAGTTTGGGTGGGCAATCCTTGAACGCCGTGGTCGGTGTCACCGGCACCAAAGCAGCGGGCTGACCCGGCTCGTTGCCCACTGGCTCGGTGTTCTTCCAGAGCAGGTGGATCTCCTTGTTCATCAGTGACTCGAACACTGTCAAGGGTCCGATCAGGTCCTGCAGGAACATGCTGGGATAGACCAGCATGCCAATGACCAGCTTGTCACCGCCCGTTAGCGACTCGTACCGCTTGATGGCGTCGAGGTGATGGGCATCGGCCGACGCCTTGGTGGGCGCGCCAGCGGTTTGCTGGGCACTGCGGGTCTGTGTGTGGGCGTAAGCCGCACGCGAAGTCGCCGCTCCTACACCGAGCCAGGCGGCCACGCGGGCAAATTGACGTCTTTTCATCGGAGGTCCTCAACAGAACGCAACTGGAGAGGCCACAAAGGGCCTCCGTTGTATGGTCATCAGAAACTGAACTTGGCGCTCAGAGAAACGGTGCGTGGCAAGGCCGGGATCACCTGCCCCCCACCGAAGTAAGCCGCCGGTATGTAGTACTTCTTGTTGGTCAGATTGCCCACCGACAGCCCGTACCGGACGGCGTTGGCCTGGTACGAAATTTGGGTATCCCAAACCGTGACAGCCGGCGTGAAGAAGGTGTTGGAAGCGTTGCCAGGCAAACGGCTGCGGTGCGTCACCCCCAGACCAAAACCCCAACCTGCGAGCATCCCGGTACGCGCGTCATACCGTGCGGCCAGCCTCCACTGCCGCTCGGGCACATTGAACAGTTGCTTGCCCACCAGGCCTGGGTTGAGCACATCTTCTTCGGTCTTGGCGGTCTGCCGGGTGAACGCCGCAACCCATGCCAACTCGGGTGTGGCCTGCCAGCGGACATCCACATCGACACCCTTGGAGCGCTGCCGACCGGTCTGGTAGGCCGCAAAGGTGGTGGGATCCGTGACCGTGACGTTGTTACGGGTGAGGTCGAACAGAGCGAGGGTCGCGGAAACGCCCCCCAGATCCTTGAGTCGGAGACCGATTTCGCTTTGCTTGAACTCCTCGGGTTTGGGAGGGGAAAGGTAGTAGCCGAAGAGCGGCACCTTGATCGCCCGGCCATGGCCAGCAAACACCGACATCTGAGCATTCAGGTCGTACACGGCACCCAGTCGCGGCGTGACCTTGGTGTTGGTGGACAGGTTGTTGTAGGCGAACGCGGGGTTCACATCGGTCACCTTGATGCGGGAGTGCCGCAAGCTGCCCAGGAGATGCCAGGAACCGACGTCGATCTGGTCCTGCACATACACCACAGTGGACTCATAGACATTTTGTTGGTCGGGTGTCGCGGGCGTCGGTGCCTCCACCCAGGCCGGGAAGTCCGGTGCCAGCAGGTCGACGCTGCCCAAGGTTCCGAAGAACCCGTTCGAGAAGGTCATGAAGGCATCGTCATGAGTCTTCTCATGGTCCACTCCCGCGCTGAACGTATGGCGAACAGCACCAGTGCTGAACTTGCCGGTGACACTGGGGGAAAAAGTGGACGTCTCCATCTTGTCCCACAGGCGCACACCGCGCAGGTCGGTGGTACTGCCCGTCAGCGGTGCCACGCCGAAGGGCGACACGAACACGCCACGCTGATCGATGGATGCGGTGTTCTGGGCCAGCAGCAATTGGAAGTTCCAGACATCGTTCAAACGCTGATCCCAACGCAGATTGACACCGCTGGACTTCTGCACGGTTTCCGGCAGGCCTGTGGCGGTGACATTAAGGCTGCGTGGCAGCCGAAAGCTGGTCGTGTCCAGCGTGCCCTGGACCGGCAGGCCCGAGTAGTCAAGCGTCGTGTTTTCCTGATGGCGAAGCTTGAGCACCACCTGCGTCGCAGCATTGGGTTTCCACGACAGGCTCGGGAAGACCGCTTCACGCCGGAAGAAGACACCGTCGCTCTCACTGTCAGAGCGCGACACATCCCCCACCAGCCTGACCGCCCACTCTGGGCTCAGCGGTTGGTTCAGGTCGAACGACAGTCCACGCTCTCCGTAGGTGCCCAGACGCAGCCCCACTTGGCGGGACGCTGTGGCCTCTGGCGACAAGGTGGTGATCGCCACCGTGCCACCGGCCGATGCGTAAGAACTGCCGCCCTGCCCACTGCCAAAAAGGCCCCCTGCCGGGCCCTTGATCACATCGATCTGTTCGACATTTCCCAGGCTTTCGGCATTGGGGAACCAGCCTGGCATGGCGATACCGTCAACGACCGTCGCAGCGTTGAATCCCCGGATCTTGAAGCTGACGTTGTTGGTGTCGCGAGGGTCAATGGCATTGACGTTGCTCACGTTGCGCAGCGCCTCTGACAGCGACGATGATGCTTGGTCCTCGATCAACTCGCGCGGCACCACGATGACAGACTGCGGAACGTGTTCGATCGGCGTGTCGGTCCGGGTGGCTGAGCGTGTCGTGGGAACCTGGTAAGCGCTGAAGGGCGCTGCCCGAACCTGAACAGCAGGCAGATTTGCCTCTTCAACAGCCACAGCCGTCTGTGCGCCAGCCAGAGCGGGCAGGGCCAGCGCCAGTGCAGCGGCCAGGGGGGTTTTCCGATTCTTCATGTTTGTTTGCTTGTGCTTGTCGTGGGAAAGAAAAAGGCGACGATCGGTGCCGAGGTGAACGGAGTTCAGTTCAGTCGCTGCCGCAGCGCAGGCAGGCGCGAGAGCAGCAGCGCGTCCAGCAGCAGCACCGCCAGCAACACCGCCCCTGTGAGCGGGAACGCCAGGGCCACCACCAGCATGACCACCGCCCCGCTCTTCCACAGCGCGGCGTTGGCAGGTGCGCGGGGTGCGGCCAGGCGGCCGGCGTTGGCAGGCCGGCGCTGCCACCACATCACGATGCCGCTGACGCAAAGGAACACCACCGCCAGGCAAAACACCACGTTGAGCCAGGCGCTCCACAGGCCCATATCACCCTGGTGCAGGGCGATGCCGATGGCCATGAACTTCGCCATCGGCGAATAGTCGGCAAACGACACCTGGGCCAGCACCTTGCCGGTGTGGCGGTCGATGTGCACGTAGCGGTCGCCGGTCGGGTCGGTCAGGTCGCCACCCATGCTGTCGGCGCTGACGGTGTAGACCCCGGTCTCGTCCTGCGGCACGGCCACGCGGTACTGGCCGGCAAAGCCGATGCTGCGCGCGTAGGCGTTGACCGTTTCCAGGTTGACAGGCTGGCCGGCTGCGATGCCAGGCTGGCCCGCACCAGAGCCCGATGCGGGCAGCGGCGTGAGCTCAAGACCCCAGGGCACTTCCTTCAGGCCGGGAGCGGACAGCGCGGCATGGGTGACGTCCGACTTGGGCACGTCGTCCCACTTGCTGGCCGGGAAGCTACCCCAGGGCTGCACGAATTGGCCGCCCCAGATGCCGGACCAGGCCAGGCCAGTGAGCAGGAAGAAGGTCAGCACCAGGCCCATCCAGAACGCCACGCTCACGTGCAGCGACTTCCACCAGGCGCGCCCACGTGCCTTCAAGTCTGGCACCAGCACCTGGCGCCAGCCGGTCTGCCCACGCGGCCAGGCCATGTAGACGCCGGTGACGATGAGCACGATGCCCAGGCCAGCGGCGATCTCGATCAGCCGGTCGCCCAGGTCGCCGATCAGCAGGGTGCCGTGGATCTTTTCGGCCCAGGCGAACACGGTGTTCTCCCTGTCCACGGTGCGGATCACCTCGGCGGTGTACGGGTTGACCGCCACGGACTCGACCCGGTCACCGACCTTCACCGTGAACCAGGCGGGCACCTCGGCGCTTTTGGGTGCCACATAGTCCTTGAGCTGTGCTCCGGGCAGACGGGCCAACACGACCTGGGCCTGCGCGGTCACGGTGGCGGTCTGCGCCTGCGGCGTCACGTCGATGGTCATGCCCAGCCGATGCTGGAAACCGGTGAAAAACACCATCACCAGACCGGTGAGGGCCAGCATGAGCAGGAAGGGCACGACGTACAGGCCGGCGTAGAAATGCCAGCGCCAGGCCAGCAGGTGAAAGCGGCCCAGGGCGGGCGCGGTATGGCCGACAGCACCGGCGGCAGGTTGGGTCATGGGAAGTTCTCCTCGGGTCGTTGTGGTCAATGCGGGATGTCGCCCGCCGCACCTCGGCCGGCGAGCCGGCTGGGGACGGGAGCGTGATGTGGGAACGGAAGCGGCCGCGGGGCGCGTTCACGCCACGCCGAGGGCGAGGCCGTGCGACGACCAGGCCCCCGCGGGGCGCCGCGCCTGGTGCGCCAGGGCAGGGGCCGGCTTGCGCGCCGGCCCACCCTTGCGGCTGCGCGGGGGCAACAACTGGGCCAGGACGCGGCACACGGTCTCGGTCTTGGCGTCCACCAGTTCGGCCACTTCGCGCAAGGTCGGCAAGGCCTGGCGGATGGCGTCGGCCTGGCCGCCGGTCACTGGCTGCGCGCCTTGCCAGGGCAGGCCCAGCAGGCGCAGCAGGTGGACCATGCGCTCGAGCACGCTGCCGGTGCGCAGGGTCACCATGTCCTGGCTGCGCGATTGCTGCTGCAACAGCACCTCGCGCAACAAGGCCTGCCGCAGGGCTTCGCCATCGCCGGCGGTGCCCAGCGGCACAGGTTCCAGTTCGCAATCGGTGAACGCTTCGGCACAGAACTGGTAGGGCTGATCGCACAGCGCTTCGATGCCGATGAGGTCGCCCGGCAAGGCCAGTTGCACGGGCAGGCGGCCGGCGCCTGCAGGGCGGTTCAGGCGCACCACACCCTGACGCACGCGCCAGACGGTGCCGGTGTCACCGGGCTGGAAGATGGGGGTTTGGCCGGCGCTCACGCGCAGCGGCCAGGGGTCAGCGGGGGACATGTTTCGCTCCTGGACAAGGACTGATCGGCGCACCCGGGGGCCTGTGGCCCACGGCGGGATGCGGGAATGCCGGCGCGGACGCCGGCGAGGGGATCAGCCCAGGAGAGGGGGGCCGCGCGCCCGGGCGGCGCGCAGCGAAGCCTCCACGCATGGCGTGGCGGCCAAGACAGGAACAGCCCACCGACCGGCGAGCACCGGCACCACCGGCAAGCCAGGGATCAGCGGGGCAAAACGCTCGGCCGCGAGCGTGCAGTGCCCGCAACGGTCCAGCGATTCGGGATCGGGGACACCGGACCCGGCGCCCTGGGCCGCCAGGTCCATCAGCACCCATTGCGAGCCCTGGCTGGTGCACAGCTCCACCCAGTGCCCGCCCGGCCGCGCGTCAGGCGCACCACCTGCCGCTGCGGTCAGGGCGCGCGAGGTGCCCGGCGCCAGCGTGGCCAGCAACAGCGCAGCCAGCAGCCAGCCCGACCAGCGTCGGATCAGAAGATGCCAGTGGCGCATGGACATGGGTGCAGACGGCCGGACGCTCAGGGACGGCGATCAGTGCTTGTGTTCGCCGTGGGCGGGCTTGCCGGCCATGCCGGGCATACCCGCCAGGGGCTTGGCGGCGGCCTTGATCTCGACGCTCTCGCGCTTGCCGTCCTTGCCCTCGAACACCAGCGTCAAGGGCACGACGTCACCTTCCTTGACCTGCGCCTTGAGGTCCATGAGCATGACGTGGTAGCCACCCGGCTTGAGGTCCACCGTCTTGCCAGCCGGCAGCGCGAGGCCGGGAATCTGGCGCATCTTCATGACATCCTTGTCCATGGACATTTCGTGGATCTCCACCACGCCGGCCACCGGCGATTTGGCTTCGATCAGTTTGCTGTCGCTCTTGGCGGTCAGCTGCATGAAGGCACCGGTGGCTTTCTGTTGCGCCACCGTGGCGCGGACCCAGGGGTCCTTGATGTCGATGGTGCTCTGGGCCATGGCGGCGGCAGAGAAAGCCACAAGGGCGGCGGTGAGGATGTGTTTCATGGGAACTCCTGGTGGGTTGAAAAAAATGGTTCAGGCGGACGGCTCAGACAGCAGCGCACGCACGTCGGCCGCGTAGTCGTCCACCGTCTGTTCGTGCCGCAGCACGACACGGATGCGGCCCTGCCGGTCGAACAGGTAACTCAGGGCCGTGTGGTCCATGGTGTAGCTGCTGCCGGTGGGCACTTTCTTGAAATACACGCGGAACTCGTCCGCCGTGGTCTGGATGCTCTCCAGGCTGCCGGTCAGCGCCAGGAAGGACGGGTCGAACGAGCCCATGTACTCGCGCAGCAGCTCGGGCGTGTCACGTTCGGGGTCTACGGTGACGAAGACCACCTGCAGATCGGCCGCCTGCGGGCCCAGATGCTGCATCACCGCCGCCGCACGGGTGAGCGCCGTCGGGCAGACGTCGGGGCACTGCACAAAGCCGAAATACAGCATCACCACCCGCCCCTTGAAATCGGTCAGGCTGCGGCGCTGGCCGTTGAAGTCGGTCAGGTTGAAGCCGCGGGCGTAGGGGGCACCGCTGATGTCGATGCCCTTGAACGGCGACACCGCGCCATTGGCCGGCGCCGAGAGGCCGTCACAACCGGCCAGCAGCAGAGCGCCGCTGGCGGCGAGCCAAACCAGGGCTTGCCGGCGCGGCAGGTCGGGGGTGCCGGCGGGCGCCAGCGCGGGGATGTGGGATCGACGAGGCATGAGGCCTCCTGAAACGGGGAACACACAGCGCGCCCGTCACAGGGCGCACCACGGCGTGGGGTTTCAGGCGGCCAGGGGCGGCGCGCGCGACTGGGCGGTGGCCCAGACGGTGGCGGCCAGGGGCGCGCGGTAGAACGCGGGGGGCAGATCGGTCAGGCGCGGCGACAGATCGGGCAGCGCCTGGGCCACCGGCAAACCGGCAGCGCCTGCGTGCAGGGTGCACCAGGGGCAATGCTGGCTGGCGTCGGCCATGGGAGCGCCGCCTTCGGGCTGCTGGTCGCGCACCTCACCGGTGTCGGCCTGCACCCAGACCATGCCACTGACGCTGCAGACCTGCATCCAGTCGGAGCGGTCACCACCGGCCAACAGGGCCTGCGCCACGGTGGGCGCCAGCGCGCCCAGCACCAGGGTCAGCAGGGCGACCCAGGTGGTGATGCGGCGGTGCAGGCGCGACAGGAACATGCTTCAAGTCTATCAGCGCGCACGGATGCCCCCGAAGCCGCCGAGCTGTTGCAACGGTGACCCACGTGTGGCCGCCGGCGCCCCAGAATGCTCTCTCCCATCCCACCACAGGAGACGCCCCATGCTCACCCTCTGCGGCTTCGCGGCCAGCAACTACTACAACAAGGTCAAGCTCGCCCTGCTCGAAAAAGGCGTGTCGTTCGACGAAGAACTGGTCTGGGTCGGCGAGGTCGACGCCACCGCCAGCCCGCTGGGCAAGGTGCCCTACCTCAAGACCGACACGGGCACGCTGTGCGAATCGACGGTGATCCTGGAGTACCTGGAAGCCCGCTACCCCGAGCACCCGCTGCTGCCGGCCGACCCGTTCGCCGCGGCCAAGGCGCGCGAGCTGCTGCGTTTCATCGAACTGCACCTGGAACTGGTGGCGCGCAACCTCTACCCCGAGGCGTTCTTTGGCGGCAAGGTCAGCGATGCGGCCAAAGAGAAGACCGGCCAGCAACTGCAGAAAAACGCGGCGGCGTTCGCGAAGCTGGCGACGTTTGCACCCTTCATCGGCGGGGCCGATTTCACCCTGGCCGACGTGGCCGCTGCGGTGCACCTGCCGCTGGTGAGCAGCGCCAGCAAGATCATCTATGGGCAGGACTGCCTGGCCGACCTGCCGGTGCGCGACTACCTCAAGCGCCTGGGCGAGCGGCCCACCGTGCAGCGCATCAACGCCGACCGCAAGACCAACACCGAACTCATGCTGCAACGCATGAAGGCGAAGTAAGCAGCGAAGCGCAGGGCCAGCAGACCCGCCGCCGGGCCGCCCAAAGACAGATCAGCCCCACGGACCCGGCGAAGACCGGAGCCCTCCCCGGTCTTGGGGCAGCGACCCGCGTCAGCGGCGAAGCGTGGGGGTTCCCAGACCGCAGCGAAGGGCCGCCCCGAGCAAGGTCAGCCCCCTCGGGGGGCAGCGACCCGCGCCAGCGGCGGAGCGTGGGGGTTCAATGAGCTTCGCGCAGATCGGCGATCGCGCCGCGCAGGTCCTGCGCCCAGGCGCGGCGGTCGCGGCCGTCCGCGGTCTGCGGCGCACCGTGGTGCACCACCGCCTGCAGGCCGGTGCTGCGCAAGGTTGACCAGATGGACTGCAGCAGGGTCGTGTCGCCAATGAACAGCGGTGCGTCGCTGCGCTGGCCGCTTGTGCCGTCGACGAAGTCCAGCGCCACCGGCATGACCGGCGCGTGTGCGGAGATCGCGGCCTGGATCAGGTTGGCATGAAACGGCAGCAGGTCACGCCCGTCACCGGTGGTGCCTTCGGGGAACACGGCCACCGTGTCGCCGGCCTTGAGGGCGTCGGCCATCTGGTGCACCACGCGCATGGCGTCGCGCCGGCTTTCGCGCTCGATGTAGAGCGTGCCCGCACCGGTGATGAGCGCGCCCAGCACCGGCCAGTGTTTCACGTCGGCCTTGGACACGAAACGCGCCGGGTGCGCGGCGTTCATGACCAGGATGTCCAGCCAGGAGATGTGGTTGGCCACCAGCAGCAACGGGCCGCGCTCGGGCGCGGTGCCCCGCAGCACCAGAGCCACCCCCAGGATGTCGAGCATCTGGCGCGACCAGGTGCGCACCAGCAGCGCGCAGGCGTCGGGCGTAAGGCGGCCAAACTCGGTGCGGATCACCCACAGCCCGCGCAGCACGTGGCCAGCGGCGCGCAGCAGGCGCCACGCCGCAGCCCAGTGCGAACGGCGGGAGGTGCTCACGCAGCGGTCCGTCTGGCCTCGTAAGCCAGCTGACCGGCCACCAGTGTGGCGCGCACACGCACCGGGAGCTCGTGTCCTTCAAACGGCGTGTGCTTGCCCTGGCTGCGCAGGCCCGTGGGTTCCACACGCCAGCTGCCGGCTGGGTCGAAGATGCACAGGTCGGCCTGGCCGCCCACGCTGATCTGCCCCACGCTGTGCTGCAGCGTGCCCAGGCTGTGGCCCAGCACGCGCTGCGGGCCGGCGGTCAGCACCGCCAGCGCCTGCATCAGACCCAGTCCGTCCTGCTGCGCCCACTTGGCGGCCAGACCCAGCAGCAGCTCGACGCCGGTCGCACCGGGTTCGGCTTCGGCAAAGGGCAGCACCTTGGCGTCGGCGTCCACCGGGTTGTGGTCGGACACCAGGGCGTCGATGCTGCCGTCGGCGAGACCGGCGCGCAAGGCTTCGCGATCGCGCTGCTGGCGCACCGGTGGCTGCAGGCGCAGGCGGCTGTCGTAGTAGCCGATGTCCACGTCGGTCAGGTGCAGGTTGTGCACGCTCACGTCGCAGCTGATGGGCAGGCCCTCGGCCTTGGCCTGGCGCACCAGCGCCAGCCCCGCGGCGCTGCTGATGCGGCACAGGTGCACGCGCACACCTTTGTCGCCCTCACTGCGGGCCGCGCCGTGCACGCCGCGCAGCAGCTCGATGAGGGTGTGCAGCGCGATGGTCTCGGCCACCACCGGCACACCGGCCAGGCCCATGCGCGTGGCCAGCGGGCCGCTGGCGGCCACGCCCTTGCCGAGCCAGAAGTCCTGCGGGCGCAGCCAGACGGTGTAGCCGAAGGTGGCGGCGTACTGCAGCGCGCGCTGCAGCACCTGCGCGTTGACGATGGGCACCTCGGCCTGGCCGAAGCCGATGCAGCCGGACTCGGTCAGCTCGGCCATTTCGGTCAGCACCTCGCCCTTGAGGCTGCGCGTGAGCGCGCCCAGCGGGAACACGCGCGACTGGTGCAACTTCTCGGCGCGGAACTTGAGCATGTCCACCAGGCCGGGCTCGTCGAGCACGGGATCGGTGTCGGGCGGGCAGACCAGCGAGGTCACACCACCGGCCACCGCGGCGGCCATTTCGCTCTCCAGCATGCCAGCGTGTTCCTGGCCGGGTTCACGCAGGCGCACAGCCAGGTCCACCAGGCCGGGCGCGACCACGCAGCCGGTCGCGTCGATGGTGCGGTTGGGGTGGAAGTCGGGCGCCACCTTGCCGATGGCGATGATGCGGCCCGCCGCGATGGCGATATCGGCCAGCTCGTCGCGGCCGGTGGCCGGGTCCATGACGCGGCCGTTCTGGATCAGGATCTTCATCTGCGGGTCCTCATGCGTCGTGGCTGGCCACGATGCTCATCACAGCCATGCGCACGGCAATGCCAAAAGTGACCTGCGGCAGGATCACGCTCTGCGCACCATCAGCGACGGCCGAATCGATTTCCACGCCGCGGTTGATCGGGCCCGGGTGCATCACGATGGCGTCGGGCTTGGCCCAGCGCAGGCGCTCGGTGGTCAGACCGAAGCTTTTGAAATACTCCTGGCTCGACGGCAGCAGCGCACCGCTCATGCGCTCGTTCTGCAAGCGCAGGGTGATGACCACGTCGCAGTCCTTGATGCCCTCTTCCAGGGTGTGGCACACCCGCACGCCCAGTTGCGTCAGGTCGCTGGGCACCAGGGTGCGCGGGCCGACCACGCGCACATCGGGGCAGCCCAGCGTGGTCAGGGCGTGGATGTCGGAGCGTGCCACGCGCGAGTGCAGCACGTCGCCGACGATGGCCACCGACAGGTTGCTGAAGTCCTTTTTGTAGTGGCGGATGGTGTAGGCATCCAGCAAGCCCTGCGTGGGGTGGGCGTGGCGGCCGTCACCGGCGTTGATCACGTGCACGTGCGGCGCGACGTGCTGGGAGATCAGGTAGGGCGCGCCCGACTCGCTGTGGCGCACCACGAAAATGTCGGCAGCCATGGCCGAGAGGTTGGCGATGGTGTCCAGCAGCGACTCGCCTTTGGCGGTGGAGCTGCGCGCGATGTCCAGCGTGTACACATCGGCCGACAGGCGCGTGGCCGCGATGTCGAAGGTGGTGCGGGTGCGCGTGCTGTTTTCGAAGAACAGGTTGAACACGCTCTTGCCGCGCAGCAGCGGTACCTTCTTGACCTCGCGGTCGCTCACGCTGACGAAGCTGGACGCGGTGTCCAGGATCTGGGTGAGGATGGCCTTGGGCAGGCCTTCGGTGGAGAGCAGGTGGATCAGCTCGCCGTTCTTGTTGAGTTGCGGGTTGCGGGCCATGGCTTCAGGCCTCCTTCTTGCTCTCGACCACGAAGCTCAGGCGACCGTCCTCGGCACGCGCCAGCTCCAGCGTCTGCTGCTCGGGCAACGACACGGTGGCGGCGCACACATCGGCCTGGATGGGCAGCTCGCGCCCGCCGCGGTCCACCAGCACGGCCAGCCTGACGCAGGCCGGGCGCCCATAGTCGAACAGTTCGTTGATGACGGCGCGCAGCGTGCGACCGGTGTAGAGCACGTCGTCGACCAGCAGCACATGGGCGCCGGTCACGTCGAACGGCAGCTGCGTCTGCGCCGTCACGGCCAGACCGCGGCGGCCAAAGTCGTCGCGATGCATCGAAGACGACACCACCCCAGCCGCCCCGGGCAGGCCCAGGTCGCGTTGCAGGCGCTCGGCCAGCCAGGCGCCGCCGGAAGTAACACCCGCGATGCGCACCGGTTCACCCAACGTGGCCAGCAGGCCGCGCACCCCGCGCAGCAACTGGGCGTACAGCTGCTCCGCATCCAATGACAGTTGGCTCAATCCAGACTCCTCAAAAACTGTTCCAGGATGATGCAGGCCGCCGCTGCGTCCGCATCCTGCGCGCCCAAGCTGTGGGCTTCGGTGGTGCTGTAGCGCTCGTCCACCTCGTACACCGGCAGGCCATGGCGGCCGCGCAGCTGACGGGCAAACTTCTGCGCGCGCAGCG
>CALRYD010000027.1:0-61151 GCA_943372305.1 Hydrogenophaga intermedia | reverse complement strand
CAGTTGATGCGCAACCTGCGACAAGTTTGAGGTGGTCTGTCCGACAGCTGTTGAACAGGCCTCCTGCGTAGGGGAGTCGCCAAGTTGGTAAAGGCACCGGATTTTGATTCCGGCATGCGAGGGTTCGAGTCCTTCCTCCCCTGCCAGATTTTTTGACACACAGCACAAGAGACAGGCCGCGAGACATTCCGTTGAGCGGCCTCTTTTTTCGCCATTGACGCCGCCGGGTTCGCCATGCACGACATGAACACATCCAACGTCCAGCCACCGGATTTCATGATCTTCACTGGCAACGCCAACCCCGTGTTGGCCGCCGAGATCGCGCAACACCTCAATACCCATCTCGGTTCGGCCAATGTGGGGCGCTTCTCCGACGGCGAAGTCACGGTCGAGATCACCCAAAACGTGCGCGCCCGCCACGTGTTCGTGATCCAGTCGACCTGCTCGCCCACCAACGACAACCTGATGGAGCTGCTCATCATGGTCGACGCGCTCAAGCGCGCCTCGGCCGAGCGGATCTCGGTGGTCATCCCCTATTTCGGCTACGCGCGCCAGGACCGCCGTCCGCGTTCGAGCCGGGTACCCATCACGGCAAAAGTGGTGGCCAACCTGCTGGAAACCGTGGGCGTCGAGCGCGTGCTGACCATGGACCTGCACGCCGACCAGATCCAGGGATTCTTCGACATCCCGGTGGACAACATCTACGCCTCGCCCGTGCTGCTGGGCGACCTGCGCGCCAAGAACTACGAAGACCTGCTGGTGGTCTCGCCCGATGTGGGCGGTGTGGTGCGCGCCCGCGCGCTGGCCAAGCAGCTGGGCTGCGACATGGCCATCATCGACAAGCGCCGCCCCAAGCCGAACGTCTCGGAAGTGATGCACGTCATCGGCGATATCGATGGCCGCAACTGCGTGATCATGGACGACATGATCGACACCGCCGGCACGCTGGTCAAAGCCGCCGAGGTGCTCAAGGAACGCGGCGCCAAGCACGTGTACGCCTACTGCACGCACCCCATCTTCTCCGGCCCCGCCATCGACCGCATCGCCAAGGGCAATGCGCTGGACGAAGTGGTCGTGACCAACACCATTCCCCTGTCGCAGGCCGCCCAGGCCTGCAACAAGATCCGCCAGCTCTCCGTGGCGCCGCTGATGGCCGAAACCATCGCGCGCATTGCTTCGGGTGAGTCGGTCATGAGTTTGTTCGCCGATCAGGACGGTCTGTTCTGACGCGACAAAAAGCAGGCTGCACCGTGTGGTGCGGTCTTTTTCAAACCGAGGCGTTCTGGTCGCGGAACCCCTCAACAGGAGTCAGTTATGCAATTCGTCGCTTTTGAGCGCGCCAAGCAGGGTACGGGTGCGAGCCGCCGTCTGCGCATCACCGGTCGCGCGCCCGGTATCGTTTTTGGTGGCAACACCGCCGCCGCCACGATCGAGGTCGATCACAACGCCCTGTGGCACGCCCTGAAGAAGGAAGCCTTCCACGCCTCCATCCTCGACATGGAGATGAACGGCAAGGTCGAGAAAGTGCTGCTGCGCGATGTGCAGTACCACCCCTACAAGCCGCAAGTCCTGCACGTGGACTTCCAGCGCGTGGACGAGAAGACCCGCCTGCACAAGAAGGTTCCGCTGCACTTCGTGGGCGCCGAGAGCTCGCCGGCCGTCAAGAACGACCGTTGCGTGATCAACCACGTCGTGACCGAAATCGAGATCGAATGCCTGGCCATGCAGCTGCCCGAGTTCATTGAAGTGAACCTGAGCGCGGTTGAAAAGGGTGCCGCCCTGCACACCGGCGACATCCAGCTGCCCGCCGGCGTGAAGATCGTGACCCACGGTCGCAAGAACATCACCATCGCGACCGTGGTCGAGCCGGTGGAAGAAGTGGTGGCCGCTCCCGTCGTGGCTGCTGCCGACGACAAGAAAAAGGGCAAGGGCAAGAAGTGATGCCTGCTGCCGGGTGGTCAGCCCCCCGGTCTGCCTGCCGAAGGGCCCGCTGTGCGGGCCCTTTTTCTTTGGGCGCACCCATCGGCACGCCCCCGATAATCCGACGCCATGATCAAACTCATCGCGGGCCTGGGCAACCCTGGCCCTGAATACGAACAGACCCGCCACAACGCCGGTTTCTGGTTTGTGGACGAGGCAGCGCGCATCCTCAAGACCTCGCTGCAGATGGAACGCGGCCACTTCGGCCTGGTGGCGCGTGCGAACGTGGGCGGGCACAGCGTCTGGCTGGTCGAGCCCCAGACCTTCATGAACCTCTCGGGCAAGTCGGTCGCGTCACTGGCGCGGTTCTTCAAGATCACCCCCGAAGAGGTGCTGGTGGTGCACGACGAACTGGACCTGCCACCCGGCGAGGCGAAGCTCAAAAAAGGTGGCGGGCATGCGGGCCACAACGGCCTGCGCGACATCCACGCCCAGCTGGGCAGCCCCGACTACTGGCGGCTGCGCATCGGCATCGGCCACCCGGGCAACAAGAACGAGGTGGCGAACTGGGTGCTCAAGAAGCCGTCACCGGACGACCGCATCGCGATCGCGCAGACGCTGGACCGGTCCCTCAAAGCGCTGCCACAGCTGATCGCCGGCGAGATGGACAAGGCTACGGCGCTGATCCACACCAGCAAGCCACCGCGCCCCAAGCCACCCAGGCCGGTGGCCGCGCCCGTTCAGGCGCCCGACGGTGGCAGCACCACCGGGCCAGGCGACGCCAGCGACTGACCGGCCGCCTGCAGGCGCTGGTACTTCTGCCAGAGGGTCTCGTGGTTTTCGGTGTGCGCAGGGTCAACCGGGATGCACTCGACCGGGCAGACCTGCACGCACTGCGGCTCGTCGAAATGCCCGACGCATTCGGTGCAACGGTTCGGGTCGATCTGGTAGAAGTCCTCGCCCATCGAGATCGCCTGGTTCGGGCACTCGGGTTCGCAGACGTCGCAGTTGATGCACTCGGCGGTGATCATCAGGGCCATGGTTGTGCCTTCGGGCCGCCGCGCCGGGCCGCCCCAAGCAAGGCCGCGACCCCTTGGGGGGCAGCGAACCACACGAAGTGGGGAGCGTGGGGGCAGGTGTTCATGCTTGCAGGGGTTGCGGCTTCAGGCGGGCGGCCACACCCGGGCTGACCATCTGCGACACGTCACCGCCCAGCGTGGCGATCTCGCGCACCAGGGTGCTGGAGATGCACTGCAACTCAGCTTGCGGCAGCAGGAACACGGTCTCCACGGACGGCAGCAGCTTGCGGTTCATGGCCGCCATCTGCGCCTCGTAGTCGAAGTCCGTCAGGTTGCGGATGCCACGCACCACGGCGCAAGCGCCCTGCTGCCGACAGAAATCCATGATCAGACCGTCGAAGGGCAGCACGCGCACCGGCAGACCGTCCAGCGCCTCGGCGGCCATGGCCATGCGGTCCTGCAGCGAAAAGCGCGTCTTCTTGTGGTGGGCGATGGCCACCGCCAGGATCAGTTCGTCGAACAGACCGGCGGCGCGGCGCACCACGTCTTCATGACCGAGCGTGAGCGGATCGAAGGTGCCGCTGTAAACGGCGATGCGGCGGGCAGAGGTGACGGGTGCGAACATGGCCGGGATTATCGGCCAAGGCCCGTGGGCGGCCTCGCCGCCGGTGCGCAAGTCACTGCGGCGGCAGGGGCTGCAGCAGGTGGAAATGCACCACGCCGGCCTTGCCCTGGCGGTGCGGTTGCAGGCCGAGTTGGGCGAGTTCGTCGCCGGTCCAGGCGCGCGGCGCTTCGAGGTAGATCAGGCCCTGCTCGCCCAGCGCTTGCCGCGCGGCCAGCAGCGCCGCGTTGAACAGGGCCGGGTTGCCGTCGTCGCCAAACGGCGGGTCGAGGAACACCACGTCCAGACCCTGCCCGCGCCGCTGCTGCAGTGCGGCCACACCGTCGCCGCGCTCGACGCGCACGGCATCGGCCTTGAGGCGGGTTTTGAGCGCGGTCAGTGTCTTGACCAGCGCGCCGTCGTTTTCCACCAGCAACACCTCCGCCGCGCCGCGCGACGCGGCTTCGAGACCCAGGGCGCCGGTGCCGGCAAAAGCGTCCACACAGCGCAGGCCCGTCAGGTCCTGGCCCAGCCAGTTGAACAGGGTCTCGCGCACGCGGGCGGGCGTTGGCCGCAAGCCCGGCAACGCCGCCACGGGCAGCGGCGTGCGCTTCCACTGGCCGCCGATGATGCGCACCTCCTGCGGGGCGTTCGCGGTCGGGCGGCGGGTGATGTTAGGCTTTTTCATCGCAGGGCCGCTCCCAAGATGAAAAACACCCCCTCGGGGGCAGCGACCCGCACAGCGGCGGAGCGTGGGGGGGCACAAAACGTCATGGCGTGGACTGTAACGCGCCCAGGCCTTCACGAAGATGACGTTTCCGAAGGCGTACTTGTGCAGTACGCGCTTGGGCGGGACGCATTTGCAACGATGAGTGGAACGGCCCTGGCGTCACGAGCGGGCGCGCACTGTACGTTCCACCTTCTCAGCGCGCGCCGAGCACCACCGTGACCATGCGCTGGGGCTGCAGCACGCGCTGGAAAGCGCGGCGAATGTCTGCTGTGCCCACGCGCTGCACCTGAGCGGTCCAGCCGTCCAGGTAGTCCAGCGGCAAGCCGTACCAGGCGATGTTGGCCACGTTGTCCAGCAGCTTGCGGTTGCTGTCGATGCGCAGCGCAAATCCGTTGACCAGGAAATCCTTGGCCGCTCGCAGCTCGTCCTCGGTCGGACCGTCGGCCACGAAGCGCTGCACCACCTCGCGCGCCACGGCCACGGCCTGGTCGGCCTGGTCGGGCCGGGTGGTCAGCCCGAGCTGGAACGCGCCGACCTGCAGACCGGGAGCGAAATAGCTGTAGACGCTGTAGCTCAGACCGCGTTTTTCGCGCACCTCGGTGGTCAGGCGCGACACGAAACCGCCGCCGCCCAGGATGTAGTTGCCCACGAAGAGCGGGAAGAAGTCCGGGTCGTTGCGGGCCATGCCGGGCTGGCCCACCAGCACCTGGGCCTGCGCCGCATCGAACGGGATGCGCTTCTCGACAGCGTTGGTGAGGCCCGGGACATCGGCGACCGCAGTCAACGCCTCGCAACCGTGCGGCGCGATCGCAGACATGAACTGGCCCACGATGCGCTCGGCCCCGGCGCGGTCGATGGCGCCCACCAGCACCACCTGGGCGCGACAGGCCACCACGTGGCGGCGGTAGAAGCCCTGCATGGCAGCGGTGTCGATGGCCGCCAGCGTCTGCGGCGTGGCTTCGCGGCCGTAGGGGTGGTCGCCGTACACCGCCTGCGCGAAGGCGCGGCCGGCGTGGGTGGCGGGTCGGGTTTGCGCTTCCTGCCAGGCGGCCACCATGCGCGCGCGGTCGCGCTGCCAGACCGTGTCGGGCCAAGCCGGGGCCGCAAGCTGGCGCGCGGCCAGGGCCACCGCGCGCTGCAGCAGATCGGGCTGGGTGAGGCTGCGCAGCGACAGGCTGAAACGCTCGCCGCTGGCGCTGGCGCCGAAGCTGGCGCCCAGGTCGGCCCAGGCCTCGGACAGCTGGTTTTCGTCCAGCGCGGGCGCGGCGCCTTGCGCGGTCACACCGGCGGTCAGCAGGTCGGCGGTGACGCCGGCCAGCCCGGCCTGTGCGGCCGGGTCGCGGCGGCTGCCGCCGTCCATGTCGATCTGCACGTCCAGCATGGGGATGGACGGGCTCTCGACCAGGTACACGCGGGCGCCGCTGGGGTGCGTCCAGTGCTGGATCGGGATGGCGGCCTGGGCCGACCAGGAAGCGAGCAACAGCGCCAGCGGTGCCAGAAGCGAACGGAACATGGGCATGGGATGCGATCAGTGACGGGACAGCGCCGGGCGCGGGCCGGCAGGTGCCACGGTACGGGGGCGGGTCGGGTCCGGCACCAGCACGCCGGTGGTCAGTCGGTCGTCGCCGAACAGGCGCTGCGCGACCGACTGCACCTGCTCGGCGGTCACCGCCTGCAGCCGGGCCATCAGCTGCGGGCTGGCGTCCACGCCCCAGCCGTTGACCCAGTGGCTGCCCAGTTCCTGGGCCTGGTTGAAGACCGAATCGAGCTTGTAGGTTTCGCTGGCGGTCCACTGCGTCTTCACGCGCTGCAGTTCCGCCGTTCTGATGCCCTCGCGTGCGATGCGGGCCACCTCGGCCTTGAGCGCAGTGATCACCTGCTCGGGCGCCACGCCGGCGGCGGGCACGCCGGTCAGGGTGAACAGCTGCGGCCCGCGTCCGATCAGACCGAACGAGGCGCCCGCGCTGTCGGCCAGGCGCGGCCCGCTGCGGCCCTGCACCAGAGCGCGGTCCAGCCGGTTCACGCCGTAGCCGTCGAGCACGGCGGCCAGCACTGTCAGGGCCAGCGCGTCCTGGCTGCCGGCGTCTTGGGCGGTGGGCGCGGCCAGCTTGGGCATGTGCCAGGCCAGGGCGACCAGCGCCTGTTCGGTGGCGGCGCGGAATTCGACCCGGCGAAGCCCCTGTTGCACAACCTCGTCGCGCGGCTTGCGCTCGGGCACGGCACTCGCCGGGATGCGGCCGTAGATGGATTCGGCCAGGGTGCGCACGCGGTCCACATCCACGTCACCGGCGATCACCACCGCCGCGTTGGCCGGCACGTACCAGCGGCGGTAGAAGTCGCGCGCGTCCTGCGGGGTCAGGGCGTCCAGGTCGCTCATCCAGCCGATGACGGGTCGCCGGTAGGGGCTGGTCTGGAACACGTTGGCGGTGTAACTCTCGAAAAAGCGCGCCCGGGGCGACTCTTCGGTGCGCTGGCGGCGTTCTTCCTTGACCACCTCCAGCTCCTTGCGGAATTCCTCGTCGCTCCACTGGTTGCGGGCGAAGCGGTCGGCTTCGAGGCGCATCACCGCTTCGAGATGCTGGCTGGCCAGTTGCTGGTGGTAGGCGGTGGCGTCGCGGCTGGTGAAGGCGTTTTCGCGCCCGCCCAGCGCCGCCACGCGGCGCGAGAACTCGCCGGGCTTCAGATCGGGCGTGCCCTTGAACATCATGTGTTCCAGCACATGGGCCACGCCGCTGCTGCCGTCCACCTCGTCCATGGCGCCCACGCGCACCCACAGCATGTGGGCCACGGTCGGCGCACGGCGGTCGGGCTGCACGATCAGCGTCATGCCGTTGGACAAGGTGAAGCGTTGCGGGCCGGGCGCTGCGGCCTGGGCCAGGGCGGCACTGAGGAACAGCCACACCACCGCGCACCTGCGCACGACACCGAGGTGAAAGGGGCGTTTCATAGAATGGGGAAGATACAAGAGATTCCAAAATGTTCTCGTTCTTCCGCAAGAAACCCCCCACCCCTGCACCCACCGAGCCCAGCACGGCCCCAGCCCCGGCCGCCACGGCCCCGGCGCCGGTCGTCCCGCTCACATCCGCCGCAGCGGAAACCCCCACGCCGGTGCCCGCCGCCCCTGCCCCGGCCCCTGAACGTAAAGGCTGGCTGGACAAGCTCAAGGCCGGCCTGCGCAAGACCGGTTCGAGCATCGCCACCGTCTTCACCGGCACCCAGATCGACGACGCGCTCTACGAAGAACTGGAAACCGCGCTGCTGATGGCCGACACCGGCGTCAAGGCCACCGAACACCTGCTGGCCGACCTGAAAAAGCGCGTCAAGGAGCACAAAGCCACCGACCCGGCCGCCGTCAAAGGCCTGCTGGCCGAGGCGATCGCCGAGCTGCTGGCGCCGCTGCAGAAGCCGCTGGTGATCGGCGAACACAAGCCCACGGTCATCATGGTCGCGGGCGTCAACGGCGCGGGAAAGACCACCTCCATCGGCAAGCTCACGCGACACCTGGCCAACGAAGGCGCCAGCGTGCTGCTGGCCGCGGCCGACACCTTCCGCGCCGCGGCACGCGAGCAGCTGGCCGTCTGGGCCGACCGCAACACGGTGGAGATCATCACGCAGGAAGGCGGCGACCCGGCCGCGGTGAGCTTTGACGCTGTGAGCGCCGGCAAGGCGCGCGGCAAGGACGTGGTGCTGGTCGACACCGCCGGCCGCCTGCCGACCCAGCTGCACCTGATGGAAGAGCTCAAGAAGATCAAGCGCGTGGTGCAGAAGGCCGATGGCTCGGCGCCGCACGAGGTGCTGCTGGTCATCGACGGCAACACGGGACAGAACGCGCTGATGCAGGTCAAGGCCTTCGACGAAGCGCTGGGCCTCACGGGCCTGGTCATCACCAAGCTCGACGGCACGGCCAAGGGCGGTGTGGTCTGCGCCATCGCGCGCGAGCGGCCGGTGCCGATCTACTTCATCGGCGTCGGTGAAAAGCTGGAAGACCTGGAAACCTTCGACGCGAAGGAATTCGCGCAGGCGCTGCTGAACTGATCACGCCTCAGGAAGAGGTGTCGTCGTCGCTGTAGTGGCGCCACTGCTTCATGGCGTTGCGCATGGTCAGCACCTGGCGCTCGAAGGTCGGGCAGGCCTTGCAGATGGCCATGTGCACGCGCAGCGCCAGTTGCTCGGCCAGCGGCAACTCGCGATCCTCCCGCGCGATGACCAGGGCGGTCACCTCCTTGCAGGAGCGCATGAGGGGCAGTTTCTTCATCAGGGCGTTCATCGGGCGGCGAACCAGTTGAGTTCCAGGCATTCGCGCAAGCGCAAGCGGGCGCGGTGCAGCTGGACATACAGGTTGGTCGAGGTCAGCCCGAGTTCCTTACAGATGTCGTCGCTCGACATTTCGAGCCATTCCCGCATCAGGAACAGGCGCCCCTGCACCGGTGGCAGCTTCTGCGTGCAGGCGTCCATGATGGCCATGAACTGGCGGCTCTTGAGGTCCTGCTCCGGATTGCCCCAGTCGGCCGGCTTCTCGGCAAAGTGTCCATCGGTCTTGAAGGCCATCTGCTCCAGCGGGTCGGCGTTGTCGTCGTCCGTCCCGCTGTCCAGGGTCACCTCGCGCTGGCGCTGGCGCAGGGCGTCGATGATCTTGTGCTTCAGGATGCCCACCAGCCAGGTCTTGAGCTGTGAACGTGCCTCGAACGCCTGGGGCTTGGCCAGTGCGGCCAGCACGGTCTCGGACACCGCGTCCTCGGCCCAGGCGTCGTTGCGCAGCTGCAGGCGGGCGAAACGCATGAGGTAACCGCGCTGGGCAACCAGTTGCTGCTCGAAATCGGTGGGGATCGGTGAGGACATGGTGTTTCCGGATGGCGCGTCAGTGTAAGGAATGGAGAAAGCAGGCGACCAAAGGTTCTCACCGGAGAAACCCCATGACCCATCCGCCTGCCCCAGCCACGACTTTCACACGCCGGCAAGCCATGGCGCTGTTGGCGGCCGGTGCGTCGGGCCCGCTGATGGCGGCCACGCCCATTGCCAACGCCAGCCCCGAACTGGAGGGCGCCACGGCGGACGGCCAGCGCCTGCGCCTGTCGGACCTGCGCGGCCGGGTGGTGCTGGTCTTCTACTGGTCCACCGGCTGCGCGGTCTGCCGCGACAAGATGCGCGAGCTGCGCGCCAACCTCCTGGGCTGGAAAGGCCAGCCGTTCGCGCTGCTGGGCGTCAACATGGACGCCCGGCAACAAGACTTCACCGGCTACGAAGCGCTGGTGCGGCAGACGGTGCCCGCCGCGCAGCAGTTCCCGTCGCTGTGGGCGGGAGCCTCCGATTTTCGCGACAGCATGGGGCGCCCCACGCAACTGCCCAGCGCTTGCCTGATCCACCCGCAGGGCCCACTGGTGGAGCGTTACCACGGACGTATCCCGCCCGAGGCCTGGGACCGCATTGCCGAACTGCTTTGAGCGGGACGCACCGAAAGTTTTTTTTGGCTGTGATGTAAGAAGGCCTGCGACACGGCGACTGACCCTCAACCGGTCATTCGCGGCATCCGCCCAGCCGGTTGCATCTCCACCTCAACCCACAGGAGCTTTCGCCATGAACCAACGCACCATGATCACCGCCGCCGCCACCTCGCTGATGTCCCTCGCCCTGCTGTCCTCACCCGCACTGGCGCAGAACGCCGCCAAGGAAAAGTGTTTCGGCATCGCCAAGGCCGGCCAGAACGACTGCGCCAACCTCGCGGGCACCCACTCCTGCGCCGGCCAGGCCAAGGTGGACAACGACAAAGGCGAGTGGAAATACGTGGCCGCCGGCACCTGCAAATCCATGAAGGGCATGAACATGGAAGAAGCCAAGGCCGCTTCCATGAAGAAGGATGACATGATGAAAAAAGACGACATGATGAAGAAGGACGACATGCAGAAGAAGAGCTGATCGCCTTCATCCATCGCCAAAAGCCCGCCATGTCCGAGACTTTTTCGCAGGCATCGCTGACCCCGTCTGTGGGCATCGGCTGGCGGCACCCCCATTACGCGGCGCTGCTGGCGCAGCAGACCGCCCTGGACTTCATCGAAGTCCATTCCGAAAACTTCTTCGCGCCCGGCGGCGCCGCACTCGCGGTGCTGCGTCAAGGCCGCGAACACTACGCGATCAGCCTGCACGGGGTGGGCCTGTCGCTGGGTTCGGCCACGGGCATCGATGCCGGGCACCTGGACCAGCTCGCCCGACTGGTGCAGACCATAGACCCGGTGCGCGTGAGCGACCACGCCAGCTTCGCGCGCGGCCCCGGCCCACACGCCAACGACCTGCTGCCCGTGCCGCTGACTCGGGCCGCGCTCGACGCCATGTGCGCCAACGTCCGCCGTGTGCAAGACCGGCTGCGCCGCCCCATCGCGGTGGAAAACCTCTCGGCCTATGTGCAGTGGCGCGACGCCGAGATGGACGAGCCAGCGTTCTTGAACACCCTGGCGCAACGCACCGGCTGCCAGCTGCTGGTGGATGTGAACAACCTCTATGTGAACGCACTCAACGCGCAGCTGCGCGGCGAGACGGGCGACCCGCTGCAAGCCTGCCAGCGCTGGCTGGACGCCGTCGCCCCCACCCACGTGGCCGAGCTGCACCTGGCGGGTCACGTGCACTGTGGTGACATCGTGATCGACGACCACGGCAGCCGGGTGGTGGATGAGGTCTGGGCGCTCTACCGGCATGCGCTGCAAGGCTTCGGCGCGGTGCCCACGCTGATCGAGTGGGACACCGACGTGCCCGCGCTCGGCGTGATGCTCGATGAAGCCGACCGTGCCCGCACGGTGGCCCGGCAAGCTCTGGCGCCGGAGGCGCAGGCGACATGAACACCGGGGTGACACCATCGCTGGCGGACCAGCAAGCAGCGCTGCTGCAGGCGCTGTTCGTGCAGCCCGGCGCCGCCCACGCAGCGGCAAGCACCTCGCTGCTGGACCTGCTCGACACCCGCCACCCGCAGACCGCGCGCGGCCTGGCCGCCTACCGAGCCAACGGCCATGCGCTGGCCGAGCGTTCGCTGCTCGCGGCCTACCCGGTGGTCGCGGCGCTGATGGGCGGCGAGAACTTCGCGCGGCTGGCGCGCGATCTCTGGCACCAGCATCCACCGCGGTGCGGCGACCTGGCGCAGTGGGGTGACACCCTGCCAGGGTTTGTGCGCTCGAATCAACAGCTCGCCGACGTGTCCTACCTGGGCGACGTGGCCCAGGCCGAATGGGCGCTGCACCGCGCCGCGGGCGCCGCCGACGCCACGCCCGACCTGCCCAGCTTCGCTCGCCTGGCGCAGGAAGACCCGCAAGGCCTGTCGCTCACACTCGCGCCCGGCACCCGGTTGATCGCCAGCCGCTACCCCGTGGCCAGCCTGGTCACCGCGCACTTGCTGGGCCAGCCCAGCCTGGACGAGGCCGCGCAACGCCTGCGCAACGGCGAGGGGGAACACGCGCTGGTGTGGCGCCAGGGTCTGCGTCCGCGCATCGCCCCCATCGCCCCGGCCGCCGCCGCCCTGGTGCAGGCCCTGCTGGCCGGCGCCGACCTGCCGCAGGCGCTGGACGCGGCCGGCACGCCCGCCGACGACAACGGCGCATGGGATTTTTCCGCCTGGCTCCACGCCGCCGTGACCGATGGCCTGGTCACCGGCGTGCACCGCCTGCCCACCCCCCTCGACACCTCATCGAACGGGGCACCACGGTGACATCCCTGGCTGCACAGCCTGAGCTCCCGGAGCTTGCGGGTGGCCGCGCTGGCGCGCCACGGCGCGGGCAGACCCCGCGCAGCGACCGCCATCGGCCCATCCATTAAGCTCGCTCAACCCCTTGCTGGAGACCTGAACTTGACAACCCCCACCCTCACCCGACGCCACCTGTTGCTGGCCGCCGGCGCCGCCACCGGCAGCGCCCTGCCCACCGCCTGGGCACAAACCGCTGCGCCCGCCTGGGCCGATATGGAAAAGGCCGCGCGCGGCCAGACCGTGCGCTTCAACGCCTGGGCCGGCAGCGAGCAGATCAACGCCTACATCCAGTGGGCCGCGGCGCAGATCCAGGCCGCACACGGCGTGAAGCTCGAACACGTGAAGATCAGCGACGCGGCCGACGTCGTCAGGCGCGTGCGCGCCGAAAAAGCCGCCGGCCGCGGCGCGGGCGACGGCACGGTAGACCTGATCTGGATCAACGGTGAGAACTTCGCCGCCATGAAGCGCGAAGCCCTGCTGGGCGCGCCCTTTGCCAACAGCCTGCCGAACTTCCGCTACGTGGACACGGCTGGCAAGCCGACCACGCTGAACGATTTCTCGGTGCCCACCGACGGGCTGGAGTCGCCCTGGGGCATGGCGCAGCTCACCTTTTTTGCCGACAGCAAGCGCCTGCCGCAACCGCCGCAAAGCACGGCCGAGCTGCTGGCCCTGGCGCGCCAGCAGCCCGGGCGCATCAGCTACCCGCGCTTGCCCGACTTCCACGGCACCACGTTTGTCAAACAGGCGCTGCTGGAACACACGCGCGATGCCGCCGCACTGGCCCGCCCGTTCGTGCCCGACGCCCTGGCCAGCGTCACCGCACCGCTGTGGACCTACCTGGACGCACTGCACCCCCACCTGTGGCGCGGTGGCCGGCAGTTCCCGCAGAACGCCGGCGCCATCCGCCAGATGGTGGCCGATGGCGAGCTGCTGATCGGCATCACCTTCAACCCCAACGACGCGGCCAACGAGATCGCGGCCAAGCGCCTGCCGGCCAGCGTGACCAGCTGGCAGTTCGCCAAGGGCACGGTGGGCAACACGCACTTCGTCGCCATTCCCTACAACGCGCCGGCCCGCGCCGGTGCGATGGTGGTGGCCAACTTCCTGCTCTCGCCCGCCGCGCAGGCGCGCAAGGCCGACATACGCCACTGGGGCGACCCGACGGTGTTGGACGTGGCGAAGCTTCCTGCCGCCGAACGCGCGCTGTTCACGGCCGCGCCGCTGCCCGGCCAGGTGCAGCAGACCGCGCCCGCTCTGCCGGAGCCACACGCCTCGTGGGTGGAGCCGCTGGAAAAAGAATGGACCCGGCGCTACGGCACGGGCGGCTGAGCCCGTTGCCGTGATGCGCCGGCCACTGCCCGCGGCGCTGCTGCTGATCGCCGGCCTACCCCTGCTCGCCACGGCCGCACTGGCGCTCGGTGCCATGTTCGACGCGGCCGCCTGGCGCGCGCTGGCGCAAGACCCGCAGCTACCACGAGCCCTGGGCCTGAGCCTGTGGACCGGACTGGGCTCGACCGCCATCGCCTGGTGGGCCACGCGCGCACTGCTGTCGCAGGCCTTTGTGCAACAGCGGCTGGCGGCGCTGCTGCGCGGCCTGCCGGCGATGCTGGCCACGCCGCACGCAGCCTTTGCCATCGGTCTGGCGTTCCTGCTGGCGCCCAGCGGCTGGCTGTTGCGGGCGCTCTCGCCCTGGCTCACCGGTTTCGATTTTCCGCCGCCCTGGCCCACCACGCAGGACCCGTGGGGCCTGGGCCTGATCGCGGCGCTGGTGTTCAAGGAAATCCCCTTCCTGCTCTGGACCGCTGCCACCCAGCTGCAGCGCGACGATGTGCGCCAGCGCTGGCGCGCCGAACACGCCCTGGCCCAGACCCTGGGCTACTCGCCGCGGCGCGCCTTCGCGCGGGTGGTGTGGCCACAGCTGGCGCCACGCCTGGCCGGCCCGCTGCTGGCCGTGCTGGCCTATGGCCTCACGGTGGTGGACATGGCCCTGGTCATCGGCCCCGCCAGCCCACCCACGCTGGCCGTGCTGGCCTGGCAGTGGCTGCAGGACGCGGACCTCGCCACCCACGCGCAGGGCGCAGCAGCCGGTGGTGTGTTGGTCCTCTCACTGGGCCTGTCGGTGGCGCTGTGGCAGGCCGTGCAGGCGCTGGCGCGGCGCCGCAGCCGGCAGCCCAACGGACGGCGCGGTCGTGCACCGGGTCCGGAGCACAGCGGTCTGCCTTGGGGCGCCTGGCTGCTGGCGGGCGCCCACGCCGCGGTGCTGCTGGCCCTGGCCGTCGGCAGCGTCGCCGGCATCTGGCCCTTCCCCGCGCTCTGGCCCGAAGCGTTCACCGCCCAGGCGTGGCAGAGCGTCTGGGCCAGCCGCGGCACCGTGCTCACCACCTTGGGCCTGGCGGCCGCGTCGTCGGCGCTGGCCCTGGCCTGGGCGGTGGCCTGGCTCGAAAGCGCGCCCCGCCACTGGGACGCCGCGTTGCGCCCCCTGCTCTACCTGCCGCTGCTGCTGCCCGCCGTGCTGTGGGTGGTGGGCCTGTACGGCCTGGCGCTGTGGCTGCGCTGGGAAGGCCAATGGCCCGCCCTGCTGCTGGCCCACACCCTGATGGCCCTGCCCTACACCCTGCTGGCGCTGGCGCCCGCCTACACCGGCTTCGACCCGCGCTACCGCGCCATCAGCGACAGCATGGGCCACGGCCACTGGCGGTTTCTGCTGGGGGTCAAATGGCCGCTGCTGCGCCGCGCACTGGCCGCCAGTGCGGCGGTGGGCTTTGCGGTCAGCGTGGCGCAGTACCTGCCCACGCTCTACCTGGGCGCGGGGCGCTGGGCCACCGTCACCACCGAAGCGGTCACGCTGGCGGCCGGCGCCCAGCGCTCGCTGACCAGCGCCTACGCCGCGCTGCAGTGGCTGCTGCCGGTGCTGGGTTTTGCGCTCGCCGCCTGGGTGGGCCGCCCGCGCCGTTTTACAGTGGCGGCCACATGACGCTGTCGGTCCACCTCACCACCCTGGGCAGTGCCCAGCGCACCCTGCTGCGCGACCTGCGCTTTGACGTGCCGGCGGGGCAGATCCTCACCCTCATGGGGCCCAGCGGCAGTGGCAAAAGCTCGGTGCTGGGCTCAATAGCCGGCACGCTGGGCTGCGTGGCCGAAGGCGCGCAGGCGCTGGTATTCGAAGGCCATATCCACCTGGGCGGCACCGACCTCACCCACACGCCCACGGCGCAGCGTGGCATCGGCCTGCTGTTTCAGGACCCTCTGCTGTTCGCCCACATGACCGTGGCCGAGAACCTGCTGTTCGCCGTGCCGCCCGGCCCGCGTGCGCAGCGCCGGGCGCAGGTGCAGCAGGCCCTGGCGGACGCCGGGCTGGACGGCTACGGTGAACGCGACCCGGCCACGCTCTCGGGCGGGCAGCGCGCACGCGTGGCCTTACTGCGCGCCCTGCTCGCACAGCCCAGGGCGCTGCTGCTGGACGAGCCGTTTTCCAAGCTCGACGCATCCCTGCGCGATCAGTTCCGCGCCTTCGTGTTCGACCACATCCGCGCGCGCGGCATCCCGGCGGTGCTGGTCACGCACGACGCGGCCGACATCGCCGACCCCGACCTTGTCGTGGAGCTGCCCCATGCTGGATAAGGCGATTCAACAGGCGTTGCGCCCGCTCATGGTGCAGGCGGCGCGTGGCCTGGTGCGGCTGGGCGTGGGGGCCAACGCGATCAGCGTCACCGGCTGTGCGATCGGCCTGGCCGCGGCCGGCGCCATCGCGTTCCAGCGGTACGGTATCGGCCTGGCGCTGTTGCTGCTCTCGCGCCTGCTGGACGGGCTGGACGGCGCCGTCGCCCGCGCCACACAGCCCACCGACCGCGGAGGATTTCTCGACATCACGCTGGACTTCCTGTTCTACGCCGCCATCCCGCTGGCCTTCGCCATCGCGGACCCGGCCACCAACGCCCTGCCCGCCGCGGTGCTGCTGGCCAGCTTCATCGGCACCGGCAGCAGTTTCCTGGCTTTCGCCGCCGTGGCGGAAAAGCGGCAGATGGCGTCGGCTGCCTTTCCCGACAAGAGCTTCTACTTCCTCGGTGGTCTGACCGAAGCGACCGAAACCATCGTGGCGTTTGCCGCCATGTGCGTGTGGCCGCAGTGGTTCCCGCAGATCGCCTACGGATTTGCGGTGCTGTGCGGCATCACCACCGTGCTGCGCATCGTCTGGGGCTACCAAGCGTTCCGCTGACGCAGCACCCACTTCTCCAGCTCCAGCAGCACCAGCACCGCCAGGCCGGCCAGCGCGCACATGAGCAGTTCAACCGGTGCGAGCGACCGTGTGTCGAACCAGGTCTGCATGAAAGGCGCGTAGGTGAACAGCGCCTGCAGCAGCAGCACCGCGCCCACCGCCAGCAGCACGCGCGGCGTGCCCTGCACCCCCGCCAGCGTGAACGACGGCGCCTTGAGGTAGCGCACGCTGAACAGGTAGAACACCTCCATCGCCACCAGGGTGTTGACCGCCACGGTACGCGCCGTCTCCACCGGCGCCCCGCTGGCCAGCGACCACTGGAACATGCCGAAGATGCCCAGGGTGAAAAGCCCCGAGACCAGCAGCACCCGCCAGATCACGAACGGGCTGAGCATGGCCTCGCCGGGCGGGCGAGGTGCGCGCTGCATCACGCCGGGTTCGCTCGGTTCGAAGGCCAGCACCATCGCCAGCGCCACCGAACTGACCATGTTCACCCACAGGATCTGCACCGGCAGGATGGGCAGGGCCAGGCCCAGCAGCACCGCCGCCACCAGCGACATCGACTCGCCGCCGTTGATGGGCAGCAGGAAGGTGATGGTCTTGCGCAGGTTGTCGTAGACGGTGCGGCCTTCTTCGACCGCGTGCGCGATGGACGCGAAGTTGTCGTCGGCCAGCACGATGGCGCCGGCCTGCTTGGCCGCTTCGGTGCCTTTGCGGCCCATGGCCACGCCCACGTCGGCCTGCTTGAGCGCGGGCGCGTCGTTGACGCCGTCGCCGGTCATGGCGACCACCTCGCCACGCGCCTGCAGGGCCCGCACCAGGCGCAGCTTGTGCTCGGGGCTGGCGCGGGCGAATACGTCGGTGTCCTGCACCACCTGCTGCAGGGCCACGTCTTCCAGCGCCTCAATCTCGGGACCGGTCACCGCGCGCAGCGCCTGCCCCATGCCGAGCTGGGTGGCGATGGCGCTGGCGGTCACGCCGTGGTCACCGGTGATCATCTTCACGCGGATGCCGGCCGCCCGGCACTGCGCCACCGCGCGCACCGCTTCCTCGCGCGGCGGGTCGATGATGGCCACCAGCCCGAGCAGGGTCAGTCCGTCCACACCGCGGCGGCTGTCGAGTGCCGTGGCGTTGTCCACCCGGCCGCGTGCCAGCGCCAGCACCCGCCGGCCAGCGCGGGCCTGCTGATCGATGGCGCGCTGCCAGTGCGCCTCGTCCAGCGGCTGCAGCTGCCCGTCGCCAGCCAGCTGGTGGCGGCACATGGTCAGCACCCGCTCGGGGGCGCCCTTGAGCAGCAGGGTCTGACCTGCGGGCTCATCGTCCGATGCGGCGTGCGCAGTCGCCATGTAGCGGTGCTCGGATTCGAAGGGAATGCCGCCGGTGCGCGGGCGCTCGCGCGCCAGCTCCAGCGGGTCGATGCCGGCCTTGAGCGCCAGCGTGAGTAGCGCGCCTTCCGTCGGGTCGCCCGCCAGCTGCCAGTGGCCGTCTTCATGGTGCAGGCTGGCGTCGTTGCACAGCGCAGCGGCTTCGGCCAGCGCCAGCAGCATCGGCGCTTCGCGGAACAGCTCGGCGGGCTGCAGGTGACGGCCCTCGCTTCTGAGGACGCCGTCCGGCCCGTAACCCACCCCTTCGACGTCCACCGTGCGGTCGGCCAGCACCACCTGCTGCACCGTCATTTCATTGCGGGTGAGGGTGCCGGTCTTGTCGGAGCAGATCACGGTGACCGAGCCCAGCGTCTCGACCGCCGGCAGGCGGCGAATCACCGCGTGGCGCGCGGCCATGCGCTGCACGCCGATGGCCAGCGTGATCGACATGATGGCCGGCAACCCCTCGGGAATCGCCGCCACCATCAGCCCCACGGCGGTCATGAACATCTCGGCCACCGGCAGGCCACGCACCAGCGTGCCAAATGCAAACAGGGCAGCAGCCACCACCACCACGGCGAGCGTCACCCAGCGCGCCAGCTGCCCCATGTTGCGCACCAGCGGCGTGGTCACCTGCTCCACCGATTCGAGCAGGCTGCCGATGCGCCCCATTTCGGTCGCACCGGCGGTGGCCACCACCACCCCGCGCGCCTGGCCCTGGGTGACCAGGGTCCCGGCGTAGCCCATGCACAGGCGGTCGCCCAGCGCGGCGTCGGCCGCCACCGGCGCCAGCGCCTTCTCCACCGGCACCGATTCGCCGGTCAGCGCCGATTCGTCCACCCGCAGGTTGTTCAGTTGCAGCCAGCGCAGATCGGCCGGCAGGCTGTCTCCGGAGGCGACCTGCACCACATCGCCGGGCACCAGATCGGCGGCGTCCATGTCCTGCAAGCGACCGTCGCGCAACACCTGGGCGTGCGGCGCCAGCAGGTGCCGGATGGCCTGCAACGCCTTCTCGGCCTTGCCCTCCTGCAGCACGCCGATGGACACGTTGAGCAGCACCACCGCCAGGATGACACCGGCGTCCAGCCAGTGGCCGATCAGCGCGGTGACCGCTGCCGCGGTCAGCAGCACCAGGATCAGCAGGTTGTTGAACTGCGCCAGCACGCGCCGCCCCAGGCCGGGGCCGTCGGCCACCTCCAGCCGGTTGGGGCCGTGAGCAGCCAGGCGCTGCGCGGCATCCTGGTTGCTCAGGCCGGTGGGTTCGCTGCTCAGCTTGGCCAGGGCCTCCTGGGCCATCAGGGCCTGCCAGGCGGGGGTCGTGTCGTGCGAAGGGGTGTCCATGGATTCACCATAGCCCAAGGACACGGGGTTATCCACCGCCTGGATCAAGACCACACCGATTCCGTTCACGGTGCACGGGTGTAAGAATCGGGCGGGCGGTCCGACCCACCCACATCCCAACTTGAAATGGACATCCCGTGAACCTGCGCAAAGCGCTCGTGCTGGCCACTGTGCTGGCGGGCATCGTGGCCTTTTTTGCCTTCGACCTCGACCGCTTCTTCAGCCTGGCCTTCATCCAGGACAGCCAGCAACAGTTCGCCGCCCTCTACGACCAGCGGCCGGTGCTGGTGACGCTGGTGTACTTCGTGGTCTATGTGGTCATCACCGCGCTGTCGCTGCCGGGCGCGGCCATCATGACGCTGGCCGCGGGCGCGAGCTTCGGCCTGGTCTGGGGCACGGTGGTGGTGTCGTTTGCGTCCACGCTGGGTGCCACGCTGGCCATGCTGGCCGCGCGCTACCTGCTGCGCGACTCCATCCAGCAGCGTTTTGGCCGACGGCTGGACGATGTGAACCGCGGCGTGGAAAAAGAAGGCGCCTTCTACCTCTTCACGCTGCGGCTGATCCCGGCCGTGCCCTTCTTCATGCTCAACCTGCTGATGGGCCTGACACGCATGAAGACCTGGACCTTTTTCTGGGTCAGCCAGGTGGGCATGCTCGCCGGCACCATCGCCTATGTGAACGCCGGTACACAGATCGCGCAGATCACATCGCTGCGCGGCATCCTGTCACCCGCGCTGCTCGGCTCGTTCGCGGCGCTGGGCCTGCTGCCGCTGGTCATCAAGAAGCTGCTGGACGCCTGGCAGCGCCGCCAGGTCTATGCCCCGTGGGCCAGCGTGCGGCCCAAGGCCTTCGACCGCAACCTGATCGTCATCGGCGCAGGCGCGGGCGGGCTGGTCTCGGCCTACATCGCCGCGGCCGTCAAGGCCAAGGTCACGCTGATCGAAGCGCACAAGATGGGCGGCGACTGCCTGAACTACGGCTGCGTACCGAGCAAGGCGCTGATCAAGAGCGCCAAGCTGGCGCACCAGATGCGCCACGGCGCGAACTACGGCCTGGACGACACCACGCCCACCTTCAGTTTCAAGGCCGTGATGCAGCGCATCCACGACGTGATCAAGGCGATCGAGCCACACGACAGCGTGGAGCGCTACACGGGCCTCGGCGTCGAGGTGCTGCAGGGCTACGCCAAGCTGGTGAACCCGTGGACGGTGGAGATTGCCCTGAACAGCGGTGGCACGCAGCGCTTGACCGCACGCAGCGTCGTCATCGCCGCAGGCGCACGGCCTTTTGTGCCGCCACTGCCGGGACTCAACGACGTCGGTTACGTGACCAGCGACACCCTGTGGGACGAATTTGCACAGCTCGATGAAGTGCCCAAACGCCTGGTGGTGCTGGGCGGTGGCCCGATCGGCTGTGAACTGGCGCAGAGCTTTGCGCGCCTGGGCTCGCAGGTCACGCAGGTGGAGATGGGCGCACGCATCATGGTGCGCGAAGACGAAGAAGTCTCCGCGCTGGCCAAGGCCTCGCTGGAAGCCGACGGCGTGGCGGTACTGACCGGGCACAAGGCGCTGCGCTGCGAGCTGGTGAACGGCGAGAAGACCTTGGTGGTGGAACATGGCGGCGCTGAGAAGCGCATCGCCTTCGACCAGCTGCTTTGCGCCGTGGGCCGCGTGGCGCGGCTGACCGGTTACGGGTTGGAAGACCTGGGCATTCCGACGAACCGCACGGTCGAGACCAACGATTACCTGCAAACCATTTACCCCAACATCTACGCCGCGGGCGACGTGGCCGGGCCCTACCAGTTCACGCACGTGGCGGCGCACCAGGCCTGGTACGCGGCGGTGAACGCGCTGTTCGGCGATTTCAAGAAGTTCAAGGCCGACTACTCGGTGATCCCCTGGGCGACCTTCATCGACCCCGAGGTGGCGCGCGTGGGCCTGAACGAGCAGGAAGCGAAAGAAAAGAACATCCCCTACGAAGTCACGAAGTACGGCATCGACGACCTGGACCGAGCGATCGCCGACAGCGAGGCCCATGGTTTCGTGAAGGTGCTGACCGTGCCGGGCAAAGACAAGATCCTGGGCGTGACCATCGTCGGCACGCACGCGGGCGACCTGCTGGCCGAGTACGTGCTGGCCATGAAGCACGGGCTGGGGCTGAACAAGATCCTGGGCACCATCCACACCTACCCCACGTTGGCCGAGGCCAACAAGTACGCCGCCGGCGAATGGAAGCGCGCCCACCAGCCGCACCGGCTGCTGGCGTGGGTGAAGAAATTCCACGACTGGAAGCGCGGCTGATCCGCGGTTGAACCTGGCCCACCGAACCGGAGTCCACACCCCATGAACACCCGCCGCCAAGCCATCACCTGGCTCGCTGCCGCTGCCTTCGCCCCGCTGGCAGCGCAGGCCCAGACCACCTTTGACCACGGTTACACCGCCTGGGACGCGCTGCTGAAAAAGCACGTGCGCTGGCTGCCCGACGGCAAACAGTCGCGTGCCCACTACAAGGGTTTCGCGGCCGACCGCACCGCGCTCAAGGCGGTGCTCGACGGCATGAGCGCGGTGCCCAAAGCCACGTTCGACGGCTGGAACCGGCCGCAGCAGATGGCTTTTCTGATCAACGCCTACAACGCGTTCACGGTCGAGCTGATCCTCACGAAGTACCCGGACCTCAAGTCCATCAAGGACCTGGGCTCCTTCGTGCAGTCGGCCTGGAAGCAGAAGTTCTTCACCCTGCTGGGCGAACAGCGCCACCTGGACTGGATCGAGCACGAGCAGCTGCGCCCGCGCTACGCCGAACCGCGCATCCACGCCGCGGTCAACTGCGCCAGCATCGGCTGCCCCGCGCTGCGCGACGAGGCCTTCACCTCAACCAAGCTGGAAGCGCAGCTCGAAGACGGCATGCGCCGCTTCATGGGCGATCGCACCCGCAACCGCGTCAAAGGTGACCGGGTGGAAGTCAGCAGCATCTTCAAGTGGTTCCGCGAAGACTTTGAAAAAGGCCACGGCGGCTTCCGGCAGGTGGAAGACGTGTTCGCGAAATACGCCGAACTGCTCAGCGACGCACCGGCCGAACAGGCCGCGCTCAAAGCGAAGTCGCTGCGCGTGAGCTACCTCGACTACGACTGGTCGCTCAACGATGCGGGTCGCTGACGCCCTGCGCCCATTGCGGATCCTGCTCGGGCTGCTGCCGCTGGCGGCCGCCGCACAGGTGCTGCCGCCGCTGGTGCAGGCGGACGGTTCGCTGCACGCAGGCTGGCGCTTTGTCGGCATCCCGAAACAACACGCCGACCTGCCGCCCACCCGTTTCGACCCCGGAGTGGTGAACGGTCTGGCCGCGGTGCAGGTGGTCACCGCCGCTTCCTACGGCACCCTGGTGCATGACCTGAAGCCCAGTGCGCCCGCGCGGCTGCAGTGGCGCTGGCGGCTGGACCAGCCGCTCACGGGCGGCCAGATCGCGCCCGACCTGACCACCAAGGCCGGTGACGATGCGGCGCTCAAGGTCTGCGCGATGTTCCAGCACCCGCTGGAGCGCGTGCCGTTCCTCGAACGCACTGTGCTGCGCCTGGCGCGCAGCGTCAGCGGCGAAGACCTGCCGGCCGCCACCCTCTGCTACGTGTGGGACAGCGCCCACCACGCCGGCCGCCAGGGCGCCAACCCCCACACGCGGCGTGTGCGCTACATCAGCCTGCGCGGCAGCCAAACGCCGACCCGCCAGTGGGTGACCGAAAACCGCGACCTCGCGCAGGACTTCGCTACGCTGTTCGCCGACGAACTGCCCGCCGGCACCCCTGTGCCGCCGCTGCGCACGGTGCTGATCGGCGCCGACAGCGACAACACCGCCAGCCGCAGCAGCGGCTGGGTGGCCGAGCTGCGCACCAGCCCCGCGGCCCCATGACGCCGCACCGCCCCACCGCCCCGAGAAGCCTCAGCACCCCTCGCCTGGACCTGCGCCCGGTGGTGCCCGCCGACCGCGACCATCTCGTGGCGCTGGAGGCCGATCCGGAGGTCATGCGCTTCCTCAACGGCGGTCGGCCCGTGCCCGCCTCCGGTGACCCGGACGCCGACTTCCTGACGCCGCGCGGCACCGAACCGGAGGTGCTGGCGGCCCACCGACGCGACACGGGCCACTTCATCGGCTGGTTTGCGCTGTTCGACGACGGCCTGGTGGACGGCCTGCGGACGGCCGAACTGGGGTACCGGCTGCACCGCGCGGCCTGGGGACAGGGCTTCGCCACCGAAGGCGTCGCGGCCCTCGCGGCCCAGGCCCTGGAGCAGCTCGGCTTCGACCGCGTCCGCGCACAGACCATGGCGGTCAACACCGGTTCGCGCCGCGTGCTGGCCAAGACCGGGTTCCACCCTGTCGGGGCCGTCTTCCCAGCTGTTCTGCGCCCGCTGCCGGGCGGCGAAACGGGTGAGGTGGTGTACGAACGGCGGCGCCCACCGCGCCAGGTCAACTGTGTTGACACCGCGACGGCCTGAGCCCGTCCGACCGGGCTGACACAACCCGTAACATCAGGGCATGTCCTCAGGCATTCAGAAACTGCTGCTGCTCGGCGCTGGCCATGCCCATGTGCAGGTGCTCGCGCAGCTGGCCCAACACCGCCCGGCCGATCTGGACGTGACCGTGCTCACGCCCTACCCCTTTCAGACCTACAGCGGCATGGTGCCCGGCCTGGTCGCAGGCCGCTACACCGGCAAGGAATGCCAGATCCCGCTGGAGCCGCTGTTCAAGGCCGCGGGCGCGCGCTGGGTGCAGGGCCGCGTCACCGCACTGGACGCCGCCGCGCAGACCGTGCAGGTGGCCGCGGCCGGCGGCAACAAGGGCGCGCCCGAACAGCTGCCCTACCACCGCCTGTCCATCGACACCGGCGCCATCATCGACCGCAGCAAGCTCGAAGCGTCCATGCCCGGCGCCGCGGCGCGAGCCCTGATCGTGCGGCCCATCGAAGCCTTTGCCGCGCTCTGGCCCCAGGTGATGGAACTGGCTCAGAAGCAGGCCGTGTCGCTGGCCGTCATCGGCGCTGGCGCTGCGGGCCTGGAACTGGTCTTTGCGGCCGAACAGCGGCTGCGCGACGCCTGCCCTGCCGGCGCCAGCTTCACCCTCATCACCGGTGGCGGCGAACCCGCCGCGAACTACCCCGACGGCGTGCGCCAGCGCGTGCTGCGCCAGCTCAAACGCCGCGGCATCACCGTGCTGCGCGAAACCTGCGCCGGTGTGGACAAGGGCGTGTTGCACCTGGGCAGCGGCGCCAGCCTGGCCTGCGATGTGCCCATCCTCGCCATCGGCACACACGCACCGGTGTGGCTACAAGGCAGCGGCCTGGCGCTGTCCGACAGCGGGCACGTGCTGGTCAACGCCTGCCAGCAAAGCACCAGCCACCCCAACGTGTTCGCGGCCGGTGACGTGGCCACCCGCGCCGACGCGCCGCACCCCAAGAGCGGCGTGTACGCGGTGCGCGCCGGCCCGGTGCTGGCGCACAACCTCATGGCCGCCCACGGCGGCCAGCCGCTCAAGCCCTGGCACCCGCCGCAGCGCACGCTCAACCTGCTCTCGTGCGGCGCGGGCCACGCCATCGCCAGCTGGGGCCCGCTGCACACCGAAGGCGGCTGGGTCTGGCAATGGAAAGACCACATCGACCGCGCTTTCATGGCCCGGTACACGCTGCCCACCCCCCACAATGCCGTGCCAGCGGCCTGAACCGCGCACCCGTACAACGGTTTTTGACACACCTTTCCCCATGACGACTGCCATTCACCGCGCAATCACCGCCGCACTGCTGGCGCTGTCCGGGGCCGCGCTGGCCCAATCCCCCGCTCCCGCGCCCGACGATGCACCGGTGCTGCACCCCTGGCAGGCCCCGACGCCCCGGGCCAACGCCGAGGCCTACTTCACCAATCTCAAGGACGGGGACGTGATCGACACCCCCTTCGTGCTGAAGTTCGGGCTCTCGGGCGGCTGGGGGCTGGCGCCCATTGCCAAGGCGGCGCGAGCCAAAAGCGGGCATCACCACCTGCTGATCAACCGCGATCTGCCGCTGAACTTCAAGCAGCCCCTGCCCTTCAACGAGCAGTACATCCACTTCGGCAAAGGCCAGATGGAACATGTGCTGACGCTCGCGCCCGGCAGCTACACGCTGCGTATGCTGCTGGCCGACCAGAAGCACTTGCCGCACTTTGTCTTCAGCAAGCCGACGCGCATCACCGTGCGCCAGAAGCTGGACACCGACCCCAAGAGCCTGCAGACCAAAGGCATCCAGCTCATGTTGCCGGCGGGTGCCGAGGCGCGCGCGCCGGTGCTGGTGCAGTTCCACGCGTCGGGGCTGAACGTGGCGCACGCCGCCCAGCAGGAAAAGGACACCGGCCACTTCCGCCTCACGCTCACGCCCGGCAGCGGCGGTGCGCCGCAGGTGATGGCCTTCACCAACGGTCAGACCGAAACCTGGCTCGCGCCCCCGGCCGGCAGCTACACGCTGCAACTGGACTTCGTGGACAACCTGAACCCAGGCAGCACCCTGGCCCCGGCCGCGAGCGCACCGCTGCGCGTGCGCTGACGGCGCGGGCCTGGGCTCTCCAGGCCGCCCTCCTCCCCCATCCCCACCCGCCCGACCGGATCACCCGGCGGGTGTTCGCCAGGTGCGAGTGGCCGGGCCACCGTGCAGCTCGGCTGGTGCCGCACCAGCTCCTTTGAACACCACCACTGGTTGAGCACAGCCGCCCAGGACGTCCTCATCGCCCTCAGACGGTCGTTGCCAGCCTAAAGGCCTGTGGAGCGACTGCAATGCCGGAACGCCCGAGGCTTGGCACTTGTCTTGCTATGGTTTTCAAGAGTTGTCCGATTGCAACAGGATTCGCATCTGCAGTGCCCGGCGTGCGCGCCGCGCACTGGAGCCCGCAAGTTTTTGCTCAAACGTCACAACATGTAAGTACATTGATGCCAGATTTCCAAAAAGTCTCCTCGAAAAGAGTTCTTTGGAATGCCATGAAGCCGTTCATGTGTCCCCTCGCTGTCACACCATGTTCAAAACCCTCATCGTCTACCTGCACCTCATCGCCACCTGTGCCGCCATCGGCACCATCGTCATCACCGACCTGCGCCTCATGGCCAAGGCCCTGGGTTACCGGGTGGTGATCCCCAAACCCGAACGGTTCGAGACCTGGACGATCAGCGCCGCCTTGGTCGGCCTGTACCTGACCGGTGCCGTCATCGTCTTCCTGGGGCTGCAGGCCAACCCCGACTACCTGGACAACGAGAAGCTCCAGGCCAAGCTGGTGCTGGTGGCCTTGCTCACGCTCAACGCCGTGGTGCTGCACAAGGCGGTGTTCCCCATCCTGGGGCGCTCTCGCCCGGTCTCGCGCTGGAGCCGCCCGGAGTGGTTCACGGTTTCGCTGAGCGTTTCGCTGTCCAACAGCATCTGGCTGTTCTGTGCGTTCCTGGGCGTCGCCCGCATCTGGAACGGCACCGTCTCACTGGAATTCGTGCTGGGCGTGGCAGCGGTGGCCTGGCTGATCTTGTTCCTGCTCGTCAACGCCATGCTCTCGCTCGCTTCGCGCGACGAACCCAAACCCCAGCCCGACTGGATCGACTCCATGAAGGCATCGCTGAGCGACTTTGCCGACCTGCGCTCGCATTGAGCAGCGGCACCCTCAGGCGCGGGCAAGCCTGAGACACTCGGTGCCCGACATGACCAACACACCCCAGCCCCATACCGTCCCGGCGCCCGCAGGCGCCTGGACGGTTTTCCGGGTGTTCTTGCGCCTGGGCCTCACCAGCTTCGGCGGCCCGGTCGCGCACCTCGGTTACTTCCGCAGCGAGTTCGTCGAACGCCGCCGCTGGCTGAGCGAAGCGGCCTACGCCGATCTCGTCGCGCTATGCCAGTTCCTGCCCGGTCCGGCCAGCAGCCAGGTCGGCATCGCGCTGGGCCTCATGCGGGCGGGCTACCGCGGTGCCTTCGCCGCCTGGGCGGGCTTCACCCTGCCCTCGGCCATCACGCTCATCGCGCTGGCGCTGGGCATCGCGCAAGCGGGTGATGCGGTGCCCGCCGGCGCGCTGCACGGTCTCAAGGTCGTGGCGGTCGCCGTCGTGGCGCAGGCCGTGTGGGGCATGGCGCGCAGCCTCTGCCCCGATGCGCCCCGCCGCGCGCTCATGGCCGCCACCGCTGCGCTGCTCATCGCCTGGCCCGGCACCGCGGCGCAGTTGCTGGCGATCGGCCTGGCCGGCGTGATCGGCCTGGCCTGGCTGCGCCCCGCGGCCGACACACCGCACGAACCGCTGGCCGTGCCCGTCACGCGCCGTGCGGGCGCGGCCTGGCTGGGTCTTTTCAGTGCGCTGCTGCTGGGTCTGCCGCTGCTGGCGGCCGCCTGGCCGGCGCACGCGCTGGACGTGGTGGATGCGTTCTACCGCGCCGGCGCCCTGGTGTTCGGCGGCGGCCATGTGGTGCTGCCGCTGCTGCAAGCCAGCGTCGTCCCCAACGGCTGGGTGGATGGCGACGCCTTCCTCGCCGGCTACGGCGCCGCCCAGGCTGTGCCCGGCCCGCTGTTCACCTTCGCAGCGTTCCTGGGCGCATCACTGCAGAACGCACCCACCGGCTGGGCCGGCGGCCTGCTCGCGCTGATGGCCATCTTCGCCCCGGCCTTCCTGCTCATCGCGGGTGCATTGCCGTTCTGGGACGGCCTGCGCGCCCAGCCCCGCGCGCGCGCCGCCCTCATGGGCGTCAATGCCGCGGTCGTCGGCTTGCTGCTGGCCGCGTTGTGGAACCCGGTCATCACCAGCGGCATCCGCGGGGTGGGGGATGCGGTGCTGGCCCTTGCCGCGCTGGTCGCGCTGATGCGCTGGAAGTGGTCGCCGTGGAGCGTGGTGGCGGGGTGTGCCACCATCGGTTGGGCCATGGGCGTCTGAACACACCAAGGAGATCACATGCAACTCGGCTACACCATCGTCTACGTCCCCGACGTCGCAGCCTCGCTGGCCTTCTTTGAACAGGCCTTCGGCCTGCAGCGCAAGTTTCTGCACGAAGGCGGGGACTACGGCGAACTGGACACCGGCGCGACCACGCTGGCCTTTGCTGCGCACCAACTCGGCGACATGAACTTCGCGGGCGGCCATGTGCACGCCGACACTTCGGCGCAGCCGCTGGGTTTCGAGATCGCACTGGTGACCGGTGACGTGCCGGCCGCGCACGCGCGGGCCTTGGCGGCCGGCGCACGCGAGATGGCCGCACCGGTGGCCAAGCCCTGGGGACAGGTGGTGTCGTATGTGCGATGCCCGGACGGGGTGCTGGTGGAGCTGTGCACACCGGTGGGGAGCTGAGCATCCCCCAGGCGATGGACCTGGGGCACCGTCCGGGCACCGTTTCTGCTTGCACCCGGGAGACCCACCACCCCAACGGGAGTCCACCATGCAGCAAGTCTCCGTCCCTCTGTCCTGGCGGCTGGCGCCCAGCACGCTGACCCAGCCCATCCTGCCCAACTGGCAGTTCCACCTGTTCAATGTGAACCTGGGCACCTCGTCCAACCCGTCGGTGGAGCAAGCGGCGCTGGAGAAGGTGGGCAGCTACGGCCGCCAGATCGGCCACCTGGCCGAGGCGCTGGAGCTGATCGTGCAGAAGACGAAGCTGCTGGACAGCCCCGACCTGACGCCGCACGAGCGCGACGTGCTGCAGGTCTTCCTGGGCGACGTGTCCACCATCCGGCAGATCAAGGTGTCTTTGTCGGGCGCCTGATCCGCGGCGCAGCGGTCAGTGTTTCACCGGCGCGGTGGCCCGGGCCGCGGCGTCGAAGCCGCCCTTGGCCTTCCACTCCTCCATGCCGCCTTGCAATATGCGCACGTTTTCCCAGCCCGCCACGCGCAGCGCGAAGCCGGCCTGGGCCGAGAGAGAGCCGGTGTTGCAGTAGATCAGCACCGGCTTGTTTTTTGGGATGGCGTTGCGCTGGGCCAGCACCTGGCGCCAGTCCATGTTGATGGCGCCGGGGATGTGGCCCTTGGCGAACTGGCCGGCGTCGCGCGCGTCGATGACCAGCATCTTGGGCCACTCGTCTTTGGGGATCTGTTCGGCAAAGATGACGCCACCACCGTAGTCCACAAACTCGAGGTAGCCCGCCATTTCGTCGGTGGCGATGGCTTTGTTGTCGGCCTGGGCGGCGGGGGCCAGCAACAGGCTGGTGGCAGCGGCGGCGGCCAGGGTCAGGGCGCGGAAGTTCATGGGCAGTCCAAAATATCAGTTAATGCTGATATTTTCGCTGTTTCTAGGCGCATCGGGATCGGTTGAAACCCGAGCGTGCCGCTCCTCAGGCGCCGAGCTGGTCGGCCAGGTGCAGCAGGTCGCGCGCGTGCCAGGTGTTGCCCGGCTGGGGTGACACGTCCTTGGCGTGCGCGGTGCCGAACTCCAGCGGGCGTTCGATGTACGCGGTCTGCAGGCCGCAGGCGCGCGCGGCGGCCAGATCGTCGTGGTGCGAGGCGACCATCAGCACCTGGGCCGGGTCGGCGTCGAACACCTCGGCCGCGCCCAGGTACACGCGCGGGTCGGGCTTGTAGGCGCGGAACACTTCGGCGCTGAGCACGCAGTCCCAGGGCAGGCCCGCGTGTTTGGCCATGTCGGTGAGCAGGCCGAGGTTGCCGTTGGACAGGCTGCAGATCGTGAAGCGCGCCTTCAGGCGCGTGAGGCCGGCCACGCTGTCGGGCCAGGCGGCCAGGCGGTGCCACACGCGGTTGAGCCCGGCCCGCTCGGCTTCGCCCAGGTGACCCAGACCAAAGCGCGGCAGGATACCGTCGAGGATTTCGCGGTGCAGCACGTCCAGCTTCACGAAGCCGCGGCCACCGCTGCGCACCGCCTCCATGGCCGGCTGGTAGCCGGCGCGCCAGGCGAGCGTAAAGGCGTCGCCATCGACCTGCGGATGCAGGGCGGCCATCTCGCGCACGATGGAGCCGTGCCAGTCCACCACGGTGCCGAAGATGTCGAAAACCAGGACGCGGGGGGTGGTGGGCATGGCGAGTAACCCTTTCAGACCGGTTGCCGCTTGCTGGTGGCCAGCAGGCCGGCTGCGAGCAGGAACACCGCGCCGGTGAGCCGGTTGAACTGGCGTGCGCGCCGCGGCTGCTGCAGCCAGCGCTGGGCGCGGGCGGCGCTGAGCGCGTACACGGTGAGCCAGCCGAGTTCAAAGAACACGAAGGTGGCGCCCAGCACCAGGAACTGCGGCAGCTGCGGCGCCGCCGGGTTGAGGAACTGAGGGAACAGCGCGCCGAAGAACAGCAGCGCCTTGGGGTTGCTCAGGCCGACCAGAAAACCCTGCGCAAACAGGCGCCGCCCGCCCGCCACCGCGCCGCCCTCCACGCGGATGTCCGACGCCGGTGCCAGCAGCGCGCGCACGCCCAGGTAGGCCAGGTAGGCAGCACCGGCCCACTTGAGCGCGGTGAACAGGGCTTCAGACGCCGCGAGCAGCGCCCCCAGACCGAGCGCGGACAGGGTCATCAACCCCACGATGGCGGAGGTGCTGCCCAGCGAAGTGATGAACGCCTTGCGCGGACCCAGGTTCACCGCGGTGGACACGCACATCAGCACCGAGGGACCGGGCGTGACGGTGAGGACAAAAACGGCGGCCACGTAGAGCAGCCAGGTGGACAGCATCATGGGAACAGCCTTGTGAAAGAAAGGGTGCCAAGCAGGGTGTCAACCCGGGATCTCTGCTTCCACGAGCTGGGCCAGCAGCTGCAGGGTTTCCTGCCAGCCCAGGTAGCAGGCCTCGACCGGGATCATCGCCGGGATACCGCTCTGCACCGCGGTCAGCTCGGTGCCCACCGACACTGCCTTGAACGTGATCGTCGTGATCATCTGCCCCGGCAGGTTGGGGTCGTCAAAGATGTCGGTGTTGACGATGCGCTCATTCGGCACCAGCTCCAGGTACTTGCCGCCAAAGGCGTGCGTCTGGCCGTTGCCGAAGTTGGTGAACTGCATGCGGTAGATGCCGCCCACGCGGGCATCCATCTCCAGCACGCGGCCGGTGAACCCGTGCGGCGGCAGAAACTTGGCCATCGCGTCGGGGTCGAGGAAGGCGCGGTAGACGCGCTCGGGCGGCGCGCGCAGCACGCGGTTCAGGGTGACGGTGCCGGTATCGGTGGGGCTGCTCAAGGTGTTCTCCAGAAAATGATGGGTGAAGAGCAGGCCGCACAACGGCCTGTCCTCTCACGACGAAGCTGCCGCCGCGTTTTCGACACCGGCAGGTCCGTCAGACCACCTGCAGGCGCACGCCGTCGGCGCGGGCCGGGACGATCTCGCCCACCTCTGCCGCGGCCTCAAAGCCATGTCGGGCGAACACGGCCAGCACCTGCTCCACCGCATCGGGTGCGCAGGCCACCAGCAGGCCGCCGCTGGTCTGCGGGTCGGTCAGCAGGGCCTTGTCCACGGCCGCCACGCTGTCGGCCAGCCGGATCTCGTCACCGTAGGCGGCCCAGTTGCGGCCGCTGGCGCCGGTCACCATGCCTTGCGCAGCCAGGTCGCGCACGCCACCGATCAGCGGCACCCGCGCCATGTCCAGCCGCACCTTGGTGTCCGAGCCGCGCGCCATCTCCAGCGCGTGGCCGGCCAGGCCGAAGCCGGTCACATCGGTCAGCGCGTGCACGCCGTCGATGGCGGCCAGGTCGGGGCCGGGCGTGTTGAGCTTCGTGGTGTTGGCGATCATCTGCGCGTAGCCGTCGGCGGACAGCGCGTCCTTCTTGAGCGCGGCCGAGAGCACGCCCACGCCCAGCGGCTTGCCGAGGATCAGGCGGTCGCCCACCTTGGCGTCAGCGTTGCGCTTGACGCGCTTGGGGTGCACCAGACCGAGCGCGACCAGGCCGTAAATGGGTTCGACGGAGTCGATGGTGTGGCCACCCGCGATGGGGATGCCGGCGGCGCTGCAGACGGCGCGCCCGCCGTCAAGGATCTTGCCGATGGTCTCGGTGCTCAGCACGGATATCGGCATGCCCACCAGGGCCAGCGCCATGATGGGCGTGCCGCCCATGGCGTACACGTCGCTGATGGCGTTGGTGGCGGCAATGCGGCCGAAGTCGAACGGGTCGTCGACGATGGGCATGAAGAAGTCGGTGGTGGCGATCAACGCCTGCTCGTCGTTGAGCTGGTACACGGCCGCGTCGTCGGCGGTCTCGATGCCCACCAGCAGCTCCTTGGGGATGGGCATGGCGCTGGTGCCCTTCAGGATCTCGCTGAGCACGCCGGGCGCGATCTTGCAGCCGCAGCCGCCGCCGTGCGAGAGGCTGGTCAGGCGCGGCTGGGTCTGGGTGGGCGTGGTGGGGGCGTTCATGGGGTTCTCCGTGGGTGTTTTCACAGCGGGCCCTGCAGGGCCTGCAACAAGGCGGCGCGTTCGGCGGCGGGCTCGAACAGCGGTGCTCTGGCAGAGCATTGTGCTTGCAGGGCCGCGAGCAGGCCGCCGTCGGGGCTTTGCTGGCCGGCGCGGCAGCGGCGCAGCAGGTCCACCAAGGCCGCGGCGTCGCCAGGCGGGAAATAGCCGCCATAGCCGGCGCCCAGCATGCCCACGTTGCCCGCGATGCGCGAGGCCAGCATCGGCGTGCCGCTGAGCGCGGCTTCCATGATGACGTGGGCGCCGCCTTCCAGGCGGCTGGGGTGGATCAGCAGGTGCGAGCGCTGGATGCGGCTGCGCGTGGCGCCGTGCGGCAGGCCGCCCAACCAGCGGTAGTGCGGGCAGGCCGCCTGCGTGGCGCGGGCGGCGTCGGCCAGCGCCGGGTCGAGGTCGCGGCCGATGTGGGTGATGGTGATGCCTTCTTGAGGGCTGATCAGGCGGGCGGCCTCAAAAATGGTTTGCGGCCACTTCTCGTCGCGCAAGTGGCCGACCACAATGGCGCGCAGCCGCGCCACGGTCTTGGGCAAGGTCTGGCGCCGCGTGCTGGACTGCAGCACCACGCGGCACTTGGCGCGCAGGGCTTCTGGCAGCGCCAGTGGCCCCTGGTCCTGCAGCACGATCAGGCGCGTGGCCTGCTGCAGGGAACGCTGGGCCAGCGCATCGTGGTGGATGTCGCGGTACAGGTCGGTGCCCGTCAGCGCCACCACCAGCGGCCGTTGCGGGTGGGCCTGCGCCCAGGCGTCGATGCTGCCCGCCGAGCGGCGCGCGTGCAGCGCCAGCAGGACCTCTGTTCCGTCCTCTGCCGTGGGGCCATCGGGCCACTGCGCAACCAGGCGCACACCATAATGACCCGCCAGCAGCCGCGCCCAGCGGCGTGCGGTCTGCCAATTGCCGTTGTTGGCGTCCGCCAGGGCCGGCGTGACGATGCAAAGAGAGGGCTTTTTCATGGATGTGACCGTGTCTGGCATTGTCGAACACAACGCGGGCGAGGCCGCCCGATGCCTGGACAAGACCGCACTGGCCGACGCGCTGTGCGAGAGCCGTGCCCGCACGCTGGCCCTTTTCACCGCCTGCGAAGCGGCGCTGGGTCCCGCGCTGGCCGTGCCCTGCGCGCCCGAACTGAACCCGCCGCTGTGGGAGCTGGGCCATATCGGCTGGTTTGCCGACTGGTGGATCGCCCGCCACCCGCAACGTGCTCGCGGCCTGACCGCCGAGCCGGACGCCCCACGCCTGCCCGCACGCCAATCGGCCCGCGGCGTGGACGCCGATGCGCTCTACGACTCCAGCCGGGTGCCGCACGACACGCGCTGGCACCTGCCCCTGCCCGATGCCCAGGCCACCCGTGCCGAGCTGGCCGACAGCCTGCACCAGACGCTGACGCTGCTGCAGGACGCGGCCGACGACGACACCGGTCTGTACCTGTTCCGCCTCGCGCTGCTGCACGAGGACATGCACGCCGAAGCCGCCGTCTACATGGCGCAGGGTCTGGGCTTTGACCCGCGCGACGCCATCACCGCCAGCGCCACCGCGAATGCACCCGCCCTGTCCGCCGGACAGACCGCGCTGGCCGTGCCGGCCACGCGCCTCACGCTGGGCCACAGCGGCACGGGCTTTGCCTTCGACAACGAACTGAGCGCCCAAACGGTGGACGTGCCGGCCTTGAGCATCGACGCCCAAGCGGTCACGTGGGCGCAGTTCCTGCCCTTCGTGGAGAGCGGCGGTTACGCGCAGCGCCGCTTCTGGAACGAGGCCGGCTGGGCCTGGCGCCTGGCCCATGCCGCGCAGGCGCCGCGCTACCTGCGCCAGCGCAGCGACGGCCACTGGGAACACCAGCGCTGGGGCCGGTGGCAGGTGCTGGACCCGCGGGCACCGGCCTGCCACCTGACGCATTTCGAGGCCAAGGCCTGGTGCGACTGGGCCGAGCGCCGCCTGCCGACCGAGGCCGAATGGGTCGCCGCCAGTGCTCAGCCCGGTTTTGTGTGGGGCCAGGTCTGGGAATGGACGGCCAGCCCCTTCGCGCCCTTCCCCGGCTTCGAACCGCACCCCTACCGCGAGTACTCCCAACCCTGGTTCGACGGCCGCCCGGTCCTCAAGGGCGCCAGCGCCGCCACCCACCCGCGCCTGCGCCACCCGCAGTACCGCAACTACTTCACGCCCGGACGCAACGACATTTTTGCGGGCCTGCGCAGCGTGGCCGCCTGATGGTCCGGCGGCCTCAGGCCGGCGCCCAGAACACGCTGAACCAGCCGCGTTCGTCCGTCCAGTGGGTGGCGGCGCCAAAGCCCGCTTCGCGCAGCAGCGCCTCGAACGCCTCGGGCGTCCACTTGTAGGAGTTTTCCGTGTGCAGGCGCTCGCCATCGGCGAAGCGGCGCTCGCCGCCCGGCCAGCGCACGGTCTGGTCGCCATCGGACGCCAGGTGCATCTCGATGCGCGAGGCCTGCTCGTCGTAGAACGCCACATGGCGCCAGCGGGCCGGCGCGAAGTCGCTGCCCAGCAAGGCGTTCACATGCAGCAGCAGGTTGCGGTTGAAGGCAGCGGTCACGCCCAGCGGATCGTCGTAGGCTGGCTCCAGGATGGCCTTGGATTTCACCCGGTCCACCCCGATCAGCACGCCGCCGCCCGGCCCGCCCTGGGCACACACCGCGTGGGCCTGCCGCAGCAGCTCCAGCGCCTGGGCGGGCGTGAAATTGCCGATGCTCGACCCCGGATAGAACACGCAGCGCGGCGCCGCTGCACAACCCTGCTGGGTCAGCCACACCCCTGCAGCGGCCGGCAGTTCGAGGTGGGTCGAAAAATCCATGCCCAGGCCCAGCATGGGCAGGTCTGGATGGCGCTGCTGCAAGGCGCCCATGGCGCCGCGCAGGTAGTCCACCGAAATGTCCACCGCCACATAGGCCGCTGGCCGCAGCACTGGGAACAGCCCGGCCGCCTTGGCGCAGCTGCCCGCGCCCAGGTCGATCAGCACCGCGCCCGGGGGCACCTGCTGCGCCATGGCCGCACCGTGCTCGGCAAAGATGGTGGCTTCGGTGCGCGTGGGGTAGTACTCCGCCAGCTCGGTGATGGCGTCGAACAGGCGCGAGCCCAGCGCGTCGTAAAAGAACTTGGGCGAAGCGTGCGGCGGCTGCGCCACCAAGCCCGCCTCCAGCTCCGCGTGCACGGCGGCGTGATCGGTTCGGTGCAGCTGCACAAAATGGGGCGTGGCGGGCGGGTTGTGCATGGGGTGGTGGGTATGCAAGAGCGGTCCGGCTTTATAAACTGGCGCCGCATCCGGGCTGGGTCGCCTGGACGGCATCTTCCTTACACGGACAAGTCCCAAGCCCCCGCCCGGCACCCAGGCTGTGCGATCGGGGTTTAATACTTGCTCGCTCTTTTGTTTGTGATCCCTCTTGACCGGATACACCATGACCATCCTGAACACCTCCCACACCAGACGCGCCCTCTTGACCGGCGCCGTGCTCGCCGCCACCGGTTTCGCCTCGCTGGCCCAGGCCCAGCAGGCCGTGCTGCGCGTGACCACCATCCCCGAAGAAGCCGCCACCGAGCAGATCCGCAAGTTCACGCCGCTGGCCAGCTACCTCGAAAAAGCCATGGGCATGAAGGTCGAGTTCACCCCGGTGAACGACTACCCGGCCGCTGTCGAGGCGCTGGTGAACAAAAAGGTGGACGTCGTCTGGTTCGGCGGTTTCACCCACGTGCAGGCCAACCTGCGCTCGGGCGGCAAGATCGTGCCGCTGGCCCAGCGCGAGGAAGACACCAAGTTCCAGTCGGTGTTCATCGCCAAGACGGATTCCGGCATCAAGACCCTGGCCGACATGAAGGGCAAGCAGGTCAGCTTCGGTTCACAAAGCTCGACCAGCGGCCACCTGATGCCGCGCAGCTTCCTGCTGGCCGCCAACATCAACCCCGAAAAAGACTTCCGCCGCATTGCCTACAGCGGCGCACACGACGCCACCATCGCGTCGGTGGTCAGCGGCAAGGTCGACGCCGCCGCGCTGGACATCACGGTGTGGAAGAAGTTCGTCACCGAAAACAAGGTGGACACCCAGGCCGTGAACGTGTTCTACACCACGCCGGGTTACTTCAACTACAACTGGTCGGTGCACGCCGACATGCCGGCCGACCAGCAGGCCAAACTCAAGGCCGCGCTGCTGGCGCTGAACCCGGCCAACCCCGAGCACGCCGAAATCCTGCGCCTGAACCGCGCCACGCGTTACATCGAAACCAAGCCCGAGAACTACAAGGGCCTGGAAGCCGCTGCGCGCAGCGCCGGCCTGCTGTGACCCGCCGGAGCACGACCGCTTGAAGCTCGAACTGCAACAGCTGTCGGCCCGCCACCCAGCCGCGCGGGCGGGCACGACCCCTGCCCTGCGCGGGCTGACCCTGCAGCTGGCGGCGGGTGAGCAGGTGGCGGTGATCGGCCCCAGCGGCGCGGGCAAGACCACGCTGCTGCAGGTGCTGGCCTGCGCGCTGCCGCCCACGGCCGGCACCTTTGAGCTGGACGGGACCTCCCCCTGGCAACTGCCGCGCAGCGCCCTGCAGCGCCTGCGCGGTCGGCTATTCCTGGCGCCACAGGTGCCACCGTTGCCGCCGCGCCAGCGCGTGGTCACCGCCGTGCTGGCCGGGCGATTGCCGTCCATGGGCCTGTGGCAGAGCCTGCGCTCGCTGTTCTACCCGGCCGACATTCCGGCGGCCTTTGAAGCGCTGGACCGCTTTGACCTGGCGGACAAGCTGTTCGAGCGGGTGGACCGGCTCTCGGGCGGCGAGCGCCAGCGCGTGGGTTTGTCGCGCGCCCTGCTGTCGTCGGCGTCGCTGTGGCTGATCGATGAGCCGCTGTCGGCGCTGGACCCGACACGTTCGCGCCAGGCCATGCACACCTTGTTGGACGGCGCTCGCGAGCGCGGGGCCACGCTGGTCGCCACGCTGCACCAGGTGGATGTGGCGCTCGCGAACTTCCCTCGCATCATCGGTCTGCGCGACGGCCAACTGGCCTTCGACCTGCCCTCTGCCGAGGTGACGCGCGAACGGCTGGCGGCGCTCTACGACCAGTTCGAACACGAGCTGCGCGGCGAGGTGCCCGTCGTCATCGCCGAGGACGCCCAGGTGCCGCAACCGGTTGTGATGCATTGCAGGTGATGAACCCAGCGCTGCGTACCGCCCCGACCCGCGACCCTGCCTGGCAAGGCCGCGTGTTCTGGCTGCTGGCCCTGCTGGTGGTGCTGTGGCCGCTGGGCGTGGCCACCGAGTTCAAGCCCTGGGTGCTGCTGGAACCCGACAACCTCAAGATCAGCGCGCAGTTCATCGGCAGCTTCTGGCCGCTGGTGCACGACAGCGAATTCATGCTGATGGTGGCCAAGGAAACCTGGCGCACCGTGGCCATGGCCACCGCCGGGGTCACGCTGGCCTTGCTGGTCGCGATTCCGCTCACGCTCATCAACACCCGCGTGCTCTCGGTGTCGGCGCTGTCGGGCCGCATGGCGCGCGGGCCGTTCTGGCTGCGCCAGGCCGTGCGCTGGCTGCTCATCGTGCTGCGCAGCATCCCCGAGCTGGTGTGGGCGCTGGTGTTCGTGCGCGTGGTCGGCCTGGGGCCCACCGCCGGTGTGCTGGCCATTGCGCTGACCTACGGCGGCATGTTGGGCAAGGTGTACGGCGAAATCCTGGAGAGCGGCGAAACCCACGCCACCGAGAACCTGCTGCGCAACGGCAGCTCACGCCTGCAGGCCTTCTTCTACGGCCTGCTGCCGACCAACGCGGCCGAGCTGACCAGCTACACCGTCTACCGCTGGGAATGCGCCATCCGCAGCTCGGTGGTGCTGGGCTTCGTGGGTGCCGGTGGCCTGGGCCAGCAGCTGGACAACTCCATGAAGATGTTCGAGGGTGGTGAAGTCGCCAGCATGCTGCTGGTCTTCATTGCGCTCGTCGCCCTGGCCGACAAGGTCAGCGCGTGGCTGAGAAAGGCACTGGGATGACCCAGCACCGCGCCGCCAACGAGACCTACCGCCTGCCGCCGCCGCTGTTCGACGCGCGCTGCAAGGCCTGCTGGTTCACCGTGGCCATCCTGGTGCTGGTGGTGGCCAGTTTCTGGTCGCTCGACCTGCAGTGGGCGCAGTTCCTGTCGATGGAAGCGCTGCGCAGCATGGGCCGATTCGTGGCGGAGTTCTTCCCGCCCGACACCACCCCCGAGTTTCTGAAAAAGGTCGCGCTCGGCGCCTGGGAAACCCTGGCCATGTCGGCCCTGGGCACAGGCCTGGCAGCGGTGGCGGGCCTGGCGCTGGCCCTGCCCGCCAGCCGCCTGTACGAAGGCCACACCGCCCATGCCCGCGCGCCCACCCGGCTGGTCCTCAACGCGCTGCGCAGCATCCCCGAGCTGGTGTGGGCGGCCTTGCTGCTGATCTCGGCCGGCCTGGGGCCGTTTGCCGGCACGCTGGCGCTGGCGCTGCACACCACCGGCGTGCTGGGCCGGCTGTTTGCCGAAGCGATTGAAAACGCACCGCCCGGCCCCGCCGCCGCGCTGCGCACCCACGGTGTGGGCAACGGCCGGGTGTTCCTGTACGCCACCCTGCCCCAGGTATTGCCACAGCTCATGAGCTACACGCTCTACCGCTGGGAAAACAACATCCGCGCCGCGGCCGTGCTGGGCGTGGTGGGCGCGGGCGGCCTGGGCCAGTTGCTGGCCTTTCACATGGGCCTGTTCCAGATGAACAAGACCGCCACCATCCTGGGCGCCATGCTGCTGATGGTGGCCGTGGTGGACGCGGCCAGCCACGGCGCGCGGCGCTGGTTGACCCGGTAGCGCCGGACCCTGCGCCGCCGCCGCGCCCGCCTCAGGCGTGCAGGGCGCGCAATTCGGCGGCGCGCGCCATGGTCTCGCGGTAACCGATGTCCATGACCCGCTCGCGGTAGTCGCGCGAGAAGCCGGCGTAGTAACCGGTGTCGGGGTGCAGCAGCAGGTCGGCGGTGCGCGCGTCGGGTTCGGTCAGGGCGCGCTTGCGCAGGTCGCCGGCGCGCCACGCCTCGGTGCCCTCGGGTGCCCGGTCTTCGTGGGCCGAGGCGTCCACCGCCAGCACGCGCTGCGCGCCCAGGCGGCGCGCCAGGCGCACCGGCAGCGGCTGGTGCAGGTCGGCGTCCACATGCAGCACGCCGTTCAGGAGCAGCGGTGAAAAATGGTCTTCGATGGCGCTGGAAGCCTGCACCGCCAGACCGGCGTCGCCCTGGTTGAAGGCCACCAGCGCCTGGGCCGAGGGCCGCCAGGCGACGCAGGCCACGGGCACGTCCAGCGCCTGCAGCGGCCGGCCGCCCACCCCGTCGCGCACCCAGCTGGCCAGCGCATCGCCGCTGAGCCAGGGCGGGCCGAACGGGTTCAGACGCATCACCCGCCAGGGGCTGGCGGTCAGGGCCAGGTCCTGCAGGGCCTGGCCGCGGTGACCAGCGGCGCGCATCACGCCCACCAGGGCACCAGCCGAGGCGCCGACGATGAGGTCGGGCTGCAGACCGAGTTCGTCCAGCGCGCGGATCACGCCGACGTGCACGAACGCCCGGGGCCCGCCCGAGCTGAGCACCCAGGCCACCCCGAAGGGCCGCGCCCAGGCCTGCTGGGAAGGGACGTCTGGGCCGTCGTGGTCGTGAGTGGCGCGGAAGCTGGAGACCGATACTCCGGCCCCGGCCAGCAGGGTGAGCGCACCGCCGAGCCAGCGGCGCCGGCGCCAGCCGGCCATCAGGGTTTGGCGCCGCCCGACTTGGCCGCGGCCACCGCCTGGGCCAGTTCTTCGCCGCTCTTGTAATGCGGCACTTTGAACACCAGGCGCTTGGCGCGCTGGATGAAGCTGTTGCTGCCCTGGATCTCTTCGCTCCAGTACTTCTCCGCCAGGGCGAGGTTGGCCTTTTCGTCGATGTCGAAAGCGTCCTTGCTGGCCTGGCCGCCGAAGATGTAGAGCTTGCCGCCGATCATCTTCCAGGTGTCGGCGTCGCCCCCCCAGGGGATGCCGTACACGATGCCGTTGGTGCAGTAGCCGCCGTACTGCGGCAGGTACTGCGCCGGCGCGGCGTCGAAGCGTGCCTTGTGGTCGGCGCTGGCGAAGTGGAACACCACGCCTTCGTGGGTGCTCTTGAAAGTCGGGTTGCCCTGCACGTAGCGGCCTTCGGTGAAGTAAGCGACAACGTCAGCGCCCTTGAGCATGACCCGCGCGTCGGGGGCCACTTCCACCGCGTTGACCGGTTTCAACGCCGACGAGGGGTTCTGCGCCGACAGGGCGCCACAACCGGCCAGACCGGCGACCAGGACGCCGGCCAGCAGCACGCGTGCGAAGGGAATGGACAGGGTGAGGGGTTTCATGGGGCGACCTTCATGGACGGCTGGGGAAGGGACCGCGGTGGCAAGACACCTGCGGCATGACGGGTGTGAGACGGGCCTTGGGCGGCAGGTTCCCGGTAAGGTGCAGGCCAGCCGAGCAAGGCACTGGCGGCTTCGCAGCGTTCGCGCAGGTCGGCCGCGTCGCGTCCGCCCAGGTGCACGATGCCATACCGGTAGCTGCCCAGCCATTTGAAGTCGCGCGCCATCGAGCCGCGCGGCTTGGGAAAAGCGAACAACAGGGCGTCCGGGAAGGCCTGGGCCAGCGCCCTGCGGCTCGCGGCGTCGGGCATGGTCACGGGGGTGTGGGCGTCGAACACGCGGTAGACGAAGCTGGCCGCCGCGCCGGCCACGGGCGCTGTGCGCGGCACGGTGGCCGGGTCCTGGCCGTGCGCCAGGGCCAGGGCCAGGGCATGCAGGTCCAGCCCCATCACGCGCAGGTACAGGTCGGAGAACTGCGACGCCATGCGCGGGTTGAACTCGATCACGGTGAGCCGGTCGCTCGCCGCGTCGTAGAAGAATTCCATGTTGAACAGGCCGTGCGTGAAGCCCACGGCCTGCAGGAAGCGGCGGGCCACTTCCAGCGCGCGCGCCTGCACCGGCTGCGGCAGTTGGCTCGGCAGTTCGAACCGCATGAAGGCCTGGGTGCCGGGGTACATGACCGCGTCCACCACACCAATGCCGTGCACCTCCCCGTTGAATGCGTAGCCGTCAAGGTTGAACTGCGCGGCGTGCACCGGCGCTTCGAGCAGCATGCGGTGGGCGCTGGGCAGCCCGGGGCCCAGTCGTTGCTGGGCCATGCGCTCAAAGGGCTCCACCAGCCGGCGGATGACCCACAGCTCCCAGGCGCCAAAACGGGTGTGGCGGTGCAGGTCGGCGTGGCTGTGCACCTCGCGCGCGAGCACCGAAAACGCGGCCTTCACCGGCTTGACGAAACGCGGGTAGCGGATACCCGGCGGGATGGGCGCGCCGTATTCGGCGTCGAGCAGGTCAAAGTCCACGTTGGCTTCAGGTGCCACGCGCTGCAGCACCTGGCGCGCGTGCAGCTTGTGCTGGCAGGCCAGGATGGCATTCACTGGCGTGCCGGGCCAGCCCATGCGCTCGGCCAGCAGGGCCGCGGCCAGGGCGCCGAACTGCTCGTGCTGCGAACTCACGGCGGTCCAGCCGCGCGAACGGGCCTGACGCGCCAGCCGCGCCACGAAACGCGCCATGTCGAACCAGGCCAGGCGCGCATTGCTGGGAAAGGCGAACAGGTCGAAACCCGCTTCATCAAAGTGCACACCCCGCGCAGCACCGGCGCGGGCATGGCCGATGGCGTCCCAGTCGTGGTTGAACAGCAGAAGGGTGCGGGGTGGAGCGGACATGGACGGGCAGTGGGTTTGTCCAGTATGTCGCAAACCCACACCGCTGCTTACAGCGGGGCCTTTCAGCGCGGCAGCAGGCGCAGCAGCTGACCGTTGCGGTCGTCGGTCAGCAGATACAGCGTGCCGTCCGGCGCCTCGGCCACGTCGCGCAGGCGCTCGCCGATGTCGGGCAGCAGCTTGTCTTCGCGCACGACACGGGTGCCGTCGAGCACCAAGCGCGAGAGGTAACGGAACTTGAGCGAGGCCACCAGCAGGCTGCCCTTGAAGCCGGGGCCGTAGCGGTCGGTGGTCACAAAGGTCATGCCCGCCGGCGCGATCGACGGTGTCCACTGGTGCAGGGGTTGTTCCATGCCGGCCCGGGCGGTGAGGCCTTCGCCAATCGTGCCGCCGCCGTAGTTTTCGCCATAGGTGATGACCGGCCAGCCGTGGTTCTTGCCGGCCTCGGGGCGGTTGATTTCGTCGCCGCCCTGCGGGCCGTGTTCGCTGGTCCACAGCCGTCCATCAGGGGCCACGGCGGCGCCCTGCACGTTGCGGTGGCCAAAGCTCCAGATCTCGGGCCGGGCACCGGCGCGGTTCACGAAGGGGTTGTCGGGTGGCACGGTACCGTCTTTGCGGATCCGCACCACCTTGCCGTGGTGGTTGTCCAGCGTCTGCGCATCGGCCATGCGGTGGTAGCGGTCGCCCAGGGTGAGGAAGAGCGTGCCGTCCGGCGCCTCGGCGATGCGACAGCCGAAATGCAGCCGGCTGGCCACCTTGGGCTGCTGGCTGAAGATGACCTTCACTTCTTCGAGCTTCGCGCCATCGGCCGACAGGCGCGCCCGCGCCAGCGCGGTGCTGTTGCCACCGGGGCCAGGCTCCGAATAGCACAGGTACACCTGCCGGTTGCGCGCGAAGTCGCGATCGGCCGCCACGTCCAGCAGGCCGCCCTGGCCCGCCGCCTCCACCGCCGGCACACCGGCCACCGGCTCGCCCACCCGGCCATCGGGCTGCACCACGCGCAGCCGCCCGGGCCGCTCGGTCACCAGCAGGCGCCCGCCGTCGATGAAGGCCATGCCCCAGGGGTTCTGCAAGCCGCTGGCCACGACCTCGGTGCGCAGCGGTGGGGCGGTCTGGGCGGTGGCGAAGGTGGCGCTGCCGGCCAAAGCCGACAGCAGTGCAAGGTATCCGACGTGGGGCATGGGCAACTCCGGTGATGGGCGGTTGGTGCGTCCACCGCGCTCAAGGTTCCCCGACACCCTACAGGCGGGCTGTCGGCCTGGCCGCGAGCGGGCCGGCCTTCGGAACAGGCGACCGCCGAAAAAAGGGGGCCATGCGTTGCCGCAGGCCCCCAAAACGGAGACGTCGTCACCCCGTCAGATCAACCCTCTTCGACCGGCAGACCTTCGAGCAGATCGGCCAGCTCGTCGGCGTGTTGCTCTTCCACCGCCAGGATCTGCTTGAGCAGGTCGCTGGTGGTCGGGTCCTGGTCGCCCAGGTAGCGGACCATGTCGCGGTAGCTGTCGATGGCGATGCGTTCGGCCACCAGGTTCTCGCGGATCATGCCGGGCAGCGTCTCGGCGGGCACGTATTCGGCGTGGCTGCGCTCGCTCAGGCTGTCGGGCGAGAAGTCGGGTTCGCCACCCAGCTGCACGATGCGCGCAGCCAGCTGGTCGGCGTGGCCCTGCTCTTCGTTGGAGTGCACCAGGAACTCGGCGCCCACGCTCTGACCGTGGATGCCGCGCGCCATGAAGTGGTGGCGCCGGTAGCGCAGCACGCAGACGATTTCGGTCGCCAGCGCTTCGTTGAGCATCTTCAGCACCTTGGGCCGGTCGGCGCTGTAGCCAGCGGTGACGGCACCGTGTTCGGTGTGCTGGCGCGCCTGTTTGCGCAGCACCTTGACCGGGGTCAGCTTGTGGTCGTTGGCCATGGTGTTCACTGCTTGACCATGAGTTCGTTCTTCACGCCCGTCGCGCCCTCGGCGGCGCGGGCGAGTTGGCCGGCCTGCTCGATCTGTTCCTTGTTGTTGACGAAGCCGGTGAGCTGCACCTCGCCTTTGAAGGTGAGCACGCTGATGTCGAAGCTCTTGATGGCGGGGTCGGCCAGCAGCGCGGTCTTGACGCGGCCGGTCACGGCGGCGTCGTCGATCTTGGTGCCCACACTGCTCGGGCTGCCCTTGAGGCTCACGCCGTTTTCGACGTCGGTCACGCCGGCCACGGCGCGGGTCAGGGCCACGGCCTGGTCGATCTGGGCCTGGCTGTCCACAAAGCCACTGAGCTGCACCACGCCCTTGCGGGTTTCGACCTGCAGATCGAGGCTTTTGACGAGGTCGTCAGCCACCAGAACAGACTTGACGCTGGAGGTGATCACGGCGTCGTCCACCTGGGTGCCCAGGGTCATGGGGGGTGCGGGTGCGGCCACCACTTCGGGTTCGACGGATTTGCTGCAGGCGCCGAGCGCGGCCAGGGCTGTGATGCTGGTGGCCAGGAAGGCGATGCGGATGCGGTGTTGTGGGGTCATGGGGTGCTCCAGGAGTTGAAAAAAAGATGAAGGTCAGCGGGCGAGGTAGCCGCCATCGACCGGGACATAAGCACCGGTGACGAAGGACGCCCGGCCCGAGGCCAGCCAGACCACCAGCTCGGCCACTTCTTCGGGCCGGCCCAGGCGGCCGATGGGGTGCGCCGCCACGAGCGCGGCGTGCACAGCGGGGTCGGCGTCCAGGGCGCTGATCATGGGCGTCTGGATGAAACCGGGGCCCACCGCATTGATGCGCACACCCTGCGCGCTGTATTCGAGCGCGGCGGTCTGTGTGAGGCCCAGCACGCCGTGCTTGGCGGCGGTGTAGGCGGCGGCCGTGGCAAAGCCGACCGCACCCAGGATGGACGCGACGTTGACGATGGACCCGCCGCCACTGCGCAGCATGGCCGGGATCTGGCAGCGCATGCCGTAGAACACGCCCGAGAGGTTGACGTTGATGACCTGCGCCCAGCCGTCCAGCGGGTAGTCGGCCAGGGGCGCCGACGGACCGCCGATGCCGGCGTTGTTGCAGGCCGCGTCGAGCCGGCCGAAGTGGGCCAGGGCCTGGTCCACCAAGGCCTGGGCGTCGTCGGGCTGACCCACGTCCGAGGTCGCAAAGAGCGCTTCGCGGCCCAGGGCGCGCACCAGGCGCAAGGTCTCGTTGCCGGCGTGGGGGTCCAGATCGGCCAGCACCAAGTGCGCGCCCTCGCGGGCCGCCACCAGGGCAATGGCTCGGCCAATGCCCGAGGCGGCACCGGTGACGAGCACCACTTTGTCTTTGAGCATGAGCGTCCACCCATCGGGTTGCAGCGCGGGGTTGCCCCCACCGCAGGCCCCGCCACCAGCACGGGCCGGCAGCGGGGGAGTGGGTGCACCTTAAGGGTCCGAGGGCAGCCGGTCTGTGCGCTGCCAGACGCAGCGCCGCGTCAGCCCGCGCGCGGAGGTGCGGCAGCTTCGGTGGTGACGAACCAGATGCCCGCGCACACCAGCACCAGCGCCACGGCGTTGCGCCACTCCAGCACCGCCTCGCCCAGGAACAGGGCCGACAGCAGCGCGCCGAACACCGGTATGAGGAAGTTGAACACCGTGACCTGGCCCACGCGGTTGTGCTTGAGCAGCGCGGCCCAGAGCGCGAACGCCGCCGCCGACAGCACCGCCATGTAGCCCAGCAGGGCCAGCGAGCCGGCGTTCCAGCCGGTGATGGCGCCGCCACCGCCCAGCCCGGCGAGCAGCAGCACCAGCCCGCCCAGGCCCAGTTGCCAGCCGGTCATGACCATGGGGTCGATGCGCTGCGACACGCGCTTGCCATACAGGCTGGCCGCCGAGAGCACGAAGGCGGCGATGACGATGAAGCCTTCGCCCAGCAGGGTGAAGCTCGCGTCCAGCCCCTGCGCGCCGCGCAGGTTGACCACCATCACGCCGGCAAAGCCGACCGCGCAGCCCAGCGCCTTGCGGCGGCTGAGCCGGTCGTTGGCATAGAGCCAGTGCGCCAGCAGCACGCTGAAGAACGTGCCGGTGGCGTTGAGGATGGAGCCCTTGACGCCGGTGGTGTGGGCCAGCCCGATGTAGAAGAACACGTACTGCAGCGTGGTCTGCGTCAGGCCCAGCAGGCCCAGCTGGCCCCATTGCACTGGCGCCAGGGCCGCCACGCGCTGCCCCATCAACCGCGCGAGGGCCAGCAGCAGCCCACCCGCGAGCAGGAAGCGCCACCCGGCGAACACGAGCTGCGCCGCGGTGTCGTCGCGCGCGATGTCCAGCAGCGCGTACCCGCCCTTGATGGCGGGGTACGCGCTGCCCCAGAGCAGGCAGCACAACGTCGCCAGCAGCACGACGTTGCGCGGACGGCTGAAGACGCTGGTGGCGTGGGCCTGGGCGCTCAGCACGGCACGCCGCCGCGCGCCACCAGCCAGGCCGGCGCGTCCTGCAGGCAGACCGGGCGCAGGAATCGGTTCAGCGCCGCGTCGCCGACCGAGGTGGTCATGGGCGCGGTGCTGGCGGGCCAGGGGCCGCCGTGCTGCTGAGCAGCGGTGACGGCCACGCCGGTGGGCACACCGGCGAACAGCACACGGCCGGCGATGGCGGTGGCACTGCGCACCAGGGCGCGGTTCTGTTCGGTGTCGTCGTCGGCGCCCCAGAGGGTCACCGTCAGGCTGCCGGCCACAGCGGCCAGCACGGCCTGCACCTGGATCAGGTCGGCGCAACGCACGATGAGGCTGGACGGACCGAACATCTCTTCGCGCAGCTCGGCACGTTCGATGAAGCGCTGCGCGCTGACCTGCAGCAACTGGGGGCCGGGCGCGGGCGCCACGCCCTGGCCCTGCAGCAGCGACAACGCGCCCGCATCGAGGAAGTGCCTGATACCGGCTTCGAAAGCGGTCTTCATGCCGGCAGTGAGCATGGGGTGGGGCTGCTGTTTGGACAACGCGAGGGTCAGCTGCTCGGTGAAGGCATCGGACTCGGGGCCGTCCACCAGCACCAGCAGGCCGGGGTTGGTGCAGAACTGGCCGCAGCCCAGGGTGATGGACCCCGCCAGCGTGGTGGCCAGTTCGGCGCCCTTGGCGGCCAGCGCGGCGGGCAGTGCCACCAGCGGGTTGATGGCGCCGAGTTCGCCGTAGAACGGGATCGGGCGCGGGCGGGCGTTGGCTTCGGCCTGCAGCGCGAGGCCACCTCGGGTGGAACCGGTGAAGGCGCCGGCGGCGATCAGCGGGTGGCGGATGAGCTGCACGCCCACCTCCACCGCCGCGCCCTGCACCAGGCCGATCAGGCCGGCGGGCAGGTTCTGTTCAAGCAGCACGCGCTGGATGAGGCCAAACACCTGCTGTGACAGGCCGGGGTGGCCCGGGTGGGCCTTGACCACCACCGGGCAGCCAGCGGCCAGGGCCGAGGCCGTGTCGCCACCCAGCACCGAGAACGCGAATGGGAAATTGCTGGCCGCGAACATGGCCACCGGTCCCAGCGGCACGCGTTGCAGCCGCATGGCCGGGTGGCCCACCGGCGGCGCGCCGGCCACGGCCGGGTCGTCCACCTGTTCAAACGGCACGCCGCGGGCGGCGATGTCGGCAAACCGGCGCAGCTGGAGGGTGGTGCGGTCAAGTTCACCGTTCAGGCGCACCGGGCCGAGGGCGGTTTCGAGGTCGGCCCAGGCGACCAGCTTCTCGCGCTCGCCTTCCAGCGCCGTGGCCAGACCCTGCAGCAGGGCGGCGCGCTGGGCGCCGCTGCTGGCACCCCACAGGGCGGCAGCGTCGTGCGTGGCCTGCACGGCGGCGTCGATCTGCTCGGGGGTGGAGGTGGCCAGGGGCTGGCCATGGGTTTCGCCGGTGCGGGCGTTGACGGATTGCAGGGTGCTCATGAGACGCTTTCGATGGAAGAGATACCGATACAGGCAGGAGTAGTTAACAGTTGTCTGACAACTAAAGACGATAAAACAAAACCGGAGGCGGTGTGGCGGTGGGGGCGAAAAGCCGCCTGGCGCCGGGGCCTGGGCAAACAGCCCCGCTGCTCAACAGGCCGCCCACCAAGAGGCTCAGTGGGCCACGCCGTTCTCGCTCGCCTGTGCACGGCGCAGGCGTTCGCGGCTGTTGGCCAGGTGGGTGCGCATCGCGGCGCGGGCGGCCTCGGCGTCGCGGTCGCGCACCGCGCGGTAGATGCTCTCGTGCTCGTGGTGCACCCGCTCCAGGTAGGCCAGCCGGCCCTCGGGCGCGTCGCCCGCGGTCTTCAGCCGTGTGCGCGGAATGATCATGGTGCCCAGGTAGGTCATGAGATCGGCGAAGTGCCGGTTGCCGGTGGCGCGCGCCACCTCCATGTGGAACTGGAAGTCCGAGGGCACGGCGTCGGAGTCGGCGCGGATGGCGGCCTCGAACGCGGCCAGCGCCGCACCCATGGCGGCCAGGCTGGCCTCGTCGCGCCGCTGGGCGGCCAGGCTGGCGGCCTCGCTTTCCAGGCTGATGCGCAGCTCCAGCAGGGAGATCACGTCGGCGACGGTGGCGAAGTCTTCTGGGGCGATGCGGAAGTTGGGCTCGGCCGCGCGCGGTGCGATGACGAAGGTGCCGATGCCGTGCCGCGTCTCCACCCGGCCGGCGGCCTGCAGGCGCGAAATGGCCTCGCGCACCACGGTGCGGCTGACCTCGAAGCGCGCCATCAGCGCCGACTCGGTGGGCAGCTTGTCGCCGGGGTTCAGACGCCCGCCCTGCATGTCGGCTTCGAGCGCGGACACGATCTCGGGCACCAGGCCGCGGGGGCGGCGGGCGCGGGCGGCATCACCTAGGGTTTTCACGGAGAGCATCGGTTTTTCCTTGACACCTCGGGTTGGGGTTCACACAATCGCGTCCCAGTTGTCAGACAACGTATGACAGACATCCCGACTTGAGCGAACTGTAGCAAAGCCCCGGACCGCTGTCCAAGCGTTTTCGCAAGCCGCACCACACCATGACCAACGCCATCCAAACCCACCAACGCATCCTGCTGACCGGCGCCGCCGGTGGCCTGGGCACCGCCCTGCGCGAGCGCCTGAAGGCCAATTGCGCGGTGCTGCGCCTGTCCGACAAGAACGCCTTTGGCGACGCCCAGCCGGGCGAAGAGATCGCCCTGGCCGACCTGGCCGACGCCGCCGCGGTCGACGCCGCCGTGGCCGGGTGCGACGCCATCGTGCACCTGGGCGGCATCTCGGTGGAGGCGCCGTTCGAGGCCATCATGCAAGCCAACATCCTGGGCACCTACCACCTGTACGAGGCGGCGCGCAAACACGGCGTCAAGCGCGTGGTCTTCGCCAGTTCCAACCACGTGGTGGGCTTCTACAAGCAGGGCGAGACCATCACGGCAGACCACCCGCCGCGCCCCGACAGCTTTTACGGCCTGAGCAAGGCCTATGGCGAAGATCTCGCCCGCTTCTACTTCGACCGCTACGGCATCGAAACCGCCTGCGTGCGCATCGGCTCGTCCTTCCCCGAGCCGCGCGACCGCCGCATGCTGGCCACCTGGCTGAGCTACGACGACCTGCACCGCCTGATCGGCGCCTGCCTGTCGACCCCGGTGCTGGGACACAGCATCGTGTTCGGCATGTCAAACAACGCCGTCACCTGGTGGGACAACTGCCGGGCCAGGCACATCGGCTACGTGCCGCAGGACAGTTCCGATGTGTTCCGCGACGCGGTGTTCGCCCGCACGGCGGCGCCCGACCTCAACGACCCGGTCGCGATCTACCAGGGTGGCGGCTTCGTGGTCGCCGACCCGAACAAATGAACACCCTCCTGCGCCGCTTCGCGTCGTCCCCCCAGGGGGACCACACCTACGGCCTGGCAAAGCCAGTTCCATGGTGTGTGCTGCAACACACCCTTCTCCATCGTCATTGACATGAGCTCCCAACAAGCCGAACTGGTGCTGGACGTGCGCAACGGCGTGGGCGAAAGCCCCGTCTGGGACGCGGCCCGCCAGCGCCTGTTCTGGGTCGACATTCCGGCCCGCACCCTGTGGAGCTGGAGCGCGGTCAGCGGCCAGTCCCGGCAATGGTCCACGCCCGAGCAGACCGGCTGCATCGCGCTGGCCGCCGGCAGCGACGACGCGCCATTCGGCCGCTGGGTGGCCGCGATGGAAAACGGCGTGGCCCTGCTCACGCCCCAGGCCGATGGTTCGCTGACCCACGAGCCGCTGGTGCAGGTGAACCACCCGCAGACCGGCATGCGTTTCAACGACGGCCGCTGCGACCGCCAGGGCCGCCTGCGCGCCGGCACCATGGTGGCCGACATGTCGCTGGCCGCGCCCTCGGGCAGCCTGTACGCACTGGACGCGCTGGGCCAACTGCGCGGCCTGGAGTCAGGCTACATCACACCCAACGGCATGGCCTTCAGCCCCGATGGCCGCACGATGTACCTGTCGGACTCGCACCCGAACCGCCAGACCGTCTGGGCCTTCGACTACGACACCGACACCGGTACGCCGCACGACCGCCGCGTGTTCATCGACTTCAAGCCCCTGCCCGGCCGCCCCGACGGCGCCGCCGTGGACGCCGAAGGGTGTTACTGGATCTGCGGCAACGACGCCGGCCTGGTGCACCGCTTCACACCCACCGGGAAGCTCGACCGCTCGCTCGAGGTGCCGGTCAAGAAGCCGGCCATGTGCGCCTTCGGCGGCGCCGGGCTGGACACCCTGTTCGTCACGTCCATCCGGCCCGGCGGTGATCTGACCGATCAGCCGCTGGCCGGTGGCGTGTTTGCACTGCGTCCGGGCGTGAGGGGCCTGGGCGAGCCGCGCTGCGCCCTCTGACCCCGGCGCAACGGCACGGTTTTTTCACCTCAACCCAACCACCACAACGGAGACCTTCATGAAACTGCAACGCCGACTGATCGCCAGCATGGCCCTGGCCGCCCTGCTGCCCCTGACCGCCCAGGCCCAGACCGTGCTCAAGTCGCACGACACCCACCCCGCCGGCTACCCCACCGTGGTCGCCGTGGAGAACATGGGCAAGAAGCTCGAAGCCGCCACACAAGGCCGCATCAAGGTGCAGATGTTCCCCGGCGCCGTGCTCGGCCAGGAAAAGGAAGCCGTGGAACAGGTGCAGCTGGGCGCCATCCAGATGGCCCGCATCTCCCTGGGCGTGATCGGCCCGGTCGTGCCCGAGGTGGACGTGTTCAACATGCCCTTCGTGTTCCGCGACATCGCCCACATGCGCGCCGTGATCGACGGTCCGGTGGGCGACGAACTGCTGGCCAAAGTGACCGCCAGTCCGGCGCGCCTGGTGGGCCTGGGCTGGATGGACGGCGGCGCCCGCAGCCTCTACACCAAGAAGCCGGTGCGCACCCCCGCCGACCTCAAGGGCCAGAAGGTCCGCATGATGGGCAACCCGCTGTTCGTGGACACCATGAACGCCATGGGCGGCAACGGCATCGCCATGGCCTACGGCGAGGTGTTCACCTCGCTGCAGACCGGCGTGATCGACGGCGCTGAAAACAACCCGCCCAGCTACTTCACGGCCAACCACTACACCACCCCGGCCAAGTACTACAGCCAGACCAACCACCTGATCATTCCCGAGATCCTGGTGATGTCCAAGGTGGCCTGGGACAAGCTGACCCCGGCCGACCAGGCCACGGTCAAGAAGCTGGCGCGCGAAGCGCAGATGGAGCAGCGCCAGATCTGGGACAAGAGCGTGGCCGAGTACAGCGCCAAGCTCAAGGCCGCGGGCGTCGAGTTCATCAACGTCGACAACAAGCCCTTCTTTGACGCCACCGCCCCGGTGCGTGCCAAGTACGGTGCCAAGCATGTGGACCTGATGAACCGCATCGCAGCGGTGAAGTAAATCCCCCCCTGCGCCGCTTCGCGGCTTCCCCCCGGAGGGGGGACCACACCTGAGGCCCGGCGAAGCCGGTTCCTCGGTGTGTGCTGGACGCTCGCTCCACCGCTTCTTCTCTTCCTCCCCGTCTCCCTTTCTCCCTTTCTCCGAGGCTCTCATGAGTCACCACCCTTCCAGCGGACACCCTGTCTCGCGCCTTCTCGACTCGGTCTACCTGGCCTGCATCTGGGTCGCGGGGGCTTGCATCTTTTTCATGTCGCTCTTCATTCCCTGGGGCATCTTTTCGCGCTACGTGCTTGGCACGGGGGCGCAGTGGCCCGAGCCGATTTCCATTCTGCTGATGGTGGTGTTCACCTTCCTCGGCGCCGCGTGCAGCTACCGCGCAGGGGGCCACATCGCCGTCGAGATGATCACGCAGCGCCTGCCATCGTCGGTGCAGCGCCCGCTGCGCGTGGTGGTGCATGTGCTGATGCTGCTCATCAGCCTGTTCATGTTCTGGTACGGCGTGAAGTTGTGCATGGGCACCTGGGGACAGTCGATCCCCGAGCTGCCCTGGATGCCCGTGGGCTTCACCTACACGCCAGTGCCCTTGGGCGGTGCGGTGACCGCGCTGTTCGTGCTGGAGCACATCTTCCTGGGCGACCAGCGCCACCGCGCCGTCGTCACCTTTGACCACGAACCCACCCAAGGAGCCGCGTGATGGAAGCCTGGGTCCTGCTCGGCAGTTTTTTCCTGCTCATCCTCATCGGTACTCCCGTGGCCTACGCCATGGGCATGGCCGCACTGATCGGCGCGTGGTGGATCGACATCCCGCTGGACGCGGTGATGATCGCGATCGCCAACGGCGTCAACAAGTTCTCGCTGCTGGCCATCCCCTTCTTCGTGCTGGCCGGCGCCATCATGGCCGAAGGCGGCATGGCCCGGCGCCTGGTGGCGTTTGCCAACGTGCTGGTCGGCTTCATCCGCGGCGGCCTGTCGCTGGTGAACATCCTGGCTTCCACCTTCTTCGGCGCGATCTCCGGTTCATCCATGGCCGACACGGCCTCGGTCGGCTCGGTGCTGATTCCTGAAATGGAGAAGAAGGGCTATCCGCGGGACTTCGCCACCGCCGTCACGGTCAGCGGTTCGGTGCAGGCCATCCTGATCCCGCCCAGCCACAACGCGGTGATCTACTCGCTGGCCGCGGGCGGCACGGTGTCGATCGCCTCGCTGTTCATCGCCGGGGTGCTGCCGGGCCTGCTGCTGGGGCTGACGCTGGCCATCATGTGCCTCTACATGGCGCGCAAGCGCAACTACCCCAAAGGTGACGTGATCCCGATGAAGCAGGCGCTGAAGATCTGCGCCGATGCGCTGTGGGGCCTGATGACCATGGTCATCATCCTCGGCGGCATCTTGAGCGGTGTGTTCACGCCCACCGAGTCGGCCTCCATCGCGGTGCTCTGGGCCTTCTTCGTGACCATGTTCATCTACCGCGACTACCGCTGGAGCGAGACGCCCAAGCTGGTGCACCGCACGGTCAAGACGCTGTCGATCGTGATGATCCTGATCGCGTTTGCCGCGAGCTTCGGCTACATCATGACGCTGATGCAGATCCCTCTGCAGATCACGACCGCGCTGACCACGCTTTCGGACAACCGCTACGTGATCCTGGCACTCATCAACCTGCTGCTGCTGGTGCTGGGCACGCTGATGGACATGGCACCGTTGATCCTGATCCTCACGCCCATCCTGTTGCCGGTGATCACCAGCATTGGGGTGGACCCGGTGCACTTCGGCATGATCATGATGGTGAACCTGGGTATCGGTCTGCTGACCCCGCCGGTCGGCGGCGTGCTCTTTGTGGGTGCGGCCGTGGCCAAGCTGCCGATGGAGCAGGTGGTCAAGGCTCTGGTGCCTTTCTTTGGCGCCCTGCTGCTGGTGCTGATCGCGGTGACCTACATCCCCGCGCTGTCGCTGTGGCTGCCCGGCTTGCTCTTGAACTGAGATGGCCATGACCTCCCACGCCATCCGCCATGTGCGCGTGACGCCCATCGCGTTCCGCGACCCGCCGCTGCTGAACGCGGCGGGCATCCACGAACCCTGGGCCCTGCGCTCGATCATTCAGATCGAGACCGACTCGGGCCTGGTCGGCATCAACGAAAGCTACGGCGACCAGTCCATGCTCGACGCGCTGGCCAAAGCCTCGCCCGCGTTGATCGGCCTCTCGCCATGGGCCCTGAACGAGATGGACACCCGCGTCGCCGCGCTGGTGGCACCGAAGCAGACCGCTGCGTCGGAGTTTCTGGGCACGCAGATTTCCCTGGCGCCGGGCACCCACGTGTCCAAGACGGTGGCCAAGGTGATCAGCGCCTTCGAGGTGGCGATGATGGATCTGCAGGGCCAGCTGGCCAACGCGCCGGTGGTGGACCTGCTGGGTGGCGCAGCGCGTCCGGCCGTGCCGTTCTCGGCCTACCTGTTCTTCAAGCACGCCGAGCACATCGACAAGCCCTACGCACCCGACCCGTTTGGCGAGGGCATCACGCCCGAGCAGATGGTGGCGCAGGCACGCCGAATGATCGACCAGTACGGCTTCAAGAGCATCAAGCTCAAGGCCGGTGCGCTGCCGCCGGAGCAGGAAGTGGCTGCCCTGCTCGCGCTGGCCAAGGCCTTCCCCGGCGCGCCGCTGCGCATCGACCCCAACGCCAACTGGACCGTGGCCACCAGCCTGAAAGTGGTGGAGCAGTTGCGCGGCGTGCTGGAGTACTACGAAGACCCAGCCCCAGGCCTGGACGGCATGGCCGCCGTGGCCGCGGCGTGTGACGTGCCGCTGGCCACCAACATGGTGGTCACGGACCTGAAGGAATTCCGCCGCAACGCCGAGATGGGTTGTCCGGTGAAGATCGTGCTGAGCGACCACCACTACTGGGGCGGCCTGCGCGCCACCCAACGCCTGGCGCTGATGTGCGAGACCTTCGGCCTGGGCCTCTCGATGCACTCGAACTCGCACCTGGGCATCAGCCTGATGGCGATGACCCACCTGGCCGCGTCGGTGCCGCTGCTGTCCTACGCCTGCGACACCCACTACCCCTGGCAGGACGACGAGGTGGTGCAATGTGGGCGCCTGAAGTTCGAGGACGGCAGCCTGCGCGTGACCACATCCCCCGGCCTGGGCGTGCAGATCGACCGCGAGGCCCTGGGCCGCCTGCACGACAACTACCTGAACACGTCCATCCGCAACCGCGACGACCTCGCGCAGATGCGCAAGGTCGACCCCAGCTTCACCGGCACCCAACCCCGGTACTGACCCCGCTTCCTTTCACACACGAGAGCACCCGCCATGCAATACACACCCCAAGACCTCAAAAGCGTCATGTCCTCCGGCCTGCTGTCCTTCCCCGTGACGGACTTCGACGCCAACGGCGACTTCAACGCCAAGGGCTACGCGGCCCGTCTGGAATGGCTGGCCCCCTACGGTGCCAGCGCGCTCTTCGCCGCCGGTGGCACGGGTGAGTATTTCTCGATCTACGGCGATGAATACGGCCAGATCATCCAGACCGCGGTGGACACCTGCCGCGGCAAGGTGCCCATCATTGCCGGCGCCGGTGGTCCCACCCGCACCGCCATTGCCCACGCGCAGGAAGCCGAACGCCTGGGCGCCCACGGCATCCTGCTGCTGCCGCACTACCTCACCGAAGCCGGTCAGGAAGGCCTGATCGCCCACGTCGAGCAGATCTGCAAGAGCGTGCAGTTCGGCGTCATCGTCTACAACCGCGACCGCACCAAGTTCACACCCGAGTCGCTGGCCATCCTGGCCGAGCGCTGCCCCAACCTGATCGGCTTCAAGGACGGCATGGGCAACATCGAGCTGATGTCCTCCATCTACATGAAGATGGGCGACCGCTTCGCCTACCTGGGCGGCCTGCCCACGGCCGAGGTGTACGCCGCCGCCTACAAGGCACTGGGCACGCCGGTGTACTCGTCGGCCGTCTTCAACTTCATCCCCAAAACGGCGATGCAGTTCTACGAAGCCGTGCGCACCGACGACATGGCCACACAGCACCGCCTGCTCCAGCAGTTCTTCATGCCCTACCTGAAGATCCGCAACCGCGTCGAAGGCTACGGCGTGAGCATCATCAAGGCCGGCGCCCGGCTGGTCGGCCACGACGCCGGCCCGGTGCGCGCACCGCTGTCGGACCTCAAGCCCGGCGAGATGGACGAACTCAAGGCGTTGATCGACGCGCTCGGAGAGCAATAAGGCTCCCCCCGCGCCGCCTGCGGCGTCACCCCCCAGGGGGCGGCGCTGGCGGCCCGGCGGAGCCGGTTCCGCGGCGCCCTTGACCGCTCCCCTTCGTTCCACCGTTTCCCTTCTTCTATGAGCGCCTCTTCTGCCCCCGTTGTCCTGTCCATGCGTGTGGTCCCTGTCGCTGGCCGGGACGGCATGCTGCTCAACCTCTCGGGTGCGCACGCGCCCTTCTTCACCCGCAACATCGTCATCGTCACCGACAACGCGGGCCACACCGGCCTGGGCGAGGTGCCCGGTGGCGAGAAGATCCGCCAGACGCTCGAAGACGCGCGCCCCCTGGTCGAAGGCCAGACCGTCGGCAACCTGCAGGCCATCCTGAACGCCATGCGCACGAAGTTCGCCGACCGCGACAGCGGCGGGCGCGGCCTGCAGACATTCGACCTGCGCACCACCATCCACGCGCTGACGGCCGTGGAGTCGGCCCTGCTGGACCTGATGGGGCAACACCTGGGCGTGCCGGTGGCGGCCCTGCTGGGCGAAGGCCAGCAGCGCGACGCGGTGCAGATGCTGGGCTACCTGTTCTTCGTGGGCGACCGCACCAAAACCGACTTGCCCTACGCGAGCGAACCGGACAACGCCGACGACTGGTGCCGCCTGCGCCACGAGGTGGCCATGACGCCCGAGGCCGTGGTGCGACTGGCCGAGGCGGCTCAGAAACGCTACGGCTTCCAGGACTTCAAGCTCAAGGGCGGCGTGCTCGCTGGCGACGCGGAAGTCGAGGCCGTGACAGCTCTGCACGAACGCTTCCCGCAAGCGCGCGTGACGCTGGACCCCAACGGTGGCTGGCTGCTGAAAGACGCGATCCGCCTGGGCCACAAGATGCGCGGCGTGGTCGCTTATGCGGAAGACCCGTGTGGCGCCGAAGACGGTTTCAGCGGCCGCGAGGTGATGGCCGAGTTCCGCCGCGCCACCGGCCTGCCCACCGCCACCAACATGGTTGCCACCGACTGGCGGCAGATGGCGCATTCGCTGGCGCTGCAGAGCGTGGACATCCCACTGGCCGACCCGCATTTCTGGACCATGGCCGGCAGCGTGCGTGTGGCACAGACCTGCCGCGACTGGGGCCTGACCTGGGGCTCACATTCCAACAACCACTTCGACATCTCGCTGGCCATGTTCACCCACGTGGGTGCGGCCGCGCCAGGCAAGGTCACGGCCATCGACACGCACTTGATCTGGCAGGACGGCCAGCGCCTGACGAAGGACCCGCTCAAGATCGAGGGTGGCTACGTGCAGGTGCCGAAGAAGCCTGGTCTCGGTATTGAGATCGACCTAGCCGAGGTCGAGAAGGCCCACCAGCTCTACCTGCAGCACGGCCTGGGCGCGCGCGACGACGCCATGGCCATGCAGTACCTGATCCCGGGGTGGACCTTCAACAACAAGCAACCTTGTCTGGTCCGATGAACACATCACCGCGCACCATCCGCATCCACCCCGACGACAACGTCGCCGTGGTGGTCAACGACGGCGGTCTGCCCGCCGGCACCGCCCTGCCGGGCGGCCCGACGCTGGTGCAGGCCGTGCCGCAAGGCCACAAGGTGGCGTTGAGCGCCCTGCCCGCCGGCACCGCCGTGCGGCGCTACAACGTGGTGATCGGCCACACAGCGGTGGACATCCCCGCTGGCGGCTGGGTCAACGAACAGCGGCTGGTCATGCCCGAGGCGCGCAGCTTCGACAACCTGCCCGCGCCGCAACCCCCGGCCGATCTGCCGCCGCTGGAGGGCTTCACCTTCGAGGGTTACCGCAACGCCGATGGCAGCGTGGGCACGCGCAACCTGCTGGCCGTCACCACCACGGTGCAGTGCGTGGCCGGGGTGCTGGAGTTCGCCGTCGAACGCATCAAAAAAGACCTGCTGCCGCACTACCCCAACGTGGACGGTGTGGTGGGCCTGACACACAGCTACGGCTGCGGCGTGGCCATCGACGCGCCCGACGCCATCATCCCCATCCGCACGGTGCGCAACCTAGCAAGCAACCCCAACTTCGGCGGCGAGGTGATGGTGCTCAGCCTGGGCTGCGAGAAGCTGCAGCCCGAGCGGCTGTTCCCCGCCAACGCCATTCCGATTCAAGCATCCAGCGACACCCGTGGAACCGGCTCTGCCGGGCCACTGGGTGTGCCCCCCCTGTCAGGGGGGGAGACGCGAAGCGGCGCAGGGGGGTTGGACACCGTCTGCCTGCAGGACGAGAGGCACGTCGGTTTCATGTCCATGATCGACAGCATCCTCACGCAGGCCAAGACCCACTTGGAGCGCCTGAACCAACGCAAGCGCACCACCTGCCCAGTGAGCGAGCTGGTGGTGGGCGTGCAGTGCGGTGGCAGCGACGCTTTCTCCGGCGTCACCGCCAACCCGGCAGTGGGCTTCGCGACCGACCTGCTGGTGCGCGCGGGGGCCACGGTGATGTTCAGCGAGAACACCGAGGTGCGCGACGCGGTGGACCAGCTCACGCGCCGCGCCGCCACGCAGGACGTGGCGGACGCCATCGTGCGCGAGCTGGCCTGGTACGACGCCTACCTCGCGCGGGGCCAGGCCGATCGCAGCGCCAACACCACGCCCGGCAACAAGAAGGGCGGCCTGTCCAACATCGTCGAGAAGGCCATGGGCTCCATCGTCAAGAGCGGCAACGGCCCGATCCACGGCGTGATCGGCCCCGGCGAGAAGGTGCAACAGAAGGGCCTGATCTTCGCCGCCACACCCGCGAGCGACTTCATCTGCGGCACGCTGCAGCTGGCCGCCGGCATGAACCTGCACGTCTTCACCACCGGCCGCGGCACGCCCTACGGCCTGGCCGAATGCCCCGTCATCAAGGTAGCGACGCGCAACGACCTGGCACGCCGCTGGCACGACCTGATGGACGTCAACGCCGGCCGCATCGCCAGCGGCGAAGCCACCATCGACGAGCTGGGCTGGGAGCTGTTCCACCGCATGCTGGCCGTGGCCAGTGGCGAGAGGACCTGGGCCGAACGCTGGGGTCTGCACAACGACCTGGTGCTGTTCAACCCCGCACCCATTACATGACCCCCCCGCGCCGCTTCGCGTCACCCCCCAAGGGGGCGGCACTGGCCGTCCGGCAAAGCCGGCCCGGCGGTGCCCTGGACCGCTCCCCTTCATATCGGGTATCGACCCGTCCTTTTCGACCCACCCCGGAGACAACCCCATGATCCAACGCCGACAACTGATCGCCGCTTCCGCTCTGTCCACCCTGCCGCTGGGCGCCTTCGCTCAGAGCGACTACCCGAACAAGCCCATCAAGATCATAGTGGCCTTCCCGCCCGGCGGCACGTCCGACGTGATGGGCCGCATGGTGGCCGACCCGCTGTCCAAGGTGCTGGGTCAGCCGGTGGTGGTGGAGAACGTGGGCGGCGCCGGTGGCGTGATCGGCACCGAACGCGGCGCCAGGGCACCCGCCGACGGCTACACCCTCATCCAGACCGGCGTCGGCCAGAACGCGGTGGCCCATGGCCTGGACCCCAACCTCAAGTACGACTCGGTCAAGGACTTCATCCACATCAGCCACGTGCACAGCGGCCCCAACGTGCTGGTGGTCAACGCCAGCCAGCCCTACAAGACCCTGGCCGACCTGGTGAAGGCCGCCAAGGCCAGCCCTGGCAAGTTGGATTACGGCTACACCCACGCCGCCTCGGGCCACATGGCGATGGAGCTGTTCAAGCAGACCGCCGGTATCTTCATGACCGGCATCCCCTACCGCGGCGGCGGCCCCATGATGACCGCGCTGCTCGGCAACGAGATCCCGATGATGTTCATCAACCAGGACGTGGCCCTGCCGCACATCAAGGCCGGCAAGCTGCGCCCGCTGGCGGTCTCCAGCCTGCAGCGCAACTCGCTCTATCCGGACGTGCCCACCGTCGCCGAATCCGGCTACCCGGGTTTCGAAGCGCTGAGCTGGTCGGGCATGTCGGTGCCCAAGGGCACGCCCGCGCCGGTGGTCGCCAAGCTCGAAGCCGCGTTCAAGGAAGTCATGGCCTCGCCCGCCATCAAACAGAAGATGGAAGGCAATGGCTTCGTGGTGCCGGTGCAGGGCTCCAAGCCGTATTCGGACTTTGTCGCCAGCGAACTGCAGCGCTGGGTCAAGGTGATCAAGACCGCCGGCATCAAGCCACAGTAAGCCCAAGAACTGCTGCCCCATGAGCCTGAACGCCGACCGCATCGCCTGGATGCGCATCTCCTCGTGCTATCTGCCCCTGGCCAACCCGATCAGCGACGCCAAGGTGCTGACCGGGCGCCAGAAGCCCATGACCGAGATCGCGATGCTGTTCGTCGAACTGCAGACCGAACAGGGCCATGAGGGCCTGGGCCTGAGCTACAGCAAGCGGGCCGGCGGGCCGGGGCAGTTCGCCCACGCGCGGGAGATCGCACCCGCCCTGATCGGCGAAGACCCGAACGACATCGCCCGCCTGTGGGACAAGCTGTGCTGGGCCGGCGCGTCGGCCGGGCGCAGCGGCCTGGCCACCCAGGCCATCGGCGCGTTCGACGTGGCGCTGTGGGACACCAAGGCGCGGCGCGCGAACCTGTCGCTGGCCAAGCTGCTGGGCGCGCACCGCGAGTCGGTGCGCTGCTACAACACCTCGGGCGGCTTCCTGCACACACCCATCGACCAACTCAAGGTGAACGCCGCGGCCTCGGTGGCGCGCGGCATCGGCGGCATCAAGCTCAAGGTGGGCCAGCCCGATGGCCGGATTGACATGGAGCGCGTGCGCGCCGTGCGCGAGCACCTGGGCGACGGCGTGCCGCTGATGGTGGACGCCAACCAGCAGTGGGACCGGCCCACCGCGCAGCGCATGTGCCGCGCGCTCGAAGGCTTCAACCTGGTGTGGATCGAGGAGCCGCTGGACGCTTATGACCACGAAGGCCACGCTGCGCTGGCACAGCAGTTTGACACCCCGATCGCTACCGGTGAAATGCTGACCAGCGCCGGTGAACACGGGGACCTGATCCGCCACCGCGAGGCCGACTACTTAATGCCCGACGGCCCGCGCGTCGGCGGCATCACCCCCTTCCTGAAAGTCGCCGGGCTGGCGCACCACGCCGGCCTGATGCTGGCGCCCCACTTCGCGATGGAGCTGCACGTGCACCTGGCCGCGGCCTACCCGACCG
>CALRYD010000026.1:0-62652 GCA_943372305.1 Hydrogenophaga intermedia | reverse complement strand
GCCGGTCAGGTCAGCATCGACCAGGTGGCCGGCCCGATCGGCGAGGCGCTGATCATGACAGCCCTGGGCCTGCTGGTCGCCATCCCGGCCGTGCTGGGCTACAACGCCCTGGTGCGCGGCAACAAAGGGCTAACGCACCGCCTCAACCGCTTTGGCAACGACCTGCACGCCTACTTCGTCACCGGCGCCCGCGTCACCGTGGGAGGTGATGCCAAGGTGCTGCCGATGAAGAAGGCCTGATCTTTACCAGGACACAACCATGGCCATCGGAACCCAGGACGACAGCGACCAGATGCTCAGCGAGATCAACATGATCCCGTTCATCGACGTCATGCTGGTGCTGCTCATCATCTTCATCATCACCGTGCCAGTGATCAAACACTCGGTCAACATCGACCTGCCGCAGGCGAGCAACCAGAAGCTGCTGGACAAACCCGAGAACATCCGCCTGTCGGTGGCCGCCGATGGCGCCTACTTCTGGAACGACGCGAGGGTCGAGGACGCAGACTTCGAGCAGCGCCTGAGCGCCGCAGCAGCCCAGGAACCACAACCGGAGTTGCACATCCGCGGTGACAAGGCGGTGCGCTACGAGCGCGTGGCGTTGGCCATGGCAGCGGCGCAACGCGCCGGGGTGCGCAAAATCGGCTTCGTCACCGAGCCGGCCGCACCGTGACAGTCGACGGACCGGACACGGCTCAGGAGGACTCCATGCACACCGCCCACACCGCACCACACCCCAAAGAGACGGCGCCGATCGGCGAAGCACACACACCAGGCGCGCCGCACCAGATCGACAGCCAGGACCTGCTGCGCGGCCAGACCGCCGTGGCCATCGCGCACAACGGATCGCTCTACCGCCTGCAGGCCACGCGTCAGGGCAAGCTGATCCTGACCAAGTAGTTTTTCATCGTGGGGCGACCCGGAGAACCCACCCTCTCCGAGCGTCGTTTTTTGGCCAGCCAGGGGGCTTAGCGCCCCGGTAGCCAGTCATTTTTTCACACGATCACAGCCCGATGGCGGCGATGCCGGCCCGCGCGATCTGCGCGTCTTCCGACGACTTCACACCGCTCACACCCACCGCGCCGATGCACTGCCCGTCTTTCATGATGGGCAGACCCCCTTCGAGCATGCCGGCCACGGTCGGTGCGCTCAGGAAAGCGGTGCGCCCCTGGTTGATCACGTCCTCGTAGCCCTTGCTTTCCTTGCGGCCCAACGCCGAGGTGTGGGCCTTGGCCGGAGCGATGTGCGAAGACAGCGGCGCAGCGCCGTCCAGGCGCTGCAGCCACAGCAGGTGACCCCCATCGTCGACGATGGCAATGGTCACGGCCCAGTGGTTCTTCAGGGCTTCGGCTTCGGCGGCGGCAGCGATCAGCTTCACGTCGGCGGCTTCGAGAACGGCTTTGGTTTTCATGAACTTCTTTCGGAAACGGTGTGTCTGAACAAAAAGGGCCGCGTGCACGCGACGCGTCCTTGACCAAGGTGACGCCACCTTAACGCAGGAATTGGGTGCACGGCGGTCACCATTGTCGCCACCATGGCAAGGCCAAACCGTGCCATAGTGCAGCGGATCGTGGGCCCCCCTACAATGCGCCCCAAGCGCTGCGAGGGCTGTGCCGGCAGCGTTCACCACCACAGGAGATCTTCATGAACCAGCCTTTTGACACCAGTGGCCGCTTCGGCACCGCCACCTCCGGTTCGGCCCTGCAGCGCAACAAGGTGCTGCGCAACACCTACTGGCTGCTGGCCTTGTCCCTGCTGCCCACCGTGCTGGGCGCCTGGATCGGCGTGCAGACCGGCATCACCGCCAGCCTCTCGGGCGGCCTGGGCCTGATCGTGTTCCTTGGCGGCGCCTTCGGCTTCATGTTCGCCATCGAGAAGACCAAGAACTCCGCCGCCGGCGTGCCCGTGCTGCTGGCTTTCACTTTCTTCATGGGCCTGATGCTCTCGCGCATGCTGGCCATGGTGCTGGGCTTCAAGAACGGCAGCGACCTGGTCATGACCGCCTTCGGTGGCACGGCTGGCGTGTTTTTCGTCATGGCCAACCTGTCCACCGTCATCAAGCGCGACCTGTCGGGCATGGGCAAGTGGCTGTTCATCGGCGCCCTGGCGATCATGATCGGCGGCATCATCAACGTGTTCGTGGGCAGCACGGCCATGTTCGCCACCATCGCCACGCTGGCCATCGTCGTCTTCAGCGCCTACCTGCTGTACGACCTTAAGAACATCGTGGACGGCGGCGAGACCAACTACATCAGCGCCACCCTGGCCGTGTACCTGGATCTGTTCAACATCTTCCAGAGCCTGCTGGCCCTGCTGGGCATCTTCGGCGGCGAACGCGACTGAACGCACCGCTCATCCGATCGAAAAAAGGGGGCCATGCGGCCCCTTTTTTTGTGATCACTGTCCTGGCAAACCGCCACGCAGGCATCAAGTTGGCGCACCAATGGTCGAAACAAGGTTCATACCGGACCTTCTGCCATGCGCCGCAACATCCTTCTCATCGCCCTGCTCGCCGCCGCCAGTGCCTTGCTGACCGGCTGTGACATGCTGGGCATCGAGACCGCGGCACAGGCGGCCGAGAAGAAAGAGGCCGAAGGCAAGGCCATTGGCAGCGCCTGCCGCCACGCGGTGCGCAGCGTGGAAGACTGTTTCCGCTCCAACCCCAAGGCCGGCAAAGCCGCTGTGTTCGCCGGCTGGAAGGAGATGGACGCCTACATGCGCGAGAACGAGATCGTGGGGATGCCGTTCACGCCCGCGCCCCCCGCGCCACCGGCAGAGGCTGGCGCCGAGGACAAGGCGCAAGAACCGGGCAGCAACAAGGGTCACAGCGAAGCCGAGGCCGACCCGAACGCCAAGAAGACCCACAAGTCCTGACGCCCGGCCCAGAGGCCCACCGGCCTCAGGCCAGGTCGGCCAGCTCGAACACCGCCATGCTTTCGACGTGCGCGGTGTGCGGGAACATGTTCACCACCCCCGCCGCCGTGCAGCGGTATCCCGCCTGGTGCACCAGCAGGCCCGCGTCGCGCGCCAGCGTGGCCGGGTTGCAACTCACGTAGACGATGCGTTTGGGCGGCGTCCAGCCGCCCCGCAGCTCGGGCTGCTGGTGCAGGTCGGCCAGGGTCTTGGACAGCGCAAAGGCACCTTCGCGCGGGGGATCCACCAGCCACTTGTCGGCCGCGCCGTCGGCCACCAGCAGCTCGGGCGTCATCTCGAACAGGTTGCGCGCCAAGAAGCGGGTGGGCGCCATCGGGTCGGGACGGCCGTGCTGGTTGGCGGCCCAGTTGTCACGCGATCGGGCCACCAGGGTTTCGCTGCCTTCGATGCCCAGCACCTCGCCGGCCTGCGTGGCGATGGGCAGGGTGAAGTTGCCCAGGCCGCAGAACCAGTCGATCACCCGCTCGTGCTTCTGCGCACCCAGCAGGCGCAAGGCACGCGAGACCAGCACACGGTTGATGTGCGGATTGACCTGGGTGAAGTCGGTCGGCTTGAACGGCATGGTGATGCCGAAATCCGGCAGGGCGTAGGCCAGCTGCGGGCCACCTTCGTCGAGCAGCTTCACCGTGTCCGGCCCCTTGGCCTGCAGCCACCACTGCACGCCGTGCTGCGCACCAAAGGCGCGCAGGCGGGCCAGGTCGTCCTCGCTCAGCGGCTCTAGGTGGCGCAGTACCAGCGCGGTCACGTCGTCGCCACAGGCCAGCTCGATCTGCGGGCAGGTCTCGCGCGCGTCCATGCCGTAGATCAGCTCGCGCAGCGGCATCAGCAAATTGCTCACGTGCGGCGGGAGCACGCGGCAGACCTGCATGTCGGCCACGTAGCGGCTCTTGCGCTCGTGAAAACCGATCAGGACCACGCCCTTCTTGTGCACGAAGCGCACCGACAGGCGGGCGCGGTAGCGGTAGCCCCAGCTCGGGCCCTGGATGGGGCGCAACAGCGTCTCGGCCTTGACCTTGCCCAGGTGCCAGAGGTTGTCTTCCAGCACGCGCTGCTTGATCGCGACCTGCGAGCCGGCTTCCAGGTGCTGCATCTTGCAGCCGCCGCAGGCGCCTTCGTGCAGGCCAAAGTGTGGACAACCCGGTGTCACGCGCTGGGGCGACTCGCGGTGGATCTCGGTCAGCGTCGCCGCTTCCCAGTTGTTCTTCTTGCGGTTGACCTTGGCGCTGACGACTTCAAACGGCAGCGCACCGTCGATGAACACCACCTTGCCGTCGGGGCGGTGGGCGATGCCCTGGGCTTCGATGTCCAGCGATTCGATGAACAGCTGGCCGTCGGGCAGATCGGCGGATGGGGAAACGTACGCTTGTTGTGTGGGGCTGTCTTGACTCATGCCCCGATTGTCTCAGGACACGGCAGCGCCGCCGGACCGCACCAAGACGCTGCAGCTCCCTTGAAGGGCAGCGACCAGCGCAACGGCGGCACGTGGGGGCCGTGTCGACGTCAGACCCAGGCGCGCAGGTACTCGTCCCAGTGCGATTCGGTGGGCGCGAGCTGGCCCAGCGTGTCTTTCACGAAGGCGATTTCCTGCTCGTATTCGGCCGCCGTGAAGCCACCGCGCATTTTCTGGAACCGGCAATACACCAGGTAGGTGTTCATCACGTCCGTCTCACAGTAACGGCGGATGTCCTCCAGCCGTCCGTCCAGGTACTGCGCATACACCTGCGAGCCGTCCATGCCCAGCTTGCCCGGAAAGCCGCAGAGCTTGGCCAGTGCGTCCAGCGGCGCGTTGTTCTTGGGTGTGTACATCGCCAGCAGGTCCATCAGGTCCAGATGGCGCATGTGGTAGCGGCTGATGTAGTTGTTCCACTTGTGCTCGCGGTCGTCTTCGCCCATGTCCCAGTAGCGGTTGGCCTCCACACCGTGCCGCAGCCCACGGTAATGCAGCACGGGCAGGTCGAAGCCGCCGCCGTTCCAGCTCACCAGCTGCGGCTGGTGCTTTTCGATGCTGTTGAAGAAGGTCTGCACGACCTTGCCTTCGCTGTGGCCGTCGCGGTCCACAAAGGAGTGCACGCGCAGGCCTTCGGCGTTGCGGAACACCACGCTGATGACCAGCACGCGCTGCAGGTGCAGCGGCATGAAGTCGCTCTGCCCTTTGGCCTGGCGCTCGGCCAGCCAGGCCGCGTGGACCTGCGCGTCGGTCCAGTCGGCGGGGTCATCCCGCAGCAGGCGCAGACCGGCGATGTCGGGTATCGACTCGATGTCGAAGACCAGCACTGGCCAGGCCATGGCGGACGGTCAGCGCTTGGGCAGGAAGGCGATCGGGTCGACCGGCTTACCTTGGCGGCGCACCTCGAAGTGCAGCTTCACACGATCGGCGTCGCTGCTGCCCATTTCGGCGATCTTCTGGCCTTGCTTGACCGCCTGGTCTTCGCGCACCAGTAGCGCCTGGTTGTGGGCGTAGGCCGTGAGGTATGTGTTGTTGTGCTTGAGGATGATCAGGTTGCCGTAGCCGCGCAGACCGGCACCGGCGTAGACCACACGGCCGTCGGCGGCGGCCAGCACCGGGTCGCCCACCCTGCCACCGATCGCCACACCCTTGTTCTTGGCTTCGTCGAAGTTGGCCACCACAGCGCCCTGGGCCGGCCAGATGAAGTTCACGGCGTCCCCTGCCGGCACTGCAACGGGCGCCGCAGGCGCAGGTGCAGGCGCGGCCGGGACTGTGGCGGTCACAGCGGCGGTGCTGGTCGCAGCCAGAGGGCGCGAGACCACCGTGGCGCTGGCCACGGGTGCGGCGGTCACGCCGGTGGGGGCCGCCGCTGCAGCGGTGCCCACCGGCGGCGCCACGCGCAGCACCTGCCCGACCTCGATCACGTTCGGGTTGGCCAGGTTGTTCCACGCCTGAACGTCGCGCCAAGTCTGCCCACTGTCCAGAGCAATGCGGAACAGCGTGTCGCCGGGTTGGACGGTGTAGTAACCGGGTTTGCCGGCGTTCTCGGCGCCCGGCAGGGTCTTGACCTCGGCGCTGCGGCCACCGCCTGCGGCGCCCCGGTCCTCGACCGGTGCCGGGTCTGCCAGGCGGCGCCCCGCGCAGCCGGTGGCGACCAGTGCCGCGGCCAGCAAGGTCAGGACCATCGCCCCACGCAACGAGGGGCTGCGGTGGGCCACCGGCGCAGCGGTCGCGTGGATCAGGAATGTGCTCATGAAAACTCCCATACGGGGTTGGCGGCATCGAGGCCGATCCCCTCAAAACAAAACAGGCCCCCTGTCAAGGGGAGCAGCGTCAGGCGACCCCTGATTTTAGGGGGACGAAGTGCACCGCCTCGAGTTCGCTGCGCAGGACGCCGGTGGTCGTCTTGTCGATCACCACCAGGTTCTGGCGCCCCGAGGCGTTCACCGTCGGCGCCACCAGGCGCCCGCCCACGGCCAGCTGGTCGACCCAGGCCTGGGGAACCGCATCGCCACCGGCCGCCGCGATGATCGAGGCGTATGGCGCACCCTGCGCGTAACCCAGCATGCCGTCGCCGAACAACAGATGCACGTTGGACAGCCGGAACGGACGAAGGTTCTCACGCGCCTTCTCGTGCAGACCACGCAGGCGTTCGATGCTGTAGACCTCGCGTGCAACATGGCTCAGCACTGCAGCCTGGTAACCACAGCCGGTGCCGATCTCCAGCACCCGGCCAAGCTTTTCGGTGCGACCCTGGCACAGCAACTCGATCATGCGCGCGACCACGTTGGGCTTGGAGATCGTCTGCCCCAGACCGATGGGTAGGCTGGTGTCTTCGTAGGCCTGGTTGACCAGCGCCGAATCGACGAAGCGGTGGCGCTCCACCGCGTTCATGGCCGCAAGCACCGCCGGATGCGACACCCCCTGGGCCTGCAGCTTGCGCACCATGGCCGCGCGCACCGCTTGCGAATCCATGCCCAGGCCACTGCTGGCCGGCGCGGTGCGCGCCACCGGCGTCGTTTTTCCGGCCAGAGGAGCCGCGCGCGCAGTGGTGGGTGCAGGCGGCGTGTCCAGCCGCGCCGGGAAGCCTGGGCGCGGGCGCGCTGCGGGCGGATTGCCCGAAGGCAGGCCGTGGGGCAGCCGCTTCATGCCGGCCCTTTGGGCTGAGACAGCAGCGCTGCCATCGGCGCCCAGTACGGCAGGCGCTGGTGGTCGGTCAGGTCCACTTGCAGCGGTGTGATGCTGACGTAACCCTGCGCCGTGGCGTGAAAGTCCGTGCCCTCGGCGTCGTCCTTGGCAGGTCCCGCGCTGCCGATCCAGTACATGGTCTCGCCGCGCGGGCTGGTTTGCGTGATCACCTGTTCGGCCGCGTGGCGGCGCCCCAGGCGCGCCACCTTGAAGCCCTGCAGTTCGGCCGTGGGCCGGTTGGGCACGTTCACATTGAGCAGCCAGGGCTCACCGCGCTGCGCTGCATCGGGCAAGGACGGCATCAACTGCTTGACCAGTTCGGCCGCCTTGTGTGCAGCCGTCTCCAGGTGCGCCCAGCCCTTTTCCGTCTGTGAAAAGGCAATCGCAGGGATGCCGAACAGGTAACCCTCCATGGCGGCTCCGACGGTGCCGGAGTAAATGGTGTCGTCGCCCATGTTGGCGCCGTTGTTGATACCCGAGACCACCAGATCGGGCCGGTAACCCAGCAGCCCGGTCAGCGCAATGTGCACACAGTCGGCCGGCGTGCCGTTGACGTAGCGAAAGCCGTTGGCTGCCGTGTGCACATACAGCGGCGAATGCAGGGTCAGCGCATTGCTCTTGGCGCTGTTGTTGTGTTCGGGTGCCACCACCTCCACATCGGCCAGATCTTTGAGCGCTTCGTAGAGGGCCACGATGCCCGCCGCCTGGTAGCCGTCGTCGTTGGAGATGAGGATTTTCATGGCGCGATTTTAGGTGGAAGACCCAACGAGCCAGCGACGGCTGCGCGGGTCCCGACGGCGACAGAAATGCGCGCATCGCGCTGGGCCCAAACCCGGGTGGCTGCCTATCATCGCGCCAGCCTGAACCAACAAGGAGACGACACCATGCAAGCCTGGCTGTGTGAAAACCCCGTGGGTGTAGAAGCCCTGACCTGGAAAGAACTGCCCACCCCCGAGCCCAAGGCCGGCGAGGTCCTGATCCGGATCCAGGCGGCCAGCCTGAACTTTCCCGACCTGCTGATCGTGCAGAACAAGTACCAGATGAAGCCCCCCCTGCCCTTTGTGCCAGGCTCCGAATACGCGGGTGTGGTCGAAGCCGTGGGCGAAGGCGTGAAGCACCTGCAGGTAGGCCAGAGCGTGGCCTGCTTGAGCGGCACCGGCGGATTTGGCACCCACACCCTGGCGCCGGCCGCGCTGTGCATGCCGCTGCCGACGGGCTTTCCACCGGTCGACGCGGCCGCGTTCATCATGATCTATGCCACTTCACAACACGCACTGGTGGACCGTGCTCAGCTCAAAGCTGGCGAAACCGTGCTGGTGCTGGGTGCCGCGGGGGGCGTGGGCACGGCCGCGATCCAGCTGGCCAAGGCCGCTGGTGCGCGCGCGATCGCCGCCGCCTCCAGCGACGACAAATGTGCGCTTTGCAAAGCGCTGGGAGCCGACGACACCATCAACTACAGCGTGCACACACCGCAGACCACGCTGCGCGAAGAGATCAAACGGCTGACCGGGGGCAAAGGCCCGGACGTGATCTACGACCCGGTGGGCGGAGACTTCGCTGAGCCGGCCTTCCGCTCGATCGCCTGGCGCGGGCGCTACCTGGTGGTGGGCTTCGCCAGCGGCCCCATCCCCAGCCTGCCGCTGAACCTGGCCCTGCTCAAAGGCGCCAGCATCGTGGGTGTGTTCTGGGGCGACTTCGCCAAACGCGAGCCACAGGCCAACGCACAGATGATGCAAACCCTGGCCACGATGTACCTCAAAGGCCAGATCAAGCCGGTGATCGACCAGACCTTGCCCATGAGCGAACTGCCCCAAGCCTACGCCATCATGGGCTCACGCTCGGTCAAGGGCAAGCTGGTGCTGGTGAACTGAACGGCGCAACGCTCGCGCAAAACACGCAAGAAAAAACCCGCGCTTCTTGCGAAGCGCGGGTTTTGAATGTTTTGGGGTGGCTGATGGGGGGCCACACCGGGGAGGTCCAGAAGCAAGGAAACAAGCGGCTATGCGGTCTTCAGGCCGATTTCTTGCACCCACATCGTGCACCCACATAGGGTCGAGTTGGTGTAAAGTCCCGTGGGTGCATTCATGCACCACCCCACGACAAGGACCGCACCCAGTGGCTACAAAAAAAGGCAACCCGGACCAATATCTGCAAAAGGTCGGAGGGACGTTTTACGCTCGCGTGAGGGTCCCCCGGACACTTGAGAAGTTCACCGGACAGACCCACATCCGGCGCAGCTTGGGGACCTCAAGCCGCTCCGAGGCGAACCTAAAGAAGCACGCCGTAGTGGCCCGCATCAAGTTGGAGCTTGCCCACCTACGGAGCAAACCGCCCAAGGCAGACGAGCCGGGGCTAACTTTCGAGGACGCCCGAGCTATCCGGGAACAGCTTGACCAACTGCAGGCAATCGGTGACCACGAAACACAAAGCACCGTCGAGATGGTCACGCTTGACCACGCGGAGCAGTTGGAGCGCCTGTACGGACATGACAAGGCCCGCCGCTGGTATCGCACAGCCACATCCTCAGACGAAACCCTAACGCAGCTCATGGAACGCTGGCTAGGCGGCAGCGATTACAGGGAATCGACCAAGTACGGGCACAGGAAGGCACTCAAGGAGGTCCTTTCTTTCATGGGCAAGGAAGACGCCTATCCAAACGACATCACGCTGAATACCGTCATTGCCTACATCGACAAGGACCTGACCCAGCGCGGCCTCGCACACAGCACGATCCGAGACCGACTTGTCTCTCTCGGTGGATTCTGGGGGTGGATGGCATCCCGAAACGCTGTGCCCAAGGGAGCCAACCCATGGGCAGGTCACCGCATCAGCAAAAAGCAGAACGCCGGCACACGGCCGCCGAAGCGTGCCTTTACGGACGACGAACTGCTGGCACTGTTGAACGGCAACGACCGGGTGAAATCTTGGCCGACCTACTCATACATACCGGACCTGATGCTGCTGGGGCTGTTCACCGGGGCACGCGAAGACGAGCTTTGCAGCCTGCTAGTCGGAGATGTAGAGACCCACAACGACCACAGCGTAATCCGCATCAAGGACTCAAAGACCAAGGCGGGCATCCGATGGGTAGCTGTCGCCGATCCAGTACCTATGGCCGTCCTGAAGCGGCGCATGCACAAGAAGGCAGAGTCCGCCCAGCTGTTCCACGAATTGACCCCCGGTGGGCTGGACGACAAGCTGTCAGCATCTTCAGTGAAGGCCTTCGGACGCTACCGGAGAGTCTGCGGTGTCCCAGATGGAACGGACTTCCACAGCTTTCGAAGGAATGTCGTAACTGTACTAGAAGCTGCACGCGTGGATCAGGTCGCTACTGCCCGCTTCGTGGGGCACAAGGTGGGCACGCTAGCAGCTGATGTGTACTCGCAGGGAGGCACCAAGGAGAGCGCCGTAGAAACAGCGCACAGGGTCACATACGGGGATAAGGTGGTAGCCGCAGCAAGAGCTCTTGTTGGGCTCTAACACACTACACCGAACAAAGAAAACGAGTTCGCCCCAAAACTCGACCAACAGTGCTACTCATGCACATACGAAATATGTCCAGCCATTGCAACCAATGATGGATAGCGACTAATTGGATGCAGCTTCAAGCCCTCAACCGATGGAAATTCGATCAATTCAGCAATGATCACATTTGGAAAACTCATGAGAGCATCTCTATCCATGCCATTATACGAATCCAACAAACTTGAAGCATCCCTTATTGATGCACTGTAATAAAATACAAGCAGGTCCTTCATTGGATATTCAGACCTCGCTCGGGAATTCCGATCTCTAATCGGAACGGTAGCAACCCCAGCAATTAATCTTGCGCACATCTGATCAAAAGCTCCGACATCACCTTTCGATAAAGACAAAAACTCAAAAACATCTGGATGAGAATGGCGCATCGCCGCAACAAAAAACAACCACATCGTGGCTACCTTGGAGCCTGCTGGAAGGCCTAACACTACAGCCTCTGTCATCGCAAGAACCGTCTGAATTGAGCGCAAATCCAATTGCAATGCTTCTGCAACTTGCGAAATTCCGATAATCGTGTGCGGCTCATGCCCTCGATAGACAGAGAGATGCAAACCGGAACTTCCTGCAGTAGTCCTCAGAATAGAGTCCTTCATTCGCAATTCAATAAATGCACGACGAGTTGGGTTTGGCAGGGTAAACTCGACATCAAAAAACCGCTTCAAATACATGTAGCCATCGAAATTAAGGCCATAAACAGCACCAACCGCCTTTGAGAGTTGCCCAAGGTTAGTGGAAACCACAAACACCACCCCTTTGACACTAAACAAATGCTTAATGCCCTCAAGTAGTCGTATTGCGTAGTCCGGCCGACACCGATCCAACTCATCAACAAACACGTACAACGGCCCCTCACAGTCTGTTTCTTGATTTAATAAAATCAAGAGCTCTTCTAGGCTCTTCCGAAAGTCATAGATAGACCGTATTCTCTCGCTATGATTCTCCAGTGCCTTTTCGAAAAATCGGTCCAATCCCTTATCAAGCGTTTCAGCGGAAAGCTCTCTGGCATCAGTCGCATCAACGCTGTTTTCATCGACGCCACTTGCTGCATCTATCAACTCGTCAGCCGCAATACCTGTAGCCTTTTTCAAAATAGCTTTAGCCGCAACTCCAAGAACTGGCATCAATGCCCGCCTTAGATACCCCACAGCCTCCTGAGACTTATTGTCGAGCGCGATTCGCGCCGCACCTCCCAACGGGAGCATCCCATAAAGCGGCTCTAAGCCTTTGCGAAGCTCTGCCATGAAGGCGACAGTAGGGTCTTCTGCGTAGTCATTCTCCCAGGCGTTGAAAAAGACCACAGGCCGCTTTGATTTAGTCAAATCCGCAGCCCAATGCTCCACAAAGAACGTTTTCCCTGAGCCCCATGGCGCATCCAAGGCGACGACAAGCGCAGGCTTATCACGCTCACATTTACCCTCAATGTACTTGGTTAGAAAATCTGCGTATGGTTTCCTACTGAGCACATCGCCAACCCACTCGGAGGTAACTTCGGGCATCGCCATTTCTTCAGTCATTTCTCACCTACCTCTAAAAACTTCTTACTGGCCAATCCGCTCTTCTGCGCCTTCCGGAACTCCCAAGGGGCCACCTGCTGGGCATCTACCCACAGGCCCCGGCGCTGCCCCCTGGCGACATCCTCCGCAGCCGCATAGGTAGCCCTGTCCGCCTCGGTCTGTTCCTGCTGATAGTCCTTGTAGTGCCAGGCAAGGCCCCGGCGGACCTGCTCTAGATTTGCGTCCAGGCCCTCGGGGGTCCGGACCTTGCCCACCTTGCGCCTGTACCGGTCTACCTTGTCGGTCTCCACGGTCACTGTGCGACCGAACACCAGTTCGCTCAGAGACTCCTTGGAGCGCTGGCCGAACGGCTGGGACTTCTCGGGGGCGTCGATGCCCGCAAGGCGAATCTTGTGTTGGGTGTTGGTGAAGTCGAGGATGGTGATGGTGTCCCCATCAGAGACTCCGACAGTGCGCCCCGTGAGAGCCTCGGCACGGGCGACGGTGAAACACAAAAAGGCCGCGCAAAATACAGCGATATGGGCAACTTGAGGATAGCTCAGTTGGTATCTCGATATGGTAATGCGCATGCAGCCGTCAGTCCCTTAGTGCAGCCCGTGAGGTTCTCTATTTGGTCAAAAACGCCATCCGTTCGATTCCATGCAGCCACTCAATACTGTTCAAATCAAGCCCGCTTCCAGCATTAGTCGGCCAGAAACAGACGCATTACGTTTGAGCCTGAGGGCCGGAGACAGGAAAACGCCTGGGCCGCGAGGTGCATGTTAGCCGCGAGCGCCTCGTGGCCCAAGGGCATTGCCGGTGGAAGTCCGCTCGGGTAAAGGGTTGGGTATCACGTTCTAGGGAAACTTTCGGAAAGTGTTAGCGTGCTCATTCATAAGGGCGTCAAACTGATCGTCGCTGATTACTCTTTGCGTCCAGAGATTAAGATCTCGTTCTACGGCTTCGAGCAAGTCAGGAATCCCTTGTGGATTGATGAGCGAGGCTGGACTGATTTGATTCAATTTACCGCTCAGAATGCTTATCAATCCGATTGCGCGTTTTTTCAACTTTCGACCGCGTAGCGCCGCTTCACCTGCCTTTCGAGCTGAGACTGCTGCCAGCGCTCCTACGCCGGCAGACGTTCCAGCGTCAAGACCACCAACGGCGATAGTTGCTCCGAGCCCACCGGCGGCGCCAATCCCGGCTGCCACCCAATCCCATGGTGTGGCGAGTTCCTTGCGCACCTTGTCCCACATTTCCTGGTCAGCCATGGTGGGCGCTCCTAGTTTGTGTTTCCTCGGACTTCTCGGGAATTGCGTTGCAGCAGCCTTCGAGCAGAGCGCCGCAGTGAGGGCACTTGCTGAACTTCTGCTCTTTGGCAGAGGATAAAAGCGGAACTACAACCGAAAGGATAAGTCCGATGGCAAGGCCAATCAAGAAGCCTTGTCCCCCGCTTAAGCCACCAGAAAAGGCCATCGCAGCGATGAGGCCTATGCCTGCCGCTACAAAAGGAGTGGGCAGTAGCGTTGAATCCGGCTTACCGGGAGCTAGGCCGGGCTTTGGATTGCTCGATAGCTCGTTCATCACATCTCCAATCGGCAAGTAATTTTGTCGCACACCAAGCAGATTTGCCACCTAAATTTGATTTAAACGGCAAAACCTAGGATGGTGCGGTTTGTTGGGGTACGTACGAAAGATGCGCTCGTGGGAGCGAGTCTACAGCGAACTTTTGCTACAAATTTTCGAGAAGGCATCTGATAGACCTGCTGCCCGGTTTACCCCCCGTACCCCTGGCCGATTCGCACCTGATGTCGTTAGCGTCTGCCTCCTGCTTTCGACCGGCAGTCCAGCGGGCTTTTCTGGCTAGGTCCGGCCTAGAACTTTGTGATTGGTCTAAGGTGGGTTTCATGCGGACTGCTTTGACTCGGCAGCCTTCGCTGCCTTTGTGAGGCGACTCAGAGTAGAGCGGGACGCCTTTGTAATCCGGCAGACCTCGCTCCAAGACTTGCCATCGGCCAGCAACTGCAGGATGTCCGCATTGCGCACCGTGTCGGCTTTCCTGCCCTTGTACTTATCGCCCTGTGCCTTAGCCTTGGCTATGCCCTCAGCGGCACGCCTGCGCCGGTCGTCGTAGTCCTTGCGGGCGATGGCGGCCAGCATGTCCAACAGCATCCCGTTGACTGCATCAAGCATCCGCCGGGTGATGTCTTCCACATCCTCAGCCTGTGAGCCCCGATGTGGTTCAGGCTCCATGAGTTTCCAAGTAGTGGGCAAGTCCAGCGCCACCACGCGCACCCGCTTGTCCCGAATGGTCGCCTTGAGAACTTCCCAGTCTGCCGCGTTGAGCCGGGAGAGACGGTCTACCTGTTCCACCAGTAGCACGTCCCCCGGCTGGCTGTCATCAAGCAGGCGGAACAACTCCGGACGCTTCAAGCTGGCCCCGGACTCGTTCTCAACATAACGGGCGGCAATGGTCACACCGCGCTCTGCGGCAAATGCGTCAAGAACAGCGCGGGCCCGCTGGGCGTCCTGTTCACGCGTGGAAGCCCTGAGGTAGGCGCGGAGATACATGGAGACTTTCAGTTCTATTTGAATGGTTCGCATGATATCGGTTCGATTTGACTTAGTCAACAGACCATATCGAACCACTGACGGGTACGTTTCTTTTGGGTGTACTCAAAACGAACCAAAAACACCAAGCTAAATCAAACACTTGGTCTAAACCCTCCCCATCGATAAAAGCAGAACAAAGCCGCCGTGCCCGCCTTGGGCGCCTGGCGCTCCGATTACCGGAAGGCGCAGAACCTGCAGCACCCGCCGCTGCTGAATCGGCCATCGGATCAAGGGCTTACGCCCGCTCACCGCAAATTCCGCGCTGTAGACCCTCACCCTGGCTCAAGCAGGGCACCGGCCGTCAGCACCGCAGGCAACCCGACCGAGCGACCCAAGCGCTACTTCAGGGCGTCCCGGCTCGCCTCCGTCTGCCGTGCATCCGCATTGGTGCCAAGGTTCGGACGTGGAAGTCCTGTAACCCGTTGATCCTGCTGGGATCGCTCCGGATAGCTGGTGCCATTTCGCGGCTAAACCCCGACTATCGATAAGACACCAGAAACAGCCGCTCTGCTCGTGGCTGCTCCGGGACGGTCGTCGCGCCTAGACCCCGACCCTAGCTAACCCGGAACCGCCGTTCCGCCCATCGTTTCCCGCCTGTCGCTGTCCCGCATCCGGGGACGACCCGCCGTTTAGCACTCACAGCGTGACGCGACAGGCACCACCACACCCACCACGACCCAGCCGCCGGTATCCACCGGACCACGGCCGGGTCCCCCTTTGCTTTTCAGCCGGCTGGTTTGCAGCCAGCACCAACCCAAGGAACCCACCATGTCCAAACGACCACGCCGCGACTACGAACGCGAGCGCACCTCCCTGGCCCTGACGGGCACCGTCCGCAACACACAGGCCGGGCTGGATCACTCCTCCGCCTTTGCCATGGCCTGGGCTGCTTCCTGGCTAGCCCGTGCTGGGTCCAAGAAGGTGCCCACAGGTGGGGTCATCCGCCGCGCCCTGGCGGTCTACCTGCAGCACCTGGAAGCCTGCGCCAGCCCCGCCGAAGAGGTGCGGGCAGTGTCGCGCGCCTGCGCCGCCTTCCTGCCCGATGGAGCCGCCGCTAGGGCCGCATACGAGCGCCTGGAAGCTGTCCAAGCCAGTGATCCGCTACCACCCCACAGGGTTCTCCTTGCGGGGCCTGAGGGGCTCGATTTGGCCGCCCTGGAAGCCCGGGTGGAGCAACACATCCAAGCTATCGCCGCCACGCCGTGGGGCCGACTGAAAGGCATCAAGTGAACACGACCACCACCACCGCACCGGCTGGCAAGGCCACCCCCGAGCAACTGAACGAGCTTCACCGGTTGGTGGTCTCTGCTCTGCTGACCGACATGAAGCAAGACAAGCCATCGGCCGAGGTCCTGAGCGTTGCCCGGTCGCTCCTCCGTGATAACGGCCTGTGCGGGCTGGCCCAAGCAGCCAAGGACCGCGCAGCACTGCAGCGCCTGTGGAGCCTGCTTCTGCATCAACTGACCACAGCCATGGAATCGCCCAACCCGTCCGCCTCCGTGGCGGCTGAGGTGCGGTTGTTCCTGGCTGCGAACGGCATCAACAAGGACACCCAAGGCCACACGGCCACGACACAGGCGCTTGCGTCCCTCTCGGATGCCGCTCTTCCCTTCATCCAGCATTGACTCACACATGACCACAAATCCGACCGTTTCCCCCGAAGCGCTCCCCCAGCCGCCGACAAGTCATCAGCCGCGCACCCGTGGCAGACCACCCATCAAGTGCGACAACCGCCGGGTGCAGGGGTTCGCCCGTTCCTTCTTGTCGGCTCAAGACCTCTGCGAGAACCACCCGCCCATTGACGACGTTTTCGCCGGGGTGGTCCATCTTCAGACCCAAGGCGAAGGCCACACACGGCCACTCTCGCGGCGCAAGCTCTTCCGCGTGTTGCAGGGCTGCAGCGTGATTGACGCGGGCAGTGTTGCGCGAGCGCTCCCGGACTCTGGGGCCTCCACGGTCGCACGGTATGCAGCTGCAGCCCGTGTATCCGCTGGTGCCATCGCAAGGCTCCTAGACGTGAATCCGGGGTGGACGGTGTCTGCTGACCGGCACGCGCTGGACGCTCAGTATCACGCAGAGCTGCATGCGGCGGGACTGCTTTGAATATTTCCCCCCTAAAGTAAGGAGACCAACGATGCACCATCTTTGCGCCTGAACAACAGCCAGCCGCGCCCCTGTTGATGCTGCCCGGGTCCATCGGTGACCTCAGTCAGCAGCACAACCACAGACCACAACCACTGAGACCTCCCCGCCGTGGTCTGGGCTGTGGTCTTCCTCTTTCGCGTTCGCCCCAGCGGGCAGGGTCGGGAGCACCTCAAGGCTCCTCAAGGTCCACCGACCGACCCAGGTCCCGCCCCCATCCGTTTCCACATCCCTGAATCCTTGAATGGAGGTCCAACCATGTCCGCTCCTACCTTCAACCACGCCAAGCTCCTGAACGAGCGGCAGTGCTGCGACGCCTCCGGGTGTCATTCCCCCCGCCATGGGGTCAATCGCTGGTGTCGTGAACACCTCAACACCGCCAAGCGCTACGGCCATCCGCAGGCCGGTCCCTTGAGGGCCACCCGCTGGGCCACAGAACGGGACCAAGTCCGCGCACTGCTTTATGCCAATGGCGGTCACACCGGCCTGCAGCAGGTCCTGAGCATGCTCAAGGCTTGGATGGCGACAGCCACCAGCAACGAGTCCGCATATCCGGGGGCAAACGAGGTCGCCCGGGTTGCCCGCCACGGTGTCCCACCCATGGACATCCTGGTGGAGGTCTGCGCCTTCTGGGCGTGGCTGCAGAGCAATCCCCGGTCGCTTCCGCAAGGTGGCCCCGATGGGGACCGCGCTGTGGACTTCGCTGTGTCCCGTGCCGTCTGTGGACTGGCTCCACGGCCCCGCCGGGTCTCTTGGGCATCGCCCACGAAGACCTCCTATTCCCCCAAAGCCCGTAGTACGTCGCTCGCCCATATCGGTAGGCACCTACGGCAATCCCTGGCGCCGTTCCTTGCGAACGTGTCGCATCACGTCGAGCCCCCCGAGGCCAAAGCAGCGCGAGCAGCCGAGGCCATGAAGGCTCCTTTCTTTCGTCCGTCCCTCTGACCCCAACCGCTGCACCAACCCCAACAGCCGCGCCCTCGGCAATCAGCAGCACCCACCCTCAACCCTTCTTGAAAGACTCACACATCATGGTTACCCGCTTTTCTTCTTTTGGCTCCACCTCTGACAACCTCTCGGGCGTTCCCCAAGCCCACCAAGTCCAGCCCGCACAGGGCCACCGCATGGGCGCTGGTCTCGCGCTCTCCCAGTTCCCGCAGCCGCAGGACGTGCAGCCCGCACCGTCCACCCGAGTCCACGAAGGTGTCCACCGGATCACGGCCGGTGACGCTGCCTCCACCACCGTGGGCGTGGCCCGCCATGCGATGACCTTCAGTGGCACCGCTGGGGGCTCGGTCGCTGACACCCTGCAGACCCTGAACGGCACGCAGACGGTCGAACTGGTCCCGGGCCAGCCTGCCACCCGCACCGATGTCCGCACCGCCATGCGTGAAGGTCTCATTCAGCGTGGGGCCGGTGGTCGCTGGGTCGATGCTGCAGCCGCGCAGGCAGCAGCGCAGGACATCAAGGCCGTGGACGCTCCCCAACCCGCACCGCAGGACGGCCCCGATGCGGGCGCCTTCAGCGCTAAGGATGACGCGCTGTGGGCTGAAGACATCGCCCCGATTCCCCAGGGCGCCTACGACGCAGCCCTGGCCTCCATGACCGGCATTGCCTCCCGTGGTGCTGGTGACATGCAGCGCACCGCCCTGGCACTGGCTGAGAGCGCAGGCTTGGAGCCGGAGCTGGCGATGGACTACCTGGAACAGGGCCACGCCTACTACGAGCGAGCCGTGGCACGTTCGGTGGCCCCGCTGGGCATCGGTGAAGACCGCCTGCAGGACTTTTACAGCTTCTGCCAGCGCGACCAAGGACGCCTTCAGGACGCTATCCAGAAGCTGACCCACGGCCGGGACCTCTCGGGTTTCAAGGCGATGGCGGGCGTGTGGCTGGCGAAGAACCCGGCACCGGCCAAGGTCTGACCGCATAGCGGCTGACGCCGTGAGGGAGTGTCTCCACAACTGGGGCGCCCCTTCTTCATCAACACAACGGGAACCACCCATGTCTCTCAACTTCACCGCAGAGCGGGCCAAGCTGGCCGCCTTGCATACCGTCACGGGCAGGGCGCCAGCCAAGGCCGCCGGGCTGCTGGTCTTCAATGGCTACGTGTGCCCCGTCCGGGGTCACGGTCGGGTCCGAAGGATGTCGGACAGTCGGTGCGTGGACTGCCTGGAAGAGGCAGACCGCATCAAGTCCGAGGCGCAGCAGGCGGGCCGGGCCGCTGCTCTCAGGAAGGCCCGTGCAGAGGTCCTGCGGGAACTCAAGGCCGCGGAGAAGGCCAGGGCGAAGGAAGCGACCGAAGCGCTCCGGGAGCAGCAGAGGGCCGACCGCCAGAAAGCTGCAAGGGCCGCTACAAGGGCCAAAGGCAAGGCGGAGCGGCTGGCAGCAGCCGGGGAACAGGTGGCCCGGCCTGAGCCCCTGGCGGTGTGCGTGGAGAGTCCTCCGTGGGAGGCAGACGAAGGCGACGACGAGAGCCCGCCGTGGGTCTGAGCGTGGGCCGTCTGCTGAGCCCCGCCGCATTCTCCCTAGAATCTCTGCAGGGAGGGCGGCGATGAGGTCAGCCCTTGAACAAGCATTCAAAGGAACACCGCATGCACAAGCTGAAAAAAGTCCTGCTAGCGTCCCTATTGGCCGTGGGCTCCGCCAGTTCCCACGCCTACGCGGTGGTCTCTGACCCGTCCACCTTTTACGCCATGTTTCAGAGCCCGACCGGATTGGTTGAGTTCTCGAAGCTGAAGGACGGGACTCTTTTCGGTCCTGATGCCTTGTCCAGCCCCTTGGTGCGCTCCACGAGTAGCCCGCCGTTTAGCGTCTCGGTCAGGGAGGAGGCTTGGACAGACGACCTGTTCATCGGCTCTTCGCTGCTGGACTGCTCCTGTGGGTGGTCTGCCACAACTTGGTATGGCGACTACATCTCTCCCGAGTTCTACAGCCGCATTTACATCCGCTCCGGCGGGGTTGCCATGCCCATTGCCTTGGACACTAGCGCCGGGTTCCTTGGGTTCATCCCCGACTCACTGTCGGACAGCTACTTCCTGCTCCCCGCTGCGGTCAGTGTGAACTCTGTGCAGTACGGATTCACCAAAGTGGCTAGCGTCCCCGAGCCGGGCTCCATCGCGCTGCTGGCGTCTGGTCTTGGGTTCTTGGGTTTCGCCCGAGTGCGTAAGAGTCGCACCCGAGGTGCAGCGATAGAGCCTGACTCGGGCGCCTGAAGCTGAAAAGCCCGCACACCCTCCTGGACTCTGGGCGGGGCGACAGATTTTGAGGCTACTCCCGCTGCAACTCTGCCACCCTGTCGAAAAGCTGCTCACGGTAGACGTGGGCGTCTTCGGAGAAGTGCAAGCGACGATGGCAGTTAGGGCATAGTGCAACGGCATTTGAGACCGTGTCTGACCCTGCGTCGGCGAGCTTGCGGACGTGGTGCACCTCCAAGAATGGAAACCCGTCTACACCGATAAATGGCGCTGCACACCCGCAAGCCTCGCATGAGCCTCCGGACCTCTGCAGCACCCATGCTTTCACCTTCGCATCGCGGGTATACGTAGTAACGGAGGATGTAGTGGCCGTGGGTTTCTTGTTGCCTTCTGGTCGTGCAGCGATGGTCTTTCGCTCCTTCGACACTTCGATGGCGTCACCGACCACCGGGACGGAGGGGCGCATTTCCACCTCACCGATAAGTCGTTCAATGACTGCTGCAACCCTTGCGCCCACATTCTTTGCGGGAGGCAGACCCGGCAGCCAGTCGCGCCCCATCAACGAGAGAACGTAAGAAATGTTCTGCATGCGGTACTCGAAGGAGCCCGTGGTGCGCCCGAACTGGTCCACCAGCGACCGATAAACATCCTTCTTCACAAAGGACTCGCCAGCAGACCGCCGCCGCGACATGTCCAGATAGGCTGCGACCGAGGCCCTCAACTCCGCCTCACTCCACTCCTTCTCGGCCGGTCGCTCAAGTTGTTCCTCAAGGGCTGCAGCCGACTCTGGTGTGAGCTGGCGCAGCGAGCGCATGGCTTGACCATTCACCCGCCCGTCATCGTCAAATTTGACTCCAGACTCCTTGCCCGCGCTGGTGACAAAACGGAGCGACCGAACGACATCAGCAGGGATGGGCTTAGGCCGGACTGGAGAAGAGGAGCCATCTTCCGCCAGCAAATACTCGGGAGCGTCCCACGTCGCACTCGCAGGCTTTCCACTCACCTCAGCGTCGACAACCGACTGAACTGTGAAGGCACCGACCAACCGAAAAAGGCCGTCTTTCACGTTTGTCACGAATATGCGGCTTCCGGGACGAACACGACCGACGAAGCCTGAGCCGCTGGCCGCGTGGATGGGGTTACCTAACCCGATGCCTTCCCATCCTTCCGGAGTCCAATAAATCGTAAATGCATCGGTCATCGTGCGCTCCCTGGTGATCTGTAGCGCCGCGAATCATAGGGTGGGAGTGGCGAGTCACCTCCCCATGTCGCCGCAAAAAGGCAAAGAAAAAGGCCCCGAGGATTGCTCCTAGAGGCCTTTCGCTTTGCACCCACATCATGCACCCACACTAGCTGGGAAGGCGCATAAACACTGGGTTCTGAATACTGGGGTGGCTGATGGGGCTCGAACCCACGACAACAGGAATCACAATCCTGGACTCTACCAACTGAGCTACAGCCACCGCAAGCCTTGCATTATAGCGCGAAGGCGGCGCTTCGCTCAGCGTTTTGGTTCAGGCACCAGCAGTTTGACTTTGAAGCGCTCCTTGAGCGTTTCGTAATAGGCGAGCCCCTCGGCAGACGACCACCACTGGCCATACTGCTGAACTTCCTGGGCCAGGGACTGCGCATCGCGCGGCGTGCGCGGCAGCACCTTGTCGACGCGCACAACGGCATAGCCTTCGTCACCCAGGCTCACACCGGCCCAGGCGGGCAGCGTTTTGACGGGTGCACTCATGGCCGCGCTGAGCACAGGCTGCGACAGGCCTTGCGCACCGTCGCGTGCAACCGTGACCGCCGCAGGCATGGCGCTGGCGTCGGCACCACCCTTCCAGGCCGCCAGTTGCTTGGCACCCTCTTCACGAGCCAGTTCGGCTGCGCGCTGGGCCACCAGGCGGGCACGGGCCTGCTCACGCACTTCCGCCAAAGGCTGGGTACGGGCGGCCTGGTACTGCAGCACGCGGGCAGCCACCAGCTGGCTTGCGCCGGTCTCGATGGCTTCTGTGTTGCGCTTCTTCTCGACCGAGTCGGGTGCAAAGACGGCCGTCAGCAGCTTCTCGTTGCCCAGCACGCCGGCGTCGGGTTTGGGCTGGCGGGTCAGGCCCTTGGCGGTCTGCACTTGCAGCTTCAAGCGATCGGCGGCCGGCTTCAGACTGTCGGCCTGCTCATAAACGAGGTTGCTGAACGCCTCGGCACTCTCGGCGAACAGTTTTTGAGCCTGTTGTTTCTTCAGGTCGGCCTCGATCTCGGCACGCATGGACTCAAAGCTGCGCACGGGCGGCGCTTTGATGTCGGTGAGCTGAACGATGTGGAACCCGAACTCGCTCTCGACCAGATCGGCGATGCCACCCTTTTGCAAGGAAAAGACTGCGTCTTCAAACGGCTTGACCATCGCGCCCCGCGAGAAGAAGTCGAGATCACCCCCGTTGGCGGCCGAACCCGGGTCCTGCGACTGGGCCTTGGCCAGTTCTGCGAACTTCGAGGGGTCCTTGCGCACCTGCGCCAGCACTTCCTGCGCACGCTGGCGGACCTTGTCCTTGTCAGCGGCGGGTGCGCCAGCCGGCACCGTCAGCAGAATGTGCCGGGCACGGCGCTCCTCATTGCCGGACAGTCGCGACGCGTTCTGGTCGTAATAGGCCCGCACATCGGCCTCGTTGAGCGTGAGGCCTTTGGCCAGCGCGGCAACATCCAAGACCAGGTACTCGATATCGGCCTGCTCCGGCGCCTGGAACAACGCGGGGTTGGCGGCGTAGAAGGCGTCGATGTCGGCATCGGTGGGCTGTGCCTTGGCAGCGAAGTCGCTGGCCTTGAAGGTCTGCACGCGCACTTCACGGCGTTCGAAGAATGCATTGAGCGACACCTGGGCCAGGGAGGGTGGTGTCACCCCCGAGCCGGTCACACCCTGAGTGACCTGGCGCATGGAAATGTCGGCCCGGACCTGGGACTCGAACATTTCAGGCGTCATGCCCTGGCGCCCCACCAGCTGGCGGTAGGCCTCGACATCGATCGTCCCATCGGGGCGGCGCAGCGACGCGATGGTTTCGTTCTTCTGCAGGTCCTGCGCCAGTCGCTGGTCGCTGGTGTAGAGGTTGAACTTTTGCGCCGCGGTGGACAGTACGCGTTCGCGGACCAGACGCTCCAGCGTGGCGTAGCGGGCTTCGTCGCTGTCGAGCAGCTTGGCGTCGATGGTGGGCATGGCTTCGCGCAACCGCGTGGCCTCGGCCTGGTGGGCCTGGTCCCAGTCGGCCTTGGTGATGTCGTGTCCATCCACCGTGGCGACGGGCTCCGACTTGTTCTGGAAGTCGGTGAAGCCTTGCACACCGAACAGCACGAAGCCCGGAATGATCAGGATCAGCAAAAAGCCCATCAGGTACTTCTTGTGATTGCGGATGGTATCGAACATGCCTTGAAATCCTGAAACAACAAACAAACGCTGTGCCTGCGCCGACAACAAAAAAGGCGAACCCGTGTTCGCCTTTTTGGTGGTGGTGGGTGCTGACGGGGTCGAACCGCCGACCTACGCCTTGTAAGGGCGCCGCTCTACCGACTGAGCTAAGCACCCCACCGGGACATCCCGTGGGGGACGACCTCAGTTCAGCGCATCCTTCAGGGCCTTGCCCGGACGGAACTTCGGCACCTTGGCGGCTTTGATTTTAATCTCAGCGCCGGTGCGGGGGTTGCGACCCTTGCGGGCAGGACGCTTGGTCACGGCAAAAGAGCCGAAACCCACCAGCGACACGGTACCGCCCTTTTTGAGCGTGGTGCGGATGGCGGTGATGGTGGAGTCCAGCGCACGCGTGGCCGCCGCCTTGGAAATGTCGGCGTGCTTGGCAATGTGCTCGACGAGTTCTGTTTTGTTCACAAATAGCCCCTCTTGATATGGTCTGATGATGCCCCTCGGACCCTCCGCTGGCAACGGCTGCAACACTGGGGTGCAGAGCTGGCGGTGTGGTCGCTCGTGTTCGCATCGGCCCGGTTGAATCGCCGGATAACTAATGCCTTGTGATTAAACCCATGGGGCAAAGCCCCTGTCAATACAGGCCGGTCCAAGGTGATCCTAGGCGCACGCGAAACCTGAGATTCTAGACGCATTGACCACACAGACACGCCCGATCTGTGAATTTTGGCGCGCCCCGCAGGGCCCCGGTTCGGCGCGCCTCAAGCAGCCAACGCTGCCGCGATCGCAAGCCCGACTTCAGCGGTGCTGGCACGACCACCCAGGTCGCGTGTGCGCGGCAAACCGCTGCCCGGCTGCAAGGTCGATTCGATGGCCCGCATCACCGCGTCGTGGGCGTCGCGGTACCCCAGGTGGTCGAGCATCATGGCGCCGCACCAGATCTGGCCGATGGGGTTGGCGATGCCCTGCCCCGCGATGTCAGGCGCCGAGCCATGCACCGGCTCGAACAGCGACGGGTACTGCCGCGTCGGGTTGAGGTTGGCGCTGGGGGCGATGCCGATGGTGCCAGTGCACGCCGGCCCCAGGTCGGAAAGGATGTCGCCGAACAGGTTGCTGCCGACCACCACATCGAAGAAGTCCGGACGCTGGACAAAGTGCGCGGTGAGGATGTCGATGTGGAACTTGTCGACCTTCACATCCGGGTATTCCTTGGCCATCGCTTCCACACGCTCGTCCCAGTACGGCATGGTGATGGCGATGCCGTTGCTCTTGGTCGCACTGGTCAGGTGCTTTTTCGGACGTGAGCGCGCCAGCTCGAACGCGTGGCGCAACACGCGGTCCACGCCGATGCGGGACATCACCGTTTCCTGCACCACGATCTCGCGCTCGGTGCCCGCGTACATGCGGCCGCCGATGCTGCTGTACTCGCCCTCGGTGTTCTCGCGCACGATGACCATGTCGATCTCGCCCGGCTGGCGCGGGCTGCCGTCGCGCCGCACCACCGGCGCCGTCACACCGGGCATCAGTTTGGCGGGTCGCACGTTCACGTACTGGTCGAACTCGCGGCGGAACATCAGCAGCGAACCCCAGAGCGAAATGTGGTCCGGCACCTTGTCAGGCCAGCCCACGGCGCCGAAGTAGATCGCGTCGTGGCCACCGATCTGCGCTTTCCAGTCGTCGGGCAGCATCTGGCCGTGCCGTTCGTAGTAGTCGCAGCTGGAGAAGTCAAAGTGGTCGAACTGCAGCGGGATGTTGAACTTCGCAGCGGCGGTTTCGAGCACGCGGATGCCTTCGGGCATGACTTCGGTGCCGATGCCGTCACCGGCGATGACGGCGATGCGATGGGGTTTCTGGCTCATGGGGTCTCCTGGGGCTGTCCGTGGTCGATGCCTGCAGCTTAGCGCCGCCTGACAACATAATCTGGCAATCCATTACTTCCTGGAAAGAAACAATTGGACCGTCCTGACCTGGAACTGGTGCGGGCCATCCGCCAGCACGGCACGCTGGCGGGTGCAGCGCGGGCACTCGGCATGGCCGCGCCTGCGGCCACCAAAAGGCTGGCCACGATCGAGACGGGGCTGGGACTGCGGCTGTTCCAGCGCACCACGCGGCGCGTGAGCCCTACCGCCGAAGGCGATGCGGTATGTGAACGCGCGGCTGAGCTGCTGCGGGGCTTTGAGGCGATGGAGAGCGAGTTGCGCGAGCGCCGGGCCGAGCCATCGGGCCCCATCCGCCTGGCCGCCACCTTCGGGTTTGGCCGCCACTGGGTGGGCCCGGCCCTGGCCCTCTTTCAACAGCACTACCCGGCGGTCTGCGTGCAGCTGCAGCTGACCGAGCAACTGCCCGACCTCGCGGTCGAGGGCTTCGACGGCGCGATCTGGCTCTGGCACGCGCCCGCCCACCGGGCCAGCGAATGGGTCTCGCGCCGGCTGGCCCGCAACCAGCGGGTGCTGGTGGCCGCGCCCACGTACCTACAGCAACACGGTGAACCCCGCACACCACAAGACCTGGATCAGCACCAGTGCCTGGTGGTGCGTGAAAACGGCGGCCTCTCCGACAAAAGCTTTGACCACTGGCGCCTGCACCCCGTCGATGGGAACTCCGCCCTGCACGTGCAGGTGCGCGGACCGCTCTCCAGCAATTCGGGCGAAATGGTGCGCGACTGGTGCCTGCAAGGCCACGGGATCATGCTGCGCAGCCTGTGGGACATCGCCCCGCAGCTGGTCAGCGGCGAACTGGTGCAGGTGCTGCCGGGCTGGAGCATGCCGGACGCCGACATCCACTGGCTGGCGCCCTACCGCGCCCAGGTGCCGCGCCGCATCCGTCTGCTGGTGGACCACCTGGCGGCACAATTCCTGGCTGAACCCTGGAAGCTCAAACCGGCTTCGGCGACCGCACCACGAGGCTCACGCCAAAAGCGGTGAGCGCGGTGCCCGCCAGCGTGGTGGCGGTGATGGGCTCGGCGAACAGCAGCCACGCGATCAGCGCGGTGCTGGGCGGCACCAGGTACATGAGGCTGGTGACCGACGCTGCTGCACCGCGCTGGATCAACAGGTACAGCAGGGAACTGCCGCCCAGCGTGAGGCCCAGCACCGACCACGCCATGGCACCCACCAGTTCGCCGTTCAAGCCGCCACCGGGCAGCGTCCAGCGCATGGTCTCGGCTTCGAGCAAGGCCAGCGGCAAGGTCACCACCAGCGCGGCGGCCAGTTGCACGGTGTTGGCGGTGCGCACGTCACAGGGTTGCACAAAGCGCTTCTGGTACAGCGTGCCGACCGTGATCGCAAACAGGGCCATCACCGCGAACGACAGGTTGTGCCAGTTGGCCGAATCACCCGGACCACCCGCACCGAACTTGCGCGAAACCACCAGCACCAGGCCAGCGAAGCCCAGCAGCAGGCCCAGCCACTGGCGGCGCGAGACGTGCTGTCCGCCCACGCTGGTGAGCCATATGGCCGTGAGCACCGGCTGGATGCCAACGATCAGCGAGGACAGACCCGACCCCATGCCCGCCTTGACGGCGGCCCAGACGCCGCCCAGGTAGCCCGCGTGCATCAGCACGCCGGTGACGGCCAGGTGCAAGGCCTGCGTGCGGTTGCTCGGCCACTTCACGCCGGCGACCACGATCCAGGGCAGGAAACACAGGATGGACAGCGCATAGCGCACCGCCAGGAAGGACATGGGCGGCGCGTGCGGCATGCCGTAGCGCGCAACGATGAAGCCGGTGCTCCAGATCAGCACGAACACCCAGGGCATGGCGCGCAGCCACGCGTTGTCCTGGGCCGCTGGTGCCATCAGCGCGAACGGGCGCGGATGTCGGGCAGCGCCTTCTGCAGGTAATACACCATAGACCAGACGGTGAGCACGGCCGAAATCCAGATCAGCCAGGTACCCCAGAGGTGGGTGTCGATCACACCGAGCACCTTGCCGTCGAACAGCAGGAACGGGATGGCCGTCATCTGCACCGCGGTCTTGAGCTTGCCCACCATGTGCACCGCCACGCTCTTGGTGGCGCCGATGATGGCCATCCACTCACGCAGCGAAGAGATCGCAATTTCTCGGCCGATGATGATGAGCGCGACGAACACGTCGGCCCGGTTCATGTGCACCAGCACCAGCAGGCTGGCACAGACCAGGAACTTGTCGGCCACCGGATCGAGGAAGGCACCGAAGGCCGAGGTCTGGTTGAGCCGGCGCGCCAGGTAGCCATCGGCCCAGTCGGTGGCGGCGAACACCACGAACAGCACCGTGGCAAACAGGTTCTGCTCTTTCGCGCTCAGGCCTTCCAGATAAAACACCCCGATGATCAGCGGGATGGCGATGATGCGCGCCCAGGTCAGCAGGGTGGGAAGGTTGAAAAACATGGGGGGATTATGGGGGAGCCCTGCACTAGTGCAGTGCACGGTAGATGGCATCGGCGAGTTCGGCCGAAATGCCTTCGACGGTGGCCAGGTCGTCCACACTGGCCGAAGCCACGCCCCGCACGCCGCCGAAACGCTGCAGCAGCCGAGCCCGCTTCTTGGGCCCCACACCGGGGATGTCTTCGAGCTTGCTGCCGCCGGTGCGCACCTTGGCACGTGCCGCGCGCATGCCGGTGATGGCGAAGCGGTGCGCCTCGTCGCGAATCTGCGCCACCAGCATCAGCGCGGCCGAGTCGTGACCCAGGTAGACCTTCTCGCGGCCGTCGGCGAACACCAGCTCTTCCAGGCCCACCTTGCGGCCCTCACCTTTTTCCACACCGACGATAAGCGACAGGTCCAGCCCGAGTTGCTGGAACACCTCGCGCGCCATGCTCACCTGGCCCTTGCCGCCGTCGACCAGCACCAGGTCGGGCATGCGCGGGCCTTTCGGCGCCTCGGTGGCTCCGTCCTTGGCGGGTTCTGCAGCAGCGTCTTCCACGGGCGCCGCTTCGGTCTGCACCGCCGCCCCTTCGCGCTCGGCGCGCAGCGCTTCGGCGATCTTGCCGTAGCGGCGCAGCAGCACCTGGCGCATCGCGGCGTAATCGTCACCGCCGGTGATGCCGTCGATGTTGTAGCGCCGGTACTGGCTGTTCTGCATCTTGTGGCCCTCGAACACCACGCAGGACGCCTGGGTCGATTCGCCGGCCGTGTGCGAGATGTCGAAGCACTCGATGCGCAGCTCGTCCAGATCGTCGTCGGGCAGGCCCAGGGCTTCGGCCAGCGCGCGGGTGCGGGCCTGTTGCGAGCCCTCTTCGGCCAGCAGGCGTGCGAGCGCGATCTCGGCGTTTTTCTGCGCCATGTCCAGCCAGGCGCGGCGGTGTTCGCGCGGCTGGTGCACCGCGTGCACCTTGGCGCCGTTCTGTTCGGTCAGGGCGTCCAGCAGGTCCTTGCCCACCGCGTGGCTGGTCACCAGGGTGTGTGGCAGCGCTGCGCCCAGGTAGTGCTGGGCGATGAAGGCTTCGAGCACGCGCACGTGCACGCGCTCGAGCGGGTCGCCCTCGCGCTGCCCGCCTTCGGCCTCCAGCCCTTCGTCGATCTGGGTCGCGTCGTCCACATGGGCCGGGAAGTACGGGCGGTCGCCCAGGTGGCGGCCACCGCGCACCATGGCCAGGTTCACGCAGGCCTTGCCGCCCAGCACCTTCACGGCAAGGATGTCCACGTCCCGGTCGCTCAGGTTGTCCATGGCCTGCTGGTGCAGCACCCGCGAGAGCGCGCTCATCTGGTTGCGGATCTCGGCCGCCTGCTCGAATTCGAGCTTATCGGCGTGGGCCAGCATGCGCTGCTCCAGTTCGTCCAGCACGGCCTGGGTCTCGCCGCGCAGGAAGCGCTCGGCCGCGGTCACGTCGCGCCCGTAGGACTCCATGTCGATCAGGTCCACGCAGGGGCCGCTGCAGCGCTTGATCTGGTAAAGCAGGCAGGGCCGTGTGCGGTTGGCGAACACCGTGTCTTCGCAGGTGCGCAGGCGGAAGACTTTCTGCAGCAGGGTGATGGACTCCTTGACCGCCCAGGCGCTGGGGTAAGGGCCGTAGTAGCTGTGGCGCTTGTCGATCACGCCGCGGTAGTACGCCATGCGCGGGAAGGCCAGCATGGGCACCGGCATCGCGCCCGCGGTGCGGTAGGTCTCGCGGGTGCCGGTGATTTTGAGGTAGGGGTAGCTCTTGTCGTCGCGGAACAGGATGTTGAACTTGGGGTTCAGCGTCTTGATCAGGTTGTTTTCCAGCAGCAGCGCTTCGGCTTCGGAGCGCACCACCGTGGTCTCCATGCGCGCGATCTTGCCGACCATGTGACCGATGCGGGTGCCGCCGTGGTCCTTCTGGAAGTAGCTGCTGACGCGCTTTTTCAGGTTGCGCGCCTTGCCCACATAGAGCACCTGGCCCTGGGCGTCGAAATAGCGGTAGACGCCCGGCAGCGCGGGCAGCGCGGCCACCTCGGCCAGCAACTGTTCGGAATGGGTGTCGGACATGGGCCGTATTGTGTCGCCCGCCGGCATGGACAATCGCCCCATGCGTTGGGACATCTTCTGTCACGTCATCGACAACCTGGGCGATATTGGCGTCTGCTGGCGGCTGTGCGACGACCTGGCCGACCGCGGCGAACAGGTGCGCCTGTGGATCGACCAGCCCGAGCCACTGCGGTGGATGGCGCCCGGCGCACTGGAAGGCCAGGTGCCGGGGGTGCAGGTGCTGCACTGGAACACGCCGCTGGCGCCAGCGCTGCCCGCCTCGCTGCCGCCCGCCGACGTGTGGGTGGAAGCCTTCGGTTGCGACGCGGCGCCGGAATGCGCCGAGCACCTGGGCGCAAGGCTGGCACAAGGGAACCCGCCACCGGTCTGGATCAACCTCGAATACCTCAGCGCCGAACGGTACGTGGAGCGCTCGCACCGCCTGCCCTCACCCGTGAACAGCGGCCCGCTCAGGGGACTGACCAAGTGGTTTTTCTACCCGGGCTTCACGCTGGCCACCGGCGGGCTGCTGCGCGAGGCCGACCTGCTGCAGCGGCAAACCAGCTTCAAGCCCGACGATTGGCTGCACACGCTCGGCCTGCGGTTGGATGGCCAACGCCGGGTGAGCCTGTTCTGTTACGAACCGGAGGCGCTGCCCGCCGTGCTCCAGCAGACCGGGCACGATGCCCTGACCAGCGATTGGCTGGTGACCCCGGGCCGCGCCACACAGGCGGTGGACCGTGCACGCGTACAACACGGCGAGCCCGGCCCCGCCTGCCGGTTGCACGCCCTGCACGCGCTGACCCAGCGCGACTTCGACCATCTGCTGTGGTCCTGCAATCTCAACTTCGTGCGGGGTGAAGACTCTCTGGTGCGCGCACTCTGGGCCGGCCAGCCCTTCGTCTGGCACATCTACCCGCAGCACGACGACGCCCACCACGCCAAGCTCGAAGCCTTTCTGGATTGGCTGCAGGCGCCGCCCTCGCTGCGGGCGTTTCACCGCGCCTGGAACGGCATCGAAGCCACGGCCGGCCCGGTCTGGCCAGGCTGGGCGGTGGTCGACGGCTGGCGAACGTGCGTGCTCGCGGCCCGCGATCGCCTGCTGGCGCAGCCCGCCCTGACCACCCAACTGCTCGAATTCATCGCCCAAAAGCGATAAAATTCAAGGCTTTGCGGAAAACCGGTCCGGTTCACACCGAGCCCCGTTGCCTGCCAGCCATCTGCGTCGCCGCACAGATCGCAGCCATCAGCACCGTTCCCGGGCCTTTCAGCCCTGCCGGAACAAGCGGCCCAACCGTTGGAATCTTTATGAAAATCGCCCAAGAACTGCGCGCCGGCAATGTGATCATGCACGGCAAGGACCCGATGATCGTCCTGAAGACCGAATACGCCCGTGGCGGCCGTGGCGCAGCCACCGTGCGTCTGAAGCTCAAGGCCCTGCTGAACAACATGGCCACCGAAGTCGTCTGCCGTGCCGACGACAAGATGGACCAGATCATTCTGGACAAGAAGGAGTGCACCTACTCCTACTTCGCCGACCCGATGTACGTCTGCATGGACGCCGACTTCAACCAGTACGAAGTCGAAGCCGAGAACATGGGCGACGCCCTGAACTACCTCGAAGACGGCATGGCCGTGGAAGTGGTGTTCTACGACGGCAAGGCCATTTCCGTGGAACTGCCCACCAGCGTCGAGCGCGTGATCACATGGACCGAACCCGCCGTCAAGGGCGACACGTCCGGCAAGGTGCTCAAGCCCGCCAAGATCGCCACCGGTTTTGAAATCGCCGTGCCGCTGTTCGTGGCCCAGGACGACAAGATCGAAATCGACACCCGTACCGGCGAGTACCGCAAGCGCGTCTGAGGAACTGAGCCCCCACGCTCCGGCGCTGCGCGGGTCGCTTGCCCCCCGTGGGGGTGCGAATTCAGCTTGGGGCAGCCCGGCGCTGAATTCATCGCCCCCGAGCTCCGGCTCCCCGAAAGGCTCCCGCAAGGGAGCCTTTTTTTGTTGTTGCTACGCTCACGGCATGGATCTCATCGCCCGCATCGCCGACGTCATCATCCCGGTGTTCCTCATCGTGGCGATCGGCTACAGCTACGCACGCCGCCAGGCGCCCGATCTCTCGGTCTTCAACCGCATCGCGCTGGACGTGCTCGCACCGGTGCTGGTGTATTCGGCGCTGGCTGCCAAAGACTTCCGCATCGCCGAGCATGTGCCGCTGCTGATCGGCGGCACGGTGCTCATCCTCGGCGGGGGCTTGCTGGCCTGGCCGCTTGCACGGCTGTTCGGCGCACAGCCCCGCACCCTGGTGCCGGTGGTGATGTTCAACAACTGCGGCAACATGGGCCTCCCGCTGGCCCTGCTGGCGTTCGGCCCGGCCCACTTCGGTGCCGCCGTGGCACTGTTCTCGGTCAGCAACCTGTTCCATTTCTCGCTCGGCGCCCGCATCACCAGCGCGTCGGCCCGCACACGCGACCTGCTGACCAGCCCGCTGATGATCGGCACCGCACTGGGCTTTGCGAGCGCCCTCACCGACCTGCGCCCGCCCGACGTGCTGCTCTCGGGCCTGAAGCTGCTGGGCGACGCCCTGCTGCCCATGATGCTGTTCGCGCTCGGCGTGCGCCTGACCTCGCTCACGCGCAACGGGCTTGCCCTGGGCTTGCTGGGTGCGCTGGCCCGCCCCCTGATTGGCCTGGCCATCGGCGTGCCGCTGGCCTGGGCCTTGGGTCTGGAAGGCCCGGCCCGCGGCCAGCTGCTGCTGTTCGCGGCCCTGCCCCCAGCCGTCATGCAGTTCATGCTGGCCGATCGCTACCGGCAGGAACCGGACAAGGTGGCGGCCATGATCATGCTGGGCAATGCGCTGGCGGTGGTCTTCGTGCCGCTCGCCCTGGCGCTGGGTCTGTGACACACAATCAGGACACACACAAGGAAGCCAAATGGAAACCACACAAAACCTCAGCGAACAACGCATCGCCGATGCCTGGGCCGACCTGCAGGCCCATTCCAACAGCGGCAATGTGCTGCAGGCAGACGCCTACCGCCTGGCCTTTGCCGACCCCGAATTCCTGCTGCGGCGCGAGACCCGGGGCATCCGGTTCCAGCTGGAGATGCTCAAGCCCGACCTGGCGCAGCGCGACCTGGGCATCGAGAACACCATCGTGGTGTTCGGCAGCGCCCGTGTGCGCGAACCGGCTGAGGCGCAACAGCAGCTGGAGCTGGCCGAAGCCAGCGGCGACGCACGCGCCATCACCAAGGCTAGGGCGCTGCAGCGCAACGCCCACTTCTACGACCGGGCACGGGAGTTCGCACGCACCGTGGCGCGCTACAGCGCGCGTTGCCCCAAGGAAGACCAGCTCTTCATCTGCACCGGCGGCGGCCCCGGCATCATGGAGGCGGCCAACCGCGGCGCGCACGACGAGGGGGCACTCAACGTGGGCCTGAACATCTCGCTGCCACACGAACAGTCGGGCAACCGCTTCATCTCACCCGAACTGAGCTTCAAGTTCCATTACTTCGCGCTGCGCAAGATGCATTTCATGATGCGGGCGAAGGCGCTGGTGGCCTTCCCGGGCGGCTTCGGCACGCTGGACGAGCTGTTCGAAGTCATCACCCTGGTGCAGTGCAAGAAGGCCAAGCCGGTGCCCATCGTGCTGTTCGGCAGCGAGTACTGGAAGCGCCTGCTGCACTTCGACGTGCTGGTCGACGAAGGCATGATCTCGCCCGAGGACGTGGACCTGTTCAAGCTGGTGGACGATCCACAGGATGCCTGGGACCACATCGTCCAGTTCTACGCATTGCCCCCGGTCTGAGACACGACCTCTCCGGCGCTTGGGCATCGTCCGGCACACACCGTGGAACCGGCTCCGCCGGGCCACAGGTGTGGTCCCCCTTGGGGGAAGCCGCGCAGCGGCGCAGGGGGTGTTTTAGTACCCTCCGCCCAGCGCTTTGTACAAAGCCACCTGGTTCTGCTGCTGCGCCAGGCGCACCTGGGCCAGCGACTGCTGGGTGGTGAACAGCGAGCGTTGCGCGTCCAGCCAGTCCAGCGAGCTGGCCACGCCGCCGCGGTAACGCAGCTCCGACAGGCGCAGGCGCTCGGCGTCGGCGTCGGCCTGCTGCTGCAATGCGGCCAGCTGCTCGCCCAGCGTGGCGCGACCGGCCAGGGCGTCGGCCACTTCGCGGAAGGCGCTCTGGATCGCTTTCTCGTACTGGGCCACGGCGATGTCGCGCCCGACCTTGGCCGAGTCCAGCCCGGCCTGGTTGCGACCGGCGTCGAAGATCGGCAGCAGCGCCTGCGGCGCCAGTGTGAAACCCCAGGAACCGTCCTTGAACAGGCCCGACAGATCGGCGCTGGCCGAGCCCACGCTGGCTGTGAGCGCGATGCGCGGGAAGAAGGCCGCGCGCGCCGCGCCAATGTTGGCGTTGGCCGCGATCAGCGCCTGCTCGGCCTGGCGGATGTCGGCCCGGCGGGCCAGCAGGTCCGAAGGCAAGCCCTCGGGCACGGCCCGCATCGCCGCCGATGACACGCCCGCCGTGGGCAGCAACGCCGCGGGCGGGGTCTGGCCGACCAGCAGGGTCAGGGCGTTGAGGTCCTGCGCGCGGCTGCGCTGCAGCTGGGCCAGCGTGCCGCGCGCCGCAGCGGCCAGCGACTCGGCCTGGCGCAGGTCCAGCGCAGACGCGACGCCGTTGTCAAAACGCAGTTTCGTCAGGCGCAGCGAGTCCTCGCGGGTGGCGAGCGTGCGCCGGGTCAGGTCCAGCAGCTCCTCGTCGGCCTGCAGCGCCAGCCAGCCGTTGGCGACCGAGGCCACCAGGCTGGTCTGCGCCGCCCGCTTCGCTTCTTCGCTGGCCAGGAACTGCGCCAGCGCCGTGTCCTTGAGGGCCGCGACGCGGCCAAAAAAGTCCAGCTCCCAGCTGGCCATGGCCAGGCCGGCCGTGTAGGCACTGCTGATGCCGCCGCTGGCATTGGGCTGGCGGTTGCCGGTGGCGGCCAGGTTCAGGGTGGGGAACTGGTCGGCACGCTTGATCTGGTAGGCCGCGCGCACCTGCTCCATGTTGAGCACCGCCACCCGCAGGTCGCGGTTGTTCTGCAGCGCCAAGGCGATCAGGTCGCGCAGCCGCGCATCGGCCACCACCGTGTCCCAGGCCGGCAGCGTGGCGCCCGCGGCCGCGTCGGCCGCCTGGCCGGGGAAGCTGCTGGGCACCGGCGCGGCCGGGCGTTCATAGGTGGGGATGAAGGAACAGCCGGACAGGACCGCCACGGCCAGGGTCAATGCACTGAGTTTCATGTTCATAGGGTTCGCCTGATCAGTGGACGCCGTGGTGAGAGGCCATCTCGGCGTCGTGCGCGTGCTGGCGGGCGCTGCCCTTGAACAGCTTGCGCACCACCACGAAGAACACGGGCACGAAGATCACCGCCAGCACGGTGCCGGTCAGCATGCCGCCGATCACGCCGGTGCCGATGGCGCGCTGGCTGGCCGAGCCCGCGCCCGAGGCCAGGAACAGCGGCAGCACGCCCAGCGTGAAGGCCAGCGAGGTCATGATGATGGGGCGGAATCGCAGGTGCGCCGCGGCCAGCGCCGCCTCGACCACGCCCTTGCCCTGGGCCTGCAGGTCCTTGGCGAACTCGATGATCAGGATCGCGTTCTTGGCCGACAGGCCGATGATGGTGATCAGGCCGACCTGGAAATACACGTCGTTCGCATAACCGCGCATCAGCGTGGCCAGCAGCACACCCAGCACGCCCAGCGGCACCACCAGCACCACCGCCAGCGGAATGGTCCAGCTCTCGTACAGCGCGGCCAAGGCCAGGAACACCGCCAGGATGGCGAAGGCGTAGAGGATGGTGGCCTGCGAGCCGGCCAGCTTTTCTTCGCGCGACTGGCCGGTCCATTCGAAGCCGAAGCCCTGCGGTAGCTTGGCCGCCAGCGCCTCCATTTCAGCCATGGCCTGGCCGGTGCTCACGCCCTTCGCGGCGCTGCCGCTGATGCGCATGGCGGGGTAGCCGTTGTAGCGCACGGTCTGCATCGGGCCGGTGACCCACTGCGTGCTGGCAAAGGCCGACAGCGGCACCGCCTGCCCCGTGCTGTTGAGCACGTTGATACGCAACACGTCGTCGGGTTGCATGCGAGCCGTGGCGTCGGCCTGCACCACCACGCGCTGCAGGCGGCCGGCGTTGGGGAAGTCGTTCACGTAGCTGGAGCCCAGCGCGGTGCCGATGGCGGCGCTGATGCTGTCAAAGCCCACGCCCAGCGCATTGGCGCGGTCGCGGTCGATGTCGATCTGCAGCTGCGGCGCGTCTTCCAGGCCGTCGGGACGCACCTGCGTCAGCAGCTTGCTTTGCGAGGCCATGCCCAGCATCTGGTTGCGTGCATTCAGCAGCGCTTCGCGGCCCAGACCGGCGCGGTCCTGCAGGCGGAAGCTGAAGCCCGAGGAGCTGCCCAGTTCGGGGATCGGCGGCGGGCTGAGCGGGAAGATGAACGCGTCGCGGATGCCCGAGAGTGCGCCGAAGGCGCGGCCGGCCAGCGACTGCGCGTCGCTGCCCGGCGCGGTGCGCTCGGACCAGTCCTTGAGCGTCACGAAGGCAAGCGCAGCGTTCTGGCCCTGGCCCGAGAAGCTGAAGCCCAGCACGCTGACCATGCCCTGTACCTCGGGCTGCTGGAGCACGAAACCTTCGACTTGCTTCATCACGTCCAGCGTGCGTTCCTGTGTGGCGCCCGGTGGCAGCTGCACGTTCACCAGCATGGTGCCCTGGTCTTCGTTGGGCAGGAAAGACGTGGGCAGGCGCATGTAGACCACGACAACCGCGCCCACGATGGCGGCGTAGATGACCAGCGCGCGGCCGGCGCGCGGCAGCAGCGCGGCCACGCCACCTTCGTAGCGCTTGGCGGTGCGCGAGAACGTGCGGTTGAACCAGCCGAAGAAGCCGGTCTTCTCGTGGTGGTGACCGGCCTCCACCGGCTTGAGCAGGGTGGCGCACAACGCCGGCGTGAGGGACAGCGCCATGAAGGCCGAGAAGGCAATGGACACGCCCATCACCGCGGCGAACTGGCGGTAGATGTTGCCCACCGAACCGCTGAAGAAGGCCAGCGGCACGAACACCGCGATCAGCACCACGGTGATGCCGATGATGGCACCCGAGATCTGCTCCATGGCTTTGCGGGTGGCCTGCAGCGGTGGCAGGCCCTCTTCGCTCATGATGCGCTCGACGTTTTCCACCACCACGATGGCGTCGTCCACCACGATGCCGATCACCAGCACCATGCCGAACATGGTGAGCACGTTGATCGAGAAGCCCATGGCCAGCAGCGTGGCGAAGGTGCCCAGCAGCGCCACCGGCACCACCACCGTGGGGATGAGCGTGTAGCGCCAGTTCTGCAGGAACAGGAACATCACCAGGAACACCAGGGCCACGGCCTCGGCCAGGGTCTTGGCCACTTCCTGGATGGAGATCTTCACGAACTTGGAGCTGTCGTAGGGGATCGACCAGGTCATGCCCTTGGGGAAGAACTTTTCAAGCTCGGTCATCTTGGCGCGCACGGCCTCGGCCGTGGCCAGGGCGTTGCCGCTGGGGGCCAGCTGCACACCGATGCCGGTGGACGGCTTGCCGTTCAGGCGGGCCGAGGTGGCGTAGGCCTGGGCACCCAGCTCGATGCGCGCCACGTCCTTGAGGCGCACGGTGGCGCCGTTGCTGCTGGCGCGCAGCACGATGTTGCCGAACTGCTCCACGCTGGCGAGCTGGCCATTGACCACCACGGTGGCGGCGATGCTCTGGCCCGCCACGTTGGGCAACGCGCCGATTTCACCGGCCGAGACTTGAGCGTTCTGCGCCCGGATGGCGTTGTTCACGTCGGCCGCGCTCAGGTTGTAGCCCAGCAGCTTGGCCGGGTCGATCCAGATGCGCATGGCGCGTTCGGTGCCGAACAGCTGGGCCTGGCCCACGCCGGTCAGGCGCTGGATCTCGGGCACCACGCTGCGCGATGCGTAGTCGCCCAGGGCGACCGGGTCCAGGGCCGGGTCGTCGCTGGAGAGGATGGCGAACAGCAGGAAGTTGCTGCGCGACTTGTCCACCCGCACGCCCTGCTGCGTCACCGCCGAGGGCAGGCGCGGCGTGGCGCGCGAGAGGCGGTTCTGCACGTCCACCTGCGCCAGGTCGGGATCGGTGCCGGGCTGGAAGCTCAGCGTGATCGCGCCGGTGCCGTTGGCCTGGGCCACGGCTTCCATGTAGATCAGGCCCGGCGAGCCGTTCATTTCCTGCTCGATGACCGATAGCACGCTGTCTTCCAGCGTCTTGGCCGAGGCACCGGGGTAGGTGGCGTTGATGACGATGGACGGGGGCGCCACCGGCGGGTACTGCGCGATCGGCAGCTGGGTGATGGACACCGCGCCCGCGACCATGATGAAGAGCGCGATCACCCACGCGAAGATGGGGCGGTCGATGAAAAACTTGGCCATGCCGCGAACTCCTTACTTCGCAGCCGGGGCCGATGCAGCAGCGGCCGGAGCAGCACCCGGCGGTGCCCAGGGCACGGCCTTCACCGGCGTGCCGGGCGGCATCATCTGCAGCTTCTGGAAGCCGTCGACCATGACCTGCTCACCGGCTTTCAGGCCGTCCAGCACGACCCAGCGGCCACCCTGCTGGCCACCGATCTTGACCGGGCGCTTCTCGATCTTGCCGTCGGCACCGACCACCGACACCGTGTCGCCCTGCGCGGTGCGCGTCACAGCCTGCTGCGGCAACGCAATGGCGTCGCTGGCCACGGCCTGCTCCAGGCGCACCCGCACATACAGGCCCGGCAGCAGCGCGCCGCCGGGGTTGGGCACTTCGGCGCGAAGCGTCACCTGCCCGGTCGCGGCGTCCACCGTCAGGTCCGAGAACAGCAGCTTGCCCGGCCGGGCGTATTCGCTGCCGTCGTCCAGCACCACGCGCACCGCGGCGGCACCGTTGCCCGCGCCCTTGAGCTGCCCGGCTTCCATCGCGCGCTTGAGCTTCATGGCCTCGGTGGCCGACTGGGTGAAGTTCACGTACAGCGGGTCCACCTGCTGGATCACCGCCAGCGCCGTTGCCTCGCCCTGCCCCACCAGCGCGCCTTCGGTCACCAGGGCACGGCCGATGCGGCCCGAGATCGGCGCCGCGACGCTGGCGTAGTTGAGGTTGATGCCCGCGGTCTGCACAGCGGCCTTGGCCGCGGCCACGTCGGCCTCGGCGGTCTTTTGCGCCGCGATGGCGGCGGTGTAGTCCTGCTGGCTGATGGCCTTGGCCGCCATCAGCGGCTGGTAACGCTCGACCACCGCGGTCGCGTTGGTCAGGCTGGCCTGCGCGCGCGCCAGGCTGGCCTGCGCACTGCTCAGGCTGGCCTGGTACGGCGCGGCGTCGATGCGGAACAGCGCCTGGCCGGCCTTGACGTCGCTGCCTTCCTTGAACAGGCGCTGCTGCAGGATGCCGGCCGCGCGGGCGCGCACCTGCGCCACGCGCGAGGCTTCCAGCCGGCCCGGCAGTTCGGTCTGCAGGCCCACATCACCCGGCTGCACCGTGACCACGCCCACTTCGGGGGCGGGCATGCCGCCGCCCGGTGCGCCACCGGCGGCCGGTGCGGACGACTGGCCGCAGGCGACCAGGGCCGCGACCAGCGGCAGCAGCAACAGGGGGCGCACCCAGGCGCCAGAAAGGTATGGGGACGGTGCGATGGGCATTGGAACCTCGTGCGGGCAGACGGTGGGAAACAGAAACCAGTGGTGGGGTCGGCACCGGTCATCGGCCGGCTGCGCTCGGCGCAAGACGCATGCCGCGACGGTGAAAGACCCCTTCGAAGGCTCGGCAGTATACATACACACATGAATGTATGTATATTCATGGGGTTTCTTCTTTTGTGAGCACAGCCATGGTCCGCCGCACCAAAACCGACGCCGAAGCCACCCGCACCGCCCTGCTCGATGCGGCCGAACAGCTGTTCCAGGCCAACGGGGTGTCGCGCACGTCGCTGCAAGACATTGCCAGCGCCGCCGGCACCACGCGCGGCGCGATCTACTGGCACTTCGAGGACAAGGCCGATCTGTTCAACGCCATGATGGAACGCGCCACCCTGCCCATGGAGCGCGGCTTTCCCGACCCGGACGCGCCGGTGGCGGATCTGCCCGACCCGCTGCAGGCACTGCGGGCCGGCATGCGCCATGTGCTGCAGCTCATCGCCACCGACGAGCGCCTGCGCCGCGTGTTCGAAGTGGTTTCACTGCAGGTGGAGTACCACGCCGAAATGGCCGCTGTGCGCGAACGCCACCTGCGTGTGCGCGATCACTACCTGGGGCTGACGCAGCAGATGATGAAAGTGGCGGCCGAGCGCACCGGCCTGACCCTGCCGGTGCCGCTGAAGTCGGCCGCACTGGGCCTGCATTTCGTGATGGACGGCCTCAAGCGCAACTGGTTGCTACAGCCAGCGGCGTTCGACCTGGTGAGCGTGGGCCAGCATACGCTCGACACCTACCTCAGGGGCCTGGGTTTTGACCCTCTGGCGGAGTCCGATGCGGCACCAGCGCCTCGGGCTCCGGCGCGCGCGAAGGCAGCCGCAGGTGCAAAGCCGCCTGCGCCAGCAGGTTCGCCGACACCGGCGCGGTCACGAAAACGAACAGCGTGATCAGCAGTTCGGCCACGCCGAACCGCCCCTGCGCCCAGCCCAGCAGCAACGAAGCCAGCAGCACGCCGCCCACACCGAGGGTGGACGACTTGGTGGGTGCGTGCAGGCGCATGTAGAAGTCGGGCAGGCGCACCATGCCGATGGCGCCGACGAGCAAGAAGAAGGCGCCGATCACGATCAGGATCGCAGCGGCCCATTCGATGAGCGGATTCAGTGTGTCCATGATTTCATTCACTCCACCACATCGCCACGGCTGAGGTAGCGCGCCAGCGCCACCGTGCCGACAAAACCCAGCAGCGCCACGATCAGCGCCGCCTCGAACAGCAGCGGCGTCTGCCAGCGCAAGCCCAGCATCACCACCAGCGCCACCAGGCTCAGGTAGAGCGTGTCCAGCGCCAGCACGCGGTCGGCGATGGTGGGGCCGAGCAAGAGACGCCAGCCGCACAGCAGCAGGGTCAGGGTCACAGCGCCGATCCCGATGGTCAGCGCCAGGTCAAGAACGTTCATGCCAGGCCCTCCCCTTCCAGCCCGAAGATGGTCAGCAGCGGCGCCTCGTAGCGGGCCTTCATGTCGGCCACCATGGCGTCCGCGTCGTCACAGTTCAGTGCGTGCACCCAGATGCAGCGTGCGTCTTCGTCCACCACGGCCGATACGGTGCCCGGGGTCATGGTGATGATGCTGGCAAACAGCGCGTTGACACGGTGGTGCTCAGAGGCCAGCGGCACGCGCAACCACGCCGGCTGCGGCCGGCTCATGGGGCCCAGCACCAGCTTGGCGACGGTGATGTTGGACATCACGATGTCCCATAGCACGACCAGGGTCAGGCGGATCGCCGGGCTCCAGCGGATCGGGCTGCCCACGTGCAGCAACCCGCGCAGCAGGCGGGGCACGATCAGGCCGATCAAGGTAGCCGACAGCAGGTGCACCGGCTCCACGCTGCGCGAAAGCGCCAGCCAGCTGACCGCCAGCAGCAGCGACAGCACCGGGTGGTCGAACCATCCGCCGCGGTGGTCCATCTTGTCGGGTGTCATGGCTTTTTCTCCTCGGTCGATGGAGTCATCGTCGGTGTCTCGGCCGGTGTTTTGGTCGAAGTCGGCGCGGCGCGCTGGCCGTCGTAGGGTTGCGTGGTCGAACGGCCCACCGCGTCGGCGTCGAGCACCGCACGCACATAGTCGTCGGGCACCGACAACTGCGCCGCGGTGGCATCGGTGTAGCGTTTGACGGGTGAGGCCAGCACCGCCAGCGCAAGGGTCAGCGCCATGAAGGCCCAGACCGGCGCCAGCAGGCGACCGCTGGCACCCGAAGCGCCCGTACCGCCGGCGGGCTGCACGTGCCAGAACACGATCACGCCCGCGCGCGCCAGGCCCACAATGCTCAGGAAGCCGACCAGCAGCACCACGCTCCATATCCAGGCCTGGGCTGGCAGGCCCGAGCTGGACTCCAGCACCATCAGCTTGCCCAGGAAACCCGGCAGCGGCGGCAGGCCGGCCACCGAAGCGGCGCCGAACAGCATCATCACGCCCAGCAGCACCGGCTCGCGCACCGCGTGGGCAGGCTGCAGTTTGTCGTGGGTGTCGCCGCGCTGCGCGGCCATCAGCTCCACCAGCAGGAACAGGCCCGCGATCACGATGGTGCTGTGCAGGGTGTAGTACAGCGCGGCCGACAGCGTCCCGGGCGTGAACAGGCCGACGGCGGCGAGGATGGTGCCGACCGAGGACACGGTGAGGTAGGCCACCAGTCGGCCCAGGCTGTGCGCCGCCAGTGCGCCCAGCACGCCCAGCGCGCTGGTCGCCAGGGCCAGCGGCTGCAGCCAGTCGGCCACGGCCAGCGCGGCGGGGCCAGCCTCGGTGCCGTACAGCTGCCAGTGCACGCGCACGATGCTGTACACACCCACCTTGGTCATGATCGCGAACAACGCCGCCACCGGCGCGCTGGCCGCGGCGTAGGTACCGGGCAGCCAGAAATACAGCGGCAGCATCGCGGCCTTGAGGCCGAACACCACCAGCAGCACCAGCGCCGCCACCTTGGCAAACACCAGCTGGTCGCCCTGGAGCATGGCCAGCCGCTGGCCCACATCGGCCATGTTCAGCGTGCCGGTGGCCGCGTAGACGAGAGACAGGCCGATCAGGAACAGGCCCGATGCCACCAGGTTGAGCACCACATAGTGCACACCCATGCGAAAGCGCTCGCGCCCCTGGCCGTGCACCAGCAGCACGTACGACGCGATCAGCAGCACCTCGAAGAACACGAACAGGTTGAACAGGTCACCGGTCAGGAACGCGCCCGACAAGCCCATCAACTGGAACTGGAACAGCGCCTGAAAGTAGCGGCCGTGCGCGTCCCAGCCGCCGCAGGCGTACCACAGCACCGGCACCGCCACCAGGTAGGTCAGCAGCACCATCAGGGCCGACAGCCGGTCCACCACCATCACGATGCCGAACGGTGCGGGCCATTCACCCAGGCGGTACACCAGCAACTCACCGGTCGCGGCGTGCTGCACCAGGCCCACGGCCATGAGCAGGCCCAGCAGCACCGAACCCATGCCGATGCGGCGGCGCCAGCGCAAGGCCGCGGAGTCGTGCGCCCCGCCCTGCGCGGCCATACCGCCTGGATCGCCGATCAGCAACAACAGCACCGCCGTGAACAAAGGCAGCACCACAAAAAGCACCGGCGCGTGCTGCAGCCAGAAAGTCACCACCGCCTCGGTCATGCGCGCGGCCCTCCCGGCTCGTGACCGTCCACATGATCGCTGCCGCTCTCATGCCGGCTGCGCAAGGCCAGCTCAACCACAAATCCAGTGGTGGCGAAGCCGATCACGATGGCCGTCAGCACCAGCGCTTGCGGCAACGGGTCGACCACCGGACCATCGCCCACCAGCACCGGCGCGGCATTGGTCCACAGGCGGCCCAGGAGAAAAATGAAGACGTTGACCGCGTATCCGAACAGCGACAGGCCCAGCACCACCGGGAAGGTGCGGCCGCGCAGCATCATGTAGATGCCGGTGGCGGTGACCACGCCCACTCCCGAGGCGAGAAGAAACTCCATGCTCATGACGCGCTCCGATTGAGATTGAGGTTGGGCGCCTCGCGCGAAGCCTGGCCCAGCACCGACAGGGTCAGCAGCGTGCTGCCCACCACCGTGAGATACACCCCGAGGTCGAACATAGCGGCGGTGGCCAGCGGCAGTTCACCCAGCAGCGGGACGTGCGGATGGCCGAACGCGCTGGTAAGGAAGGGCCTGCCCAGCACAAATGCGCCCACCCCAGTGAGTCCGGCAATGCCGAGGCCGGCACCGATCCAGCGCACGAAGCGACGGCCGCCACCAGCGTGCAGCAGTTGTTCGGCCCGCGCCTGCCCGAGCGACATGAATTGCAGCACCAGCGCCACCGCGGTGATCAGCCCGGCGATGAAGCCGCCGCCGGGCATGTTGTGGCCGCGCATGAAGATATAAAGGCTGAAAACCAGCGCCAGCGGCAACACCACCGAAGCGGCCACCCGCATCAGCAGCGGCTGCTGTGCAAAGGTCCACAACCGGCCTTCGGTATCCATGCCCGGCTTGCGGATGCGCAGGCCGTCCATGAGCGCCAGCACGCCAATGGCGGCAATGCCCAGCACCGTGATCTCGCCCATGGTGTCGTAGCCGCGGAAGTCGACCAGGATCACGTTGACCACGTTGGAACCACCGCCCTTGGGCAGCGACTGCTCCAGGAAGTACCACGAGATGGATTCCTGGTCGCGCGTGAGCACCAGCCAGGTGATGACCGACATGGCCGCACCACCGGCGAGTGCCAGCAGCGCGTGCAGGCCCTTGCGCAGGGCGGGTGTCTCGCGCGGCGAGGTCTGCGGCAACAGGGCCAGGCCCATGAGCAGCAGCACGGTGGACACAATGTCCACCGAGAGCTGGGTCAGCGCCAGGTCGGGCGCGGAAAAGCCCAGGAAGGTCAGCGAAGCCGCCACACCGACCACCCCCACCAGCACCACCGCCACAAAACGCTGGTGGTGCGAGCGCACGATGGCCACGCAGGTGAGCAGCAACAGCACCCACATGGCCCAGGCCAGCGGCGTGGCGGGCATCTGCGGACGGGGGCCGGTGCCGATGCCGCTGCCGACCAGGGGCAGCGCGCCCAGCACCAGAGCGGTCAGCAGCAGCCAGCCCACGTAGCGCTGCAGCGAACCGGTTTCCAGCAGCCGCGTGATGCGACCGGCCAGGCCGAACAGGTGATCGATCAGCCACTCGAAGATGGCGCGCCCGGTGGCGACGCCGAACCAATCTTCGGAGTTGATGCGGTGCAGCCGCTTGCCCTTGGCCAGCCACAGGTACAGGCCCACACCCACCGCGAGCGCGATGGCGCTCATCAGCAGCGGCAGGTTGAAGCCGTGCCAGATGGCCAGGTGATAGTCGGGCAAGGGCTGGCCCACCAGGGCGGTGGCGGCCACGTGCACCAACGGCCCGAAGGTGACGGCGGGCAGCAGGCCGACCACGATGCACATGACCACCAGCAGCATGGCGGGCAGCTTCATGCCCAGCGGCGGCTCGTGCGGATGCTGGTTCGGCACATCGCCCAGCTCACCGTTGAAGTAAGTGTCGTGCACAAAGCGCAGCGAATAGGCCACGCTGAACACGCCAGCCAGGGTCACCAGCGCTGGCACCAGCCAAGCGTACAGGCCGCTGGTGCCGACCACCGCTTCGGTGAAGAACATCTCTTTGGACAGGAAGCCGTTGGTCAGCGGCACACCGGCCATGGACGCGGCCGCCACCATGGACAGCGTGGCGGTCCAGGGCATGAGCTTGTAGAGGCCGCCCAGCTGGCGCATGTCGCGCGAATGGGTCTCGTGGTCGACGATGCCGGCAATCATGAACAACGAAGCCTTGAAGGTGGCGTGGTTGAGCACGTGGAACACCGCTGCCACGGCGGCCAGCGGCGAACCCAGCCCGATCAGGAACACGATCAGCCCCAGGTGGCTCACCGTGGAATACGCCAGCAGGCCCTTGAGGTCGTGCTTGAAGATGGCGATGAAGGCGGCGAATAGCACCGTGGCCAGGCCAGCGGCGCTGACGATGGCCTCGAAATGCCCGGTGCCGGCCAGCACCGGGTACATGCGCATGAGCAGGAACACGCCCGCCTTGACCATGGTGGCCGAGTGCAGGTAGGCCGAGACCGGTGTGGGCGCGGCCATGGCGTCGGGCAGCCAGAAGTGGAACGGGAACTGCGCGCTCTTGGTGAAGGCGCCCAGCAGGATCAGCAGCAGCGCGGGCACGAAGCGCGGGTCGGCCTGGATCGCCGCCACGTTGGCCGCCATGGCGCTGAGTTCGTAGGTGCCGGCGATCTGACCGAGCAGCACAAAACCACCCAGCATGGCGAGGCCGCCACCGCCAGTGATGGTCAGCGCCTGCCGCGCACCGGCGCGCGCGTCGGGGCGGTGGCTCCAGAAACCGATCAGCAGGAAGGACGAAATGCTGGTCAGCTCCCAGAACACCACCAGCAGCAAGAGGTTGTCCGACAGCACCACGCCCAGCATGGCGGCCATGAACAGCATCATGAAACTGAAGAACTTGCCGGCCGAGTCCTCGGGCGCGAGGTAGTAGTGCGCGTACAGCACGATCAGCAGGCCGATGAACAGGATCAGCCCGGCGAACATGAACGACAGGCCGTCGAGCCGGAACGACAGGTTCAGGCCGATCTCGGGCACCCAGGGCCAGGCGTTCATCACCGTCTGCCCGGCGAACACCTGGGGCGCCATGGACAGCAGCACAGCCAGCGCCGACGCGGTGACCAGCCCGGCCGCGACAGCGGTCAACAGGCGGGATTTCGAACCGAGCCAGGCGGTGGCCACGGTCCCGAGCAGCAGAGGCAGTAGGACGATCAGCAAGAGCACGGTGCTTCCTTCGGGTGACGGCGCATTCTAGGGACGCCGACCGAGCCCTTGGAGTTCCACTGATCAGCCGTCGAGGCGCTGCGGATCGGGTGCGTGCACGGCCAAGGTCCTGCGCATGCGCCAAGCCAGCCGGGAGCCCGCTCCCACCACCCCACCCACCACCCAGAACACGCCGCTGACACCGACCAGCACACCCGCCGAACCGAACAGCAGCGGCATGACCACGCTGGAGCCGTTGATGGCCATCGAACGAAGCCCCAGCGCCTCACCGTGCCGGTGCTTCGGGGTGATCTGGTGCAAGGTGCTCATCACCATGGGCTGCACCGAGCCCAGGGCCAGTCCTAGCAGCACCGACAGCAGGCCCATGGCCCAGGCGGTGTGCACCAGCGGGTACAGGCCAAACAGGAGGGCCGTGCTGACCATGGCGATGCCGATCACCGTGCCCTCGTGCAGCCGCGCGGCCAGCCAGGGCATGAGCAGGCGGATGGCGGTGGCCGCCAGCGCAAAGGCGCCGAGGATGGCGCCGATCATCGTGGCCGACAGGCCCCGCTCGTGGCCCAGCACCGGTACCAGGAAGGTGTGCACGTCCCAGCAGGAGGCGAGCATCCAGTTCATCAGCATCAGATGGCGAAAGGACCGGTCGCGCAACAAGTCCCAGGACGACCGGCCGCGTGGCGTCTCGGTGGCTTCGGGGGCCGGATGGTCAGGCACGCGTCGGACCCACCACCAGGCCAGCGATGGCAGCAGCGCCAGCAGCAGGTAGGCCGCGCGAAAGCCGCTGGCATCGATCAACAGACCCGCGAGAAAAGGCCCCAGAAAGTTGGAGATGGACGGGCCGATGGCCACCCAGCTGAACACCTGGCGCAGTTCGGTGGCGTCGCTGGCCATGTGACCCACATGGCGCTGCAGCGCGATCATGGCCAGGCAGACGGCGGCGCCACCGCTCAGCGCTGTGAAGCACAGCACGGCAAAGTGGGGCCAGGCCACCGAACACAGACCGCCCACCGTGCCCACCACGCTGGCCAGTACGAACGGCCGCTGCAGGCCATGCCGTTCGGCATAACGCCCGGCGGGCAGCGCCAGGAACACCTGGGCCAGTGCGAACAGCGCCAACAGAACGCCCACAGCCGCAGCGCTGTACCCCTCACGCAGCGCCATCAGCGGTGCGGCCATGCGAAAGCCGGTCATGCCGGCGTGCACACAGATCTGCGCGCCGATCAGGCGGGCCAGTGCGGTGCGCGTGCCGGGTTTCAAGCGCGGTCGGCGTCGGGCGCGTCCAGCAGGTCGGTCGGCAACAGGGCCGCGGCCTTGTCTTGTGGCAGTGCCTCCACCGTCTTGAGCGCGCGGCCCATGGCGCGGCTGCGGGTCTCGGCCGCGTCCAGGGTGTTGAGCACGGTCTGGGTCTGGTTCTTGACCTTGGCGAGCACGTCGCCGAACTTGCCGAACTCGGTCTTGACCGCGCCCAGCACCTGCCACACCTCCGAACTGCGTTTCTCCAGCGCCAGGGTGCGAAAGCCCATCTGCAGCGCGTTGAGCATGGCCATCAAGGTGGTGGGGCCGGTCAGCGTGACGCGGTGCTCGCGCTGCAGCGACTCCATCAGCCCCGGGCGGCGCAGCACCTCGGCGTACAGACCTTCGGTGGGCAGGAACAGGATCGCGAAGTCGGTGGTGTGCGGCGGCTCCAGGTACTTCTCAGCCATGCTTTTGGCTTCGAGCTTGATGCGCTGCTCCAGCCCGCGCGCGGCCAGCTCGGCGCCCTCGGCATCGGCGCGCTGCTGCGCGTCGAGCAGGCGCTCGTAGTCCTCGTTGGGAAACTTGGCATCGATCGGCAGCCAGCACGGCGCGCCATCGTCGCCGCGCCCCGGCAGTCGCACCGCAAAGTCCACCATGTTGCGGCTGCCCGGTCGCGTGGCCACCTGGGTTGCGTACTGCTCGGGCGAAAACACCTGCTCCAGCAGCGCGCCGAGCTGGGCCTCGCCGAACATGCCGCGGGTCTTCACATTGCTCAGCAGGTGCTTGAGGTCACCCACGCCCTGGGCCAGGTTCTGCATCTCGCCCAGGCCCTTGTGCACCTGCTCCAGCCGCTCGGCCACCTGCTTGAAGCTCTCGCCCAGCCGGGCTTCGAGCGTGCTCTGCAACTTCTCGTCCACCGTGGCGCGCATCTCGTCGAGCTTGGCGGCGTTGCTTTGCTGCAGTTGCGCGAGCTGGGTTTCCAGCGTGGTGCGGATCTCGGTCAGGCGGCGCGCGTTGCCTTCGCTCATGTCCTGCAGCCGCTGGGTCAGCGTGTCGGCCAGGGTGCCGCGCAGCTGGACCAGTTGCTGCGCAAAAGCGTCGATCTGTGCGTTCTGTGTGCGGGTGGCCTCCTGGGCCTGCTGGCTCATGCCCAGGCTGATCGCCTGCAGCTGCTGGGTCAGCGTGTCGCCCAGGGTGCCGCGCAGCTGCAGCAGTTGCTGGGCAAAGGCGTCGATCTGTGCATTCTGCGTGCGGGTGGCCTCCTGGGCCTGCTGGCTCATGCCCAGGCTGATCGCCTGCAGCTGCTGCGTCAGCGTGTCGCCCAGCGTTCCACGCAGCTGCAGCAGCTGCTGGGCAAAGGCATCGAGCTGGGAGCTCTGGGTGCGGGTGGCTTCGGCGTCCTGCCGGGTCAGGGTTTCCTGAAAGGTGGCCAGGGTCTGCTGGATCTCCTGCCGCCCGCCGCGCGCGCTCTCGCTGATCTCGCGGCGCAGCTCGCTTTCCACCCGTTCGATGCGCTGGCCGGTCTGCTGCGCCTGGCCTTGCATCGTATCCAGCAGCTGCTGGCGCTGGGCCACCGCCTGCGCATCCGCGGGCGTACGGCGCAGCAACAACCACAGCAGCAACAGAACGTTCAGCAGTCCCAGGGCGAGCAGCGCCCAACCCAGCACGGCATCGTTCATCGGCCCATCACCTGCGGGTTCAGCGGCGTCAGCGCCTTGCCTTCGGTCAGGAAGGCGATCAGGTTGTCGGCCGCCAGCTGCGCCATGGCCATGCGCGTGGGCAAGGTGGCGCTGGCGATGTGCGGTGTGAGCACCACGTTGGGCACGGTCAGCAGCGCCGGGTTGATGGCAGGCTCGCCCTCGAACACGTCCAGCCCGGCGGCGGCGATGCGCTTCTCGCGCAGCGCAGCGACCAGCGCGTTCTCGTCGACGATGCCGCCGCGCGCGATGTTGACCAGTGTGGCCGTGGGCTTCATGCGCGCGATCTCGGCCGCGCCCACCGTGTGGTACGCCGCCGGTGTGTAGGGCAACACCAGCACCACGTGGTCGGCCTGTTCGAACAGCTCGTCCTTGCCCACGTAGCGGGCCTTGCAGGCCGCTTCCTTGTCGGGCTCCAGGCGGGACCGATTGTGGTAGATCACGTTCATGCCGAAGCCATGCGCACCGCGGCGCGCGATGGCCTGGCCGATGCGGCCCATGCCCAGGATGCCCAGCGTGCTGCCGTGCACCTCGGCCCCGGCGAACAGGTCCAGCGACCATTCCTTCCACTGCCCGGCGCGCAGGAAATGCTCGCTCTCGGTCACGCGTCGCGCGGTGGCCATGAGCAGGGCGAAGCCAAAGTCGGCTGTGGTTTCGGTGAGCACGTCCGGTGTGTTGGTGCCCAGCACACCGGCGGCCGTCATGGCCGGCAGGTCGAAGTTGTTGTAACCCACCGCAATGTTGGCTGCGATCTTGAGTTGCGGGCAGGCCGCCAGCAGGGCCGGGTCGATGCGCTCGCCGCCGGTGGTCATCACACCGACCTTGCCCTGCAGTTTCTCGGCGAGCTGGGCCGCGTTCCAGAACACACCGGGTGGCGTGGCTTCCACCTCGAAGTGCTGGCGGAGCTTGTGCTCCACCTCGGGAAAAACGGCGCGGGCGATCAGGATGGAAGGGCGTTGGGTGCTCATGTACCGATGGTAATCGGCCCCCCCGCACCCCGCTGTCACATCAGACGAAGAACAACCAGGTCATGAGGGCAAACAGCGGCACCAGGATGCCGATGGACCAGGCCATGTAGCCGAAGAAACTGGGCATCTTCACGCCGCGGTCCTCTGCAATGGCCTTGACCATCAGGTTGGGTGCGTTGCCGATGTAGCTGTTGGCGCCCATGAACACCGCGCCAGCCGAGATGGCCACCAGGGTGGGCGCCATGGTGGTCATCAGCACCTGGGCGTCGCCACCGGCGGTGTTGAAGAACACCAGGTAGGTCGGCGCGTTGTCCAGGAAGGAGCTCAGGATGCCGGTGGCCCAGAAGTACATGGCTGGGTTGGGCGTGCCATCGGGATTGGTGACCGCGCGCACGACGGCGCCGAACGGGCCATCCACACCCGCCCTGAGCATGGCGATGACCGGGATGATGGTCAGGAAAATGCCGGCGAACAGCTTGGCGACCTCCTGCATCGGCCCCCAGCTGAACTGGTTGTCGGCGTGCACGCCGCTGGGCGTGAGCTGCAGCGAAGCCACGGTGATGGCGATCAGCCCGACATCGCGCAGGATGCCAGGCAGGCCCACCTCGGTGCCGGCGATGTTGAACACCACGTCGGACTTCCACAGGCCGCTCATCAGCACCAGACCCACCACGCCGGCGAGCAGCAGGAAATTGATGCTGCCGTCAAAGCCAAACCCTCGGTCGTCGGGTGTCGGATCCTTCGGCTGGACCTCTTCCCGCTTGTGGTAGTACCACCAGTCCAGTGCGTAGAACAGCACCAGCAGGACGGCGAGCAGGAAGGCCGTCTCGGGCAGGATGTGGATCAGCGTCCAGCTGAACTCCACCCCCTTGAGGAAGCCCAGGAACAGCGGCGGGTCACCCAGCGGTGTCAACGAGCCACCGGCGTTGGAGACGATGAAGATGAAAAACACCACCACGTGCACCACGTGCTTGCGGTTGTCGTTGGCGCGGATGAGCGGGCGGATCAGCAGCATCGAAGCGCCGGTGGTGCCCATGAAGCTGGCCAGCACCGCACCAATGGCCAGGATGCCGGTGTTCAGCGCGGGGCTGCCGTGCAGGTTGCCGCGGATGTAGATGCCACCGGCCACCGTGAACAGCGCCGTCAGCAGGATGATGAAAGGGATGTACTCGGCCAGCAGCGCGTGCACGACCCCTGCCCCCGCTGCACCGGGGCCGAACACGACGGCAAACGGCACCAGGAAGGCCAGGGACCATGCTGCGGCCACCTTGCCGAAGTGGTGGTGCCAGAAGATGGGCGCCAGCAGCGGCATGAGGGCGATGGACAGCAGGATGCCCGCAAACGGAACGGCCCAGAGGACCGAGAGATCGGCGCCGTTGAGGTCCGCAGCGTGCGAAAGCGCGGGCAACAGGCCCGTCGCCAGCGCGAGCAGGCGGGGAAGAAGGGACGTGTTCAAGTTTTGTCTCCAGCGAGCGGCCACGCTGCGAGGCGCTGGCTCATCTTTTTTTCATCACACGACATCCCCCGGCCGGGGGATGCCGTCTGTCGAGGCGGGGGCTGGTCAGACCGCCAGCAGGTCCACTTCGAACAGCAGCGTGGCGTTGGGCGGAATCACGCCACCAGCGCCACGCGCGCCATAGCCCAGGGCGGCAGGAATCACCAGGCGACGCGTGCCACCGACCTTCATGCCCTGCACACCTTCGTCCCAGCCCTTGATGACGTGACCGGCACCGAGCGGGAATTCGAACGGCTGGCCGCGGTCCTTGCTGGAGTCGAATTTGCTGCCCTGCACGCCGTCGTTGAACAGCCAGCCGGTGTAGTGCACCTGCACGGGGCGGCCGGCCTTGGCTTCGTCGCCGTTGCCGATCACGGTGTCTTCGTACTGCAGGCCGCTGGGGGTGGTGATCATGGGTTGAGTCCTTGAGGAGGTTTTGAAAAACCGTCGATTATTCCAGCCAATGCGTGAAGCTCGCCACCGGCTCGCGCGGCGTGATGAAACCGTTGACCTTGTCCTTGGGATCGGCATAGCCCAGCGCCATGCCGCAGACCAGCATTTCGTTATCGCCCGCGCCGATGTGCGGCAGGATGATCTTGGCGAAACCGTTCCAGGCGGCTTGCGGGCAGGTGTCCAGCCCGTGGGCCTTGGCGGCCACCATGATGTTCTGCAGAAACATGCCGTAGTCGACCAGCGAACCGCGGCCCATGACCTTGTCCAGCGTGAACATCAGGCCCACCGGCGCGTCGAAGAAACGGAAGTTGCGCTGGTGCTGGGCGTGCATCTTGTCTTTGTCGCCCTTGGTGATGCCCAGCAGACCGTAGAGGCTCCAGCCGTTTTCGCGCCGGCGGTCGATGTAGGGGCTGACCCATTTTTCCGGGTAGTAGTCGTATTCCTCGCGGTACTGCTCGGCCAGCGACGGGTCGGCCCGCATCGCGTCGTGCGCGGCACAGCACTTCTGAACCAGGCTGTCGCGGCTCGCGCCCTGGAGCACGTATACCTTCCAGGGCTGGGTGTTGGTGCCCGACGGCGCCCGGCTGGCGACCTGCAGGATGTGCTCCAGCGTGGCGCGCGGCACCGGCTGTGGCAGGAAAGCGCGCGCCGACAGGCGACCGGTGATGGCGGCGTCCACGCTCACGGCGTCGATGGTGGCGGGAGGGTTCTGGCTCATCGGATGGTCTCCAAAGTGTTTTTGAGTTTCTCAGGCAAAGGCACGGGCCGGCGGGTCTGCCGGTCCACATAAACATGAACGAAATGGCCGCAGGCGGCGGCCAGCGGTTCACCCTGGGCGAAGAGGCCGACCTCGTAGCGCACGCTGGACGAACCCAGGTGCGCCACGCGCACGCCCGCCTCGATGGTCTGCGGAAAGGCCAGCGGCGCGAAGTAGTTGCACTGGGTCTCGATCACCAGGCCGATCACCTCGCCAGCGTGGATGTCCAGCGCGCCCTGCTCGATCAGCCAGGCGTTGACGGCGGTGTCGAACCAGCTGTAGTAGACGACATTGTTGACGTGGCCGTAGACGTCGTTGTCCATCCAGCGCGTGCCGATGGAACGGAACGCGCGGTAATGGTCGCGCGGCTGGGCCTGGGGTCGGGAGGACGGGGCGGCAGGAGCGTTCATGGCGCCCGATTCTGCCTGCGCCGCGGTCAGGCGGCTGTCGCCGCCGTGCGTTCACTGCCGCGCGTTATCGCGGTCCACCGGGCGTGGTATTCCAGCGCCACGCGGTAGGTGTTCATCTGCACCTGCACCGTGGCTTCCATGTCGGTGCCGTAGCCGCCAGCCATGACGAACACCAGCGGCAGCCGGCGCTGCCAGGCCCAGTCCATGACCCGGCGATCGCGCGCTTCCAGTCCGTCGAAGGTGAGCTTCAGGCGCCCCAGCCGGTCGCCCTCGTGCGGGTCGGCACCGGCCAGGTAGATCACCAGCCCAGGCTCGAAGCGACGCTCCAGCTCTTCGAGCGCGCGCTCCAGCGCCTCCAGATAGGCGGTGTCCCCCGTACCGTCGGGCAACTCCACGTCCAGGTCGCTGGGCTCCTTGCGGAAGGGAAAGTTCTTTTCGCCGTGCAGCGAGAGGGTGAACACGGAAGGATCGTTGGCGAAGATGCGTGCTGTGCCGTTGCCCTGGTGCACGTCCAGATCGACGATCGCCACCTTGAGTGGCCCGCGCGTCCGGTGCCGTCGGGCATGCTCGGCCTGCATCAGGCGTGCGGCCACGGCGGCGTCGTTGAACACGCAGAAACCGCTGCCCTTGTCGGCGTACGCGTGGTGCGTGCCGCCGGCGATGTTGGCGGCCATGCCCTCCCCGCCCAAGGTGGCACGGCAGGCCTGGATGGTGGCCCCCACCGAACGGCGCGCCCGCTCGGCCATGGCCGGGCTCCAGGGGAAGCCGATCTCGCGCTGAGCGGCGGCACTCAGGGTGCCCTGCTGGACAGCCTGGATGTAGGCCGGACTGTGCACCAGAGCCAGTTCGCCGTCGGTGGCCGGCTCGGCCTGGTCCAGCTGGACGGACGGGCATTCGGCGGCCAGGCGATCGCGCAGACGGCCGTACTTGGCCATGGGGAACCGGTGCCCCGGGGGCAGCGGCAGAACGAACTGGGTGGCGTAGAAAACGTGCACGGGGCAGTGGAAGAAAGATTGCGGCGATTGTGACCACGCCCTTAAACCGCAGCACACACACCGGATTTTAGAAAGTTACAACTAGATTGTTGCGATGCAGCAAAAACCGCTTGCGCCGCTGTGCAGCATCCCTATAATTCCAACCATGTTGCAGTGCAGCAAAGCGAACAACAAGAACAGCGTCGAGACAGCGCGGTGTTCGGGAGCAGCTCTCAACTGACCAACTGACCCTTCCTTTTTATTGGAGTACATACATGCTGACCGCTGAACAAATCGTCGCCGCACAAAAAGCCAACATCGAAACCCTTTTCGGCCTGACCCAGAAAGCCTTCGAAGGCGTGGAAAAGCTGGTTGAGCTGAACGTGCAAGCCACCAAAGCCGCCCTGAGCGAAACCGCCAACAGCACGCAAGCCCTGCTGTCCGTCAAGGACGCCCAGGAACTGCTGACGCTGCAAGCCAGCCTGATGCAGCCCCTGGCCGAGAAGACCGTGGCCTACAGCCGCCACCTGTACGACATCGCTTCGGGCACCGGCGCCGAATTCGGCAAGGCCGCTGAAGCGCAAGCCGCCGACGCACAGAAGAAGTTCATGTCCGTCGTGGACAACGCCGCCAAGAACGCTCCCGCCGGTTCCGAAACCGCCGTGGCCGTGATGAAGAGCGCCGTTTCCGCCGCCAACAACGCCATGGAGTCGGTGCAGAAGGCTGTCAAGCAAGCCACCGAAATGGCCGAAGCCAACTTCAACACCGTGACCGCCCAGGCTGTCAGCGCCGCCAAGGCCCCGGTCGCCAAGAAGCGCTGAATTGCGCCGGTTGTGTTCTGCTGATCGGCGCTTTGACATCGATCAAGGCGAACACAATCGAACCCATGGACACTGGCGCTTGACTTGAGAGAGCGGCGCTGGGTTTCCAACCCGTTTTTTCTGGTTGTCTCCTCGGGTCCTTTTCGAAATTCGATTTCATCGGACCCCTTCAAGCCCCTGCCGCAAGGCCGGGGCTTTTTTTATGCGCGCCCTGCACCCGGAGGGGGCGTCAGCCGCCCACCAGACGCAACTTCGCCATCTCGGCCTTGAGGCGGGGCAGTGCGGCGAGCATGGCCGCACGACCAGCGGCAATGGAGCGCTGGCGGGCCGAGAAGTCGGCGCTGCCGACGCCGCTGAGCGCGGGCCGCAGCACCAGCTCAGCCCCCTTGAGTTCGTGCCGGTTGATGCTCTGGCCCATGATGGCCGTGGTCTGCAACAGGACCTTGAGCAGGCCGCTGGCATCGTTGCCTTCGGGGTCGGCGGAGATGTCCACCGCCAGCACCACCTCGGCCCCCATGGCACGCGCCTGGCTCACCGGCACGGGTGCCACCAGTCCACCATCCACGAATTCGCGTCCGCCGATGGCCACCGGTGTGAACACGCCCGGCACCGCACTCGAGGCGCGTACCGCGAGTGCCGCATCGCCACGACGGAACAGCGTGCCCTGCCCGCTGCCCAGGTCGGTGGCCAGAATGCCCAGGGGCAGCGCCATCTGCTCGATGACACGGCCGTTCACCGCCTGCCGCACATAGCGCGCCAGCGCGTCGCCCTTGAGCACGCCGCGCCCGTTGATAGGCAGGGTCCAGTCGGTCAGCGTGGCCTCTTCCATGCTCATGGCGGCGCGCTCCAGTTCGGTCCCGTTCATGCCGCTGGCGTACAGGGCCGCCACCAGGCTGCCAGCCGAGGTGCCGACCACCAGGTCGGGGCGGATCCCGTTCTGTTCCAGCACCTGGATCACTCCGACATGCGCGAAGCCACGCGCGGCCCCGCCGCCCAGGGCCAGACCCAGCCGCGGCAGACGGCGCGCCGGTTCCGGGATGGATGGGGTCGTCACCACAGGCGGGGTCACCGGCTCGGGCGCGGTCGGAACGCTGGAACAGCCGGCCAGCAACAGCATCAGGCCACCCACGACCCATAACTTATTAATAACCATTCTCGTTTGTGTTAGCATTGTTTCGATTGTCCTCGCAGGCACCGCACAAGCACCCGCCTGCATTTGTCCAGCTCACTGCACATCGTCATCCATGCGCAAACTCGCTCAACTCCCCATTGTCCTGGCAACTGCGGCTGCCGCCCTCTCCCTGCACTCCACGGCCTCGGCCCAGGAAAAGGTGCTGAACCTCTACTCGGCCCGTCATTACCAGACGGACGAGGTCATGTACGAGACCTTCACCAAGACCACCGGCATCAAAATCAACCGCGTGGACGCGGACGATGCCGGCATCGTGGCCCGGCTCAAGGCCGAAGGTGCTGCATCACCGGCCGACGTGATCTTGCTGGTGGACGCAGCCCGCATGGCCAGCGCCGACGCCCAGGGCCTGTTCCAGCCCATCAAGTCCGCCAAGCTGGACGCCGCCATCCCGGCCCACCTGCGCGCCGATGCCACCAAAGACGGCGTGACCTGGACCGGTTTTTCCACCCGCGCCCGTGTGGTCGTGTACGACCCGCTGCGCGTGAAGGCAGCCGATGTGGCCACCTACGAACAGCTGGCCGACCCCAAGCTCAAGGGCATGGTCTGCACCCGCTCGGGCTCCCACCCTTACAACCTGTCGCTGTTCTCCACCGTGGTGGAGCGCCTGGGTGACGCCAAGGGTGAAGCTTGGCTCAAGGGCGTGGTCGCCAACATGGCGCGCGCCCCCAAGGGTGGCGACACCGACCAGATCAAGGCCGTGGCCTCGGGCGAATGCGGCGTGGCGCTGACCAACACCTACTACCTGGCGCGCATGATGAAGTCCACCAAGCCGGAAGACCGCGCCGTGGTCGAGCGCATCAAAGTGGTCTTCCCGAACCAGGGCACCACCGGCACCCACGTCAACATCGCTGGGGCTGCTGTGGCCAAACATGCGAAGAACCGCGACAACGCCATCGTCTTCATGGAGTACCTGGCCAGCCCCTTTGCCCAGGACTACTTCGCCAACGGCAACAACGAATATCCCGCCGCCAACGGCGTGAAGATCGACAACCCGGCGCTCAAAGCCATGGGTGGCGACAAGTTCAAGGCCGAACAGATCCCGCTGGGCGTGGTGGCCAAGAACCTGACCAAGGTCCAGCAGATGCTGGACCGCGTCGGGTTCAAATGACCTCTATCACCGGATGACAAAGGCCCGCTGTTGCGGGCCTTTGTCGTTCAATACACCTGCGGTACGTAGATCTCGCCAGGCACCTGGTGGCGGCGGTAGTCTTCGTGGCGGATGCGCTCGGGCAACTCGATCACCGGCCGCTCGATCTCGTGGTACGGCATCTGTGACAGCAGGTGGTGAATGCAGTTCAGGCGCGCTTTTTTCTTGTCGTCCGCCGGCACCACCCACCAGGGCGACTCGGGGATGTGGGTGCGCTCCAGCATCACTTCCTTGGCCTTGGTGTAGAGCTCCCAGCGGCGGCGGCTTTCCAGGTCCATGGGGCTGAGCTTCCACTGCTTGAGCGGGTCGTGGATACGGCCCAGGAAGCGGATCTCCTGCTCCTGGTCCGACAGCGAGAACCAGTATTTGATGAGCTGCACACCCGACCGCATGATCATCTTCTCGAACTCGGGCACGTCGCGGAAGAACGCCTCGTACTGCTCGTCGGTGCAAAAGCCCATGACCCGCTCGACACCCGCGCGGTTGTACCAGCTGCGGTCAAACAGAATGATCTCGCCCGCCGCCGGCAGGTGCTGAACGTAGCGCTGGAAGTACCACTGCGTGCGCTCCCGGTCGCTGGGCGCGGGCAGCGCCACCACTCGGCACACCCGCGGGTTCAGGCGCTGGGTGATGCGCTTGATGGCGCCCCCTTTGCCAGCCGCGTCGCGACCTTCAAACAGGATCACCACCTTGTGTCCGGTGGCCTGCACCCATTCCTGCAGCTTCACCAATTCGGCCTGCAGCCGGAACAGCTCGCGGAAGTAAACGCGCCGGCTTTCCTTTTGCTGCAGCAGCTCTTCGGGGCTGATGTCGCCGACCAGATCATCGACATCGCGATCCTCGATCTCCATCTCCAGTTCTTCGTCGTAGCCGTCCATCAGGTCGGTCAGGATGCGGCTGTGCAGGTCGGTCTGGTCAAACATGGGGTACACCGGAGTCAAAACCGCCAGCCTAGGCTGCCTGTGTGACAGCCCCGTGAAAACACCGTGACGGCGGCACTGGTCAATCCCGCAGGCCACGGGCCATAATTGACGTTTACGTCAACGTCAACTCACCACTTCACGAGGAGCAACACATGGACATCGCAGGCAAAGTATTCATCGTCACCGGCGGCGCATCGGGCCTGGGCGAAGGCACCGCACGCATGCTGGCGGCCAACGGCGGCACAGTCGTCATCGCCGACATGCAGGCCGAAAAGGGCGAAGCCGTCGCCCAGGAGATCGGTGGCGCCTTCGTCAAGTGCGACGTCAGCAATGAAGCCGACGGCCAGGCCGTGGTCGCCAAGGCCGTGTCCATGGGCAAGCTCATGGGCCTGGTCAACTGCGCCGGCATCGCACCGGCCGAGAAGACCGTGGGCAAGAACGGCGCGCACTCGCTGGCCGTCTACACAAAGACCATCATGGTCAACCTGGTGGGCAGTTTCAATATGATCCGCCTGGCCTCGGAAGCCATGTGCAAGAACGAACCCGAGGCCACGGGTGAGCGCGGCGTGCTGATCAGCACCGCCAGCGTCGCCGCGTACGACGGCCAGATCGGCCAGGCGGCCTACGCTGCTTCCAAGGGCGGCGTGGTCGGCATGACCTTGCCCATCGCACGCGACCTGGCACGCAACGGCATCCGCAACATGACCATCGCTCCCGGCATCTTCGGCACGCCCATGCTCTTCGGCATGCCCCAGGAAGTGCAGGACGCACTGGCCGCTGGCGTGCCCTTTCCCAGCCGGCTGGGCACGCCGCAGGACTACGCCAAGCTGGCCAAGCACATCTTCGAGAACGACATGCTCAATGGTGAGGTGATCCGCCTGGACGGCGCGATCCGGCTGGCGCCGCGCTGAAGCGGTCACGACGCCCAAAACGAAACAAGCCCCGGCGAGACGTTGCGTCTGGCCGGGGCTTTCACTTTTTGTCCACATGCTTTTGAAGTTCCGACTGGCATGGCTGCAGGGGGCCGGTCAGTGCCGACCACCAGCGCGGGCTGCACGCCGGTGAGGTTGGGGCGCGGATTCAAACGGGTATCCGGCAAACCGTTGGATTGAACGTTGACCACGCGCACTGGCTGCGCCAGTGCCTGGGTCTGCAGTTCGCACTGGTAGAGCGGGCTGGTGTCGGTCTCGTGGGGGCTGGGGGCGACCTGGACGCCCAGGTTGTCTGCGCTAGTTGCCCGCGCAGGCTCAGCACTTGTGCTTTGTGATCGGCCCGCAGGTTGTTGCGCGCACTGTGCTGCGCACGCAAGATGACGAACTGGTCGCGCTCGGTGCTGCTGCCGTCCAACACCAGGTGTTCGCTCAGGGTGAAGTGGGTGGTAACCCCCCTTAAATCACTTTGGCTTAAAGGCTTTGTCGAAATCTTCGCCGAGCTCGAATTTATAGAAGTATCTTGTATCCCAAAGAACAACCTCTTTCTTCCCTTTAAATACTGACGTGTTCATTATCAACTGACAGACCTCAGATTCAATATTTCGATCAGACTTTTTTACGACTACTCTTTGATCCCAATTAGATGTTTTCGTCTTCAGCTTTCGCACAAGAAACTCATCGAATTTGCCACGACCCCCAGCCTCATCTATAGTATCCGCCAGAGCACGACTAACATAAAATTGACGAGCATAGTCAACTTTGGCATTACAGCCGTCGTCGCCATTCATCAATAACTCACCGTCTTTAATAGTTATAGAAGTAAGATACCCAGCATCCCGAGGATCTGCGACGTAAGGATGTCGTACGTCTTTTCCAACCTTAAACGGTGACTCTATTCTTTCCAACCAATAAGTCTCAGCCTGCCCGCTTTCACATGCCGCCAATGTCAAACACGCGATCAGTAAAACGAATGAATATTTTCTAGAATTCATAAAACATCCAATCAATGAGTCGAATCATATTCGGCTCGCAAAAACATTGCATTTTCTTGCATTCGATGTTTCACCAGGCCAGAAGTGCCGCCATTGGTGATATCCAAAAACTCAACTGCAGCCTCTTGGTATTCTCCAGCATTAATTTTAGCGCAGAGGCTCGGCGCTTTCTTTTCAATCCGTCCTATGTTGAATGCTAGCGAGCAAAGGGCATCAAATTCATGCTGAAACAAAGGGGCAGATATTGCATCCCTCACATATTCTACATGCTCATCTTTATCTTCATCAAAAAGGCGCTGCGCCTCCTTCAACGAAACCAAAGAGCCCTTTTTTATCCCTTGGCTTGCACAAGAAGTCTTCCCGCCCGTCAAATATCCCCATCCCACCGTGCAATAGCCAAGGTGGTCTTCGTAATAGTCGAGTCGCAATTTTTCATAGTCTTTAATGAAGGCTTCACCGCGCTGAGAAAGATGCATCCCGGCAATGGATTTGCGACCTCCTGCGGCAACCGCAATAGTAGGAGCACCCTCTATAAAAGTGTTGATATAGCCTTCTTGCAAGATCGCCAAAGGGTCGATCAAATCTGACCGTCTTCTATATTCGCCTGTTGAGGCACTCAAGTTATCGGCATTGTCGATCCCTGCTTTTCCACTGAACAACTCGAAGTGCAGCATAGAAACGTTCTTTCCTTCTGTCACGATAAGTTTCTGGCCGTTTGCCTTGATGAGAATTCCTGTTTTTCCAATCAGTTGCCCTTGCGTCAAGTCATCACCCCTTTAAACTTTGATCGATGCTGGGTCGAGTTCTCCGTAGCGAACAATAAATTTTCTTCCATCAGTGGATTCGTGTCGCACGCTAACTTGATCTGTCTTCATATAAAACGGTGCAACCCGTAGCACTTTACCGGGTGCAATTGCAAAGACCTCAGTGAAGTCTTTGGCGCATAGGTCTCTAGCCGCATGCAATCTCAGGCTTCCATCCGCGCTTTTTCTACCTGTCCCGAAAGTTGTCGAGTTTAATGGGCGAACATCGCTCCAGCGTTTTGCAGGGAACGCCCCACCTTTTTCATTCAACGGCTTGACTTTGAATGGAAAAATCACAGCAGCCTGCATTGCAGGCAAAACAGTTACTGGCTTTCCATCTGAATTGTTCTTGGTTTGAGGCACCACTGGGGTGCCATTAGCTGTTCTAGGTGCGCTTTTGGCATCGGTTGCAGAGTGCGGCGGCGCACCGCTGGGCTTAGCGTGTGGCTGCGGCGATTTACTTCTGTTTCTGACCGGGGGGACCTTCAAAATTTGCCCTACCGCAATCGCGTCTTTGTTCTTGATTTTGTTCACTTGGGCCAGATAATCCACACCTACATCATAGGCCTGCGCAATTTTTGAGAGCGTATCGCCGCTCTTTACTATGTAAGTTCCCCTCAAATAGTCCCCCGGCCCGCCTTTAGGCTTGAGTGGGACCACCTTTTTGACCTTTGGGCTAACCAGTTTGATGGCCATATCGTCGAGTCCTGAAAAGAACTTGGCCACCGGCTTCATTTGCTTGTTGATCCAGTGTTCGACGTGTACCACCAAGTCCTTTCCGGTGGCCGCAGTGAACTCCAAAACACCCTACGCATTGGTTGTGGCTGAATGCCAGACTTTATCAGCCGTTCGAATCTCAACCTTGAGATCTCTTATCGGCTGATCCAATATATCAACAAGAAGGAGCCGAATTTTGCTTTTGCTTGCTTCCATGATTCATCCCTTGAAATATCTCTTTATCTTTGGCTGCCGACTTTACCCGCGAACAATTAACATCAAGCATTGTCGAGATCTGTATCGGCACCATCATCCTCATCTTCATCATGATGCATCTCGCCATTGTTTTGGCGGTAATCCCCGTCATCCCCGATCAACGCCCAAGTGCCATCTGACCCCACCAACATCTCTACCTCACCAGCCACTTCAGTGCCGACTCTTGGTGTTTTACCCGCCGTGTCAACTCTTCCTTGATTTACCCGGCCATCAGCGAATTTGGCAGTGAACTCCAGGTTGTCGGACGGCTTGCCAAAGAACACGTCATGCACATCCAACGCGGCGCTGTAAACGGGAGGTTTAAACAACACCAGCGCCGCCGGTTTCTTCAAACTCACACTCGCGCTCGCACTGCTGCCCCCGTGAAGTTCTTCATCCCCGCCTTGAAGGTGATGTTGCCCGGTGCGGCCAGGGTGATGTTGCCGCCGCTGATGGTGATGCCGGCGCCGCCTGCGGTTAGCAGGATTTTGGTCGGGCTGCTGGCGTTGATGCCGGCTGCCGTGCTGCTGAT